>JBFWOB010000047.1:0-41488 GCA_050250755.1 Hyphomicrobiaceae bacterium
CGGCGCGCCGTCCAATGAGTTGTGCGGGCGAAAGGGACGATTCCGACAAACTTTTTTAGATGTCGGAATTCGCCCCTTCACGCGCATACATAACAGCCGGGAGGCAATGGAGAATCAAATGCGTTGGCGTTATTCTGTGATCTGTCGAAAACTCCGCGGAGACCTTGGTGGATCAGCCCGACGATACTCACTACAGCGCCGATGACGCTGTCGGAGCGTTCCGAAGCCTATCAGATCCCGAAAGGCGAAACTTGGCTAGGGTGGCCAAGGTCTTGGCCGGCGAAGGACGGTTTGCGTCCGCAGACGAGCTCATCAGCGAGGCCTATGTCAGGATTGCCGAGGGACAACGCCCGTGGCCGAAATCGCAGGCTTTCGCGCCATTTGTATGCGGAGTGATGAGGAGCCTCCTGACGGACAGGATGTTCTTGACCGATGAGAGGAAAGTGAACGCGCTGAAGCACAAATTCGCCGTGGTGGGGGTGGGGGAGATGGATGCGGTTGCCGCCCCGCCTGACGGGGAACTTGCGGCAGAGAAGGCTCTGCTGGAGGACGCGATGCTGAAGCTCGCGGCGCACTTCGCCGGCGACGAGGAAATGGAGTTCTTGCTGATAGGGCTCGACGACGGCCTTATCGGGCAGGCCCTGCAGGACGCGGTCGGCGTTGATGCGAAGCGACTTGCGGCCCTGCGCACGCGCTTGAGCCGCCAGATCGACAAACTCGCCATTGCGTATCAGGCGCAGGAAGGACGGTCCTGATGAACGATAGAAAGAAGGAGGCTTTGGACAACTTTCTCGAGTTCATCCTGTCGGACAACTCACCTGTTGAAGCCGAGGATCAATCCAGCGTGGATCTCTTCAATAGCGCAATCGGCGCCGGAGAAGCGCGTTTGGCCCGCGCGCGGCTTGAACGGGCCAAGGCGGGTGCCGCTTCGTCGGCGCAACGATCCAACGTGAGCGGTCTCGATCTCGTACGGGCTCGGCGGCTGCTGGAGCGCGCCAAGGCAGGCGACGCCGCCGCGCGCGTCACGTTGGCTGCGCGTTTTGGTGACGGATCCATGGACGGCGACATTGATGCCATCCTAGAGGACCTTGCCGAGCTTGAAGATGACGACCGTGAAAAGGATTGATCCCCTCCCGACCAACGTGTCCCCGGAGGCTTTGCTGCGTTCGCTGGGCATCGCTCAGCCGGGCGACATCGATATCGAAGCCATCGCCTATTACGTTGGCCTTCGCATCAAAAGGCGTCACCTCACGACCTGCGAAGCCATGATCACCGGCATGGGAGACAAAGGCATCATCTCCGTGCTTCCATCCACCATGCCGGAGAGACAGCGGTTTTCCATCGCTCACGAACTGGGGCACTGGGCACATCATAGAGGAGAGTCTGTTGCCTGCAGAGCGACAGAGATCGGTAGGTTCTCGAAGACCAATCAGGTCGAGCGCATCGCGGATCAATACGCGGCCGATCTGCTGATGCCTTGGTCCATGTTCAAGCAAGAGTGCCGGAAACACGCTCGCTTGGATTTGAAGGCGTTGAAGGCCATGGCCAGCACCTTCAACTGCAGCCTGACCGCAACCCTGATACGTATGATCGACAGCACTCTCTATCCGACAGCGATGATGGTGCAGCATCGTGCCGTCAGTGGCCGAAAGTGGTTTCGGGGGGCGGCGGGAATTCCAGGCTACTGGTTCCCCAAAGAGGTCCTCGACAGCGAAAGCTTCGCGTTCGAACTCCTACACAACCCGACGGCTCGGGATGAGGGCTTTCCCCGCAAGATAGGCGCCGACGCTTGGTTCGACAATCGCGCAGCAGAACGATTCGACATTACCGAACAGTCCTTCAGAGTCCCCGGCGAAGGCGTGGTCACCATGCTCCTTCTTCATTCGGACATGCTGGGCTGAGACGCTCACGTATGTCGCCGAGGTGCACGACTACGAGGGTCATGCGAGAATGTCCGCAAACGGCAAGTCGGTCATCGATGGTTGGGTAGTGCCGCAGTCGCTCAGGACCGCTTAAGGTCAAAATCGTCGGCCGGTGACCACGCCAGGGAAGATTTGATCCGAAGCCGATCGTCCCGTCAACCAGTTGGCCCCGCATCGGCGCATGGTCATCTGTCTCTCTAGCAAGGAGACAGACATGGAACGGAACCACGCCTCTTTAGTCGCAAAGCCAGTTCGCGTGCGGTGG
This sequence comes from Hyphomicrobiaceae bacterium, assembly GCA_050250755.1. Classification (GTDB taxonomy): domain Bacteria; phylum Pseudomonadota; class Alphaproteobacteria; order Rhizobiales; family Hyphomicrobiaceae. Next base: position 2,188 of record JBFWOB010000047.1, read on the forward strand.
AACAAAGGGAAGCTCGTCGGCGCAAAGCCGCCGTTGAGACCGAGCAACGTCTGGTCGATCCGTACAAAGCTCCAGGTAGAGGGCAAGAAGAGGGATCTTGCGCTCTTCAACCTTGCCATCGACAGTACACTTCGCGGCTGTGACGTCGTTGCCGTTCGCGTCGATGACGTTGCACCGAGTGGCTACCCGATGGATCGCGCAACCATCCGCCAGAGGACGACCGGCCGGCCGGTCCGCTTTGCGGTTGACGGAACGCAAGTAGGGTCAGTCTCTCTTCGCCGGTCGTGGCGACCGAGGCGGACTGACGACACGGCAGTACGCTCGGCTCGTTCAGGAGTGGGTCGCCAGCATCGGTCTCGATCCAGCGAATTCGGCACGCACTCGCCGCGGCGAACTAAGGCGGTGCTGATCTACCGGCGAACCGGCAATCTCAGTGCTGTCCAGCTCCTGTTGGGGCACTCCAAGATCGAGAGCACGGTGAGGTATCTCGGCATCGAGGTCGACGATGCGGTCGACCACCGAGATCGACAAAACCCATCGATCCCAGGGCGCCTCGAGCGCGTGCTTTTGATCGGGAGCCGATCTTGCGGATAGCATGAAGGCCATCGGCGTTCGCACCGAGCAGAAAGGCCGGACACATGGGCGCTACCGACCAGCACGGCGTGACGAACCAAAAAAAGTCCTTGCCAACAAGATGCCGTCCACACACGGGATCGAGCGTTGCTTTGGTTGCACATTCATCGTTTCATCGACCGTGGCCCCCCAATCAAGATGGACCTTGATGCGCTCATTATCGATCGGGCCCCCGTTGTACAGCGGACCCAGATTCGGCGTATCCATCTTGGTCGAGGCCAACTCCTTTGGCTCCAGTCTTGGCATCGCAATCACAGCATGAGGCCGGTTTGGGACCGCTAGTAGCACTCGATCACTTGTGCGGTGCATTCGGTGCGTCATCATCCGTATTGATGGCGGATGCGGCAGCGCTGGGGGAGGCCGAAGTAAGCAACGGCAACAGGGGATGCTTACAAGCGGGATCGTGCTCGAAGCCGTATTCCGGGACAACCTGCCCCAGTCCCTTGCTGAGCCATCGGGCGGCAAGTGCCCGATGACACCATGCGCCGCAACCCGCTCGCTCGAAACAAAGAAGTGCGATGGGCTTCTGCCTCGACAGGCTCATCAGGTCGTCGGCCACCTATCCAGGATCGAGCTGTGAAAGCTGAAGGAAGTAGAGCCGGATGAACTCTGCATCGCCCACCCAGCGCATCCAAGGGCCCGGCGCCAGTCGCTCGTACCGCCGGTAGCCCTTCTGCCCGCGTGGCGGACCGCGGCTGATCCCGATGCGGCAGAATTCCGATGGGAGCGGCGTCGACCAGCAAGCGGTAACGATCGGAGGCCACCCATTCATCGGCCGTCTCCACTCTTGCGCTGGGCCCATGCGCTACCCAACCTGACTGCGCGCCGGTAAAGGGGAGCCGTCCGCCCCCCAAAATCCGCTTCGCTCGGCCGGGGACCCGCCACCATCGCCGCCTTGCGGGCCATGAGCGCCGTCACCACAACATCGAGAGTGGGCGTCGCAACGCTCGCGGCCCGAGCCGCGCGCTGCATCTGGGCCGAAAGCTCGACGATCTCATCGATCTCGCCCCGCTCGATCCGACGTCCCATGGCGGTGAGAGCCCCGTGTGCCAAAACCGGCAGGCGTTCGACGAACGACGCAAGACCGCCGACGTTGACCGGGAAGCCGTTCGCCGACGCGACGTCGGCGCACTCCTGGAGAAGCGCCCAAAGGGTCGTCCCGTCTCCGGTCTCGGCCTCACCCAAGTGCTCGAGGGGGCACTGCAGCAAGGCCGCAAGCCCGCAGGCCGAGACGAAGCGGAGGGTGCTTTCCCAGCGACAGTGGCGAGCATCCGGAACGATCCGGGGCGAGACGCCGGTCCCAGAGAGGCAGGCGACGATCGGCTCGGCCTGAAGCTTCTCGTGTGGCGTGCGGGCGCCGATCAGGATCCTGCCGCCATTCCCCAGATGGCGCACGACGCCGCCATCATCGAAAAAGGCGCCGACATTGTGCTGGCCATCGAGGACCACTGCGCCGTGACACGCCTCCCGGATTGCGTCGACGTATTCGAGCCCGGGCGAGAGAACCAAAACGGTCGTGGCTTGATCGATCGCGTACGGCAGGTCGGTCACCATCCGACTAAGGCTGTGCGCTTCAACCGAAACGATTACAAGCTCGAAGGGCCGCCGAACCTCAACCGCTTCGAGATGATGGGCATAAGACTCGACGCGCCCGAGTGCGCTCACCACCTTCAACGGAGCGAAGTCGAGGGCGAAGGCACGGCTCGGACCATCAAGATACGTGACCGAGTTCCCCGTGGCCGCAAGTTGAGTCCCGATGGCGGCGCCGGCCCCCATCGAGTCTGCGATGAGAATGTCCATTTTACTGTTCTCCAGATGACGGTTGAACAGTATTGATATGTGTACGGAGCACTCGCGCGGCAAGAGGTGAGACTCGGATAATATGCTGATTTAACTCGATTATTCTCACTTCGCATTTCTTGACCGCCGGAACAAAGCGGAAAGCCGACAGCGGCCTTCTAGATATTCACTCACATTTCCCGACATTCGAACAAGGCGAACCGGGGCGATCGAAGGCGCACCCATGGATCATCATTGCGCACCACAGCATCATTGCGATGGCCAGCCGCCGTCTCCCATTTTCTCGGCGACGTCGCGCGTTGCAGGTGCCGGATCGCAACCGGATGTCCGGCGTTGACCGCGAAGTCAAACACCTCGAGGTCGAGCCCGACGGGCAGCTCGTCGCCGCAAAAAGGATTCGCTCGCCGTCGGCCGCGGGGCCGTCTATCCGCCTCTATAAAGACTCCGGCAAATCAATTGTATCTGACGCCAGTTCCGATTGTTGAGTTCATTTCGATACTCTGTGGTGGCCATGCTGCTGAAGCCGCGGAGCTTCCGGCTGACGTCGGCCGTGCATCACCTGGATCGCGTCGGTTGGCAGGCGGTGCCGATCATTCTGCTGATCACCTTCATGATCGGCGGTATCATCGCCCAGCAGGGGTTCTTCCATTTCCGCAAGTTCGGCGCCGACGACTACGTCGTCGACATGGTCGGCATTCTGGTCCTGCGTGAACTCGGCGTTCTGATCGTGGCGATCATGGTCGCGGGGCGCTCGGGCAGCGCTTACACGGCCGAGATCGGCTCCATGAAAATGCGCGAGGAGATCGACGCGCTACGCACCATGGCCCTCGATCCAGTCGGTATTCTCCTGTTGCCGCGCGTCGTGGCACTTGTTGTGGCGCTGCCGCTGCTGACATTTCTCGGATCGATGGCGGCGCTCCACGGCGGCGGCCTCGTGGCCTGGCTCTACGGCGGCATGAGCCCGGAAATCTTCGCGGCGCGTCTCAAGGAAGCGATTTCGGCCACGCATTTCAAGGTCGGCATGATCAAGGCGCCGTTCATGGCGCTGGCGATCGGCGTTGTCGCCTGCGCGGAAGGCCTGAAGGTAAAAGGAAAGGTCATCGACAGCAAGGGACGCATAGTCGCTACCCAAGTCTTCCGGTCATCAGCTCCCGTCAGTGCTACGGATGCGGCGGCTGCCATCGCAGCATTCGATCAGGCCATGGGAAAGACAGGGCCGGAGTTCGTCGCATGGGTCGCGCGCGCCGTTGCCGAGCAAGCCGCGCTCGCACCAATCAAAGCAAAGAAGGACGCAGACAACTAGAGGCGAGTTGTGCACCACGCCAGTCATCACACAGCGTCACGTCACGTATCAAGAGGCCCGGGTGGCTTTGTGCTATGTGCCTTGGAGAGCTCTGCAAGCCGCTCGCGGTAGGCTTCGGCGTCGCCATAGTTGACGAACTGCCGGTAATGCTAGTGCGCGGCGATCATGCGCCGGGCGTGCTTGATGGGGCACCAGTACCGCTCAGTTCGTTCGACAATCTCCCTCACGTAGGAGATCAGGCCATTGGCATAAGAGCAGCACGCGCAGTTCAATTTCTTCAAGGCATTCAGATAGGCTAGCTGAGCGCGATCAAAACAAAATGGTCCTTGCGTCGCACCTTTTCGATGCCATAGGCAGAAAAGCAGATTGCCTGATAGATGCTGACCGCAATGTCGAGGATCACAAGCGGCACGATCAGGCTGTAGGTCACGGAGCAGTCAGGAGCACGAGCGGGCGCGCATTCAGAGCATCGCGCGATTGGCTGGTCTTGAGTTATCTATGCCGCCGAAGCACCTCCTGCTTGCGATGCGCCTGCGTTCCAGGCTTACGCGCAGTCCTGCGCGTCCTTGGCGATTTCGGCTGAGAGCCCGCTTCGGGCACTGCGATCCGATCCGATCGGACGCTCCACCGAGCCTCGCGCTTGGTGGTCGCTCATGTTTCACCCCTATGTGTGATCGCTTGCTACGGCACCCCCGCTTTCCCTGCTGGCGCTTCCCTCCTTGGCTCCTCTTAGGCTCTGAGCCCAGATCATCAACGCAGACACAACAATCGAAGAGAGCAGCGTGTCGACAGCAGGTCGCAAGAGATAGCCGGGGGCCGATGTCGCAGGAGACAACTGTTGTTCCAGGTCTTGGATGGCGGACCACGGCATGTGGCATACAATACCAACTTATCCAGGAGGCATCGCAGATAACTGTCGGCGATGACCGCGTCGGCTTCCGCGAGCTTGTCGACACTTCGCGTGATATTGACAAGCTCCACGAGCGGCACTTTCCGCGTTATGCGATCTCGTGAAGCTAGTCCCTACACCTCTACTTCGATTGATGTGCGTCAATTCCGCGATCTAAGCTATTTGGGAAAGCGCTACTGCAGCATTCTGGAAATTGATCGCCGCCTTAATACCCCGAAGCTCGTATGCGCAGGCGAAGTCTGGCTCACCAACCAAGAGCTGCAGCTCAGCCTCGAAGGTTGCGAGATGCCTTACGCATCGATCGATGATCTTCCCGTATCGGTCAAATCTCATCTGCCAATGCACGCGCGAGAGATCTATCGCAGAGCTTTCAACAGCGCGTGGGCGGGATATGACGACCAACCGCCGGACGAACGCGAGGCGACGGCGCATCGGGTTGCTTGGGCGGCCGTGAAGCGGCGCTACCGCAAGGAGGCGGACCGATGGGTCGAGCGCTAAGTTGGAACGGCCTATTCGGTGAGGCGGCGCCGAACCCAATCGCAAGAAAAGAGCGTCCGTTCTGGACCCGCATCGATGACGAGCTCTTGCGGGATTTGGCAGCGTCTCCGGATGGTCTAACCGAAAGTGAGGCTGCAGCTCGCCTGCTGCACTATGGGCCGAACCTCGCCGTGGTGAGCGTCCGGCGCGGTCTATTGCAAAACTCCTGAAGCGCTTTGCAGAACCGCTCGTCGCCATTCTCCTTATTGCAGCGGCCATCTCCGGATTGACCGGAGACTCGCAGAGCTTCGTCATCATCCTAGTGATCATCGCGTTTTCAGTCGTGCTCGATATCGTCCAAGAGCAAAAGGCCGAGGCTGCGATCGATGCACTGCAGCACTCGGTAGCGGTAACAGCCGCTGTGCGGCGCGATGGGCGTGTCATTGAGCGGCCGGTGCGCGATATCGTGCCGGGCGACATCGTTGACCTTCGCGGCGGCGACCTTGTGCCAGCCGATGGGGTCGTGCTAGCCAGCCGCGGTGCGCTCGTCAACGAGGCAATCCTGACCGGAGAACCATATCCTGCCGAGAAACGGCCCCACCCGATCAACAGTCCCACGCCAGCCGACGCCTCCAATGCTTTATTCGGCGGCACGAGCATCGTCGGCGGTCTGGCGACGATGCTCGTTGTTGCGACCGGCGGTGCGACACGCTTCGGTGCCATCGCCGCTCTTGTTCAGGAGAAGGCGGCGCCGACGGCTTTCGAGCGCGGCATCCATTCGCTCGGCGTGCTGATCCTGCGGCTGACCGGGTTCCTTGTCCTTTTCGTACTTCTGACGCAGCTCGTTCGCCATGGCCTTTCACTGGAGAGCTTCCTGTTTGCGGTCGCTCTCGCCGTCGGCCTTACACCAGAGCTGCTGCCGATGATCATGACGGTCACCCTCTCGCGAGGAGCCGTGCGGATGGCGGCGCGTCAGGTGGTGGTCAAGCGGCTCTCGGCCATCCACGATCTTGGCGCAATGGATGTCCTCTGCACGGATAAGACCGGAACGCTGACGGAAGCCAAAATCGTTCATATAGGTGGCTTCGGCATCGACGGCGCTGAGAGTCTGCGCGCGACGCAGCTTGCATGCCTCAACAGCCGTTTTGCGAGCGGCATGCGAAGCAGTCTCGATGAAGCCCTGCTGGCCGCTTCGTCAGCCGAGGATGCCGAGTGTCGCTTCGTCGACGACGTGCCCTTCGACTTCGATCGACGTCGCGCGTCTGTTCTGGTGGAGCTTGGCGGGGAACGGCAAGTTCTTACTAAGGGTGCGCCGGAGACCCTTTTAGCATTGTGCGTGAGTGCGGAACTCGCGGATGGCAGTGTCGCGCCATTAGATACTCTGATGCGTGCCAGGATTGAAGCATTGCTCGACACCAAGGGACGTGAGGGCTTGCGTCTGCTCGGTGTCGCGCGACGTGTTGTGGCAAAGAACTGCGAGAAGGTGACATCGGCCGACGAGAGAGATCTCGTGTTCGTCGGCTGTGCTGCCTTTGTCGATCCTCCAAAAGCATCGGTGACCGATGCGGTGAACCGTCTGCGCCAGGCGGGCGTACGCGTCAAAATCATCTCTGGTGATGCCGCGCCAGTCGTTCTGCATCTGGTGGAGGTCCTCAATTTTCCAGCAGCGGGCCTCGCAACCGGAGAGGACATCGCAGACCTCTCCGAGACGGCGCTGGCGGTTCTCGTCGAGGAGGTCGATCTGTTCGTGCGCGTCTCACCCGAGCAGAAAAGCCGCATCGTGCGCGCGCTGCGTCGTCGCGGCCATACAGTCGGGTTTCTTGGCGACGGCATCAATGATGCGCCGGCCATCCATGTGGCCGATGTCGGAATTTCGGTCGATGGCGGGACCGATGTCGCGCGGCAGGCCGCCGATATCATCATGCTCGCGCCGGATCTCGGCGTCCTGGCCGACGGTATTGCCGAAGGCCGGCGGACCTACGCCAATATCATGAAGTACGTGCGGATGGGCACCAGCTCCAATTTCGGCAACATGCTTTCTATGGCGCTGGCCTCGCTGGCGCTGCCGTTTCTACCGTTGGCACCTTTGCAGATTCTGCTCAACAACCTACTCTACGACATCTCGGAGATCGGCATTCCGTTCGATGATGCCGACAAAGAGGACATTGCCCTGCCGATGGCCTGGGATATGGGCAGCGTGCTTCGCTTCACGCTGATCATGGGGCCTTTGTCGTCAGTCTTCGATATCGCGACATTTGCGTTGCTCCATGCCGGCTTCGGGGCGGACGTCGCCGTGTTCAGAACCGCCTGGTTCATCGAATCGATCGTGACTCAGATTCTCGTCATTTTCATCATCCGTTCGGCGAAGCCGCTCTGGATGAGCCGCCCACATCCGACACTCGTTGCGAGCTCTCTGGGGGCGCTTGCTGTCGCGCTGCTGCTCGCACTTACACCAATCGGCCGCGTCTTCGACTTCGTTCCGCTACCGCCGCTGCTTCTGATCGCGATCGCCGTGATCGGCGTCGTCTATCTTGCGATGGCGGAAGGGCTTAAGCGCATCGCCATGCCCACTCACGGCATTCCCAATCGGCTTCAGATGAACATCATCCGCAAACGCTAAATTGCTTCGCGGTCTCGTCGGATCCATGCTCGATTTCAATCGATCAACATGCTGCCTCAAATATTGGTGCGCTTTGATACAGCTCAACATGCCCGCCGATTATTCGATGGATCCGCTGATCCGTAACTCGGCGAATTTCGGCAACATCGCTTTATGATGGACTATGCTGCCCATCTGGTATCAGAGCAGCGGCTCCCGAAAGCTTGCCGGTCCGGAGTCGATCCAATGCCGCATTGGCATCGCTGAGAGCAAACGTTTCGACACGCGTTTGAATGGGCAGGCGCGCGGCCAGATCGAGAAAATCTTTGGCGTCTTGCCGCGTGAGGTTGGCGATGGAGCGAATGACGCGCTCGCCCCAGAGCAGCGCGTAAGGCATTGCAGGAATGTCGCTCACGTGAATCCCGCCGAGTACGACGACAACCCTTGCGCACCGAGGAGAGCGCGGTGCGCACGAGCGATCCGACTGGCGCGAAGATCATAGCGCCATCCAAGTCAGCGGGGGGCGCTCATCGGAGCCGCCGGCCCAGACGCAGCCGAGCTCTTTCGCGAACGCCTGCGCATCGGTATCTCCTGGCCTTGTGAAGGCATATACGGAACGTCCCTCGAACTGTGCGGCCTGCGCGACGATATGCGCCGCGGCGCCGAAACCATAAATGCCGAGATTGCGCGCGCCGCCGGTCGCCTGAAGCGAGCGATAGCCGATGAGCCCGGCGCACAGGAGAGGGGCAGCGGCGACGTCGGAATAGCTCTCGGGGAGAGGAAAGCAATAGCTCGCATCGGCTGCCGCGAATTCCGCGTAGCCGCCGTCGATCTGATAGCCCGTGAACTGCGGCGTATCGCAAAGATTCTCGTGTCCGCCAAGGCAATAGGAGCATCGGCCGCAGGTATGGCCGAGCCAGGGGATGCCGACGCGATTGCCCAGACGAAGCGCTCCGACATCCGGGCCGACTGCCTCCACGTGCCCGACGATCTCGTGCCCGGGAATGATCGGCAGCTTGGCGTCGGTCAATTCGCCGTCGACAATGTGCAGATCGGTGCGACACACACCGCAGGCCGCTACCCTCACCACCACCTGCCCCGGTCCAGGCGTTGGGTCGGAAACACTGCGGTACCGCAGCGGCTCTCCAAGCTTTTCCAACACCATGGCTCGCATGGGACGATCTCTTCACTCGAATCTTATCGCATCCCGGAGCGCTATCAGAAAGCGCGTAATCCAAATTGACCGGAGCCCGAGCGATAGCGGCAGGCAGGTCGCGAAGGGTTTCGGTAAACCGGACTGCAGCGGTGACGCCCTGCGGGCGCTCGGCATCAAGGCTAGCAGTGAGACGGTGAACGCGGAAGCACCAAGTCGGAAAGTGCGGAACATGGAAAGCATAGCTCTGCGTTCCCTTGGCTCAGCTCGGAACGCTTAGAGTCTTTCCGGCTCATATTGAAGCGTACCCGCTGTTGCGGAGATAGCTGGCGCACTCTCCTGGCGTGAAGAGCTTCAAGAGTGCGCCAATGCGCGCTCTGACGGCATCGACGGTGCGTTCCTCGGCCTTGCGCAGCAGCGTCTTGAGCTTGGCGAAGACCTGTTCGATCGGATTGAGATCGGGTGAGTACGCGGGGAGGAACCAGAGGCGGGCGCCCGCCTCTCGGATCGCGTCGCGCACCGCGCGGCCCTTGTGGCTGCCGAGGTTGTCCATGATGACGATGTCGCCGGGACGCAAGGTTAGCACGAGCGCCTGTCGGAAATAGGCCAGGAAGCTTGCGCCGTTGATTGGTCCATCGAACACGCAGGGTGCTGTAATGCCGTCCGAGCGCAGCGCGGCGATGCAGGTCATCGTCCGCCAGTGGCCGTGAGGAGCGTGCGCCTTGAGCGGCGCGCCGCGCCGCCACCAGCCGTGCGAGCGGGTCATGTTGGTCTTGGTCCAGGTCTCGTCGATGAAGACGAGACGCGCCGCATCGAGAGCCGGTTGACGCCGCCGCCACCAGGCGCGGCGGCGCGCGATGTCAGGCCGGTTCTGCTCGGTGGCGAAGACGGTTTTTTTTTGAAGCTGATGCCTTCGCGCTTCAAGAAGCGCCAGAGCGTGTCGCAGGACACCACCACGTCACGCGCAGCAAGCTCGGCCAGCAACGCATGCAGCGTCAGATCCGGCTTCTCGGCCAGCCGTGCCAGCAGCCAGTCCCGTTCGGCTGCCAGAAGGTATGGCCTGCGGCCGCCATTTCGGCGGCGACTTGCTGATGGCGACCATGGGCCAGTCCTCCGCTCCAGGCTTTACGATCGAATTAGCTTCCAAGCGCCCGATGGCGGTCTTGGTGGCACACGATCCAGACGCTTGATATCGATGGCACTGGCGCCGGCGACGACGTTTCGAACGCCATCCGCCGGAATGGCGTATGCGAGGATCGTCGACGTGCTGGTTCCCTCGCCGACGTTCTCGCCCGCCTTCTCGGCGGCCTGGCGCAGCATCGGGGCGCCGAGATTTTCCTCCGGATCCTTGAGGTCGAACTCCTTGGCGATGGTAACGCCATCGTCGCAGACGAGCGGCACGCCCCATTTCTTCTGAATGAGTACGGACTTGGATTTGGGACCGAGCGTGATGCGAATGGCATTGGAGAGCTGAGCCGCACCACGCAGAATTTTCTCGCGCGCGGCAGACCCGAAGATCACTTGCTTATGCGCCATCAGACCATTTCCGCTGGAAAAATGCGACGGCGCGCCGGGAACGGGACAGCTCCGCACCGGCGCGTCAAACTAGAAAGTCAAGTCGCCAACCGAGCGGTCAGGCCTTGCCAATAGGGATGCGCTTCTCGCTCTTCACGGCCTCCGGTCGCTTCGGCAGTGTGACCTTGAGAACCCCCTTCTCGAATGCTGCTTTGACTTCATCGGCATCGATCGTATCGGCGACCTCGAACGATCTCTGGAAGCTGCCGTAGCTGCGCTCCATCAGGTGATAATCATCCTTCTTCTCCTCGCGCTCCGACTTCTTCTCGCCCTTCAAAGTGAGAACGCCGTTATTCAGCGTCACGCTGATGTCCTTCTCGTCCATGCCCGGCAACTCGGCCTCGACGACGAGCTCGGTTTCGGTCTCGCGCACATCGATGCTCGGAACGACGGCGTCGCTGTCTTCACCTCTTGCAAATGCGGGGAAACGGCCTATGCCACGACCAAGGAATGAATCGAACACGCGATCCATCTCTGACCGCATGGCCGAAAATTGATCCATGTAGCGGTGCACCGGCATAGCGCCTGTCTCGGTCTTCTTGATTTCCTGAGCCATGATCGAACTCCCGGCTGGATGTTGAACAGCTGTCGGGTCGGCAAGCCTGAATTATCCAGGCACCCATCCCTTTCTTTCGCAAAAGCGAAGACCGCGCGTTGATGTCGGTCAACCCGGACGGCGGCCATCGCGGCTATTTAGCAGCTCCAGCTGCACGAGGGAGGTTGATGCATGAGGGCGATGCTGCTCGAGGCTGTTGGCCATCCCCTCAAGTCGATTGAGCGGGAGACGCCTCGTCCCGGTGCCGGCCAGGTGCTCGTCGAGGTCGCCGCGTGCGCGGTCTGCCGCACCGATCTCCATGTCATCGACGGCGACCTGCCTTATTCCAAGCTTCCTCTCGTTCCCGGACACGAGATTGTCGGACGGGTGACTGCCGTGGGGGATGGACAAGTCCAGTTTGCCGTGGGCGATCGGGTTGGCATTCCCTGGCTCGGGCATACCTGCGGGACTTGCGGGTTTTGCCGGTCAGGGCGCGAGAACCTGTGTGATGCACCGGGCTTCACCGGGTATCAGATCGACGGCGGTTATGCGACGCACGCGATAGCGGACGCGCGCTACTGTTTTCGGATTCCATCAGCCTACGATGACCTTCACGCCGCGCCTCTGCTGTGCGCGGGGCTCATCGGGTATCGCTCCTTTAAGGCAGCGGGGCCAGCCCGACGGCTCGCCATCTTTGGCTTCGGTGCTGCAGCTCATATCGTCGCCCAGATCGCACGGCATGAGCGCTGGCGAGTCTTCGCATTCACGCGTCCCGGTGACCTCCAGGCTCAGGACTTTGCCCGTTCGCTCGGTTGCGAATGGGCCGGCGGCTCGAACGAGACCCCACCCGAGTCGTCCGATGCTGCGATCATCTTTGCCCCGGTCGGGGATCTGGTGCCGATCGCCCTCAGGCACCTTGTCAAGGGTGGCACGCTCGTCCTCGGCGGGATCCATATGAGCCCGATCCCTTCCATGCCCTACGAGATCCTGTGGGGCGAGCGGGTCATTCGATCCGTCGCCAATCTGACACGCCGGGATGGCGAGGAGTTCATGGATCTGGCAGGTCGTGTCCCGTTCGACATCACAGTGGAGCCGCATCCACTCTCTGAGGCCAATGCGGTCTTGCAGAGGTTGCGGCAGGGCGACCTTACGGGAGTGGCGGTGCTAGTGCCACATGCCTAGCCCCGGGACAGTTCCCAAGGATCCGGCCGTGGCCGCAATGGCCAGGACTCACAGGTCGGCGGCAGCAGTGCCAGCCAGGTCGTCGGCAGCAGTGTCAGCGTCGTTCGGCGGCTTGGCAGGAGCCAGCGGATGTGGAGCCCAAGCAACGCATTGTTGGCCGACAAGTTGCGAGAGATGGCCGACATACTCGCGGTGCAGCACGAGGATGGCTATCGGGTCGCGGCCTATCGCCGGGCCGCAAGAACTCTCGTGGAACTCGAGAAGCCCATCGACGAGATCGTGCGTAATGAAGGCCTCAAAGGCGTCATCGCATTACCAGGTATCGGTGGGCATCGGAGCAGCGATCGTCACCACGGGATGCTGGAATCAACTCGATCGGCTGTTGGGTACGCTCGAGCCTGAGCAATTGTTCCAAACCATTCCGGCATCGGGCCCCAGCTTGCCCCACACATTCACAACGAGCTCAATGCCGACACGCTCGAACAACTGTAACAGGCCCTTCATGATGGCCGACTGGAGAAGGTTCCGGGTGTGGGCGCACGACGCGCTCTGGCGATCAAAGGCGCGCTCACCGATCGGCTTGGCCAACGCCACTCCCAGCGCCCCCCGCAGTCAAGTGGACCGCCGGTCGCGCTGCTGCTGGACGTGGATCGATAATATCGAACGAAGGCGGCGCAGGATACGCCGCGCAAGATCGCCCCAAAACGCTTCAATCCGTTGGGCGAGGCCTGGCTTCCCGTCCTGCACACAAGCCGCGACGCGTGGCAATTCAATCTCTTTTCGAACGCTCAAAGGGGGCATGAACTGCGGAAGACGAATGATTGGGTCGTTGTCTATTTCCACACCGACTCCGAGTCCGAGGCGCAATACACGATCGTGACCGAGACCCGCGGTCCGCTGGAAGGAGAACGAGTTGTTCGGGGCCGGGAGTGATTGCATTGCCTATTATGCCGAGGTGGACGGCAAGCCGGCGTGATGGATGAGAGACCTCGGGGCCACAGGACTGCAGGAAGTGCCAAAAGGTGCAGCGGCAGAAGGACGAACATCTATGACGACATCAACAGGGCCTCGTCGGATCGTCATCATGGGTGCGGCGGGCCGTGACTTCCACAATTTCAACGTGGTCTATCGTGACGATCCGGCGAGCGAAGTCGTGGCGTTCACGGCGGCGCAGATCCCGGGGATCGCGGATCGGCGCTATCCCGTCTCGTTGGCCGGGCTCCGCTATCCCGATGGCATTCCGATACTCGACGAGCACGACCTAGCCGAGATCTGCATGAGAGAGGCCATCGACGAGGTGGTCTTTGCCTACAGCGATGTCGAGCACGCCCAAGTCATGCACAAGGCTTCGATCGCGCTGGCGGCCGGCGCGGACTTCACATTGCTTGGGCCAAAGCGCACCATGCTTGAGGCGCGCGTCCCCGTCATTGCAGTCTCGGCGGTGCGAACGGGTGTTGGAAAGTCGCAAGTTGCTCGCTGGCTCTCGAGACGGCTCAAGGAGCGCGGCCTTCGCGTGGTCGCCGTCCGCCACCCGAGGCCCTATGGCCATCTCGAGCGCCAGGCCGTGCAGCGGTTCGAGCGCCTCGGGGATCTGGATGCCGCGCAGTGCACGGTCGAAGAGCGGGAGGAGTACGAGCCGCATCTTGCCATCGGTAACCTTGTCTTTGCCGGTGCCGATTATGCCCTCATTTTCGAGGCTGCCGCGAAGGAAGCCGATATCATCCTGTGGGACGGCGGCAATAACGACTTTCCATTCGTGAGACCAAACCTTCACGTCGTTCTCGTCGATCCCTTGCGACCTGGACATGAGACCTCTCATCATCCGGGCGAGGCTGTCCTGCGCATGGCCGACGTCGTCATCGTCGCCAAGTGCAATTCGGCGTCGACGGCCGCCATTCAGCAGGTCACCGAGACCGCACGAGCGATCGCTCCCAGAGCCGAGATCATCCGCGGTGCATCGATCATTACCTTGGAGGCACCAGACGCGGTGCGAGGCAAGCGGGTCATCGTCATCGACGATGGGCCGACGCTCACACACGGCGGCATGGCCTATGGCGCGGGATATTTGGCGGCCATCGAGGTTGGTGCCGGCGAGATCGTCGATCCGAGAGCATCGGCGGTCGGGCACATCGCAGCAGCGTTCAAGCAATACCCTCATATCGGCAAGGTGCTGCCAGCCCTCGGTTATTCGCAGTCCCAGCTCGACGATCTGAGAGCGACGATCAATGACTCCCGAGCCGACGTCGTAGTCAGCGGAACACCGAGCGATATCGCCCGCCTCATCGCGATCGATAAGCCTTTGGTTCGTGCCCGCTACGAGTTCGCCGAGGTGGACACGCCCCGCCTCGATCAGCGCCTCGACACGTTTCTGCAGGAGCGAGGAACTCAGCAGGAGCGAGGAACAAGGCAGTCCTAAGCCTCGGCACTGCTCACAATTGGCGTTCCAACCCTGGAGGGTTTCCCATGCCGATCAATCTCAAGGGCCGCAGCTTACTGAGCCTGGACGACGTGTCGGCATCGGAGATCCGGTTTCTGTTGCGCCTTGCCGCGGAGCTGAAGTCCGCCAAGCTGTCCGGTAGCGAACAACAGCGACTGAGGGGACGCAACATCGCACTGATCTTCGAGAAGGATTCAACCCGGACACGCACCGGGTTCGAGGTGGCAGCCTACGATCAGGGCGCGCATGTGACCTACCTTGGCCCGAGTGGAAGTCAGATCGGCCACAAGGAATCGATGAAGGACACGGCGCGGGTGCTCCGGCGCATGTACGACGCCATCGAGTTTCGCGGCTACGTCCAGCGGTCGGCGCGCGAGCTTGCCGAGTATTCCGGAGTGCCCGTCTACAACGGTCTGACGGATGAGGCCCACCCGACCCAGGCGCTCGCGGATTTCATGACGATGCGCGAGTTCACCCACAAGCACCTTTCCGATATGGCGGTCGTGTTCATGGGCGACGTCGGCAACAACGTGGCGCGAAGCCTGGCGCTTGGTGCCGTAAAGCTCGGGATGGATATGCGGCTCTGCGGGCCAAAGGAGCTTTGGCCCGAGCGCCCATTCCTCGATCAGCTCGAGCAAACGGCGCGTGAGGCTCGCGGCATGATCTCGATAAGGACCGACCTTGGCGCGGCCCTGTCAGGCGCCGACTTCGTCTACACCGACGTCTGGCTGTCCATGGGGAGTCGAAAGAGAAATGGGTCGATCGCATCCCGCACCTCACGCCCTACCGTGTCACCGAGGGCGTCATGGCCATGACGGGCAACGCGCACGCTAAGTTCATGCATTGCCTGCCAGCGTTCCACAACAGGGAGACGACCGTCGGGGAGGAGATTGCGCAGAAATTTGGTGCCGAATGCATGGAGGTGACCGAGGGCGTGTTCGAAGGGCCGGCATCTATCGTGTTCGATCAAGCGGAGAACCGCATGCACACGATCAAGGCGATTCTTGTCGCGACCATAGGGTCCTGAGACCATGCGTATCGTCTTGGCACTCGGCGGCAATGCACTCCTTAAACGCGGTGAGCCGCTGACTGAGGCCAATCAGCGGGCCAACGTCCGGCGTGCCGTGGAGGCGCTTGCGCCACTCTGCTCCGACAGCAACGAGGTCTTCATCACGCACGGCAACGGGCCGCAGGTTGGCCTCCTCGCGCTGCAAAGTGCTTCAGGTCCCGCTGGCAGCCAGCAGCCACTCGATGTCTTGAGCGCCGAAACGGAAGGCATGCTGGGTTACCTGATCGAGCAGGAGCTCAGAAATGCCTTGCCGTCGGAGAGAGAGGTGGCGTCCGTCCTCTCCCAACTTGTCGTCGATCCGAGAGATCCCGCATTCGGCAAGCCCACGAAACCAATCGGCCCCATCTACGAGGAGGGCGAAGCACGGCATCTCGAATCCAAGCGGAGCTGGTCGATCGTGAAGGATGGCGCAGCCTGGCGCCGGGCCGTTGCCTCCCCGCGGCCGCTCGCAATTCTCGGCCTCGGCGTGATCTCTCTCCTGGCTTCGCGCGGTGTCATTGTGATCTGCGTCGGTGGTGGTGGCATTCCTGTGGCCCGCGCCGACGATGGCCGCCTCTATGGGGTCGAAGCGGTGATCGACAAGGATCATGCCAGTGCACTGCTTGCCCGCGAGGTGAATGCGGATTGCCTCCTGCTGCTGACCGATGTCGACAGTGTCTTTCTTGGTTGGCGTACGGCACGAGCACAGTCGGTTGCCAGTGCTGGTCCGAACGATCTCGATCCGGCAGAGTTCGAGCCGGGCTCGATGCGACCAAAGATCGAAGCCGCTCTCGAGTTCGTGCGACGGACCGGGACACGCGCAGCAATCGGCCGGCTGGAGGACGCGGCGGCGCTCCTGAAAGCGACAGCCGGAACGTCGTTCCAGAGCTCGCAAGTGGGCATTCGGATGCGAGACCCATCATGAAGTGGCGATCAATCGGATGACGATACGGCGGGCTGACCACGTGCAGTTACGCTGAATGGCTCTGTGTGGCACGGTGGATCCGAACAAGGATCGGGACGGTTCATATCGAGGAGGTCACATGTACAATCACATTCTGATTGCGGTCGATGGCTCGGACTTGGCTGGAAAGGCCTTATCGCAGGGTCTGTCTCTGGCTAAAGCCCTGGCGTCACAGGTGACGGTTGTCACCGTCACCGAGCCCTGGGCAACCCAGGTTTCGGGAGAGGCTGCCATTGCGTTCCCGTTTGAGGATTACGAGAAGGCCATGGCTGCAAGCGCGGCCGAGATTCTGTCGAAGGCCAATGCGACGGCAGCCAAGGCAGGGGTCGCTTGCTCGACCGTCCACGTCCAGGAGCGTCATCCCGCAGAAGGCATTCTCGAGACGGCGAAGGCAAAGTCGTGCGACCTTATCGTGATGGCATCCCACGGTCGCCGCGGGCTGTCCCGACTTCTGCTCGGCAGCCAGACCCACAGCGTAGTGACACACAGCACGATCCCCGTCCTGATCTGCCGCTGACGCGCGCTTGGCGCTCGTGTCACTCGTTCTCAGAAATCCGCCCC
This sequence comes from Hyphomicrobiaceae bacterium, assembly GCA_050250755.1. Taxonomy (GTDB): domain Bacteria; phylum Pseudomonadota; class Alphaproteobacteria; order Rhizobiales; family Hyphomicrobiaceae. The sequence continues at coordinate 19,365 of JBFWOB010000047.1, forward strand.
GTCTACACCTCCAGGAATGACAGTGCTGTTTTTCGCTTCGGGGTGCCGGATTAGTCGGATTACGGTACCCGGCATCTCACTGCCAAGTCTCCCCCTTTCCGTGCTTGCGTCATCCATTCGACGCGGCACAATGTCTGGAATCGGAAAGAGCTCAAGTCGTTGGTGCCACTTCCGTTTTCGTCAGCACCTGGCCCGTTTCATCGAGACCCGTACGGTGGGTTTCAGTCCATTGCGTCTTTTGCGTACGCGTGCCCGGTCTGGGGCGACCGCGCCTACGAGACTGGGATCCACGACTACTACAAGGCAAGGCCCTATTGGGATATGTAACGGACCGGATGCATCGCGCGCATCCGACGCGGCCCCGCCTCGGACGAGGCCGCGCTTCGGTTGACGGGCTGCCGCCGGCCTCCTGGTACATGCCAACTCACGGACACCGGTCCGCAGCAGTGTGGAAACCCTATACTCTCGGCGAGTAAGGTCACCGGAACTGAAGTTTACAATACCAACGGTGATCACTTAGGCGAGATCTACAATCGGCCAAGCGAAATCCGCTTAAGGCGGCGCCTGGCCACCCGACCCAGACGCCACCAGAGAAAGTCGAGCCGAAGCCCGTGCCGACAAGCCCAGCGCCCGAGGCGCCCCCCGGTACTCTGTGCGACAAGCTGAACAAACAGGATGGCGTGATCACACCTCCAAAGGGTGTCGATCCTGAGATGCACAAGGCTCCGCCAGAAAAAGGCACGATACGTGTTATCCCGCCGCCCGGAGCGCCTTAGAACGCCGTTCGGAGATAGCCCGAAATAGGGCGAACCGCTCTCTCTGTGCGTTTACATGCCGAGCAAGTCCCCGCCCTGCTCGGACGGGCCCTGCACGAAGCCGGCCGCCGATCAGCCGGATCAGCACTCGCGCCTCATTCGGGCGGCAAATAACTCTTCACGCCGCGAACTGAAGCACTGGAGGATAAATCCTGAGGTTCATCCAGATTTGGACCCGAAGTATCGCCAAAGCACGACGCAGGCTGCAGCGATACCGTGAGCTAGAACGTCACCCCGGGAACCGCGGAGCCCGCTGTTTGTTTCGCGGCGACCAATAGCCAGTGCAGAGTTTGATCCATGCCGCAAATCTCACGGTTATCTATCGCGCGCGCCCGGCTTGAGCCGGAGGCTGTGTTCGACCATCCCGCTCAGCTTCTCGCCGAGGTCCTGCTTACCCGTGGTCAGAAGATTGCGGCTCTCAGGCGGTGGCGGCAGTTTCTCGATGATCGCATCCGGGCGGCGGGGGAAGGAATGCAGCCATCGGACCCAGCGGAAATACTTCGTGATATGGCGACGCTGGAAGCGGTAATCGAAGCTGAGAGTCGCCTCCCCACGACCAAGGCCGCCTAATTGCACCTGAGGCTCAACTGACCATGCACGCCCTCGATCCCATTCCAGTCTCTCCAGGCACATTGGCCCGGTGGCGCGACGTTGCACTCGGGTTCGGCAAGCTCGGAGAGGTGCTCATCGTCGAGCTGGCGGACTTCGCCAACGATCCTGTCCGCCACCGGCTCCGCCGTGTTGCCGATGCCGTCCGCGATGTCGTCGCAAGTCAGCATGGGTCTCGGAAAGCAGTTGCAGAGGCGCTCGCCACTGAGTTCGCAATGCTTGCAGAATCCTGACTGAAACGATTGACTCTGGGGAACGCCGTTGCACACGACGTGGTTATTGATGCGGTGAAGCCCCGTGTTCCGGGCTGGCGCCACAGCTCGATGAGGGCGGTGTTATCCTGCGCACGCGCAAGGCGACCGAGTTCATTTTCACCTGCGGCAAGCTCCGCCCTTGGTTCGTGAGGCTGTCAGTTGATTTCGATGGGTGATCGCTCATGTCGGACTTCCAGGATGTTGCCGAACGGGTTCTGCGCCATGCAGCCGACGGGGGACTGACACTAGCCACCGCAGAATCTTGCACTGCTGGCTGCCTAGCGACGCTGCTTGCTGATGCGCCAGGCGCGGGTGAGCAATTTCACGGCGGCTTCGTCGTGTACTCGAAGGAGCAAAAAACAGCTGTCCTCGGAGTTGAAGCCGACCTTATCGCCTCGCACACAGCCGTCAGCGAACCGGTCGCCAAGGCCATGGCAGCTGGTGTGCTTGCCGCGTGCCCGGCGGACATCGGTATTGCCATCACGGGCGTCGCCGGTCCTGACCCGGATGAAGACGGCAATCCCGTCGGTCTCCTGCATGTCGCCGTGGCTTGCAGGGGAGCTGGCATCCATCACCGCCGGCTTGAGCTTGGTGAAGAGACACGCGGTGCCTTGCGCGTCCGCGCAATGAAAGAAGCCTTGGACCTCGTCGAAAAGGTGCTTGGGGCTTTGCTGATCGCAACCCAGCCCATCGGCATCCATCGTAAGGGAACCATGAGCCGCGAGCCCAGCACGCAGCGAAGGCAAGCCACCGATGGAAATGATAAATGGGCATTTGCGCTGAAACGCTAAACGCGATCCGAGTTGGTATCTCAGGAGGTTTCAAATGTACAGCCGCGTCTTGGACTCACGACATCTGCTCTCATTCTGACGTTCGGAACTATCGGTGCCTTTGCACAAAACCAAATGGCACCCCAACCGGATCAGCAACAAAAGCAATCGCATCCAATGGGCCAGATGATGGGACCCGTGATGGGACGCGGCATGATGGGTGGAGGCGTGATGAGACCACCTTTTATGATGCGCATGATGTTTGCTCTGATGGACGCCGACAGCGATGGGACCATCTCACTGCAGGAGTTTCAGGCAGCTCACGAACGAATTTTCAAGGCAATGGACAGCAATAAAGACGGCAAGCTTACGCTGGAGGAGATGCAAGCGTTCATCCACGGGACGAGGTGATCCGGGGGTTTTCTGCGGGCAGGCCCTGACGAAGGCGCCGGGTGTGCGTCGAAACCGAGTTGCATCAATGTTGTTGGCCCATAAGGACGGGGCGTGAACGGTCGGCGACAGATCATTGCGATTGGCGACCCGGTCGAGGCTGTCTTTATACAGCTACTCAACACACAGGCGATGACGTTGTCGAACCAGTGAAGCATCGTCCCTGGCCATCATTTTCTCAAGCGGCATGGACGGGTGCCGCGCTCGGTTCGTGATCGCGACTGCGACGTCACTTTCCTCGTTCGGCAAGAGCGCAAGGTGCAACTCCTGACCACCGGACTGATGCTCGCGAGTCCGTTCGGGTTCCGGCGTCCCGTTACGGCCCTCACTCCCGAAGAGTTGGTGGGCGCCTACGATGCCGTCATCGTGGCAACCCGCGCGCAGGACTATCGTGCAGCGCTGACGCTCGTCGAACCGGCCATCGGACCAGACACGGCCGCCATCTCGATCGTCGAGGGTGCCGATCACCTTCGAGCTGGTTCCAAACGGAGGTCGCTCCATCGGCGCAGCGTTTGAGGCGCGGATCAGCATGGGCGCGGACGGCGCGCTCATCCGGCGGCCTCCCACGGCCGAGCTGCAGGTCGGAGCCATCCACCCCTATGATGCGCCCCAGGCGGCGGTGCTCTCAGTCGTGTTGGAAGGTCGCGGGCTGACGACGATTGTGAACCCCGGAATCATCCCCGCGATCTGGGATCGGTTTTGCTTCAGCGCTGCGGCCGCTGCAGTGAATGTCCAGACCCGGTTGTCGCTTCGCGATGCCGTGCCCCCAACCTACCGGATCAAGGTGCTCGACCGACTGCTTGGCGGGGGGCAGGATCGGAGAAGCGCTGCGCTTTCCGTCTGAACGGGCGCTGTCCTATCGGCGTGCCTTCCGGTTGGAAACCCGTGGAGGCATTGTGCGCTGTCGCTATGGCGCCTCAAACTAACTCGGCCGAATACAGGAATCTTTTTGGCTCGTTGATGATGGCCTATCTGCCGAAGCTTATCTTATGAGCCACGTATTGGCGCTGGGTTGGCTATATTTGACAAGTTGAGGTGTTATTTTACCGCATAAACGTCCGGAACTCTCGGCCCTCGAAAAAGCGCGACAGGCAAAGGTTGCTCCGAGCCATGGAAAGAAGCGTCGATCGGTCACCCCAAACGGAGCCTCACCAGCAGACAGTGGAGGAGGTCTTAGCGGCGCTCGACACCGATGCGAGTGCAGGTCTAAGCGGCGCTGAGGCCCGTTCGCGGGTCGGCCGCTTCGGCAGGAATGAGTTTACCGCCGACGAGCCCGTGCCATTGTGGCGGAAGTTCCTTGCCCAGTTCGCGGACGTTCTTGTCATCCTGTTACTGGTTGCGGCGCTCGTCTCCGCGGTGCTGTGGATGCACGAGCGCGATTCCGCACTTCCCTATGAAGCGATCGCCATCTTTTCCATCGTGCTTCTCAACGCCGCGATGGGCTATATCCAGCAGCTTCGCGCGGAACAGGCTCTCGCCGCCTTACAGCAGATCTCGGCGGCGCATGCCAATGTCGTCAGGGATAGCGCCCGGCAAGCGATCGCGGCAACCGAGATCGTGCCCGGCGACATCATTCTCATTGAGGAGGGCGACACTGTCCCGGCCGATGCCCGGCTAATCCAGACTGCCGCCCTGCAAACAGCTGAGGCAGCGCTCACCGGTGAGAGCCAGCCAATTTCGAAATATGTCACCCCGGTCGCGGCGGACGCGGGGCTAGGCGATCAGCGCAACATGGTCTTCAGCGGCACATCGGCGACCTACGGACACGGACGCGCGGTTGTCACCGCCACGGGCATGCAGACAGCGATGGGCCGCATTGCCGGCATGCTCAAGGCGGCGCCCCGGGAGCCGACGCCGCTGCAAATCGAGCTCGACCGCGTCGGCAGGCTGCTTGGCCTGATCGTGATCGTCATCGCGATCGTAATGATCGCGACGATTCTGCTCGTTGAGAACGTGACCGGGATCTCGGCAATCTTCGACGTGCTCATCCTCGGCGTCGCGCTCGCAGTTGCCGCGGTCCCGGAGGGCCTGCCTGCCGTCGTCACCGCGGTGCTCTCGCTCGGCGTTCTGCGGATGGCCAAGCGCAATGCCATCGTGCGCCACCTCGCTTCTGTGGAGACGCTCGGCTCAGCCAGCGTGATCGCTTCCGACAAGACCGGCACGCTTACCAAGAACGAGATGACCGTGCGAGTGATCACCACTGCGAGCGGACGCGTGACCTTCGGCGGCACGGGTTATGCCCCGGAAGGGGGGCTCAGCCCCGACGGTGGCGGAGTGATCGCCGGCGCGCTTCACTCGGAGTTAGTGCGGACGCTTGCCGCCGCCGACCGCGCCAACAACGCGGTTTTGCAGGAGCGCGCGGGACGCTGGACGGTACAGGGCGATCCCACCGAGGGTGCGCTGATCGTCGCCGCCCGCAAGGCGGGCCTTGAGGCGGATGCCCTCGACGCTCGCTTCGAGCGTCTTGGCGAGGTGCCGTTTTCCTCCGAGCGCAAGCTCATGAGTACGATTCACAGTGACGCCGAGCGCCAGGAGCGCCTGCTCACTTTCACCAAAGGCGCCCCGGACGTCCTCTTGGCGCGTTGCTCGCACGAGTTCGTGGGACAGGAAGCGCGCCCCCTCACGGACAGCCGTCGTGGGCAGATCCTTGCCTGCAATGAGGCGCTGGCCGCGGAGGCGCTGCGTACGCTGGGCGTCGCCTTTCGCTCGCTCCCCAAGGAGGCAGCAAAGCCGCAAGCTATCGATCAAGGCGTCGAACAGCATCTCGTGTTTCTCGGACTGATCGGCATGATCGATCCGCCGCGGCAAGAAGCGAAGGCTGCGGTCGCACGCGCGAAAGGCGCCGGCATCCGTTCGATCATGATTACAGGTGACCATCCGAAGACGGCCTTGGTCATCGCCACCGAACTTGGCATCGCCGACGGCGACCGCGTTGTCACCGGGATAGAAATCGACAAGCTGTCAGAAGAGGCGCTGGAACATACGGTCCACGAGGTCGCAGTCTATGCCCGCGTCGACCCCGAGCACAAACTACGCATCGTCAAAGCCCTGCAGCGCTGCGGGATGACGGTGGCCATGACGGGGGATGGCGTCAACGACGCCCCCGCGCTTAAGACCGCGGACATCGGGATCGCCATGGGCGTTTCCGGGACCGACGTTTCGAAGCAGGCCGCCGATATGGTGCTTTCCGACGACAACTTCGCCACGATCGTTGTCGCTGTGGAGGAGGGACGAGCGATCTTCGATAATATCCGGAAGTTCCTGCGTTACCTCCTGTCGTCGAATATCGGCGAGGTCATGACGATGTTCTTTGGCGTGCTGCTGATCGACGTGATCGGACTGTCCGAGGCGGACACCGGGGGGCTCGTACTTCCCCTTCTGGCGACCCAGATACTGTGGATCAACCTCGTCACCGACGGTGCACCAGCGCTAGCCCTCGGTGTCGATCCAGTGGATCGAGGCGTCATGAGCCGTCCGCCGCGACCTCGCAACGAGGGCGTGATCACGCGTCGCATGTGGTTCAGCATATTGTTTATCGGCCTTGTGATGGCGGCGGGGACGCTGCTTGTTCTCGACGCTTGCCTGCCGGGGGGGCTCATCGAAGGAACCGGGACGATGCGCTACGCTCAAACGATGGCCTTTACGACTCTTATGATCTTCCAGCTGTTCAATGCGTTTAATGCTTGCTCTGACGAAAGCAGCGCCTTCGAAAACCTCTTCGGCAACCGTTGGCTCTGGCTAGCCGTCGGACTGTCATTGCTCCTGCACATGGCCGTGATCTACACGCCGTTCCTGCAGGATGCCTTCTCGACCGCCAGTTTGAGCTTTGGAGACTGGCTAACCTGCGCGGCGGTGGCCAGTTCCGTGCTGTGGTTGCAGGAATTGAGTAAGTTCGCGACGCGGACAATCGCAAATGGCTCTCGCGCGACTTCTGCGCGGGCTTCATGACGCGCGCGCCGCCGTCCGATCGACACCGTGCAGACATCGACGACGCCCTGAGATGGATGCGAGCTGTGTCTCGCCCAGACTTCAGTTAGGGCGCTTCGTATCGCGACGTCTCTTGATGACTTTGCGGTCTATATAAGCTATCGTTGAAAGCTGGTGACGGTGGGCAGGTCACGCAGCCGTTGGTGCCAACTGTGCGGCGGCGGAGCGTGGCGAACATACTCTCCATTGGGTTCGAAAACTATGAGCTGCCCGGCGATCTCGAGGCCCACATCGGCACCTTCGTCGAGCACTACAATCACCGCCGCTACCACGAGAGCTTGAAAAACCTAGCCCCCGCCGATTTCTACTTCGCTGTTTGCGGCTTGGGCGTGGGGTTGACGCAATCGATGAGAGTGGCGTTCGTGAGCAGCGTGCGCATGAATGTGGGCCTAAAGACGGGTGCGAAGTGACCGCGCTTCATTCTCGCCGCGACACCCAGGGCGCTGCAACCGCGTGTCCCGTTGTGTAGGGCTGCGTTACGTTGCTGTCGTTGCCCTCACATCGGCAGATACGATGGTCATCGCCACGCCGATGTGCGCATATCGGACGTGGTCGGCGCGCTAACTGCGCCGCTGGCCGTAAAAGGCTTGAATTCCGCTATTGATCATCGGCTTGGTCCTCGAGGCAGTCATCCAGCGGCGGAAAAGAGCCTATGGGAACTTGTCGCCATGGGCCAGCACTTGCCGTATCTGCTAGTTCTCGCCGTTCGTGGAAAGCGTTCCTGCCGGACACCCGTGGCGATACTGATGCGCGGTGGGCTGAAGTTAGCCAGTCATGTTCGATTGCGGATGACGTCGGGTGCCGAGCGAGCACTGCGTGGCAGGTTTCGCGTTTCATGTATTTGCGCGTCGGGCGCATCCATCGGTGCCAGCGCTTTGAATGGTCGTCCAACCGATCGGATCGAGTCGAACAGTAGGCGCACGCCATTGAGCACCACCAGCACTGTGCCGCCTTCATGGCCGACAACAGCTAGCGGCAACGGCAGATCGAAGAATAAGGCGCCAGACACCAGCACCAGCATGACCCCGATCGCGAAGGTCAGATTCTGGCGAATGGTGCGCGCCGTGCGCCGCGCAAGCCTGTGCGCAGACGCCAACCGCGCCATGTCCTCCGACAACAAGGCGACATCGGCGGCCTGAACGGCCACTTCACTACCCGCCGCGCCCATGGCTATGCCCACATCCGCCCTCGCCAGGGCCGCCGCGTCGTTGACGCCATCGCCGACAAAGGCAACCTTTCCCTTCCGCGTCATTCCCTCTACCAGCCGTACCTTGTCATGCGGTAGGAGATCGGCCTCGATGTCCTCTACCGACAGGCCGAGTTCCTTGCCCACTCGTAGTGCGACAGGGCGCCGGTCGCCGGTCATCATCTTGATCCGGGCAATCCCCACTGCGCGCAGGGAGTCGAGAGCTTCGCGTGAGGTGTCCCGGATGGCGTCGGCGACCGTGACCGCCCCGAGAACTCGGCTTGCCCGCCCCATCCAGATGACCGTCTCCGCCCCGCCCGTCATGGCCTTGAAGGCGGGGTCCGTTACATCGGCGCCCATGCGATCCACCATGCGCGGATTGCCAGCCCAGATCGCGCCAGCCTGATCCCGGCCCGTGATGCCTTCGCTCGGATGTGCGCTCACGTCCAGCATGCTGGCAGGCGTGAGCCCCCGCCGCTCGGCTTCGCGGCGGACCGCGGCAGCGATGCCATGTTCGGAATGTGCCTCCAATCCCGCCAACAGGCTTAGGAAATCGTTTTCCGGCATTGCCGGCGAGACGATGGCCGTCACCTCGGGCCGGCCGGTGGTCAGTGTCCCGGTCTTGTCGAACGCGAACTGGGTGACAGCCGCGAAACTCTCGAGCGCCGCGCCGCCCTTGAACAGGACGCCGCCGCGTGCGGCCGCCGAAAGGGCAGAAAGGATCGCCGCCGGAACGCTGATGACGATCGCGCAGGGGCTGGCAGCGACCAGCACGACAGCCGCGCGATAGATCGCCTCCTGCCATTCTCGACCCAGGCCTAGGAGCACGCCTAGGATCAATGTTGAGCCAACCAGCACGGCCACGGTGTAACGCTGGCCGAACCAGGCACTAAACCGTTCCGAAGGAGCACGAGCGGCCTGCGCCTCCGTCACCAGCTTGATCATGCGCGCGACCGTGCTGTCACTGGACGTCGCGCTGACGCGCATCTCCAGAACCGCACTGTGATTGATGGTGGCCTCGAACACTTTCGCACCGGCCGCTTTGCGCACCGGCATCGATTCACCGGTGACGGTCGATTCATCGAGGTGGCCATCGCCCTTGAGGATGACGCCGTCAACGGGGATCTTGGCGCCCGGCCGGACAATCAGCACGTCGCCGCGGGCGAGCGCTGCGATCTTGACCTCCTCGATATCTCCCGATGCAGTCTTGCGCAGTGCCGTCTCGGGTCTGAGCGCCAGAAGCGCTTCGACCTCGCGCCGGGCACGGCCCATGGCGAGCGTTTCCAGTGTTGTCGAGATGCTGAACAGGAACAGCAGGACCGCGCCTTCCGCCGGTGCGCCCACCGCGGCCGCAGCAAGCGCTGCGATAACCATCAGAAGATCGATATCAAGGGTGCGCTCGCGCCAAAGCTCGACCAGGGCGCGCCTGCCTGCCGGAAGCCCCCCGGCGATGTAGACGAGGCCAAAGCCGGCCTCGGCGAGATTGTCGGCGCCCAGGTAACGTGCTGCGAATCCCGCCACGATGCCCACCAGTGTCAGCGCACTGAGGTCGATGCTGATCCGCTCGGCTGTCCGTCCGCTCGTTCCCATCATCTTGTGAGTAACGGTCCTTCAACAACAGTCGCAAGCAGCAAGCGGTGTCACTGTACCAATCATCTACTTGCACCAGAAGCGCTTGTCCGCCCGATCATGACTGGTCCGGCAGGCAGATCTCGACCGTTGCCGTGCAAGACCCTTCTTCCCATGGCGGGCTGCAGGAACAGCCTGTTCTGGTGCGCTAAGGGGAACACCACATTTTGCGGCTATGCGATTCCATGAGCCAGCCAAGGTCGGCGACCCATATGTCGCTTTCAACCAGAGCCAGTGCTGATGATGAGGACGAGCCGCTGATGCCAAGCCACTTATCGAGGATCTTGTCCAAGCTGCCGATCCGCCTTTTCGGCCACCGCAGCGAGGATGCGAGGGCCATGGCGAGGGGACCGCTGAGCTCGCCATCGAACCGCACAGCGCAAAGAAACCTGCGCGTTGCAGCGCAGTCGGGTGAGGCGCGAGCCAGAGCATACTGAGCAGAACCAATGAGATCCAATGCAGTTCTGAGGCGCCCCATGCCCCCGTCAAACTCCGCGTAGCTGCACCGCGCGCCCTGCACGCCGCGTGAGTGGGCGGGCGGCCAATCGACCCCAGATGGCCGCAGCCGGGACGAACGGCATCGTCCAGCATCGGCTGTCGTTAGACCAAGGCCGATTGTCACCGAGCACGAAATAAGTCTGCATCGGGACGCAGAAGCTTCCCGGCGGGCCGCCGTGGATGGCAACGTAGGGTTCGCGTAGATCGATGCGATCGAGCGTCACCCCGTGTGCGCCGACCTCTACCCTCTCGCCCGGCAATCCGACGACGCGCTTGACGACCGGACGCCCGAGTTCGGCGGAGGCAATAAGCACGACGTCACCGCGGCGGATCGGCTCTGTCTCACGGACCCGTCGAGTAAGGACCACGTCACCATGATGCAGTGCCGGGTACATCGACCATGAGCGACTCCTGGTCAACCACCAGCCGCGGCGTGCCGCCATCGCCGTGATCACTGCTGCCAGAAGCACAAGGGTGACTGCCTCAATCATCGTCAGTGGCGGTGGTCGATATGCTCGCTTCCGTGCCCCTCCTCACCGTGACCATGATCGTGCTTTTCGCCCTCGGCACAGGTGAAGAAGTCCACATAAGCTGCGATGTAGCGGCGTCCGGCCGAGACGTCGTCTACCGGGAAGTCCTTTATGGCGAGCGCGGCCTGCAGGCGACGCTTGAGTTCGGGGAGCCGCTCCTCAGGAACGAGACCGATCAGCGGATCAATACGTCCGCTGGCAATGGCTGCGTCGGCGGCGATTACCACCGGGGCGATTGCGGTGCCAGCCGGTTTGAGGCCGTTGAAGCCGGCGCCCTCGCCGGCACGATGAAGGCGAATCAGGGATTCCAGAAACAGCCTGTCGGCCACAAACGCCGCGTCGCCACCCAGGGCGCGCGCCCGCAGACTTTTCTCAAAAACTTCCCGCAGTTCGGGTTCAGCCTTCGGACCGATCCACTTGAGTGCGTGGTTGAGATTACCCGACGTCAGAGCCTTGCGCCCATCGGCCACAGCCGGACCGTCCATCGTGTCGCAGTGGGCGTCCGCATGGCGTGGCCAGAGCGCGACGAGACCGAAGAGCCCGAGTGCGCCCAGTAAAATTAGGAGTTCCATCTGGCCATCTTCCTCCGTTGCGTCGACTGCTCGATGCCCTGACGCCATTGGGTGTGGTCCAGGATCAGGCGTCCGATCCGGCTTCGGTGGTCCGGCCGTCAAAATGCTCGTGGACCGCCTCGGCGTCGGCCTTGGTGGTCTGCACGGTTCGGTCCATATGCTCTGGCGGTGCGTACAGCGTGTAGAGCTTGAGCGGCTTGTCGCCCGTGTTCTTTATGTTGTGGCGGGCGCCTGCAGGTACGATGATTGCCATGTCGGATTTGATCTTCGTGGCTTTGCCGTCGATGACGACTTCCCCCTTCCCCTTCTCGACGCGGAAGAACTGGTCGGTGTCTCCATGGATTTCCGCGCCGATTTCCTCGCCAGGCTGAAGCGCCATCAGGACGAGTTGCAGCTTCTGCCCCGTATACAGAACGCGGCGGAAATCCGTATTTTCCTCAGTGAGGTTCTCGATGTCGTCGACAAAGCCCTTCATAGTTGCCTCTCTGGGTCACTCAGATTTGGTTTAGTCCCCAAAACCGAATGATCACGCATTGATCAGTATCAACGTGAGAGGACGCGGGGTGGTCGTCAGCGCTCCGGCGGATGGATGAGCGTGGCGAGGTTTTATAGGTGAATGACGAGCTGACGATAATGGCGCGCTAATCGAGGCTGGGTAGAGTTCGGACGAGAACGCCGACACGTTTTCTCTTCGGGCTATCTGCTTGTTTTGGCTCCTCGGTCACGATCGCTTAGGCCCGTGCACAACGATGCTGCGCCAAACCACGATGCTGGTCTTTCCTTCAGACGTGATGGACCGCCCCATTGCTTGATTGCGCATCCCGCGCATTCCAGGACCGGGCGAGCCGCGATGCGACGGCCGCAATGCCGATCCAGACGCTGCTGCGCAGCGACAGGGCGCCGACGGTCCGCAACTCTTAGGCGCCGCCGCTCCACACGTGCACACAAAATGCTGCGAACACGAGTACGGTGGCTGTCGCAATCACGATCGAGAGCCAGGCAGCCCACCCCTTGCGTGCCATCAAACCGAATCCGGCGACGGCGTAAGCGAAGCCCGTTCGTTGAACACGTCGGGATTCGGGGGAAGCATCTCTCAAGACGCATAGCCGGATCGTCGCTTGAGGAGCCGCCCTTTAGCCCTGGAGCGCCGCTCTCCTCGAAGGGTTGATCGGTCCGTTCACGGGCCTAAGTCAACAATGGTCATCTGGCCTCAAAGCGCGGGCCAGCCGGACTGGATGATTGGCGACTCATGCCGGGCAATGCTGGGCCGGGCCGGATCGACGACGCGGAAGCCGCGGTCATGCCGGGCCGGAGCTCTTCTCCACGCCATCGACCGGCAGGGCGAGCGGTGCGACGCGATAAGCGACATGAGCCGCGACTCCCGGCTACGAATTTTCAGTGTCTTTCTCGCTGCGCACCAACCGATCACCGCGCATGCCAGCGGCTCGATAGCAACGCCAAACACGTCGAGACGCTAACGACCTTCCACACGGCGCACGGATACCCGCACTCCATTCGTCACACGATCGCTGGGATAAAGAATAATCCGGTCGCCTTCGGAAAGCCCCGAGATGACCTCTGCTTCCGTTTCGTTGCGATGCCCAAGTTCCACGGCCGCCAATACCGCGCGGTCGTTTGTTATGCGGTAGGTCGCCCACTTGCCCTGATTGCGGAACAGCGCGCCGATCGGAATGCGGAGCACACTCTCGCTCGACCAGACGCGGATACGCGCGAGGACGCGAAACTCATGGCCGAGCGTGTGGCGGGTGCGGCTTTCCTCATCGAGGTCGATGATCACGCGCACCCGCTGCTCTTCGATGCCCAACGCCGAGACTTTGGTAAAGCCTGCGGTCTCGATTCGACGGACCTTGCCCGTAAGCGTGTCGCTGCCGCCCCAACCAATAATCTCGGCGAGGGCTCCCTCCGCTATCTTCACCGCATCGGTGGAGAGTAGCTCCACGACGATCTCGATCTGCTGCGGGTCGCCAATCTCCGCCAGCGACGTCCCAGCGGGCACGACCTGCTCGCTCGTCTGGTGCACCTTGAGCACACGCCCGGTCACCGGCGCTCGGACTTCGACGCAGCAACTCGCTTGCGCGAGGCCGTCGAGCATCTCGTCTCTGGGATCGGCAAGCTTGGCTTGCACGCTTTCGAGCTGGCGGCGCTGGACGGTCACGTTGGCGTTTGCCCTTTCGACAGCAGCCTTTGCGACGAATACGGCATGCTCGGCCTTTTCGAGCACCTGCTCAGAGACGGTCTTGCTCTTTGCGAGCGCTCGGGCTCGTATTATTTCCGCATCGGCGAAACGCCGGTCCGCGTGAGCCCGCTCCAGCTCGGCCTCGGCGAGTCGTACCGCCGCCTCGGCGGCCTTTATGTTGGCGATCAACTCGAGGCGCGTTCGCACATCGATGAACGGTGGGTGTGCCGGCTGAAGCTCGGCTACCAGTGTCTTGTCCTTCGTGACAGCGTCGCCCGCCAAGAGGGGCGAACGCAACACGATGCCGGATTGAGGAGCGGAGACGACATAGACATCCTTGATGCGCGTCTTTCCTTCTTCTTCGACCGAGACGCTCATCGGCCCTTTGGTGACGCTGCCGCCATCGACCCCGACCGGCTTCGGCCAAAGGGCCCAGGCCGTCGCAAATACCACGAGTGCGCTGACGGCAACCCAGCCCAGGCGGCCGGCGCGGAGCCATTTGTGGTCAGTGCCGGCCAGTGCAGTGGGCATGGCTCACTCCTTGGTCTTGAGCACAGCGATCAGATCGAGCTTGTCGATCCGCTTGCGCACCACGACGGCCGACCCGATGGCTGCGGCTAACGTAACGAGGCTCGCCTTCGCGTAGGTGGCTGTCTCGATGATGAATGGCGTCGAATATAGGTCGCTCGAGAAGCTCTGCACCGTGATCCACGACAACCAATAGCCAATGAGCCAACCGAGTGGTTGAGCGAGAAGCGCCAACAGCGCGAGCTCGGTGAAAAGCACGCGAGCGACCTCGCTTTTGTGAAAACCCAGTACGCGGAGACTGGCGAGATCCCGGGCCCGCTCCGAGAGCTGGATGCGGGCGCTATTATATACGACGCCAAAAGCCACAATCACGGCGAGGCCGATATAGATCGAGGTCATCATATTGATGTTCTCGGCGAGTGTCGCGCGGAAGATCCTCAGGGCATTGCGCTGCAACTCGATCGAGGCGATGTGCGGCGTACGCTTCACCTCCCGATAGAGCGCGTTCTCCTGGTTTCTGTCGTAGGCGATGTCGACGCCGCTCACGACGGGGCCTTCGCGCAGCAGATCGTTCAAGCGGTCGATCCGCATCAGCGCCACGAGGCCGATATAAGATTCAATGACATCCGAGACACGTACCCATCGGGTGCCTCGCCGGCGATCGAGCAACTCGACCTCGACAAGATCCCCGCGCCTCAGGTCCAGGACGTCGGCGAGACGGCGGTTGATCAATAATCCTTGCTCAGGGACCGAAACGGGAAGCCAATTACTGTCGAGTTGGCGAGTTAAGATTGTATCCGCTGGCCTTCCGGTGAGCGAGAGCCTGCGGGAGAGATTACCGTTCTTCAAGCGTACACTTGCCTTCCGGAACGGCTCGGCTCTCAGCACGCCCGGCAGATGGCGAGCATCGGCGATCGCGCGGTGCGCAAACTCGTTCGGGAAGTTGAGCGAGGCGTCCTGGCGCTGGCTTCGAAAGAAGGTGGCATCGATCATCGCCTCGACGGCATCGAACGCGAACAGCGACACGATCAGGAGGCCAACGGCCATCGATAGCCCGAGGCCGGTCAGCGCGGCACGCATCGGAAACCGAGTCATGCTCCTGAGCGACATCACCGTCATTTGCGAGATGCCGCGATAGAGGCCCGATGTTTCACCGGGCAGATGAGTGTAGCGGTGAGGCGAGGGCGGACGCATTGCGACCGCCGGCGGCAAGGCAAGGGCACCGAGCGTTGCTCGCAGTGCCCCGATGATGGCCGCCGCGAGCGTCAGGGTGGCCGCGATCACATAAAGATCGGCGTCGTGTTCGAAGACGAGGAACGGGAACTGGAAGAACTTGCCATAAAGCCGCGTCAGTCCGGCACCGAACCACGTTCCGAGGGCAAAGCCGATCGCGATGCCCACCACGGTAATAGTCCCGACCAGCTTCAGATAGTGAAAGCCGATCGCACAGTTGGTGTAGCCAAGAGCCTTGATGAGGCCGATCTGCTCGCGTTCCAGCGCGATCATGCGCTGCAGCGTCATGTTGAGCAGAAAAGCCGAGACCAGCAGGAACACCGGCGGGATGATGCGGCTGAGCGCCGCGAGTTGGCTCAGCTCGGCATCGAGAAAGGCGTGGCTGATCTGATCCGAGCGACCATAGGCTCCCGTGCCGCCGTATCGTGCGAGCATGGCGTCGAGCCGCTCGATCACCTCAGCCTCGCGTGCGCCGGTCGCGAGCTTCAGGGTGATCGAATTGAATGCGCCATCGAGCCCGAAAGCCGCTTCGAGGGCCTTCTCAGACATCCACATCACGGCAAAGCGCCTGTGATCGGGCATCAAGTCACCAGGGCCAATAGCATAGATATGCTCGGGGCTTAGCGCGATGCCGACTACGGTCAGTGCGCGCTTGCGACCATTGAGGACGGCGACGAACTTGTCGCCGATCTGCATCGCGTGGGCCGTCGCGAAGGCTTCGTTGACCATTACCTCGTTGGAAGCGCCGGGCTCCGGGGCCCGGCCTGCACGCACGTGTGGGCGATTGAGCACCGATCGCTTGTGATCTGGAAGCGACTGGGCGAGGCCGGTCGCGGGTTCCGCCATTCCCTCGATGTCGAGTACCGCGTAGTCGGCAATGCGTGCCTCAGCGACGGCGACTCCCGGCATTTCCTGGATGCGTGTCTCGAGCCAGCGCGGGGCGCGCGTCAACGTCGCGAAGACATCCGCGAACGCATACTCGGCGTAGTAGAGACGGCGGGTTTCCTCGAGCGAGCGATAGGCGCCGATGGCGAGGATCAGTGTCGCCACCCCTGACGCCAGCACCAGCGCGATGGCCAGCGCTTGCGGCCAGATCTTCACGATGTCGCGCAGCAGCTTGCGGTCGAGCGCGTGGATGCCGGACATCATCCGCATATGCGTCGCGCTCGCTCTCTCACCACGTCACCTCCGCCGGCTCGACTCTCCGTTCGTTGACGCGGGTTTCCGCAATGCGACCATCCGCGAAGATACACACGCGGTGCGCGATGTCCTTGATCGCGGCGTTGTGGGTGATGATGGCCGTTGTCGTCCCGAGCTCTTTGTTGACGGCGGTGATCGCCTCAAGCACACGCACACCGGTGTGGCTGTCGAGGGCGCCCGTCGGTTCGTCGCAGAGCAGCACCTCCGGCCGCTTGGCGATGGCGCGTGCAATGGCGACCCGTTGCTGCTCACCACCGGACAACTCGGCCGGAAAATGATCCATGCGCGGCCCGAGACCGACCAACTCTAGTGCCTCGGGCGGGCTCATGGGATTATCGGCAATCTCGGTGACAAGGGCGACGTTCTCACGTGCGGTGAGCGAGGGGATCAGATTATAGAACTGGAAAACGAACCCGACGTAGCGGCGCCGATAGGCCGTCAGCTCCTGCTCGTCGAGCCGCGTGAGGTCCAGCTCGCGGAACCGGCAGACGCCTGCCGTCGCCCGATCGAGGCCGCCGAGGATGTTGAGCAGCGTCGACTTGCCCGATCCCGAGGGCCCGAGCAGCACCACGAGTTCGCCGGCATAAAGATCAAGATCGACCCCCGTGAGCGCATGTACCTTGACTGTGCCGGTCCGATACACCTTGGTAACGCCGCGGGCCTCGAAGACGACGTCGGGCATTCGCTCCCTCCTTTCTCCGGGCACATTGCACAGCCCAGCGTGTGCACGTACTGACGCCAGTCAAGCGAGGGTATCTAACCGTTGGCCATAACACGCGACCCGTAATCACTGAACAAGACGCTCCTGTCCGCAGCTCTCGGCGCTTCTGGGCCTGATCAATCATCGACCGAGTTGCAGTCGGCGACGCTGTTGCCGCCGCCGACAAGCCCGCCATAGCGGGTGAGACGGATCTCTCGGTCAGATCCGCGGCGGTGAACTAGTAGCTGAAATTCAAATGGCTTCGGAACGACTCGCCGACGGAACCACGACCCGCGAGCCAGTACGCTCGCGTTTCGGTTGGCACGTTCTGCGGCTGCAGCGCCGCATTGTGGGGCTCAGCCTCCGGTGACCGGATCGCTGAGATGCTCGAGGCGCGCAGCTTGACCATGGCGTCCTCGCGACGGAGGCCTTTTCGATCGCCTGCCACGTTTCGGCGTCGAACTCTCGATCAGCTTACGGGTCGATCCATTGATTTTGCTCATGGCCGAACGTCAATGACGCGGTGAGCGTGGTAGAGCTGCCGGGGAGGGGTTAGGTGTAGACGCGTACCGATGCGTTGATGCCGTAGCCAGAAACCGGGAAAATCAGCTACGTCCACCATCTCCCTCGTGCCCGGTTGTCACCCGGCGCTCTGGCCGGACAAACGAGCTGGCGGCGAGGTGGTTCCGGCATCCCCCGCAGATGGGGCGAGAGCGACGCACGAGACCGTCGTTAACGACCATCCCGAAGCAAGCTTGTCGGGCCCCGAAGAATGCCGCCAGGAATAATCGCCTATTGGTTGCAGATATTACGGATGCGGGTGATCGCGTTTCTCGGCGTGCCGGCATTGGTTAAGGTGATAGGCTATTGCGCTTGGAGCAACGCTCAGGTCATCCAGGGACGTGCCAAAGAGCTGGAAGTGCCGCTATGCGCGCGATTTTGGTCGAAAAGCCGGAGCCGATCGGGTCGGCACCATCCTTCGATCGAATAGGACGTTCTCACACAGGTTCGGGATCGAGCGTCGCTTTGCTTCAACACCAGCAACTCAAGTCTCGGTCAAAGCACGCCCCCGCAACCACCTTGATTTGCAGCGCGTTTTTAGCTGCACTTTCAGCGTCTTGAGCGGCAGACGCACCGATCTTCAGAATCTCCGCGAGATCGCCCTTCAGATCGATCGCCAACTCCCCTTCCGCAGGTGTCAGCCGCACCTCCTCGATCACCGAGCGGAGTCGCTCGAACGCTTGTCGACCGTCCTGCTCGTCGTAAAGGGCCTGGGCGAGGTTCGCGATGGTCCCGGTATTGGCAAAGAAGATGCGCGTCCGGCCGCCAGCGCCGATGGCATTGCCCGCGCCGTTGATGATGAGGCTCTTGTTGCCCCCGGTTTGCCCGACGGTCGGCAACGCCGAGCTTTCCGTCGCGCTAGGTGTGAGCTGGGTGAGATCGATATTGCCGGCCAGCGTGATCGTATTCGGGGCATCGCCATTGCTATTGGCGGTCGAGATGGCCGCCGCCAGTTGATCCGCTGCGCTAACGGAAAAGTCCGCGGTCTTTACCGGAGTTGAGGACATCGCGAACAGTGCTAGTGCCAGGCATAAAGCTGCGGACTTGCTCGTAATCAGGAGTGCAACACCGCCACGAGTGTGCGCCGAGCGTTTTCGATCTGTTCGAAACGTAATCTGCTGCCCTGCCGCCTGAGATACCGCCCCCGTCTCGCGTTCCCCTGGCCCCCCTCGCTCCAAGTCAGCGAATCATCTGTTCGCAAACGCTACCACGCAATGGAACGTGGGCGTATGTTCTCGGGACGGCAAACCATCAATAGACGGCAGAATTAGCCCCGACCACTGGGTCCGCGACCGTTTTGGTGGAACCCGCGTTCATTCGAGCGTCGAGATCGGATTATCAACGCGATACCCCTATAGCGGACCTTGCAGAGAGCTTGCTCGCTGGCGCCAGTTCCAAATGAGTCAATGCTGCTGATGGGACGACCGTAGGGGTTGTTACCAGACGCTATCTCGTGTGCTGCAGTGTCTGCCGTCGAGGTGATCCGATAGCCTCCGTCCGAACTCAGACGAGACGGGGCCACAAGCGACCATTTGCGCTCGACCCGACGGTGCAACGCACAAAGTAGCGCCATCCCACATGCCGAGGTTCGCCAAGAGCAAAGCCTCCGCAATGTCGTGATCCATGATCATTGCAGCTGGATGCGTACCGCCGCTCGTCCTGTGACAGCGCTGTAGTCGCTCGATCCTATACCATCGTAGCTGCCCGAAATATCGAGGCCGATACCACCGCTAGTAGAGGCTCGAATTCCGAGCTCGGCGCGGCCTCGAACCCCTGACGGGCCGGCAACGTCATCGTCAATATTGCCGAAACCGTCGGCGGACACTTCGCGAACGAAGTTCCAGATCACCTGCAATCCCACGTGAGGGGTGATCACCAGATCGCGACCGATAACATACTGGTAGCTGATTTCGGGGCCAGCCTTCGCTTGACCCAGTTTCGACTTCACCTCGGGGATCAGGGTATCAAAGGTGTCGACGTAGCTCTTGGCGACGTCCTCCGTGTAGGAGACCGAAACCGAGGGGCGAAACGACAGTGGGCCAATATGCCAACGTCCGCTCAGCGCCGACGTCGCCAGCCAGCGCTCTGTGTCGAACTGGTCGGTGTAAGTGCGGAACGGGCTCACCTCATTGCTTGAGCGCCCCCATGCGGCGCGCGCCTGCCAGAAAAGGTTTTGATCCAATCGAAGCGTCGCGTAGGGGCCCGCCATCCACCCGTGCCCCTTCACTTCGGTTACCTCTGAAGCGGAGCGCTGCTGCATGCTGTCGAATTGAACCAGCGTGCCCACAAGCAACGCTCGATTGAGGACATAATCTGCGCCAACCGACAGCAGGCCAAAGTTCCCGTCCAGGTCCGCACCTGAACTGAGGCTCGCGTACTTGCCTTCGATCCAAATATCGAACGGGTTAGGCTGTGGCGCGCCCGTCGGGCCAGCTGCGCCTGAGTATGCAAGCCCTGATTCGGTCATCTTGCGCGCTTCTGCGTCTGCGGCGGCGCGGTTGATGTCACGCAAGCTTGTGGCGAAGCCGAGGCTCATCGGCCCGTCTGCGTTGCCGCTGACGCGTGCACCGCCCAACTGCGCCGCACCGCCCCCGGAGCTGGCAGCCGCTGTGCTGAACTCCTGCCATCCCTCAAGCGAGCCAAACGAGCCTGCGAGCCCGAGACCATAAGGCCCGCCGTATCCGAGGCTGAACATGCCACCAGCGCCACCGCCATCAGCACCGATCCCCCCGGTCGCGCCGCCCAATAGCGTGTCGCGGCGGCCGAAGCGCATCCGGGAAATATCCCGGGCATCTGGACCAGCCCCCAGGCGTGACGGCATGGCGCCTTGTTGGTTGGCAGAAAAGGTTGCCAACGTGGCCGGAGTTCCGGTTTGCCCACCGACAGGACCATCACCGAACTCGATGAGGCGATCGATCTGGCGCTGCGTGTTTGGCTCGTTTGACAGGATTTGGTTGTTCCGTGCGCCAAGGAAGCGGCCGATCGCTTCAACCGTCCGCCTGCGTTGATCACCAACAATGTGCGTTATCGCCTCCGAGGTGGAATTGGCATAAGCGGGACTGCCGCTGTAGGCAGCGGATACGACATGCGCACCGGCGCTGGTGAACGACGTGGTGCAAGTGGCGACCCCGTTGACGATGGGCACGGCGTTGCACAAGACCGTTGCACCGTCCTTGAAGGAAGCGGTGCCGCCTGCGAATGCCGGCGTTATGGTGGCCGTCAGCACGACGGATTGACCGAGTAAGCTTGGATTGGGCGAAGAGGTCACGGCAGTCGAAGTTGAAACTGGGCTGACCGCTAGGCTGAAGGTCTTGTCCGAGGTCTGGCGGGTCGGTGCGGTCTGGTCGGTCACCGTGACCGTGTAGTTGCCGGCAGCCGCTACTGCCGTCGGTGTGCCGGTTATCTGGCCGGTGGCGGTGTTGAGTGATAGCCCGGCCGGCAGGCCGGGGTTCACCGCATAGGATAGCGTTCCTGTTCCGCCGCTCGCGGTGACAGGCGTGAATGGTGTGGCGGCTGAGCCGACCGTGAGCGTCGTCGATGATGCCGCCAGCGTGGTGGCGAGCGGGGAAGAGCTGGATGCAGAAACGGTCAGCACCCCAGGCCCACAACAAGAATCAAGAGCTGTTACGTACCAGCCGAGGGTCCCGCCGGCTGGTACGGCAACGGTGACTGAGCCTGATCCTGAGGATTGGAAAAGGGGTATCAGCTCGACCTGTGTACCGTTCAGAATGTAGCCGCTGGACTCAACGCCGTCCGTCGTGCTGTAGGACCAAGTGAACGTGACGGTCGTAGCAGTGCTAAACGTACCGACATACGAGGATGTCTGCTGTGAGCAGCAGGGACTATCAGGCCCCGTAATGGTGAAATTCGGATAGCTCCCCGAAATTGAGCCATTTTGTGCATCGAACGTGAAACTTTGGGCGTTAGCGGACGATTGCCAAGCAAGCATGCAGCCGATGAGTCCGATCAGCATGCAACCGAAATGCAGCCACCTGCGCATGGCGGCCGAATAGTCGCTCGTTCGTGGCATGCAAGTGCTCGCGGGTCGGGCTTCGCCAAATGAAGGATAGAACGCGAACACATCTCTCCCCTGCTCTGTTTGATATTCCCATGTCAAATGGATTGAGCCCCTGCCACACCGGTTCTGCTCAAAAGAGTTCTTTTTAAGACACGCTCCTGCACCATCGCTAAGGCAGGACCAGCCGGAAGGTCATGACTGCTTCCTCTGCGCGGCGCTCGATCGCGGGCTAGGCCTGCTGCATCTGCTCAGGACAGCTCCGGGTCTTGGGTGCGTGTAAACGCGACTGTGGTGTCCATCTCGCGCGAAGACCGATGCAGAGTAGCTGAGATCGGCTGTTTCGAGCCAATTTTTCGTCGGATGGCGTCTGCGGACGCGTATGGGGCA
>JBFWOB010000048.1:0-39850 GCA_050250755.1 Hyphomicrobiaceae bacterium
GAACTTTGTGGGGATGAAGTGTGGCAGGGACGCGCGCTACGCTCCGTGGGCGGCGTTCCCTTCTCACTTGAGGCGAGCTACTCGGCTGCCTCTGGCCGCGCTGCCGGTCGCCAGCGGAGTTTCGGCTCGCGCGCCGCTCTCGTCTCGTCGAGCCGCCGTCGTGGTGCGAATCGTGGCGCCTGCTTGCAGCGGCTTTTGTCGTTGCCTGTCGTTGCGTCTTTGGCGAGATCGCGCAGGGTCGCGATGAAGAGATCGAGCGACTGCTTCGATTCGGATTCAGTCGGCTCGATCAGCATGGCGCCATGCACGACCAGCGGGAAATACATGGTCATCGGATGATAGCCTTCGTCGATCATCGCCTTGGCGAAGTCGAGTGTTGTGACGCCGCTGTCCTTCAACCACGTATCGTCGAAGAGTACCTCGTGCATGCAGGGCTGGTCGCCGAATGGCTGGCTCATCACGTCGCGCAGGCCCGCCCGCACGTAGTTCGCTGCCAACACCGCGTCTTCGGACGCTTGCCGCATGCCGTCAGAGCCGTGGCTCAGCATGTAGGCGAGGGCGCGCACGAACATGCCCATCTGTCCGTGGAAGGCGGTGAGCCGACCGAGCGGTTTTTGCCCGTCGCTGCCTGCCGCCACATGCTCGACGAGCTTCAGTGCGTCTCCGTCACGAACGACGAACGGAACAGGAGCGTAGGGCGCAAGGGCTTCGGACAGGACTACGGGGCCGGAGCCGGGTCCGCCTCCGCCGTGCGGCGTCGAGAACGTCTTGTGCAGGTTGATGTGCATCGCATCGACGCCGAGATCGCCGGGGCGGACCTTGCCGACGATGGCGTTGAAGTTAGCTCCGTCGCAGTAGAAGTAGGCGCCTGCCTCATGCACGACGCGCGCAATCTCCACGACCTCGGGCTCGAATAGCCCACACGTGTTCGGATTGGTCAGCATGATGGCTGCGACCTCGGGCGTGAGTGCAGCCTTCACCGTCTCTGCCGCGACTGTACCGTCATCGCGCGCGGGGATCGATTTTACGTGATAGCCCATGAAGGCGGCCGTCGCAGGGTTGGTCCCGTGCGCTGAATCCGGCACCAGCACGATGCTGCGTTTCGAGCCTTGCGCCTCGTGGGCTGCCTTGATCGCGAGCATGCCGCAAAGCTCGCCGTGAGCGCCTGCCTTTGGCGACAGGGCGACCGACTTCATTCCCGTCAGCTCGAGCAGATAGCCCGCCAGCATCTCCATCAAGGCTAGCGCACCTTGCACGGTTCTTTGCGGCGCAAGTGGATGCACGTCGCCGAAGCCCGCAACGCGCGCCATCTTCTCGTTGAGGCGCGGGTTGTGCTTCATGGTGCATGAGCCCAGCGGATAGAGCCCGGAATCGATCGCATAGTTCTTACGCGACAGCCGCACGTAGTGCCGCATCGTCTCGGGCTCGGTGAGCCCCGGCAGGCCGATCGGCTGCGTGCGCTCCAGGCCGCCGAGGCGGCTCTTCACCGTCTTCGGTTCCGGCAGATCAACGCCCGTCGTGTCGCTTCGGCCGATCTCGAAGATCAGCGCCTCCTCGTGGTCGAGCCCACGATTGCCGGTGAAGGTGGTAGTTTCACTCGTTTCGGCGCTACCGGGATGGGTCGGGCGGCCTTGCGTGTTCATGGACATGGTCGCTGTTCCAGCTTTCAAAGGTAATGGCGGCGGATGTTGTCGCGGATCTCATCCTCGATGCGATGGTTCTCCACCGTCTCGAGGATGGCGTGCAGGTCGCGCACGAGCCGGATCAGCTCGGCGATGCGCTTTTGCGGCCACGAGCGGACCGCGAGCGCGGCGTTATCGGAAATGGGTTTGTCGGCGGCCGCGCGCAGCAACCGCGCAATCTCCCGCCAAACATCGTGGGCGGCAGGCGGTAGCCACTCCGCGGTGAGGTTTGCCAGGTGCGCGGAAAGAGCCGACGCTACCGCATCCCCGCTGCTTTCCGCGGTGTCGGCCAGGAAGCGGGCCACCGCATCGAGAGCGATCGGGCTTGCGGCCGGTTTGCGTTGCGCCATCGCGCGAACCCTCGATCTCGCTCAGGAATATTCACGCGAGATCGTCGCCCGGACGATCTCGTTGCGCGCATCGATCTCGGTCTCCCGCACGATCTGCTCGATCTCGGCCAGGGCCCGTATGAGCTGCCTGAGCCGCGCAGCCGGCCACGAGCGGAGAGCGGCGATATTCGGCGGCGAGAGAGGTTTCGCTGCATCGGCCTTGAGCGGTCGAGCTACCTTGTCGGTCCAGATCGTATGTGCGGCAACCGGCAATTGCCCGGGATCGAGATCGACCAACTGCGTTGCAGCAGCCGACGCAAAGGCATCGACGCTATCGGACCGCCGGCCCGCTGCTTTGCGGCAGGCCGCGAACCGCTTTCCGAGGCGACTCATCGCCTCCGCCAGCAACTCGTGCTCGCTCTTGATCTCTTGCATTCTCCTCGTCCCGAGCCGCGGCGGCTTTGGCTCCCACCCTGCAGCGCTATGCACGAACGAACTCCCGCAAGGCAGAGGCAAGCGCCGCGCGGTCTCCATCCGTGTTGATCTCTGTCGAGGCGACCACGATCAGGTCCGCGAGCTGCGGCTGGTCCGGTATCAGCCTCGAGACTGGAACGCCGCCGAGTATGCCTTTGTTCGCGAGCGCGTCCACAACCTGCGCCGCATCGCCGCCAACGCGAATGGTGATTTCGTTGAAGAAGCTCGACGTCAGCACCTCCACGCCCGGTACCTCGGCGAGTTGGTCCGCCAGATCGCAGGCATTGGCGTGGTTGATCTGGGCAAGCCGTCGGAGCCCTGCTTCGCCGAGCAGGGTCATATGGATGGTAAACGCGAGCGCACAGAGCCCCGAGTTGGTGCAGATGTTGCTCGTCGCTTTTTCGCGGCGGATGTGTTGCTCGCGCGTGGAGAGCGTCAACACATAACCGCGTCGCCCTTCGGCATCGATGGTTTCACCGGCGAGTCGGCCCGGCATCTGCCGCACGAATTTGTCTCGGGTCGCGAATAGCCCGACGTAAGGACCGCCGAAGTTGAGGCCATTGCCGATCGACTGGCCCTCGGCCGCGACGATATCCGCGCCCATCTCGCCTGGCGACTTGGTGAGACCGAGCGACACGATTTCGGTGACGACCACGACAAGCAGCGCGCCTTTCGCGTGCGCCGCCGCCGCAATCGGCGCGAGGTCGCGGACAGAGCCGAAAAAGCTCGGATACTGGACGACGACGCAACTCGTCTCGGCATCGATCTGCGCCGCAATGTCCTCGGTTCCGAGCGGATCGGGAGCGAGTGCCGTCACGGCCGAGCCGCCATAATGCGCCAGCGTCCGTGTCACATCGGCGTATTGCGGATGCAGCCCACCTGAGAGTAGTGCCTTCTTTCGGCGTGTCAGCCGATGCGCCATCAGCACCGCCTCGGCCGCCGCCGTCGAGCCGTCGTACATTGACGCGTTGGCGACATCCATGCCGGTCAGATTCGCGACCTGCGTCTGAAATTCGAACAGATATTGCAGCGTGCCCTGCGTGATCTCCGGCTGATAGGGCGTATAGCTTGTCAGGAATTCCGAACGCTGAATGAGATGGTCAACCGTCGCGGGAACGTGATGACGGTAGGCGCCGGCACCGACGAAAAAGGGAACTGCGCCCGCCGCTGTATTGCGACCGGCGAGCAACCCCATTTCGCGTTCGACCTCCAGCTCCGATTTCGTCGGCGGGAGTGCAGGTAATTCGCGCATCAGCTTTCCGCGCGGCACGGCGACGAACAGCTCGTCGATATTCGCGACGCCGACTTTCGCCATCATTTCGCGCCGATCGCCGTCCGTCAGGGGAAGATAGCGCATCAGGCGTTGTCCTTGACGAACTGGTCATAGGCGGCGCGGTCCATCAATCCGTCGAGTTCGCCAGCATTGGCGAGCTTCAGCTTGAAGAACCATCCTTCACCCTCAGCGCCTTCGTTGACGGCTGCGGGGCGCTCGGCAAGTTCGCCATTGACCTCGACCACCTCGCCGGAGATCGGGGCGTAGATGTCGCTCGCGGCCTTGACGCTTTCCACGACCGCACACGCTTCGCCGGCCGTGACTGTCCGCCCGACGTCCGGGACCTCGACGAACACGACGTCACCGAGCTGTTCCGCGGCGTGTGCCGTGATGCCGACGGTTGCGATGTCGCCGTCGATGCTGATCCATTCGTGCTCTTTCGTGAATTTGATGGTGGCCATCGGCTGCTGCCTCATTGCGTTCGTTATGAGTGGACGTTGGAGTGGCTTTCGCAGTCGTGATCCGGGCCTGCTCGCGAGCATTGGCATCGGACTGGTCGGGGTGGTCGTGCCGCTGAGGACTCAAGGGCTGGACTTGCGGGCGTAGCGGTGCGGCACGAATGGCATCGTCACCACTTGCGCGGGCAGCGGCTTGCCGCGCACGATAAGCTGTAGCTCGGTGCCTGGAGCGGCGTGCTCGGCAGCCACGTAACCCATGGCTATCGGACCATTGACGGTTGGGCCGAAACCGCCAGACGTCACGTGACCAATCGCCTGCCCGTCGGCGGCGCGGATTTCGGTGCCTTCGCGTGCTGGTGCGCGCCCTTCGGGTTTGATGCCGATGCGCTTACGTGACGGGCCGCTCGCCAGTTCCGTCTGAACGCGCGTTGCGCCCGGGAAGCCGCCTTCCGTACGCCGTCGCTTCTGGATCGACCATTGCAGTCCGGCTTCGATGGGTGTCGTCGTCGTGTCGATGTCGTGCCCGTAGAGACAGAGCCCCGCTTCGAGCCTGAGGGAATCTCGTGCGCCGAGCCCAATCGGCTCGACCTCGGCTTCGTTGGTCAGCCGTTGCCAGACTGCCGCGGCGACCGCATTCGGCACGGCAATCTCGAAGCCGTCTTCACCCGTATAGCCAGAGCGCGTAATGAATGCCGTCTGGCCTTCGAGCGCAGCGAACGTCCCCATCATGAAGCCGAGTTGGTTGATTCCGGGGATGTGGCGGGTAAGGACATCTGCGGCTGCTGGTCCTTGCAACGCCAGCAATGCACGCTGGTCTGCGACGAACAAATTGACGTCGGCCGGCAGGTGAGCGCGGATATGCTCGTAATCAGCTTCCTTGCAACCGGCATTGACCACGAGCACGAGATTGCCATCCTCGACCGGCGCGGGCGAGCGCGTCACCATCAGGTCGTCCAGGATCCCGCCGTCCGCGGCAAGCAATTGAGAATAGCGCTGCTGCCCGGGCTTGAGATTGACGATATCGGCGGGGACCAGCGTTTCGAGTGCGCGCGCTGCGGTTTCATGGTCGGCCGCCTGCAGGAAGCAGATCCCCATGTGGGCGACGTCGAAAAGACCGGCCTTCTCCCGAGTCCACAGATGCTCTTTCAGTACGCCCTGGCGATACTGGACGGTCATCTCGTAGCCCGCGAACGGCACCATTTTGGCGCCTGCGGCGACGTGCAGATCGTAAAGCGGTGTACGCCGCAGCGGCGCAGGCGTGACGGCCTCTGGCTCAGCCATGTTCGCGTCCCGTGACGGCTTCACGATCGCGAGCCTGATTGCGCGCGAGCGGAAACCCCCTCTGTCACGGGACCTGAGAGATTTCAACCTAACCCGCCCGCTCAGCCGCACAGCGGCAGAGACAGTACGAGATCGGTCTTACCCCTTCGGTGAGCGGCGAATGACGGATGCCGCTGCTTTCCAGAGTGCCAACGGCCGGCGGTCCTTTTGCCTGAGAGTTTCCGGGGCGGTTGCTCCTTCGGCGCCGGTCGGTGCCGAGAATTCCCATTCCCGACCGGTCTCTTCCGCCAGCCTATTACGGCGGTGCACACAGGATAGGCTGCGCCGCGGTGAAGTCAATCCGTGTGCACCGACGCTGTGCGTCGGTCGGTGCAGGCGGTGGCGAGAGCGTTATCCCCCGCCCCCAGCCCGGCCTGGCTTCCCGCTCGGAAGTTCGGCCGGTGCCGGTGTATCGACGTCCGAATGGCCGAGCCATGCGACGCGATAGAGATCGAACCGGCGATCGAGGAAGTTGCGCACGCTTCCCTCGCGCCGTGCGACGGCAAGGTCGGTGAGGCTGAGATCTGCGATCGCGATCGTCTCGGTATTGGCGGCCGTATCGGCCGCGACGCCGTCCCGCGCGAACGGAATATCGCAGGGGGTCAGAATTGCGCTTTCGGCGTAGTGCACGTCCATGTTCTCGACGTTCGGCAGGTTGCCGCACACACCAGCCATGACGACGTACATCTGGTTTTCGATGGCGCGCGCATGGCAGCAATAGCGTACGCGCAGGAAGCCGCGGCGATCATCGGTGCAGAACGGCACGAATAGGAGCATCGCACCCTGGTCGGCAATGTAGCGGGCGAGTTCCGGAAACTCAGCGTCGTAGCAGACGAGTACACCGATCGGCCCGCAGTCGGTGTCGATCACGTTGACGGCGTCGCCGCCCTTGATGTTCCACCAATAGGCTTCGCTCGGCGTCGGGTGGATCTTGTCCTGCCCATAGACGGCGCCGTCCCGCAGGAACACGTAGGCTACGTTCCGGATCGTATCGTCGTCGTGCTTGGTCGGTTGCGTACCGCCGATGATGTTGATGTTGTGCTCGACGGCGAGGTCGCGCATGAAGCTAATGAACCAATCGGTGTAGCTTGTGATGCGCTGGATACCGTCGAGGGGTCGCAACGGCTTTTCCTCGAGGGACAGGAGCTGCAAGGTGAACAGCTCCGGCAGCACGACGAAATCGCACTTATAGTCGGCGGCGACGTCGACGAAGTAGGCGACCTGGCGCTTGAAGTCGTCGCGATCGGAGATGCCGCGCATCTGGTATTGGACCGCTGCGACCCGCACTTTGCTCGGTCGCTCCAGCGTCGATGCGGCCCGGTTGCCGCCTTCCACATACTCGGGGTTCCGCCACACCATGAGGCTGGCGTTGCCGAGCGATTCCCGGTCGCCCGGATCGTAGCCCTTGAGCACGCCACGTGCTTCAAAGCCTTGAGCGAAATGGAAGTTGACCACGGGATCGGAGAGCTGTCGTTCCTTGATTGCTTCGAGATAGGCCTCCGGAGAGCCGATCTTCCGCAGTCGGCGCGAGAGGCCCGGCATACGCCCGCCGAAAGCAATGCCCTTCAGCTTGAGCCGCTTGGCGAGTGCCTTTCTCGCATTGTAGAGCCGCTGCCCGATCCGCAGCCGACGGCGCCCGGGATCCACCGAAACGTCCATCCCATACAGCCAGTCACCGTTGGGATCGTGTCGCGCCGCAAATCCGCCGCCGGTAATCTCGGACCAGGTGTGTTGTGCGAGCGCGCTCGCTTCATCAATGGTGAAGGTTGCGCAGTAGCCGACGATTTTTCCTTCGTATTCGGCGACGAACTGGCCTTCGGGGAAATTGTTGAGTTGACCACGAACCATCTGCGCGGTGAGCGCCGGTTGCGGATCGTAGATGCGGCGGCTGAGAGCTGCGATAGCGTTGATATCGCGTGGCTCGGCACGGCGCACGATCAGGCGTGCGCGCCGAAGCTTCCCGCCGTCCGCCGACTCTTTATCGTGCTTCTTGTCGTGTTTCTCTTGCATGGCTGAGCTTATCTCACGAGGCGGCCCATTCTGTCACATCGGACCGATGAGACGGCGTGGCCGCAACCCCGTCAGAGCAATGATCTGCTCGGCGATCCGCTTAGGGGACAACCGTATCGAGACGACGATGGCATGCTCCTCGGGAGCAGGCTCCTCGAGCGCTTCGAACTGGCTGGCAAGCAGCGCGGGCGGCATGAAATGTCCTCGGCGATGTGACAGGCGGTCCGCGATGAGGGCGTGACTGCCTTTGAGATAGACGAGCCCGACATCCCGCCTGTCTCCAACGAGAACGTCGCGATAGGTTCGCTTGAGCGCCGAGCAACTGACGATGCCGCCAATGTTGTCCGCGCGACATTCGTCGATCCAAGCTGCAATCGCCGCGAGCCATGGAGCGCGGTCTGCGTCATTCAGGGGTATGCCGCTCACCATCTTGTCGATGTTGGCCTGAGGATGAAATTCATCCGCATCGCGAAATGTCCAGCCCAGCAAGGCGGAGAGCTGTTTGCCTATCGTGGTTTTCCCGGAGCCGGAAACGCCCATCAGGACCAGAACGTCGAGTGGCGCACGTCCACGGGCAGCGTAGGCGTTCGAGATTCGAGCACCCGTCACGGCGTATCGCGTCATCCTACGGGCTCGCTGGGCTCGACATGCCCGCCGAAGCCCTTGCGCATGGCCGAAAGCACTTTCTCGGCGAACGTGTGATCCTGGCGCGAGCGGAAACGGGCGTAAAGCGCGGCTGTCAAGACTTCGGCCGGGACCGCTTCCTCGATGGCGGCCTGCACAGTCCACCGACCTTCGCCGGAATCGCTGACATGCCCCGAATAGCCATCGAGCGCCGGATCTTTCGCGAGTGCGGCTGCCGTCAGATCGAGAAGCCATGACGTGATAACGCTGCCCCGACGCCAAACCTCTGCCACGTCGGCAACGTCGATATGAAGCTGCAGCTCCGGCGGCAGATTCGCCGAGTCCGCGTTCCTCAAGATATCGAGACCTTCGGCGATCGCTTGCATCACGCCGTACTCGATGCCGTTGTGGATCATCTTGACGAAGTGCCCGGCACCGCTCGGACCCGCGTGCAGATAGCCATGTTCTACGCGAGGGTCGCGGTCGTTTCGTCCGCCAGTCTCCGGGATTGCACCACGACCGGGGGCGAGCGTGGCGAAGATGGGATCGAGGCGTTCGAACGCGGCCTGGTCGCCACCGATCATCAGACAGTAGCCGCGCTCGAGCCCCCACACCCCACCGGATGTGCCGACGTCGAGATAATCGATCGCTTTTTCTCGCAGCGATTGGGCGCGCCTGACGTCGTCCTTCCAGAAAGTGTTGCCGCCATCGATGATCGTGTCGCCCGGCTGCAAAAGCTCCGCCAGACTGGCAATCGAGGTCTCGGTGACGTCGCCGGCTGGCAGCATGACCCAGACGGCCCGAGGCGGGGCGAGCGCCGCGATCAGAGAGGCGAGATCGGGCGCGCCGCGAGCGCCCTCGGCCTCGAGCGCACGAACTGGCGTTGGGTCACGATCGAAGACGACGGCCTCGTGCCCGCCTCGCATCAAGCGGCGCGCGATGTTCGCGCCCATTCGACCGAGTCCAATGATGCCAATCTGCATCGCGCGCCTCCATCAGTGTCACCGAACGAGCCGATGACTGAGCGGACAAGGCCGCTCAGCCCAGCCGGATGCAATACCGCGCGACACGGTTTCATGGCCGCATTCGCGTTCAGCTCGCGATATATTGTCCGCCGTTGGCGTCCAGACACGCACCGGTGATGAAGCCCGCATCGTCTGCTGCGAGGAACACGATGCAGCGCGCGATCTCTTGCGCGTCGCCGAGGCGGCCGACCGGAATGAACGGCAGGATCTTCGTTTCGAGCACGTCCTTCGGCACGGCCGCGACCATCTCCGTATTGATGTAGCCAGGCGCCACCACGTTGCAGGTGATGTTCTTCGCCGCGCCCTCGAGCGCGACCGCTTTGGTGAAGCCGAGCAGGCCCGCCTTTGCTGCTGCGTAGTTCGCTTGGCCGAACTGCCCCTTGCGACCGTTGATCGAGGAAATATTGATGATGCGTCCGAAGTTGCGCGCGCGCATGCTTTCGATCACCAGGCGGGTCATATTGAAGGCGCTGTCGAGGTTCGTCCTGATCACGTCGCTCCAATATGCCTGTGTCATACGATGCAGCGGTGCGTCGCGCGTGATGCCGGCGTTGTTCACCAGAACGTCGACCGGGCCGAGATTGTGGGTGATCTGCGCGACGCCCTTTTCGCATGCCGCATAGTCGCCGACGTCGAATTTGAAGACTGGTATGCCTGTCGCGGCGGAGAAGCGCTGGGCCGCTTCGTCGTTCCCCTGATATGTCGCGCCGACGCGGTAGCCTTTCCGGCTAAGCGCGATCGAGATCGCCTCTCCGATGCCGCGGGTTCCTCCGGTAACGACAGCGACGCGGGCCATGTGTTCCTCCCTACGGAATGGCTCTTGGACAGAGTGTCGTGGGAATTGAGAGTAAAGCGTCCGGGCATGCGGTGTCAGGCGCAGAAGCACCGGCCGCACCAGGGCAAAGACGTTTGCCCCGGAAATTCTGGTCTTATAGTGAATGGATCAGGCGCGACCGCAATACGGCGCGCCCAGCGTCTCAATCACGTTGGACGCACATGGCGATGCCCATGCCACCGCCGATGCAGAGCGTGGCAAGACCCTTCTTCGCGTCGCGGCGCTGCATTTCGTAAAGGAGCGTCGTGAGTACGCGCGCGCCAGAAGCACCGATCGGATGGCCGATCGCGATGGCCCCGCCGTTGACGTTGACCTTCGAGGAATCCCAGCCGAGGCCCTTGTTGACCGCGCACGCTTGCGCGGCGAACGCCTCATTTGCCTCGATGAGATCGAGATCGTTGACGGTCCAGCCCGCCTTTTCGAGCGCCTTCTTCGAAGCCGGGATCGGGCCTGTGCCCATGATCGAGGGATCGACGCCGACACTGGCCCAAGAGACGATCCGTGCGAGCGGCTTGATGCCCCGCTTTTCTGCCTCAGCCTGCGTCATCAGCACGACAGCCGCTGCGCCGTCGTTGATGCCGGAGGCGTTGGCAGCAGTAACCGAGCCATTCTTCGGATCGAAGGCAGGGCGCAGCTTGGCGATGCCGTCGAGCGTCACGCCGTCTTTGATATACTCGTCCTCGGCGACGACGGTTTCGCCCTTGCGCGTCTTGATCGTGACGGGTGCGATCTCGTCCTTGAAGCGCCCGGATTTCTTTGCTGCCTCGGCCTTGTTCTGAGAGGCAACGGCAAACTTGTCCTGTTCCTCGCGCGTGATCTGCCACTGCCGCGCGACGTTCTCGGCCGTGGTGCCCATGTGGTAGCCGTTGAATGCATCCCAGAGCCCGTCCTTGATCATTGTATCGATCATGGCGGTATCGCCCATCTTCGTTGCCTCGCGCAGATGCATCGCGTGGGGCGCCTGGCTCATGCTTTCCTGGCCGCCGGCGACGACGATCTTCGCGCCATCGAGAACCTGCTGCGCGCCAAGGGCTACCGCGCGAAGGCCGGAACCGCAGAGCTGGTTCATTCCCCAAGCCGGTGCATCCACTGGAATCCCAGATGCAATCGAGGCTTGCCGCGCGGGGTTCTGTCCTGCCGCCGCCGTCAGGATTTGCCCCATGATCACCTCGTTCACGTCGCCGGCCTCGACGTTGGCGCGCTCAAGAGCGGCCTGGATGGCGACTTTCCCGAGCTCGTGCGCTGGTAATGTTGACAAGGTACCGTTGAAGGAGCCGACCGGCGTGCGGGCTGCGCTGGCGATGACGATCGTTGTCTCGGGGGTCATTTGGTATGCTCCTTCCAGGTCGGGGCCGTGACGTGCTCAGGGACGCTTCGGGTGGAACCCGTTCTGACATCTTCCGGAGCAGCGGCATCCTTTGATCCACGCCACAAGCGGAAGCAAGCCGTTCGTCTATCGATAGTGCGTTCCTTGATCGGCCGCAATCGGTGCCGGCTGCCGAAAGCCCAAAATGGCAGTATTCTGCCCATTCTTCGACGTTCACCTTCCCGCATCGAATTGCGACGGGCACTGCGGCTGACGATTGCTTTCCCCAACCCCGTCCATGTGGTATTGTTTCGCAGGTGCAGAAATTAGGGCGGTCGTGAACATGCTGAACAAGGCTGAATCCGCCGGAGACAGAAAAGAACCGGTTGTCGTAAAAAAATACGCGAACCGCCGCCTCTACAACACCGAGACCAGCACCTACGTGACGCTGGATGACCTCGCGGCCATGGTCCGCGCCGAGCGCGACTTTGTGGTCTTCGATGCGAAATCGGGCGAGGACCTCACCCACGCCGTGTTGACGCAGATCATCGTCGAGCAGGAGAGCCGAGCAGACCAGACGTTGCTCCCGGTCCCTTTTTTGCGTCAGCTGATCCGCTTCTACGGCGACACCATGGAACGCATGGTGCCGAGTTATCTCCAGGTCAGTCTCGA
The DNA here is from genome assembly GCA_050250755.1 of Hyphomicrobiaceae bacterium. Taxonomy (GTDB): domain Bacteria; phylum Pseudomonadota; class Alphaproteobacteria; order Rhizobiales; family Hyphomicrobiaceae. The sequence continues at coordinate 12,009 of JBFWOB010000048.1, forward strand.
GACGCTTGCCAAGGAGCAAGAGCGCTTCCGCAAGCAGTTCGCGACGGCCTTCACGCCGCAGAACGCGTTCGAAGCCTATCAGGAGCAGGCGCGTAAAAATCTCGCCATGTTCGAGCAGGCGATGACCATGTTCACCCCCTTCTCGGGCAACAAGCCGGGTGCATCCGGCGGAGACGGCACTGCAACGGCGCCGCGGCCCGAGCCGACGAAATCTCCTTCGACGCCGACATCAAATCACACCGCCCCTGCGACGAAGCAGGAGCCGAGTGAGCTCGACGAATTGAAATCCCAGCTCGCTGCAATGCAGGCCAAGCTCGAAAAGCTTTCGAAGAGCTGAGACAAACTCCGAGCACGCAGCACTCAAGCCTCGAATGTCATTGAGATCGACTCGGGGCTTTCCGACATAGCGTTGACGTCTTCCGAAAACTCGGTCGATCCTGTTCTCGTAAAATAGAACAACGAGAGGGTTCCCGGGATGAAACGCCGCGATTTTCTCCACGCCGCAGCCGGCGCAACTGCTGCCAGCTTTGTCGGTCGTGCGCCTGCTTTCGCACAGTCCTGGCCCAGTCGGCCTATCAAGTTCATCATCTCGTTCGCTGCTGGTGGCGCGACCGACCTCGTTGCGCGCCCATGGGCCGAAGCCCTCAGCAAAGCCTATGGCCAACAGTTTGTGATCGAGAACCGGGGCGGCGCCTCGGGGCTGATCGGCAACGAGGCAGCTTTTCGCTCTCCACCGGACGGCTATACGTTCCTGTTCACGGGGAACACGGGAACGGTCGGCCTTCCGCTTCTGCGCAAGCACAACTTCGATCCCAACCAGTTCGTCATCGTAGGACACACGGGTAACTCGGTGGTTGGCTTTACGGCTCACCCGAGTATCGGCGTAAAGACCATGCAGGAGCTGCTCGACTACGCCAAGAAGAACCCGGGCAAGCTCAACTTCGGCTCGTCAGGCGCCGGCACGCAACCGCATCTGCGGTTCGAGATGCTGCGCTACAAGACCAAGGCGGACATCGCCCACATTCCCTATCGCGGCGGTGCGGAAAGCTTGCAGGATCTCCTGGCCGGCAACATCCAGCTCATGTGCGAAGCCTCGACGCTCCCGCACGTCAAAGCCGGGAAGTTGAACATGCTGTGCGTCAACGCCTCTCAGCGGTTCGAGGATCTCCCGGACGTCCCGACGTTGACGGAATGCGGAATAGAAGGCGCCGATATGGCGAGTTGGTTCGGTGTTTACGCGCCCCCAGGCACGCCGGATGAGATCGTGCAGAATCTCAATGCCAAGATGAACGAGATTTCGTCGGGACCGGACTGGAAGAAGAAGATGGCTCTCGTTGCGTGCATTCCGCAGAACGGAACGGTGGCCGAGATGAAGAAGCTTTGGGAAGACGACAAGGTCGCGACTGCGCAGGTCATCAAGGCCGCGGGAATCAAGCTCGAATAGCCCTGGGGCTTGCTCCGGTGCCGCCGACAATTATTTTAGTCTGATAAGAAAGAGCCGGCGGTTGATTGCTCCGCCGGTTCAAATCGTATGGTGCTCGGGTGATACCCGATGCGCCTATTCGGCAGCCTGCGTTTGCCCGGCCAGCACCTGTTCTGCAGCGCGCCCGGTCAGTTCCGCTAGGTGGTCGAACTGTGACGTAAAGGTGCCGACGCCGGCAGTCGACGATCTCAACTCGACGATGAGATCCTGAATGTCAGCCTCGGGTATCTTGGCTTCGACTACATCCCATCCCGGCCAGCCTTCACGGGCATTAAATCCGAGGATCTGTCCGCGGCGCTGGGAGATCATTGCGTTGATACGGCTCGTCGCCTCCGTCGGCACGGCGATCTTGACGTGCATCACCGGCTCGAGCAGGACCGGCTGACACTTCGGCATGCCTTCTGCCATGGCGAGCCGCCCTGCTTGCCGGAACGCCATGTCGGACGAGTCGACCGTGTGGTACGAGCCATCGGTCAGCGTCACCGCAACGTCCACCACAGGGAAGCCGAGCGGGCCGGTCTTCAAATAGTCCTGCACGCCGATTTCAACCGAGGGGATGAACTGCCGAGGTACAACGCCACCGTGGATCTTTTCCTGGAAGCGAAACCCTTCGCCGCGCGAAAGCGGTGAGATTTCCAGGACGACATCGCCGAACTGGCCATGCCCGCCCGACTGCTTTTTGTGGCGCCCGCGAATGGTGGTGGCTTTTCGGATGGTCTCCCGATAGGGGATCTGGCGCGGCTGCGTCAGAGCTTCGATGCCGGATTTGCGCTTCAGCCGCTCGAGCGTGACACGCAGATGCATCTCGCCCTGGCCCCAAAGGACCATCTGATGCGTGTCCTGCACATGGTCGAGTTTGAGGGAGGCGTCCTCTTCCATCGCCTTGGCGAGCGCTGAGGTGAGCTTCACCTCGTCTTTCCGGTCCTTCAGCCGAATAGCAACGCCAAGCACGGGCGCTGGCGCCTCCGGTGTTTCGATCTGTACGATATCGGTGTTATCGGTTGTAATCGTCTCGCCTGTCTTGATTTTCTCGAGACGTGCCAGCGCTACTGTGTCACCGGCCCTTGCCGTCCCGCACTTGCGCACTTCTTGCCCCAGCAATGTCGCGACCCCGGCAACCCGTTCCTCGGTTCCGTTTCCGCGAACCGTATCGCCCTCGCTGATCGTGCCTTTGAGAATGCGTGTGAGCGAAAGTTTACCACCGTGCGATGTGTAGACCGTCTTCATGACATGGCCGGCGCTACCGTGTGCTTCGAGACCAAGGCGCGCCGCAGTCTCGTCCACGAACGGAGCTTCATGGCGTAATGCCTTCAAGAGGCGGATTATGCCGTTTCCATTCGCTGCCGACCCAACCAGAACGGGGCAGATCATTCCTTCCTTCAGTTCGCGGGCGAGATCATCGAAGATGCGATCGCGCGGCGGCGTGATGTCGGACAGGAGCTGTTCCATCAACTCGTCATCGTAGTCCGCGAGCTTTTCCAGCATCTCGAAGCGGGCCGACTGTTTTCGGTCGGCGATCGTGGTCGGCATCTCGATTACTTCGGAAGGCGCATGCTCGCGATAGACGAATGCGCGCTCGAGCGCGAGATCGACGAAACCCGTGGCGATGCCATTCTCCCAGATCGGGACCTGGCGCAGCACCAGCGGTGTCTTGCTCGCCGGCTGCAGCATTGGCAGGATTTCGCGGACGGGAGTCTGGAAGCTGTCGATCTTGTTCAGGAAGAGGAAATGCGGAATTCCGCGATCCTCGAGTTGCTTGAGGATGACCTGAAGCGCGGGAACACGCTTGGGATCGGGCTCGGTCACGACCACCGCAGCATCCGCTGCAGCCAGCACGGCGTTCGCCTCGGATTGCAGTTCGACTGACCCGGGACAATCGATGAAGGTGAACCTGTCCCCTAGAAATTCGACGTCGGCAGCGTTGAGCTCTGTGCTCATGCCATGTGCGCGGGCCTCGGGCGCGCCGTCGCCGACGGTGTTGGCGTCGGCGATCGTGCCCTGCCGGTTGATTGTTCCGCTGCGATGCAGGATTGCTTCGAGAAGGGTAGTCTTGCCCGACATATACGGGCCGACCAGTGCGATGCAGCGGGCACTGCGACCCGCCCCGCCATTGGCATTACCCATGGCTTCGCTCCTTTATCTCTCAGGCAGCCGGACGCGACGCCGCGCCCCGCGCCTGAGTTGAAGGACGCGGCCCGCATATCGTGAACCTGTGTCGGATGGTCGCGCAAGCCCCACGCTGCTGTTTTTAGAGATTGGCGCGATCACGTTTTTCGCCAGTTCCCCTGTTTCTCGATCCGGATGGGGGCGCCTGTCATCCGACCGAGACCATTCTCAAGCCGCAATTACCTTGCACGAGGGCGATGGGCTTCGCGCCGTCCGATAGGGGAGATTCTATGCGGCTCACGTCCACCGCCTCATATGGTTTCGCGATGGGTGCGATCCTTTTATTCTGGGCTTCTGCGGCGCTGGCGCTCGACGAGCCAAAAGGGGAAAAGGACGCGTTGAAGGTATGCGAGCGTCGGCTCTGCGAACTCGTCACCAACAAGGCGCCGACCGCAGGGGACTTCGCTTGCCGCTTGTCCAAGACCTGGGCGAAAGCCACGCTCAAGGAGGGATCGGCAAGCGGCAATGTCAATTGGGGTTTCGGTGACGCGCGCTGCACGGTGGATGTCAAGCTGGCGCGTGCCACTATCGTGTCTGCCATGGGCGACGCTAAGGCAACGATCCAGTTTCCCGAGCATGCTGTTACTTGCATCATCGAGCGTGATGGCAGCCCGACTAACGTCTCGGCCATTCTTGCGCCGAAGGCGAAGCTTGAAAACGGGCGTGTCAAAAAGGTTTGGGTCAACCTCAGGAAGGTCGAAGGGCCCGGCGTTATCAAGGGCTTGGCCATGACTGTCGCAAAGCTCGAGGACAAGCTTGGCATTTTCCATCGGCCACTGGTGAAGTCGATCAACAAGCTGCTTCACGAGAAGTGCCCGAAGGTCGTTGCGGAAAAATAGCCGCAGCAACGACACCAGAGATTCACGCCGAGTTGAGCTCCCACGTATGAAAACGGCGCCCCCGGGTATGGCAGCGCCGTTTTCATTGGCTTAGTCCGGCTTGGATGGGGGCGTTACGCCGAAGCGGCGCCGTCGCCCTGCTCCTTGAGCATCGCCTCGTGACGCTCGCGGTCTTCTTTACCTTTGACCGACACGTCACGATCGACGAGTTCGATCACCGCGCGCGGGGCGCTGTCGCCATAACGAAAACCGGCTTTGAGTACCCGTGTATAGCCACCAGCGCGGTCCTTGTAGCGAGGGCCGAGCACGTCAAAAAGCTTCTTGACCATAGCATCGTCGCGCAGTCGGGAGGCTGCAAGCCGGCGCGAGTTGAGGTCGCCACGCTTGGCGAGCGTGATGTACTTGTCGACCACGCGGCGAAGGTCTTTCGCCTTCGGGAGGGTGGTTACGATCTGCTCATGCTTGATGAGCGAGGCGGCCATGTTCGAGAACATCGCCTGCCTGTGGCCGCTGTCACGGCTGAACCGCCGACCGAGCATTCTGTGTCGCATAAGTGGTACCTTTTCGTTGTTTCGGCGGGGAGGTTCTTTGGCCTCGCCTCGCTTTTCTGATTGCGCGAAGCGACTCCCTGCGAGGAGTCGGCCGCTTCGCGCGTGAGTTTTAGTACTGGTCTTCGAACCGCTTTGCCAAGTCTTCGATGTTGTCCGGCGGCCAGTTCGGCACTTCCATACCGAGGTGGAGGCCCATCGAGGCCAGCACTTCCTTGATTTCGTTAAGTGACTTGCGTCCGAAGTTCGGCGTGCGCAGCATTTCTGCTTCGGTCTTCTGAATGAGATCGCCGATGTACACGATGTTATCGTTCTTCAGGCAGTTGGCCGAGCGAACCGAAAGCTCCAACTCGTCCACCTTCTTGAGCAGCGCCGCATTGAAGGCGAGCTCCGGATGGACACGCTCCTCGACGGCCTTCTTCGGTTCCTCGAAGTTGATGAAGATCGAGAGCTGGTCCTGAAGAATCCGTGCAGCTAGCGCAATCGCATCCTCGGCACGCACCGAGCCATCGGTCTCGACCGTCATGGTCAGCTTGTCATAGTCGAGAATCTGGCCCTCGCGGGTGTTCTCGACCTTGTACGAGACGTTCTTGACGGGGCTATAGAGGCTGTCGACCGGAATGAGCCCGATCTGCGCGTCTTCTGGACGATTACGCTCGGCCGGTACGTAGCCCTTGCCCATCGCCGCGGTGAACTCCATGCGGATGGAGGCACCCTGGTCGAGATTGCAAATCACGTGGTCGGGATTGAGGACCTCGACCTCGGAGCTGGTCTCGATGTCGCCAGCATAGGCCGGGCCCGGCCCGTCCTTCTTGAGGACCATGCGCTTCACGCCTTCCGAGTGGACGCGAAGGGCGATGTCCTTGATGTTGAGGACGATATCGGTCACGTCCTCGCGCACGCCGGCGATCGACGAGAATTCGTGCAGCACGCCATCGATATGCACCGACGTGATCGCTGCACCCTGAAGCGAGGACAACAGCACGCGGCGCAAGGCGTTACCGAGCGTCATGCCGAACCCGCGTTCGAGCGGCTCGGCGACGACCGTCGCCACGCGATCCCGCTGACGTCCGACCTCGACGTGGAGCTTCGACGGCTTGATCAGATCCTGCCAGTTCTTCTGCAACATTCGGGCACCCATCAGTTGAGGCACGCGCTGTGGGGCGCGGCGGGCGGCGGATGCGAGGCTCTCATACGGAAATGACGGTCGCAAAGGGCGACCGCCTGGAGCCTCTCTGGAACGGGGCTATTTGACTTGCCACGTACGCCAACGCGGCAGCAGCCCTGTAATTGTCAGACGCGGCGGCGCTTGCGAGGGCGGCAGCCATTGTGCGGGATCGGCGTCACATCGCGAATCGACGTGATCTGGAAGCCGGCCGCGGAAAGTGCCCGAAGCGCCGATTCGCGTCCCGAACCCGGGCCGCAGACCTCGACCTCTAGGGTCTTCATGCCGTGCTCGGCTGCCTTGCGTCCGGCGTCCTCGGCGGCGACTTGCGCCGCGTAAGGAGTCGATTTGCGCGAGCCCTTGAAGCCCATGGAGCCCGATGACGACCATGAGATGGTGTTGCCCTGGGCGTCCGTGATCGTGATCATCGTGTTGTTGAACGAAGCGTTCACATGCGCGACGCCCGAAGCGATATTCTTCTTTTCGCGGCGGCGGACTTTACCGCGCCCTTGAGCTTGTTCTTTGGCCATTCTCGGGCTCCGAAAGGAGGGGGCTTTGTGGGCGCTGACCGTCCGCGTGGGTTGGCGGTCAACCATGTGACAAAGCGCAGAACCTACGGACGCGTATCCGCAGGCTCACGCGCTGGTCTTATCGGGATGGCTGCTTCTTGCCTGCGATCGGCCGCGCCGGACCCTTACGAGTGCGCGCGTTCGTGTGCGTGCGCTGGCCGCGGACCGGCAGACCTTTGCGATGCCTCAGACCGCGGTAGCAACCGAGATCCATGAGGCGCTTGATATTCATGGCGACTTCGCGGCGTAGGTCGCCTTCGACCGTATAATCACGGTCGATGGCCTCGCGGATTTGCGACACCTCGAGATCGGAAAGCTCGTTCACGTGGCGAGCCGCAGGAATGCCCACTCTCTCGCAGATCTCCTGCGCGAACTTGGGGCCGATACCATGAATGTATTGAAGGCCAATGACGACGCGCTTCTGCGTCGGAATGTTCACGCCTGCGATACGGGCCACGTTCTTCTCCTCGTATCTCCCCGCCTGGGGAGGTCCCGCCTGATGTCGCGCGCCACGAAACCACCTCTTGCCGGGGACACCAAAAGCGCCAGGAGCCGCTAATCCGCCCCGTGAACGCCAATGCCCTGTCCCCAGGGGCAGAAGTGCCGTCGTGTTTTTCCGGCAGCAGCAGTGATGTGCCAATGCAGAAGGCGACGCAAACCCAACAACGACGCTGGGTGCGACCGCGATCCGGTGCCGTTAGCGAAAGCGCCCCCTTGTAGCGAACACGCTACGTGGCGTCAACCGTCCCTCTTGACAAGTCGCATCTGCCCCTTTGGGCATGAAATCAGACGGGCAAGGCGCTTCCTGTCGATTTGCGTACCTTATAGTAAGCCCAGAGCAGGTGCGCTGCAACACCGCGCCAGGGCCGCCAGCGCTCCGCAAACAGAGCCAGCTCCTTGGCCGATGGGCGCGCCTCCAGACCTGCCGCCATCTGTAATGCGACCTGCAACGCTAGGTCGCCGGCAGGAAAACCATCCGCTCGTCCAAGACAGAACATAATGTAGACATCTGCCGTCCAAGGCCCGATGCCGGTGACCGCGGTCAGGGCGGCATGGACGTCCTCCTCGGACATCGATCCCATTCCTTCGAGGTCCAGGCCGCCTTGAATGGCCTCTGCGATTGCGCGCAAGGTGCGGACTTTGCCGGCAGACAGCCCGGCCGCTCGCAATGGCTCGTCAGGGACGAGTTGGAGGTGAGCCGCCTCGAACGGGTCGATGATTGCGGCTGTCCGCCCCCAGATTGCCGCAGCACTCGCAACCGATAGTTGTTGTCCCACTACGATTCTTGCCAATCCCTCGAAGCCTGCCGGTCTGCGCCTCATCGGCGGCATGCCAGCGGCATCGTGCATCAGTCGCGCAATGGCGCATTTGCGACGAAGCGCACGTATCCCATCCTTGAGATCGTCCTCGGTCTCGATCAGGCGAGGCGGTTTCGAGCGTCTGGTGGTCATGGGCCGTTCCGGGAATACTGCGTCGTGAGGGAAGCCAAAGCTGCGTCCCGGTCAATCGAATGACGGCGGGACGTCTCTGACATGACCATTGCCCAGTCCTCCTCCGCAAGGCCCATATTCCGGTTCGCACCGAGCCCCACCGGACGGCTGCATCTCGGCCATGCTCTGTCTGCCCTCATCAACAGGGATATGGCTCGCGGTGTTGCCGGTCGGATGCTGATCCGTATCGAGGACACTGACGTGACGCGGTGCCGTCCCGAATATGCACAGACCATCCTCGAGGATCTGGAATGGCTTGGCATCGTGTCTGAGGGGCCCGTTTTACGCCAGTCCGAGCACCTTGACGGCTATCGGGCAGCAGCCTCTCGGTTGGCGGGCATGGGATTGCTCTATCCCTGCTTCGCGACGCGTCAGGAGATCCTGGCTGCCGCCGTGCCGGGCGTGGTCGATCCCGATGGTGCTCCCCTTTACCCCGGCCTGCACCGCGGATTGACGCCACAAGAGATCGCGGACCGCAAGGCGGCAGGCCAACCATTTGCGCTCCGCCTTGACATGGCTCGCGCGGCCGACCGGGCCCGCGCGATCGCGGGAGAGACGGCGTTCGCCTACATCGAGATCGACGGGCAATTCTCTCCTGTTAGGTGCGAATGCAACCCGGCTCGATGGGGCGATGTCGTGATTCAACGCAAGGAGACTTCGGCCAGCTACCATCTGGCGGTTGTTGTGGATGACGCGCGCCAGAGCATCAGCCATGTCGTTCGGGGCGCCGACCTCAGGGCGGCGACTGACATTCATCGTCTTCTTCAGGTGTTGCTGGGGTTTCCCGAACCCCTCTACCATCATCATCGGTTGTTGACGGATCGTGACGGCCGGAAGCTCTCGAAGCGAGATGGCGATACCAGCCTCACCGTGCTGCGCGACAAGGGCCTGACACCATCGGATATTCGGGATCTGGTCGGCCTGAATGTGGATAACGTGCTCAGGTCGTTTACGTGCTTGTAAGCATAACCATCGACAAATAGGATATAAAATAATTCTTCCGTTGTGTCTGCGACCTGCCGCGGCACGCCGCCAATCCAGGGCGTGGAGCGGGTCCGGACTGGGGGACGGTCGGGGTGAAGAAGCCGGGGAAAGTCAAGCGGCCGAAGTCCAGGAAGCGTTCCGCGCAGTCGCGGAGCGTTAGCGAGCGTTCGCGCGCCGTACCGGGTACCGTCGCGGTTTCGGCATATGCGGCGGCCGCCCGGAGGAGGGGCGCCGCGCGTGTCTCGGTGGCTGCGATTGCAGCCCGCGACGATCGTATTTCCCTGGCGTTGCTGCTGGCGCCGTTCCTGATCGTCGCCCTGTCACTCGGCGGAGAGCGCGCGGTTCGGCAGATCATCGCGCGGGCGCCGCAACTCGTCGTTGCTGCTCAGCCGCCGCGGCCGACGCCAGCACCGATCGCGACACCACCTCTGCCGGTCGCGTTGCAAAAGCCTGTCGTGCCGCCTCGGCCCCTGCCATCGCTTGCGCTGCTCCAGCTTCCGGTGCCTCCGCTCCCATCGCTGGCGTTGCTCGAAATTCCACCGGCATCGCTGCCCTCGTTGGCGTTGCTGGAACTCCCGCCGGCGCCGCTTCCACCTTTGGTATTGCTGGACATTCCTGCGTCACCGCTTCCGGCGCTTGCGCTCTTGGATCTTCCATCGCCGCCACTTCCCGCGCTTGCACTCTTGAGGCTTCCGCCGCCGAGCTTGCCGTCCTTGGCGCTGTTGGCACTCCCTCCGTGGCCACTGCCCTCGTTGGCGTTGCTGGAACTGCCACCATCCCCACTGCCTGCGCTCGCGCTTTTGGCACATCCCCCTGCGCCAGCCTTATGTACTGCGAGCGCTGATATGCTTCGTTCGCCTGCCTCGCGGCGCCTGCGCCCCCGGACGGCGATGCCGCCGCGCGATGGGGCCGCGTTCGGCCGAGCGCTGTCCGACGCGGCGAGAGCCCAGCTCGGGGATCTCGTGATCTACAACCCGAAGTATATTCACATCGCCTATCCGATGGGCGACGTGCCATCATTCTTCGGTGTTTGCACCGATGTCGTGGTTCGGGCGTACCGAAAGCTCGGCATTGATCTGCAGGTACTGATCCAGCAGACCCGGAGTGGCACCGGAGATCGCAATATCGACCATCGTCGCGTCGAGGTCGTCCGACGCTTTCTTGCGCGGCACGGTCACGCGCTGCGGATCTCCGACCTCGCCGAAGACTACCAGCCAGGCGACATCGTGACCTACTATCGCCCCCAGAACCGCTCCTCGACAGCGCATATCGCGATCGTGACCGACCAGATCGCACCATCCGGCCGTCCGATGATCGTGCACAACCGTGGTTGGGGACCCCAGCTCGAAGATGCGTTGTTCGTCGATCAGATCACGGGCCACTATCGCTTTACGGGGCTGGAGTCGCCTGCGATCCCGAAAGCCTCGGCACACGGCCGGTTGACGAAAGAGGCATCTATCGCCCGCGGCCACCGCGCTCAGCCCACACGACAGTGAAACGGCCGTTGTCCGCGATCACCCGCGCCGTCGGGAAACTCTTGAGCATCAGCGGCAGTACGGCGACGCGCCTTTGTACGACGAGCAGAAGTTTTCCGTCTGCACGCAGATGCGCCGGAGCATCCGCGATCAGGCGTTCGAGCACGCGGTGGCTCTCCGAGGTTCCCTCGTGGATCGGCGGATTGGAAACGATCAGGTCGTATGTGTGCCCAGAGGCAGCCGCGAGGCTCGTTCCTGACAGGCATCGCGCATTCGGCACGTTCTCTCCGGCGGCGGCGAGTGCGAGCGCGTCGGCTTCGATCATGTCGATCTCGATGTCGGCGCGGGTGTTGGCAAGCGCCGCCGCGATCACACCTGTTCCTGCTGCGAAGTCGAGGATGCGTGCTCCTTTGGCCATTTTAGGCAGATGCTCGATCAGGAACGCCGTTCCGGCGTCTAGGCCCCCTTTGGCAAACGTGCCGGGATAACTGACCCAGGCGCGACTTGAGCCGCCAAGCATGATCTCGCCGTCGTGCCGCCAATCTTCGAGCCGCTCTTTAAGCCCTTCGATCGTGTTTCTGCGACGGCCGATCAGCACACGTGAATGATGGCCAGTGCCACCTGTTTCGAGAGCGTCCGCGACGTCAGCTAGCCTCTGGGCCGCCGAGCGAATTCCTTCGTCGTTGGCACCAAACACGGCCATCGCGCCGCCCGGCTCGGTTTTGCTTGCGGCTGCGTGCAAGGCAAATGCCAGCCCGTCCTTGGTTTTAGAAAGGCGGATGAAGGCGGCATCGAAACCATCGCCCGTCGGCCACGGCAGGGGATCGCTTGCAGCGGCGGCTGAAGCCTCGCGAGTCCAGAGGTGTGGCTCTGCTCCCGTGGCGCGGAGCGCCGCGGCGAGTGCTCCGCTACTCTCATCGACGACGAGCGGACATCGACATTTACCCATCGCGTCGAGACATTCGATCATCAGCCGCACCGGACCATCACCAGTTCGCATGCTCACGCCACGACCTTGTCTGGAGCGCTGCACAGATCCTCGATCGGGCAAACCTCGCAACGCGGGCGTTGTGCTTTGCAAATGTATCGTCCGTGCAGGATCAGCCAATGATGCGCGTGTAGCAGATACTCGGGTGGAATGACCTTGAGCAGTTTCATTTCCACCTCGAGCGGCGTTTTTCCCGGTGCAAGCGCGAGGCGGTTCGCGACCCGGAAAAGATGGGTATCGACAGCGATGGTAGGCTCGCCGAAGGCGATATTCAGCACCACATTGGCCGTCTTGCGACCTACCCCTGGAAGAGCTTCGAGCGCCTCGCGGTCATGTGGCACCTCTCCTCCATGCTTTGCGATCAGCATCTCGCTCAGGGCGATCACATTTTTGGCTTTGTTGCGGAAAAGCCCGATGGACTTGATATGCTCTCGCACCTTGTCCTCGCCCAGGGCGACCATCTTTTCCGGAGTATCTGCAATGGCGAACAGGCTGCGGGTCGCCTTGTTGACGCCCGCGTCAGTCGCTTGAGCCGAAAGCACAACCGCGACCAGCAGCGTGAACGCATTGACGGACTCGAGCTCTCCCTTCGGCGTCGGATTTGCCGCTGCGAACCGGCGAAACATTTCTCTCACGGCTTCCGGCGACATTCGGCGCTGCCCGGAACGCGGCGAAGCGGCCTTGCGTTTTGTCGCAACGGTCGCCCCGCGTCCCGAAGCACCCAAGGGCACACTTTGCTGTAAGCTTGACCCTGGCCCCGTCTTTGGGACCCTCATAGGTTTCTTCGCGGGCTTGGCGGATGTCATTTTGCGGAGATAGATTTCGCGCTGGGGAGGCTCGGTCAGGACCCCTTCACATGGACGAGAATACGATCGATGTGCAAGAGCCCGGAAATTTTCGGGCCGTTTTGGCGCCCCATCGCTCCCTGTCGCCAGTGGGCTACATCGCCCTCATGGTCATTGTGGCCATCGTCAGCTTTGCGGCTGGGCTTACCTTTTTGCTGATGGGGGCCTGGCCCATCGTCGGGTTCTTTGGTCTCGATATTTTGCTCGTCTACTTGGCCTTCCGCCTGAACTATCGTTCGGGTCGCCTGCGTGAGACAGTCGAATTGCTTCCTGATGCACTGACAATCACGCGTTTTCACCCGTCTGGGCGCCGCGAGCAGTTCACGTTCAATCCGTATTGGGTGCGCGTCGAGCTGACGGAGGGGCGCGACGGCCGCACCGACCTGAAGCTGCGACTGCACGATCGTGTCGTTTCATTCGGGCGATTTCTGACCGACGAGGAACGCCGGGATCTTGCCGGCACCTTGAGTGGTGCGCTGGCCGACGCCCGGCGCAGCTTCCGGATATAATTTTCTCGGGAATGGCATCCGGAATCGGGTCGTGCAGGCATGCCGCGCCGCCTATGTTGGCGACGACATTGCTTTATGAGGTTCCCATGCTCGACGTCAACATACCTGTCGTTGCCGCATCCGGTGCCGCAACGCGCGACTATGACTTGGTGCGTCGTGCCATCGCTTTCCTCTCCGGCACGTGGGAGGAGCAGCCCACGCTCGAGCGGCTTGCCGCGCACCTCGGTCTTTCTCCGGCGCATACGCAGCGTTTGTTCAAGCGGTGGTGTGGCCTATCGCCGAAGGAGTTCGTGCAGGCGGTCACGATTGATCATGCGCGCAATTTGCTCACCGGATCGGCGAGTGTGCTCGATGCGGCCCACGAGGTGGGATTGTCTGGCGCCGGTCGTCTGCATGATTTGTTTGTCGATCACGAGGCCATGACGCCCGGCGAATTCAAGCGTCGCGGAGAAGGACTGGAGATCGCCTATGGTTTCCACGACACGCCGTTCGGCGACGCGCTGCTGCTTGCCACCGATCGCGGCGTGGCCGGTCTCGCTTTCGTGGACGAGGACAAGGGGCAATCGCGCTCGGAGGCTCTCGCGGATATGAGAGGCCGTTGGCCCAGGGCAGAGTTCGTGGAGGATGCCGGGCGGACCGGCCATCAAGCCGCCCGGATTTTCGATCCTGCCCGCTGGTCGCTGGAGCAGCCGGTGCGCCTCGTTCTGATCGGAACGGACTTCGAGATCCGGGTCTGGCAGGCGCTACTGCGAATCCCGATGGGCCGCGCGGTGACGTATGCCGACATCGCGCGCCACCTAGGCCAGCCGACCGCGTCTCGGGCGGTAGGGTCAGCGGTCGGGCGAAACCCGATCTCGTTCGTCGTACCGTGTCACCGGGTGCTGCGTGGCGATGGCCAACTCGGCGGCTATCACTGGGGGCTGACGCGCAAGCGGGCCCTGATCGGCTGGGAGACGGGGCGGGTTGCGCAGGGAGGCTGACGGGCTGTCGCAATCGCGCTTTCGCAACGCCCCGCGAACTACCTCCCCTCCCTGTAGCGAGGCTTCAGGCGAGGGGAGTACATTGACGCAGCGTCGACCAATTTCGGTCAATCAGCGAATGGGTCACGCACCAAGATGGTGTCGTCACGCTCCGGACTGGTCGAGAGGAGCGTGACCGGGCACTCGATCAGTTCCTCAATTCGCTTCACGTACTTGATCGCCTGTGCGGGCAGATCAGCCCAGGTCCGTTTTCCAGCCGTCGAAGCATTCCACCCTTCGAGCGTCTCGTAGATGGGTTTGACGCGCGCCTGCTGGTTCATCCCTGCGGGTAACCGTTCGATGCGTTCTCCATCGAGGTCGTAGCCGACGCAGATGTTGATCTCTGGCAGCGGATCCAGGATGTCGAGCTTGGTAAGCGCGATGCCGTCGATCCCCGACACCTTGACCACTTGCCTCACCAGCACCGCGTCGAACCACCCGCAGCGCCGCCGGCGGCCCGTGTTAACGCCGAATTCCTTGCCGCGCTCCCCGAGAAGGCGCCCAATCTCATCCGGCTCGCCATTCGCATCGAGCAGTTCTGTCGGAAACGGTCCCGAGCCGACGCGCGTGGTGTAGGCTTTGGCGAGGCCGAGAATGGTGCCAAGGGCGCGGGGTCCGATGCCGGAGCCGGCGGCTGCCTGCGCTGCCACGGTGTTCGATGAGGTGACGAACGGATACGTGCCGTGGTCGACGTCCAGCAGCGCACCTTGCGCGCCTTCGAACAGGATGCGCTTGCCGGCTTTTCGCGCGCTATCGAGCAGATCCCATGTGCAGTCGACATAGGGCGCAACCTTTTCCGCGATCGCCGTGAGATCGGCAATCAACGCGTCTTTTGAGATCAATGGCTGGCCGAGCCCGCTGCGCAGCGCATTGTGATGGACGAGCAACCGATCGACCTTCGGCCCCAGATTCTCCGGTCTGCGCAGATCCTGGGCGCGGATCGCGCGACGACCCACCTTGTCCTCGTAGGCAGGGCCGATCCCACGGCCGGTCGTCCCGATTTTCTGTCCGCCGGCGGCAGACTCGCGCAGTTGATCGAGTTCTCTGTGCAGCGGCAGGATGAGCGTCGCATTTTCTGCGAGTTTCAAGTTATCCGGCGACACCTCGACGCCCTGCTTGCGGATGGCATCGATCTCACTCGCAAGATGCCAGGGATCGACAACCACGCCGTTGCCGATGATCGACAGCTTGCCGCCCCGGACAATGCCCGACGGCAGCAGCGCGAGCTTGTAGGTTACCCCATTGATGACCAGGGTGTGTCCGGCATTGTGGCCGCCCTGAAAGCGCACGACGATGTCTGCGCGCTCCGACAGCCAATCGACGATCTTGCCTTTGCCCTCGTCGCCCCATTGGGCGCCGACCACCACGACGTTCGCCATTCCATCCTCGCTTGCCGGGCAGAGGTCGTCCGCCTTCGGCTGCTGGTCTGGCCGGGCGGTCGCCCGGCAAACACAAAAAAAGGGCTCTGGCGCGAGGCCAGTGCCCTTTTCTGAATCTTATAGCGATATTTGCGGGCCCGGCAAGCCGGCAGTGTATCGGTCGTCGCGCACTGCACAATCGGCCGCTCGTCGCGTCACTCATCGGCAAGGTTGCCGCGATTTGTATGTGGCCTGTCAGTGAGCTCCGTCGCCTGGCACGATCGCGGCGCATTGTTGCTGGACAGGTCGTCGTACGACACATATAACGGCGCCCGCTTCGCCTTTCGGTTCAAACCGCTTGGCAGATGCCCAGGTAGCTCAGTTGGTAGAGCATGCGACTGAAAATCGCAGTGTCGGGTGTTCAATTCACCCCCTGGGCACCATCTCAATCACTTGATGGCTTCAGAATGCGCTCGGCATGGCTGCGCGCACCCACGTCAGGGTAGCGGCTTCCTGTCAACGGCGTCGCTCGGCACACCGGCGATGGGTGCCCCTTCCTTGAGCTTTCGCGAGACGCGCTGCGGATCGAATGATGCAGGTGTTGGCTCTGCCAAAGCGCGCCGCTCAGACGTGGTGGGCCACGACCACGGGCGGGGCGGCGGGTACGGTTTGAGCAAGTAAGGAGACGGGGGCTCGACGCCGCTGATGATCTCCTGCACCTCCGGGTCGTCCGAGATGGGCGCGGGGAGCCACGCCGGATATGTCCGATCGGCGCATGCGGCGAGACCGGTTGACAGCATAAGGCCGACGAAAAGCATTCGCATGGTCGTTGGTCGCCCGCCGGCGGTTAGCTTGAACGTGAGACAATAAGCGAGATCGCTTGCGCTGGCCTTGCGTTCGTCGCGAGGTGCAAGCAAAGGGGCACCTGTGGGCGGCTGCCTGGTTGCCGAGCCGCCATTGTGCGCCCTTGACCTTCCCGCGCCGCAACAACAAGATGTCTGGACAAATCAGTTGGCGGCGGCAACGGGAAGATAAATCGTGAAGAAAAGCGGATCCGGCTCCATGAGCGCAAGATTGCGGGGAGCAACGCAAAGCGCGTCAGCAAGACGCTAGCTTCACGATGCGATCCTCCCTGTGGCCGCACCTCCCAAAGCCGATCACTCGTCCGAAGAACGAGGGCAACACTTAACTTGCACCACTGTGCTCGCCAGGGCGCAGCTCCGTCAGTAGACCGTACATTGTTACCGCTGCAAAGTGGTAGCCACCCGAAAACGACCACAAATGGAAACGCCGCCAGGGCTTTGGCCTCGGCCACACAAAGGAGAAATTGCCAATGGACACACGGCGAGTGTGGGCACGCGACCGTCGCACGTTCCTGACGTCGGCTGTGAGCGCAGGTCTTGCGGCGCCTTTCGTGGCGTCAAGGGCATGGGCACAGTCCAAGGAGCCATTGAAGATCGGTGCGACCTTGCCGCTGACCGGCTCGCAGGCCGGCTATGGCGTCGATTTCGCAACAGGCATGCGTCAGGCACTCAAGGACATCAATGATGCCGGCGGCGTCGCCGGACGACCACTGGAACTCGTCGTTCTCGATACGCAGGCCGATCCGGCGCTCGGCATCAACGCCATGAACCGCCTGATCAATGTCGATAAGGTATCGACCATCCTCACCGCGTGGAGCGCCGTCGTGAAGGCGCAGGCTCCCGGTGCAAATCGCGACAAGACTCTGCTCTTGAATGTGGGGGCGAACGCCCCTGAAATCGCGAAGTTGGGAGAATTCGTCTATTCGACTTTCCCGCTTGCGGACGTGGATATCACCGCGCTCGCGAAATACACGTACGACAAGCTGGGTAAGCGCAAGGCCGCCGTCCTCTATATCAACAACGATACGGGCATTGACGCGGCCAAGGTTTACAAGGCGGTTTTCGAAAAGGCGGGCGGCCAGATCGTTACGTTCGAAGGTTATGACCCGAAGGCAACCGAATTTTCGGGCATGCTGCTGAAGATGCGCGCCGCCAATCCTGACATGGTTCATATCCACGGCCTGCTCACTGACCTTCCGCAGGTCATTGCCCAGATGCGGCAGCTTGGTTTCCAACAGCGCATTTCGAGCTACTCGGCGGGCTACAATCAAAAAATTCTCGATCAGCTCGGAGCAGCGGCAGAAGGTTTCATCGTCACGTCTCTCGCGCCTGGAGTTGACGAGAGCCCGACCGTCGCCAAGTTCGTCGAACGGTGGAAGACCGAGCAAAAGCGCACGCCAAATGGTCTGCCCTACATCCAATACTGCTACGATTCCGTGCAGGTTACGGCCCAGCTCCTCAAGCATGTTCTGGCCGCAGGCAAGGAGCCGACCGGCGCGACGATGCGCGATGCGCTCGTAGCATTGAAAGAGTTCGATACGCCTATGACCGGTAAAACCGTGCTGGATCTGTCGGACGGCCATCGCGTGAAGAAGCCGACGTACCTCCTCACTGTCGAGAAGGGCAAGTTCGTTCCGCTTGCCAAGCTCGACTGACAAGACGAAGCACACAGCAGCCGGTTGTTGCTGCGGCCTGAGAGGGAAGGGGCTCGCTTCTCCTCTGTCTTAGCCGCCGCCTGGCCGGTTGCTGCGATGCCCGGAGCATAGTGCATGACCGATCCGATCGTGCTGCTGCAGATCCTCTGGACGGGAACGGTTACGTCGCTCTCGCTGGTTCTGCTGACGATTGCCTTTTCTCTCACGCAGAAAGTCACAGGTCTCTGGAACTTCGCCCAGGCGGGGTTCATGGGGCTTTCGTTCTACGCGATGTATTGGGTCTTGAATGACCTGCAGCTTCCGTTGGCCGTGGCGCTCATTGCAGGATTCGCGGCGGCCGCATGCGCCGGCTACCTGACCGAAGTGTTTGGTCTCGATGTGCTACGCGCGCGTAATTCCGGAAGTCTGACCTTCTTCATCTTCACGTTCATCCTGGCCGAGTTCATCATCTACTGGCTGGCACTTTTGTTCGGCACCGAGCCGCAGACGCTTTTCAAAAGCATCTTTTCGCCAGTGCACATCGTCGGCGGCATCGCCATCAGCAATTGGGATCTGCAAGCGGTATCCATCGCCGTCGTGATGGTCGCAGCACTTTGGGTCTATCTCGGTTGGACCAAGCAAGGTCAGTGCATCATCGCGGTTTCGGATAATGCCAAACTCGCCGAGCTCTACGGCATCTCGGCTGAGAGAGCTTACCGCGTCGTCGCCATTATCTCGGGCCTGTTCATTTGCGGCGGCATGTATCTTGTCGGCTCGCGGGGAGGTGTCACGCCCAATTCGCCGTTCGAACTGGTGCTGACCGCAACCATCGCGACCTTGCTCGGAGGTATGGGACGCGTCTTCATGGCGGCTGCCTCCGCGATCGTGATCTCCATCCTGCAGAGCTTCAGCGTGTTGTTCATCTCCGCACGCTGGCAAGCGCTGCTTCTCTATATCTTCCTGTTCGTGACGATTGTTCTCTTTCCGCGCGGCATCCGTCTCGCACGTCGGAAAATCGTTCCGGCGCCTGCCGCAGCACCGGCCACGCCGCCTATTGCGGCCGACGCGACACCCAAGGCTTGAGAGAGGGAAACATGGAATACTTTCTCACGATGGGTGTTCTGATTGCGATCTTCATCATCCAGGCATCCAGCTACAATCTGGTGATCGGATACGGCGGTCTGGCATCAGTCGCGCACCCAATCTTCTACGCCCTCGGCGCATACGGCGCGTCATTGTTCGCGATTCACACGGGGCTGCCCGCGCCGTTGGCGATCGTGGCGGGCGGCGTTGTTGCGGTAATTGCCTCGGTCCTTCTCGCCTTGTCAGCGCTTCGTGTCTCCGGTGACTATCTTCTGATCGTGAGCCTCGGGTTTCAGCTCGGCATCCTGCAAGTTATCAAGAACTTCGAGTTCACCGGAGGAGCGGGCGGTCTTTCGTCAATTCCCAGCACCATCACGGGACCGATGCGAACGCCGGTGTATTTTCTCATCTGCGTCGCTGCCGCGGCACTGACGGTCTGGCTGATCTACCGCATCGTGAGCGGCCCTTATGGCCGGGCGATCACCGCCATGCGCGATGAGGAGCTGGCGTTCTCCGCGCTCGGGCGCAACGCCATGAGCATAAAGGTCGTCGTATTCGCCATCGGATGCGGCATCGCGGGCATGGCCGGTGGGCTTTATGCCTTCTACTTCCAGTATATTAGCCCTGAGCAGTTTGAAATCCTGCAATCGGCTGCGCTCCTGACGATGGTCGTGCTCGGCGGCATGGGAACGACTTGGGGACCGGTGGTCGGTGCCATCCTGCTCATCGCGCTGCCGCAGATCATCACGTTCCTGAATCTGCCACCGAGCGTGATGGCGCCGTTGCAAGGCATCATCTTCACGTCGCTCGTCTTGCTGTTCCTGTTCTGGCGGCCGGCGGGATTGGTGGGCAGTATCAGCAAGCGCACTGTATCGCCGCTTGCGCCGGAGCCGGTCGAGAGCAAGGGAGGTGCCGCATGACACCGATCCTTGAGGTCAAGAATTTATCGAAAGCCTTTGGCGGCATCGTCGTGGCCGACAACGTCAATCTCGAGATCTCCAAAGGTGAGATCCTGGGGCTCATTGGCCCGAACGGTGCTGGTAAAACATCGCTCTTCAATCTGATCTCGGGCGTCATCCGTCCCGATGCAGGCGATATTTATCTCGAAGGCCGACGGATCACGCGCCAGCCGCTTTACCGTCGCGCACGCACTGGCGTGGCGCGTACATGGCAGAACATGATGCTCTTCACCACCATGACGGTGCTGGAGAACATGATGATCGCGCCGCGCATCTACCCCGGCGAATCGATGGGTAATCTCGTGTTGCGCCGTTCCACCGTCCGGGCGGCCGAAGAGGCTGCGCGCGAGCGCGCTATGCGCATCCTGCAACGGGTCGATCTGGAACGCGCGGCCCACGCCAAAGTCACCGATCTTCCCTTCGGCCACCAGAAGCTGATCGGTCTTGCCCGCGCGCTCATGAACGACGGATCGTTGCTTCTGCTCGATGAGCCGATGGCCGGCGTCGAGGGCGCCGCCTACGAAACGATGCAGCGCGTAGTGCGAGAGGAAGCGGAGATCGGTCGTGCGGTCTGCGTGGTCGAGCACAACGTCTCGTTCATCAAGGATCTGTGCACGAGCGGCGTCTTCATGTCCTTCGGGCGCATCCTTGAACGCGGATCGGTGGATCAGTTGCTCGGAAGCCCAGTGCTCACCGATCTCTATTTCGGGGTGTGACAGGAATGCTCGTTTATAACAATGTCAGCGCGGGCTACGGCAGCTTGCAAGTGCTGCGCGACATCTCGTTCACTGTGAACGAAGGCGAGTGTGTCGCAATTCTCGGCCATAACGGCGCCGGCAAGACGACGCTCCTCAAGTGCAGCGTCGGTGATGTCGAGCTGTCGAACGGTACAGTGACTTATCGCAGTGACGCCATACAACCCCGCGCCGTGTTCCTGAATGCGCGCCGTGGCATCGGCTTCGTGCCGCAGGGGCACAACGTCTTTCGCGATCTCACCGTACGGCAGAACTTGAGGATTGCCGGCCTCAATCACGCCGACGCGGAGAAAACGATCGAGGAGGTCTATCGCCTCTTTCCTCTGCTCCAGCAGCGCGGCCCGCAACTCGCCGGTTCACTGTCCGGAGGGCAGCAGCAGATTCTGGCTCTCGGTATGGCACTGATGACGAAGCCGTCCATTTTGCTGCTCGATGAGCCATCGACTGGACTCGCTCCTATTATCGTGCGGGACGTGATGGCGAGTCTGGCGCACGTCAACAAAGTGACGGGCGCGACGGTGGTCATCGTTGAGCAGAACATCCCAGCGACAATGAAGGTCGCGTCGCGGGCGCTCGTGCTGAAGTCCGGAAAACTCGTATTCGACGGGTCGGCTGCGGAGCTGCAAGGCAAGGGCGACCTTTGGCAGTGGTTCTGAGTTTCGGCAGATACCACGGCGGTTGGCGACACCCACCGTCGTCGCGCGAAGCCATATGTTGAATCTGAAGACGCGGCTGATGCAGCGCCGTGCGTGGAGGCCAAGATGAACGACATTGATCAAGAGCTGCATGAGATGCAGGCAGCGCTGGAACTGCGGCGCTGCACGGCTCGATGGCTATCCTCGTTCGAGGCGGCGCTCTCGTCTCGCGACACGGCGAAGATCGGAGCGTTGTTCCATCCAGACTGCCATTGGAAGGATGTGCTTGCTTTCACGTGGCATTTGACGCCAGTCGAGAGTCGGGAGGCTGTGGCCTCGCGCCTGGCGGCAGAGCAGGGACGTACCCAGGCGCATGGATTTCATCTGCCCAAGGGTCGCAAACCACCCCGGAAGGTGCGTCGTGTCGGTATCGATTGCATCGAGGCGATCTTCGAGTTCGAGACGGTGGACGGGCGCGGCGCCGGAATCGTCCGCCTTTCCCCCGAGGCGAGCAGCGATGGCGATGATCTAAAAGCTTGGCTGATCTCCACCACGTTGGAGGAGCTTCGAGGGCACGAAGAGAAGGTCGGTGCCAATCGGCCGACCGGTTCTGCCTACTCTCGAAATTTCGGCGGTGATAATTGGGGCGATATGCGCCGCAGGGCCAGCGCCTACCAGGATCGCGAGCCGACGGTAATCGTTGTCGGTGGTGCGCAGGCCGGGCTTTCGATTGCCGCGCGCCTCAATCAACTCGGCGTCGATACTCTCGTTGTCGAGAAGTGGCCGCGCATCGGCGATAGCTGGCGCCGGCGCTATCACTCCCTCGCATTGCACAACTCGACCCACCTCAATCATCTCCCGTACATGGACTTCCCACCGACTTTCCCGGTCTACATTCCGAAGGACATGCTCGGGAACTGGTTCGAGTTCTATGCCGACGCAATGGAGATCAATTGCTGGACCGATACGGAATTTGTCGGCGGCGAGTGGAACGAGGCGGAGAAGCGCTGGACCGCACGACTGAAGCGCTCGGACGGAACAGAGCGTGTGCTGCACCCCAGCCATCTCGTGTTCGCCAACGGCGTCAGCAGCTATCCCTACATTCCCGATCTGCCGGGCATCGGTGAATTCAAAGGTGAAGTGATCCACTCGGAAGGGTTCGCGAGCGGCGCCGCCTGGAAAGGCAAGAACGCCTTTATTCTCGGAACTGGAAGCAGTGCGAACGATATCGCGCTCGACCTTCACAGCCATGGGGTCAACACGACGCTCATCCAGCGCGGCTCGACGACCGTCGTGTCCATCAACCCGAGCGCAAGACTGAACGAGGCGATCTGGGACGAAGGACCGCCGCTCGAGGATTGCGATCTTATCGTCTCGTCCGCGACCCCGTCGCTGATCGTGAAGACCTATAAGATGGTCGCGCAGAAAATGCTCGAGCTCGACAAGGAACTGATCGATGGCCTGAAGACGATCGGCTTCAAGCACGATATGGGCGAGGATGAAGCCGGCCATCAGATGAAATACTTCCGGCGAGGCGGCGGCTATAACCTCGACGCCGGCAGTTCCGCCCTGATGATCAAAGGTGAGATCGGCCTCTTGCAGTACGATCGCATCGAGCGCTTCACCGCTGACGGTATCCTCCTGAAGGATGGAACGGTTGCACTGGTCGATGTTCTCGTTCTGGCGACGGGATACTTCCCTCAGGTGGAGCTGATCCGCCGCGCGCTCGGCGAAGCAATGGTCGAGAAGATTGGCCCGGTCTGGGGCATCGGTTCTGACGGCGAACTGAGCAATATGTTCAAGCGCACTCCGCAGGAAGGACTGTGGTTCATCGCTGGCGGCCTAGCTCAGTGCCGGATCAATTCGAAGTATCTCGCGCTGCAGATCAAGGCGACGGAACTCGGCAAGCTCGGCCCCCTCGGCGCCGATCAGCGGTAGAATACGCCGAGCGAGCCTCCGCTATCCGGACGCTGACGCCGGCCAGCCGATCAACGTCGTCGGGCACCATCTCGACTTGCGGCGAGCGATACGGGCCTGCCGGTCCTCGGAGCTGTAGTCGCGTGGTTCTGCAGGGCCGGTGAACAAGGCGCGGTCACGGAGCGTGTCGACGTTGAGTACGCTCCACACGCGATCGCCTTCATTCAAGGTCATGGCGACATAGACGCCGCATCGGCTGCAAATGACCTGCTCCGACGTGCGCAATCCGAATGCGTACCGGTGAAGAAACTGAGGCTCGGAAGCGGTCAAGACAAGGTCGGACGCGGGGTCCGAAAAGGTGCGCGCATTATGTTTGCGGCAGAACGAGCATTGGCACGCGCCAAGGACGTGCTCGCCGGGCACTCTGTTGGTGGAAAGCTTGATCTGGATCGCGCCGCAGTGGCACTGCCCGTGGAAGTCCACGTGCGCCTCCTTTCGTTCATAGCACCCGGTCTCCAGAGCGACGAATGACCTAGCTCTGCATGACGTCCGCCCATTCGGGATGGCGAAGATATTGCGCTTTCACGTAGGGGCAGAGCGGTATGATCTTGAAGCCTTCGCTCCGCGCGTCAGCGAGCAGACGCTCGATGAGAGCCATACCGACGCCCATGCCGCGCATACTGTCTGGCACAAACGTATGGTCTGCGATCACCAGCGTGTCGCTCGTGCGGGAAAATGTGAGCTCGGCCTCATCTGGGACTTGAGCGGCGCGGCCCACATAGCGCCCCTTGGTGGGAGTGAGCTCTCGGGTAATGGTGACGTCGCTCATTTGGATATGCCCGCTGTTGGAGTGTCCGAGTTATGGAGGAGCATTCTAAGGTCATGTTAACGCTCCGCCGGCGGCCATCATAGTGCTCCGGCATTATCAGTGTGCTGTGTTTCACTTTGGGCGACTTGCCCGCGGCTGGACCTCGCGCTCCACCGGCCCACCTTGCCGCGTCCGGCAATTCGGGCTAAGCCGACGCTCGGCAATGCGCCGCCTTCCATGATGACCCTCTGAGCGGCGCCTGCAGTCACAGAATCTGCACCTCGCACGGAGAGAACCCTCATGGCACGCACCAAGATCGCCCTCGTGGGCGCCGGCATGATCGGCGGCACGCTCGCCCACCTCGTCGGTCTCAAAGAGCTCGGCGACGTGGTGCTGTTCGACGTTGCCGAAGGCATGCCCGCTGGCAAATCTCTCGATCTCATGCAGAGCGGCGCCGTCGAAGGCTTCGACTCCCTGATGAAGGGCACCAACGCCTACGCCGATATCGAGGGCGCGAGCGTCGTCATCGTGACAGCCGGCATCCCCCGCAAGCCCGGCATGAGCCGCGACGATTTGCTTGGCATCAACCTCAAGGTAATGGAGCAGGTGGGTGCCGGCATCAAAAAGTATGCCCCGGACGCCTTCGTCATCTGCATCACCAACCCTCTCGACGCGATGGTGTGGGCACTTCAGAAGGCGTGCGGGCTGCCGAAGAACAAGGTGGTTGGCATGGCGGGTGTACTGGATACGGGCCGCTTCCGCCTGTTCCTCGCCGAAGAGACGAAGGTTTCCGTGGAGGACGTGTCGGCATTCGTTCTCGGCGGCCATGGCGACGACATGGTCCCGCTGGTGCGCTATTCCAGCGTTGGCGGCGTGCCGCTCCCGGATCTCATCAAGATGGGCTGGCTTTCCAAGGAGAAGCTCGATCAGATCGTCGATCGCACCCGCAAGGGCGGCGGCGAGATCGTCGGTCTGCTCAAGACGGGTTCCGCTTTCTATGCTCCGGCGTCCTCCGCGATCCAGATGGCCGAGAGCTACCTCAAGGATAAGCGTCGCATCCTCCCGTGCGCGGCCTATCTCAACGGCGAATATGGCGTAAAGGGCCTCTATGTTGGCGTGCCGGTCGTCATCGGTGCAAACGGCGTCGAGCGCATTGTCGAGATCGATCTGAACTCGGACGAGCGGCAGATGTTCATGAAGTCGGTCGAGAGCGTTAAGGGGCTGATCGACGCTTGCAAGAGCATTGCGCCTCAACTTGGCGCCTAATGGCCCTCGCTATTGACGCGAGTCGACGAGGGCGGTCCGAGTGGCCGCCCTTCTTCATTTCGAGTTCTGCGGGCGCATCAGTCACACGAAACACGCGTGTTTGGCGCAAAGATGCGCGTACTTCTACCTGGGGATACCTTGATCTGGCGCCATAGATGGCTCACAAGCGATCAACACGGGTCCTCGATCACACCAATCCAACGGCGGTGAACATGAATATCCACGAGTACCAGGCTAAGGGTCTCTACCGTCAGTACGGTATTACGACGGGTGAGGGGTATCCTGCATTCTCAGTGGACGACGCTGTTGCGGCTGCAGGCAAGCTTCCCGGTCCAGTTTGGGTAGTCAAGGCACAGATCCACGCGGGTGGCCGCGGCAAGGGTAAGTTTACGGAAGCCGCAGCCGGCAAGGGCGGCGGCGTGCGGTTGGCGAAATCGATCGACGAGGTCAGGACCTTCGCCGCCGAGATGCTGGGCAATACACTGGTCACGCTCCAGACGGGTGCGTCCGGCAAGCAGGTCAATCGCCTTTATGTGGAGAATGGCTCCGCTATCGCGCGCGAACTCTATCTCTCCATGCTTGTGGATCGCTCCACCAGCCGCGTCGCGTTCATCGCCTCCACCGAGGGCGGCATGAACATCGAGGAGGTGGCACACGAGACGCCGGAGAAGATCCTGACCTTCTCCATCGACCCCGCGACTGGCTATTCGGGATTTCACGGCCGCAAGCTGGCACTCGCACTGGGACTCGAGGGCGACCTCGCCAATCAAATGGTGCGGATGGGCGCCAACCTCTACCGCCTGTTCGTCGAGAAGGATTTGAGCCTGCTCGAGATCAACCCGCTCGTGGTTACGAAAGATAACCAACTGGTTGCTCTCGACGGCAAGATGAACTTCGACTCGAACGCCCTCTTCCGCCACAAGGAGATCGTCGAGCTACGCGATCTCACCGAGGAAGAGCCTGCCGAGATCGAAGCCTCCAAGTATGATCTTGCCTATGTGAAGCTCGACGGCACGATCGGTTGCCTCGTCAACGGCGCCGGCCTTGCCATGGCGACCATGGACATCATCAAGCTGTATGGTTTCGAGCCAGCCAACTTTCTCGACGTTGGCGGATCGGCCTCGAAAGAGAAAGTGCGCGAGGCCTTCAAGATCATTCTGAATGACCCGAACGTGAACGGCATCCTGGTCAATATATTCGGCGGCATCATGCGCTGCGATATCATCGCTGAGGGTGTGGTGGCCGCAGCTAAGGAACTCGGCGTGAAGGTACCGTTGGTGGTTCGCCTGGAAGGCACGAACGTCGAACTCGGCAAGGAGATCATGGCGGCCTCGGGCCTCAAGATCATTGCTGCCGACGACCTCGAGGACGCCGCCCGAAAAATCACGACCGAAGTAAAGAAGGCAGCTTGACCATGGCCATTCTCGTCGACCAGAACACCAAGGTGATCTGCCAGGGCATTACAGGTTCCCAGGGCACCTATCATACCCAGACCGCGCTGGCTTACGGCACGAAGGTCGTGGGCGGGGTCACACCCGGCAAAGGGGGGAAGAAGCACCCCGACCCGAAATTGGCCAATGTGCCGATCTTCAACAGCGTTGCCGAGGCGAAGGCCAAGACCGGCTGCAATGCCACGTCCATCTACGTGCCGCCGCCGTTTGCGGCTGATGCCATTCTCGAGGCTATCGACGCCGAGATACCGCTTATCGTGTGCATCACCGAGGGCATTCCCGTGATGGACATGGTGCGCGTGAAGCGTGCCCTCTCGGGATCGGCGTCGCGGTTAATTGGCCCTAATTGCCCCGGCGTTCTGACCACCGGGGCGTGTAAAATCGGCATCATGCCAGGCAACATCTTCAAGCCGGGCCGAATCGGTATTCTTTCCCGCTCTGGCACGCTCACCTACGAAGCCGTCAAGCAGACGTCCGATGCTGGTCTCGGTCAGTCGACCGCTGTCGGCATCGGCGGCGATCCGGTCAAAGGGTCCGAGTTCATCGATATGCTAGAGATGTTCCTGTCGGACGACGCGACGGACGCCATCGTGATGATTGGCGAGATCGGTGGCACGGCCGAGGAAGATGCCTGCGAGTTTATCAAGAGCGAGCGCGCGCGAGGCCGCTCGAAGCCGATGGTGGGCTTCATCGCAGGCGCCGCGGCACCTCCAGGACGTCGCATGGGGCATGCTGGTGCCATCATTTCCGGCGGCAAAGGCAAGGCCGAGGACAAATTCGAGGCCATGAAATCCGCGGGCATCCACATCTCCCACTCCCCCGCTGGCCTCGGCAAGACGATGATCGAGGCCCTGAAGGGGTAGGGCATTCACCTTACGGGGTTACCTTCTCGCCAACCTCTCAAATGTCATCCTCGCGCTTGTCGCAATGCTGTCCGGTTCATCGGGCGAATGCCAGTTTGAGTTGCTGGGGTTGGGATTGCGGGGGCGGCGGGCGGGGACAGGCGATCTCGGCGACGGAGCGTCGGTGCATG
>JBFWOB010000049.1:0-38237 GCA_050250755.1 Hyphomicrobiaceae bacterium
CTGGATCATCTGGATGCGGAAGCCGCGCTTGAACAGCGCCGTCGTGATCGTCGCGGTCGAGACCGTCTTGAGCTTGTCACGCGTAGCAGCAGATAACGTCATCGCAATCTCTCTGGGTTTTGAAAAGCCAGTTCAAGCGGCAGCGACCCGTGCTGCGCCGCGCTAGGGAAGATTGAGTTGCCACGAGACACCAAACCGATCGTTCACCCATGTGAACAGCCGGCTGAAACCATAGTTATCGAGCGGCATCAGCACCCCACCATCCGCACCGAGCGCATGCGCCATGCGACGTAGCTCGTCCTCGGCCTCGCACGTCACGAAGATCGAGGTCGACGGCGTGAACGTGAAGCCGTGCGAAATGGGGCTGTCACTGCACATCACCTTGAGACCGGCGACCTCGAACACCGCGTGCATCACGGAGCCCGGCTTGCCGGGACCGCCTTCCGTCCATCGAACCAGGGAATGAATCTGGCCCCCCGGAAGCGTCTCGACATAGAACGACATGGCCTCCTCGGCCTTGCCTTCGAACATCAGGAACGGCGCTGCGCTCGCGGCCATGTCGAACTCCTCAGTAGATATCTGGCTCCGGCACCGGTGCACCAAATTGCGTTTCGAGGAAATCGAAATCGCAGCCGTCGTGCGCCTGCTTGATGTGCTGCGAGAAGATCCATCCGTATCCACGCTCATAACGCGGCTTGGGCTTCGGCCAGGCCGCGCGCCGCCGTTCGAGTTCCGCTTCTGAAACCTCGAGGTTCAGCGTGCGCGCAGCCACATCGAGCGTGATCTCGTCACCCGTTTCCACCAACGCGAGCGGTCCACCAACATAGGACTCAGGCGAGACGTGAAGAATACAGGCGCCATAACTCGTCCCGCTCATGCGCGCATCAGAGATGCGCACCATGTCGCGCACGCCCTCCTTCACGAGCTTCGTTGGAATCGGGATCATGCCCCACTCCGGCATCCCCGGCCCACCTTGCGGGCCCGAGTTGCGCAGAACGAGTACGCTGTCCTTCGTCACCGGCAAGTCTTCGCGGTTGATCTCTTTCTTGAGCTGCGCGTAATCGTCGAACACATAGGCCGTACCCGTGTGCTTCAAGAGCCGCGGCTCCGCGGCCGACGGCTTGATGACACAGCCGTCCGGCGCCAAGTTCCCCTTCAGCAGCGCGAGTGCGCCTTCCTGATAGATCGCCTTGTCCAGCGGCCGGATCACATCGTCGTTGTAGACCTCGGCTCCCTCGAGGCTCTCTGCCCAGGTCTTACCCGTGACGTTGATCTGCTCGAGATCGAGGAGCGACGTCAGCCGAGACATCAGCCCCAGCAGCCCGCCCGCGTAGTAGAAATCCTCCATCAGATACTTGTCGCCCGATGGCCGGATATTGGCGATCACCGGCACCTTTCGGCTTGCCGCGTCGAAATCCTCGAGACCGATCGGCTGTCCCGCGCGACGCGCCATCGCGATGAGATGGATGACCGCGTTCGTCGAGCAGCCCATCGCCATGGCCACCGTGATCGCGTTGCGGAACGCCGCCTCGGTCAGAATCTTGTCCGGCGTCAGGTCGTCCCACACCATATCGACGATGCACCGTCCACACGCCGAGGCGAGCCGTACGTGGTTCGAATCAGCCGCCGGAATCGAGGATGAGCCCGGCAGGCAAAGCCCGAGCACATCGGCGAGGGCCGTCATGGTGGATGCCGTGCCCATGGTCATGCACACACCGTAGGACCGCGCGATGCCCATCTCCATCTCGCCCCAGTCCTTAGCCGAAATGTTTCCTGCGCGCCGCTCGTCCCAGTATTTCCAGGCGTCCGAACCCGAGCCGAGAACCTTGCCGTGCCAGTTGCCGCGCAACATCGGTCCCGCCGGCATGAACACCGCCGGGACACCGACACTCGTCGCCCCGAGGATGAGCCCTGGGGTAGTCTTGTCGCAACCACCCATCAGAACGACGCCATCAACCGGATGCGAGCGGATCAGCTCCTCCGTCTCCATGGCGAGGAAATTGCGATAGAGCATCGTCGTGGGCTTGACCTTCGATTCCGAGAGCGAGATCGCCGGCAACTCGACCGGAAATCCACCCGCCTGCAGTACGCCACGCTTAACGTCATCCACACGGTGCTTGAAGTGGGCATGACACTGCGCAAAGTCGGACCAAGTATTGATGATACCGATGACCGGCTTGCCCTGAAATTCGGAGACGTCGTAGCCGATCTGGTTCATGCGGCTGCGATGGCCGAACGAGCGCAAATCGTCAGGCGCGAACCAGCGCGCGGAGCGGAGCTCAGAAGCAGGTTTGCGTATCGTCATGGGCGGCCTCGGGGTGGCTATCTTCAGTTATCAGTATCCGTTGGGCGGGTCGGTATTGGCCGCAAGAGCCAGCATCGAACCGAACGGCCGCGCCGATCCATCGCGCGGCCGTGATCGGTCGCCTCACGCAGCGGGCGGTGTCGGGAACGCGCCACGTGCCTGCTCGAACGCGTACCCAATCCGGAGTGCCAATGGCTCCTCCAGACGACGCACCACGATCTGCAGGCTCATCGGCAGACCGCCACGTGACAACGCCGTTGGCACGGCGAGGCCTGCGAGGTTCAGATAATTGACCCAGCGCGTATAGAGCGCCATCGACGCGCGCGTTTCATCCACCTCGGCCACGGGGATCGCCGGAAACGCGATGGTCGGCAGGATCAGCGCGTCGAGGCGATCGATGCTGTGCAGGAACGCCTTGATTTCCTCGTCCCGCGCCTTGAGCGCTTGCAGGTATTGCGCCGCCGAGATGCGCCGCCCGGAAAGCATCCTCGCCCGGATCGGATCGGCAAGTCCCGAGCCCGGATCGTCCGCCAGCGCCTGCCAGTTCGCGTAGCACTCGGCTGCGATGAATTGGCCGCAGAGATTACCCCAGGTATCTATGTCGCCTGAGAGTTCAACCGGCTCGATCTTGGCGCCGAGAACCTCCAGCCGCGTCACGGCTGCCGCGAAATCGGCTTTTACTTCCTCGGAAAGCTGCGGCAGATCGCGTTCCGCAATGCGACCGATCCGAAGGCCCCGGACACCGCGATCGAGCTCCGGCATCGGATCAACCGGCTCGATCCCGATCGTGGTCTTGTCCCCTGCATCCGGTCCCTGCATCACAGAGAACAGCCGCGCCGCGGTTGTCACGTCCTCCGCCAGCGGGCCGACCGAATCGAGGAGTTGCGAAACCGGCGCCACGCCCGTCCGCGCGACGCGCCCCACCGATGTCTTGAGGCCGACGCAGCCGCAGAGCGCGGCAGGGATGCGTACCGACCCGCCCGTGTCCGTGCCAAGGGCCGCGGGCAGCAATCGGCCGCCGACAGCTACCCCGGAGCCCGATGACGAGCCGCCTGGAATGCGATGAACCTTGCGATCCCAAGGGTTCCAGGGCGTGCCGACAGTGACGTTCGTCCCGTATCCACCGAACGCGTATTCCACCGTGTGCAGTTTCCCGGGAACGATGGCGCCAGCCGCGCGCAACCGCTCGACCACGGGGGCATCCCGATCTGCCGGCGGCCCGTTTCGACGGGTGAGAGATCCACACCCCGACAACACGCCGCCAACATCGATAATATCCTTCACCCCGACGGCCATTCCCGCCAGCGGGCGTCGCTCGTCACCCGCCGCTCGTCGCGCATCGACCAGAGCTGCCTCAGCCAGCGCCGTATCGCGCAGGACTGTCACGAAAGCATTGAGATGCGGATTTTCTCGCTCGATCCGCTCGAGCGTGCGTTCCGTCTCGGCGACGGCGGTACTGGGCTTCGACGACATATCCCTCGATCCGGCTTGGCATGGCAGACATCACCGGCCGTCGGCATAGCCAGCGCCGGCCTGCTATCTCAGCATGCCACTGCGGCGGAGGCTACTCCGGATGATGCCTCCTCGCCGGGCACGAGAGCCTTTCGAGGGAGAACAGCACCGTGGGGTAACGGGACGTCTCAAGCCGCCTGGGCCGCCCGGGCCACCGCCTCGCAGATATCTCCCACGACCGTGGCCACCAGACGCTCGTCGTCGCCCTCGGCCATGACGCGGATAACCGGCTCCGTACCTGACGGCCGGATCACGACGCGGCCAGCGCTGCCGAGCTTTTCCTTCGCGCCTTCGATGGCCCTGCGCACATGCGCATCTTCGAGCGGCCGCCCCTCGGAATAACGGACATTCTTCAGGATTTGCGGCAACGGCTCGAACCGGTTGCAAACTTCGCTCACCGTACGTCCCGTGGAGACGACAGCAGACAGGACTTGCAGCGCCGATACCAAACCATCGCCGGTCGTTGTGAAGTCTGAGAGCACAATATGGCCGGATTGCTCCCCGCCCACGTTGTAACCATGCTTGCGCATATGCTCGACGACATAGCGATCACCGACCGCCGTCCGCGCGAGCGACAGCCCGATCCCCTGCAGGTAACGCTCCAGTCCGAGGTTGGACATCACGGTCGCGACGAGACCGCCGCCGGCGAGCCGTCCCTGGCGATGCCAGCATTCGGCAATGACCGCCATAAGCTGATCGCCATCGACGATCCGGGCCTTCTCGTCGACGATCACCACCCGGTCCGCATCGCCGTCCAGCGCGATACCGATGTCGGCCCTGACTTCCCGAACCTTGTCGGCCAAGGCCTCGGGGGCCGTCGAGCCGCATTTCAAATTGATGTTGCGCCCGTTTGGATCGACTCCGATGCGAACCACTTCGGCACCAAGTTCCCACAGCGCCTCTGGCGCCACCTTATAGGCCGCGCCATTCGCGCAATCGACGACGATCCGCAGACCATCCAGCCGCAAATTTCTGGCGAGCGTCCGCTTGGCGTACTCGATGTAACGCTCCTGAGCGCTCTCGATTCGGGTTGCTCGTCCGATCTTCTCGGACTCCGCCATCAGATCCGAGCTGGGCGCCTCGATCAGAGCCTCGATCTCGGCTTCGGTCTCATCCGACAGCTTGTAGCCGTCCGGATCGAAGAATTTGATGCCGTTGTCCTCGTAAGGATTGTGCGACGCCGAGATCATGACGCCGAGGTCGGCACGCATCGAACGCGTCAGCATCGCGACGGCCGGCGTCGGCATTGGACCGAGCAGAAACACGTCCATCCCGACTGATGTAAACCCTGACAGCAATGCGCTTTCGATCATGTAGCCGGACAGCCGGGTATCTTTGCCGATCACGACACGCGGCCGCTGATGACTGCGCTTGTTACGCGAGAAAATGTGCCCGGCCGCCATACCAGCCTTCAGCGCGATCTCCGAGGTCATCGGCAACCGGTTTGCCAGTCCCCTGATACCATCCGTTCCGAAATAGCGGCGCGACATGCGTGTACCCCGTATCCATTCCTCGACGTGCTGTCTCAAGTTGCAACAACCAGCATCGTCGAACGTCTATCCGCGTGCATCATCCGTGCCAAGCATGGCGCCAGTCCCCCTGGCACGCTCCAGCCGGCACCGATGCTGGCGCAACATTCGTGCACCTACGACTATTCTATGCCTATGAACTCGGCCAGCATTTGGACGGGCCTGTCCCCATGTGGCTGATCATGCCTTGCGTGCATCTCGGGACTTCCAACCGCGATGCCAATCCCTCACAATACCCTGAATTCCTTCGACGGAGACCTGGATATGGACCTGACAGCGATGCTTGCCCGCTTCTCGGCCGCGGTGGAAAGTGGAAACGGCGACGCCTTGGCTGATCTGTTCACCGACGACGGCATCTACGACGATTATTTCTTTGGCCCTTCTAAGCCCGGCCGGCCAGGAATTCGCGACATGCTCGCCCATTTCTACGATGGCGGCGAAGGCTTCAAGTGGGAATTTTTCGATCCCGTCGCAAGCGGCCCCCTCGGCTATGCCAGTTACCGCTTCAGCTACACGTCGAAGCTGCCTGACGCCAAAGGCACACGCGTTATCTTCGAGGGGATCAGCCGGTTCGATCTCGTCGACGGCAAGATCCGTCGCTACAGCGAGGTTTTCGACCGGAGTTCGGCGCTTGCGCAGCAGGACTTTGCGCCTGAACGCCTGAAGAAGATTGCCCAGAAGTATGCCGCTCGGCTCAAAGCCAGTCCCGAAGCCAAAGGCCACCTCGGCTGATCACGCGCGGATAATCCCGCCCGAAGCAGGACGATCAAACCTTCGCCGGTAAATTCGGCAACGGTGGTGTCATGCCCATGGAAAGATAAACCGACATCAGGCCGTCCACTCCACCTTCGGCTGGCCTGATCCAACTCGTCGGCACATAGATCAAGGCACCTCCGACAGGAACCGGAGCCGACGGGATCAACACGCCAATATACTCGTTTTCGCCGATCCTGACCGGCTTCGGCGACGGCACCAGCGCGAGGACAGCGGCGCCCGGCTCGCCTCCGAAGAAACACCATACGGGGTTCATCGCGGCGAGATTGCCGCCGCCCTTGGTATCGACGATCGCCGTGAAGCGCTTGGTCAGATCGTAGACGCGCGAGATCAATGGAATGCGCGCGACGGCCGCTTCGAATGTGGCCGTAAGCCACGGACCAATTCGCGATTCGACCAGCAATCCCAGCGCATAGATGGCCAGCACCAGAAGCCCGATGCCGACGATATACGGCGCTGCCGGTGCTCCCACGCCTACACCGAGAGAGGTGAGAGCCCGCCCGAAGGCCGTCTGCGGACCGAGATAGTCCTGCAGAATGGAGACGAGCCACGCCATCGCCAAGACCGTGATCAACAACGGCAGAATGGCGAGGACGCCGGCCAGGAATACCCGCGCAATCCTATTCACGCACACCTCCCGTAGTTGTTCGGCGGCGGCGCAGCGCACGCTCCGCAGCCGTAGAAGTGAAGCACATCGCGTTGTCGGAGGATCGCCGATCCGGAACAATGAAACCAATGCTTTTCGGCGGCGGGCAGCCTTCACAGGCCAGACGGGCATTCCTGCTGATGCTCGAATGTGGAGAAAAGCGCCGCTCACAGCGCGAATCCGTCGTGTTACGCGAACCGCAAGCTCGGTCCTTGACACTCGCGCCCCTTCCGCGGCCAATGCGGCATGCCCCGCAGCGCTGACAACTCTGTCCAAGACAACGTCGACCCTAGTGAGGTCGAGCGCTTCGCTCGCATTGCCGGCGAGTGGTGGGACCCCGTGGGCAAGTTCGCCCCTCTGCATCGGCTCGGCCCAGCGCGCATGACCTATCTGCGCGATCGTCTTGCCGCTCATTTCGAACGAGCGCTCCCGGCTATCAAGCCGCTCACTGGGCTTCGCGTGCTGGACATCGGCTGCGGCGGCGGTCTCGTCTCCGAACCATTGAGACGCCTCGGCGCGACGGTCACCGGCATCGACCCCGCCACCGACAACGTCGCTGCCGCGCGTGCCCATGCGGACATTTCGGGCCTTACTATCGACTATCGGGCCGTGACAGCCGAGGAGATCGCCGCCCAGGACGAGCAGTTCGATGCCGTCCTATGCCTTGAGGTGGTCGAGCATGTGCCAGATCCGGCCGCGTTTATTAAGTTGGCCGCAGGTCTTGTCCGTCCAGGCGGCCTGCTGATCGCCTCAACGATCAATCGCACAATGAAAGCCTGGCTACTCGCCATCGTCGGAGCCGAGTACGTGCTGCGCTGGCTACCCACCGGCACGCATCGCTGGGAACGCTTTGTGACACCCGACGAGATGGCGCAGCACATGGCCTCTGCGGGCCTGTCGGGCATCACCTTCGACGGCCTCGTCTACGATCCCCTGCGAGACGTCTGGTCACTCTCGGCAGACACCGACGTCAACTATTTCGCCAGCGCAGCGAAACCCCAATAGCTCCCCGCATCCTCTAATCGTCGAGATGCCGCGCCTCGGACGGCAGCATGTGTGGCACGCCTCGCCGAATGGGGTATGCGAGACGCGCCTTGCGGCTGATCAACTCCTGACGCGCTTCATCGTAGTCGAGCGATGTCTTCGTGACAGGGCACACCAGCAGCTCCAGCAATCGCCGATCGACGCGCTCCTCGGCCGCCTCGGTGGCCTCCTGACCCCCATGTGCCGGCTCGCTGGTGCTGTCGCTGTTTTCGTCGCCCATGACGCCTTCTCTATTGCAGCCGCCCGCCCGGATCGCTCCCGCCGCTCGTCGCAAGCTCCATCTCCGCGAGCGTGATCAGCGCCTCAGCGCGCTCCTTCAAGGTCCCGGCCTCCAGCAACGCCTGCTTTTCGCCGGGCCCGAACGGACTCGCGACCGACAGCCAATTGACCAGTTGCTCCGATCCCGTGCGCGAAATCGCCGACCAGTCAGCCTTGAGATTCCGCAGAGCAAGATAACGCCGGAGCGTGTCGAGCAGCCGCTCGCGGTCCACCTCGTCCTCGCCGCCACCCACCTCCAGATCGCCTGTGAACGATCCGAAATCCACGCTGAACATGCGATAGGGATGCGAAACCTGACATTCCTCGGACGTGCGGAAACGACAGACACCCGAAAGAACAATTGTGAGACGCCCGTCCTCGTGCTCCTGGTAGGTCGTCACGCGACCGGCGCAGCCAATGTCCCGAAGCGAAGCCGAACGATCCTGCGGCGACCCTGTCGGCCCGCCCTCGCCAACCGGCTGAATGATGCCCACCAGCCGGCTCGAACGCATCACATCATCGAAAAGCTGCAGATAGCGCGGTTCGAAGATGTTGAGCGGCAATGAGGCACGCGGCAGGAGGATGGAGCCGGCAAGCGGGAAAATCGCCAGCTCGTTCGGCAGATCGGATAGCATCTGATAGCGGCGGGGCATCAACGTCTCCGCTTGCGTCGCGGCTGTGCTGTGTCCTCTCCCTCGTGCATCAAGAGAACAGGAGTGAAGAAAGACGACGCCGTCCCTCGAGAGTTGCAGGGTCTTTCGGCCCCCAAGCCTCGAAAAACTGCACGAGCTGCTTTCGCGCCGCCTGATCGTTCCAGGCTTTGTCACGCCGGAAGCTTTCGAGCAATTCGTCCACGGCGGAGGCCTTGTCACCAGCCGCAGCATAGGCCGTCGCAAGATCGATACGCGCCTGATGGTCGGCCGGATTGGCCTGCACCGCCGCCTTGAGCTCATCGGTCTTGTCTGGAGCCGCGCCGTGCTTGGCGAGCTCTATCGCCGCCTTCACGCTCGCGACGGCCTGGTTCGACTGCTTGTCCGGTGGCACGATCGAAAGCGTCTGCTCGGCGCGTCCAAGATCTCCCGTGATGAGATAGACCCGCGCCAGGCCGGCAATCGCCTCCACATTCTCGCGATCTTCCTTGATCACCGCCGCGAAGATCTCAGCCGCCGACTGCACATCACCGGCTTCGAGCAACTTATTGGCTTCGCCCACCGCCTCGGCGAGGTCGGCACCAACGCTATCGCCCACCAGACGCTCGACGAAGGCCTTCACCTGACCTTCCGGCAGCGCGCCCTGGAAACCGTCGACCGGTCGCCCGTCCATGAATGCGTAAACGGTCGGTATCGATTGCACGCGAAGTTGTCCGGCAATGGCCGGATGCTCGTCGATGTTGATCTTGACGAGCCGCACCTTGCCCCCGAACGAGCGCACGACCTTCTCGATCACCGGCGTGAGCTGCTTGCAGGGACCGCACCACGGCGCCCAGAAATCCACGATCACAGGCACTTGCCGCGAAGCATCGAG
This sequence comes from Hyphomicrobiaceae bacterium, assembly GCA_050250755.1. Lineage (GTDB taxonomy): Bacteria > Pseudomonadota > Alphaproteobacteria > Rhizobiales > Hyphomicrobiaceae. The sequence goes on from JBFWOB010000049.1 coordinate 9,593, forward strand.
CACATCGGCTTTGAACGCCGCCGTGCTGGACTCCTTGATCACGTCACCGCCGGAACCCGCTCCGGCTGGCCCGCCGGCATTGCCCTGTCCGAACTCCATCGATCTCTCCATCGCACTCGTTTGCAGGGCGGGCATGCCCGAGTTGTAACAACGCGAATTAGCGCCGCAGCGGTTCCATCGAACTCAAACTGCAGTCCCCGGTCCGGTTAGCGCCACGATCCGCGGCTCATGCCCGCACGCCTTCATGAACCTGATCAGGTCCTCCCGCTTGAGGCTCGTCGTCGCCGAGTTCACCAGCGGGTGACAGTTGATCAATTCATATCCCATCAGTCGCTCATCCACCACAACACTGACGCGACACCCCATGTCATTGATCAAGGCCAGCGCCGTCACCGAGCCCGGCGTCACACCGAGTACCTCCATCAACAGCTCGGGTTTGCCGAACGACAGCCGCGACGATCCGATCGCCTTGGGCAACGCTTTGAGATCGATCGGCGTATGCGCTTCCGCAACGACCAGCCAGAGCCGGTCCTTGGCATCCTTTAGGAAGAGGTTTTTGGTGTGGCCACCGGAAATCTCCCGATGCAGGCGGTCACTTTCCGCCACCGTGAACACGGCTTCATGCTCGATCGTCGTAACGCCGATCTCCAACTCTTCGAGACGGCGCATCAGCTCTTCGCGTGTCTTCGGCATCTGATCCGGCTTGCTCATGAAGGGTCGAAGCGGCGGCCGCTCCGTGCGGACCGTGCGCATTGTGCGCTCAGGAACAGATGTGAGATAGCCGCCCACGCCCCGCCACGCAACGTCCGGCGTCTCGCAAGCTCACTACGTCCGCAGCCCATCGACATCGCACGCGAGCGGTGCCTAACAGGCTTGCACCATGTCCGGACTTATCGGAAACTGGTCGCACGATCCGCGGAAGGATGGCCTGGCGCCGAGGGCATTCGCGGTGAGATGATCTTGCCCGAACGAGATCTATTGCAGCTGCGGCGGGAGGCTCACTCATGAAGCTCATGTGGTTCCATTTGATGCCTTACACGGAGCTTCCCGACGACTTCAAGGAGAAGCATCCGTCCGTTTGGGTGGACATCCATTCGACGCTCTTCGATCCGAAGCGCGCCCACCACATGTACAATGACTTCATGGACGAGCTCGAGTTTGCCGCCGACTGCGGTTTCGACGCCATTTGCGTCAACGAGCACCACTCGAACGGCTACGGCTTGATGCCCTCGCCGAACCTGATCGCCGCTGCCCTCGCCCGACGCACCACCGATACGGCCTTATGCGTCATGGGCAATTCGCTCGCCCTCTACAATCCGCCGACCCGCGTCGCGGAAGAGTTCGCGATGATCGATTGCATCTCGGGCGGACGCCTCATTGCCGGTTTTCCCGTCGGTACGCCGATGGACACCTGCTACGCCTACGGCACCAATCCCTCCATGCTCCGCGAGAAATACATGGAGGCGCACAACCTCGTCATGAAGGCGTGGACCGAGAAGGAGACGTTCGCGTTCAACGGCCGCTTCAACCAGCAGCGCTACGTCAACATCTGGCCGCGCCCGGTACAGGAGCCGCACCCGCCCGTGTGGATTCCGGGCGGTGGCTCGGTCGAGACCTGGGCTTGGTGCGCGAAGATGGATTACGTCTACACGTATCTCTCCTATTACGGATACAAAGCCGGCCTTCGCACCATGCAGGGCTTCTGGAGCGAGATGGAAAAGCTCGGCAAGGACCGTAATCCTTACCGAGCGGGCTTCCTTCAATTCGTTGGCGTCGCCGAGTCCCGTTCGGAGGCGATGGAGCGCTACGCGGAGTCCGCCGAGTATTTCTATGGCCGTTGCCTCCACGTCGACGCGAAATTCGCCTCGCCGCCCGGCTACAACACCGAGGCGACCCAACGCGTCGGTCTCGAAAGCCAGGTGAGAGCCGCCGCAGAGGCCGCCGCCGATCCGGCGAAGGGCAAGGACGCGCTAGCGGCGCAGGGAACCACTGGCTCGACGACTGGCACGCGTTTCAACATGGTCGGCCGCGAGATGAAGGACATCGTCGATCGCGGTTACGTTATTGTCGGCTCGCCGAAGGACGTGGAGGAGCAACTCCACGAGGTGGCCATCCAAATGAACGTCGGCCATCTGATGCTGCTCTTGCAGTACGGCAACATGTCCAAGGACCTGGCCAAATACAATACCAAGCTGTTTGCCGACAAAGTGGCTCCGAAGCTCCGGCCCCTCTTTGCCGAATGGGAGAACAAGTGGTGGCCGAAGCCGATGGAGAAGGCCAAACGCGCCAAGCTCCCAGCCTTCGCGCCGAACATGCAAGCCGCGGAGTAAACCCGGGCGAAACCGCGGCACCAAAGATCAGATCGCGTGCACGGATCTGGACAACCCGCCGGCCTTTCATCTCACGAAAGGGCCGCGAACTAGGGAGAGCCAAGCATGAAGATGATGTGGTTCCATTTGATGCCGTACACGGAGCTGCCGGACGACTTCAAGCAGAAGCATCCGTCGGTCTGGGTCGACATTCATTCCTCGCTGTTCGATCCGAAGCGCGCCCATCATATGTATAATGACTTCATGGACGAGATGGAGTTCGCCGCCGAGGTGGGCTTCGATGCGATCTGCTGCAACGAGCACCACTCGAACGGCTATGGCCTCATGCCATCGCCAAATCTGATTGCCTCGGCGCTCTCCCGGCGCACCACCGATACGGCGATCTGCGTCATGGGCAACTCGCTCGCGCTCTACAATCCGCCGACGCGGGTCGCGGAAGAGTTCGCCATGATCGACTGCATCTCCGGCGGCCGCCTCATTGCCGGCTTCCCCGTCGGCTCGCCCATGGACACCTGCTACGCCTACGGCAGCAATCCCTCCATGCTGCGGGAGCGCTATCTCGAAGCCCACGACCTCGTCGTCAAGGCGTGGACGGAGAAAGAGACCTTCGCGTTCAACGGCCGCTTCAACCAGCAGCGCTACATCAATATCTGGCCACGCCCGATCCAGAACGAGCCCCATCCGCCGATTTGGATTCCCGGCGGCGGCTCGGTCGAGACATGGCGCTGGTGCGCCGAGATGGACTACGTCTACTGCTACCTGTCCTATTATGGCTACAAGACCGGCCTCGGGGTTATGAAGGGCTTCTGGGAGGAAATGGATCGGCTCGGCAAGGATCGTAATCCCTTCCGGGCGGGCTTCCTCCAATTCGTCGGTGTCGCCGAATCACGATCAGAGGCCCTGGAGCGCTACGCCGAGGCAGCCGAGTATTTCTATGGCCGCTGCCTGCACATCGATCCGCGCTTCGCCCAGCCTCCCGGCTACGTAACGGAAGCGACGCAGCGCGTCGGCCTGCAAAGCCAGGTCGTCAAGGCCGCATCTTACCAGGAGAAATTCAAGAAGCGGCCAACCACGATGCAGGAGATCGTGGACGATGGCTACGTCATCGTCGGCTCGCCGGACGAGGTCGTCGAGCAGCTCCGCGAAGTCGCCGTCAATATGAATGTCGGCAATCTCATGATGCTGCTTCAATACGGAAACATGTCGAAGGATCTGACCAAGTACAATACCCGGCTGTTCGCCGAGAAAGTAATGCCGAAACTGAGGCCGCTGTTCTCCGAATGGGAGCACAAATGGTGGCCAAAGCCGATGCAGGCGTCTGCACGGGCCGAGATTTCAGCATTCAGACCTCGCGTCGAAGCCGCCGAGTAGCACGGCGTGCGGGCATGAAAAGCGCAGATCAGTGGCAGGCCCCGCTAGACCTACCATTGACCTGCGCGAGCGCCCAGCAGCGCGGTTGAGGGCCACGCGCCAGCGCCTTTGACTAAACGACGACAACACGCCTGAGTTCCCGCTCAGAATTCAAGTCGTCGAATTTTTTCACGCGGCAGAAGCCGCGCCACCGACAGCGATCGGAAATCCGAAGGAGCCAAGCCCCGTGTCCGAGCCTACGACCTCCACGATAGACATAAATGGCCACGCCTGCCGGGTCTGGACCAAAGGGTCTGGTCCCAAGATCGGCTGGCTGGCGGGCTTCGGCGGACTGCCGCGCTGGATTCCCTTCCTTGACGAGCTCGCCAAGTCCCGAACGGTCATCGTGCCCTCGTTACCTGGGCATCCGGGCGCCACCGGACACACCGTGCTCGACTCGCATCTCGACTGGATCGTCGCGATCAGGCAGCTCGTCGTGAAGAGTGGCCTCGAAGGCGAAGACCTTGCTGGTTCGTCGGTCGGCGGCTCGTTCGTGGCCGAATTCGCGGCACTGTGGCCGCACAAGGTCAAGCGCGTCGCCATGATCGCACCGTGGGGCCTCTTCGATGAAAAGGATCCCGCGACAGACGTCTGGGCACAGCGCGCTGACGATCAGCCGGGCGTACTCTGCGCCAATCCGCAAATCTGGAAGGATCTCAAGGAAGTTCCGCCGGCCGCCAATTCCGTGGAGTGGCCGATCGAGCAAGTCCGCGCCTCGGAGGCCGCCGCTCGCGTCTTCTGGCCGCTTGGCAACACAAAGATCGAGAAGCGCCTGCCATTGATACAGGCCCCAACGCTCCTCCTCTGGGGCGACCAGGACCGTCTCATGCCACGCACCTACGCCGACAGGATGGCGGGTTTAATCGGCGACCAAACGACCATCAAGGGTATCCCAGGCGCAGGCCATTTGGCCGAGCTCGATCAGCCGGAAGCGACGGCCAAGGCCATCCTCGAATTCATGGCTTGACCCGCCCGAACCTTACCTCGCCGCGCGTTTTGCGGACGTCTCAATATCGATGCACGGAGCCACCCCATGAAACTCGACGATGAAAGCCAAGCCTTCCTCGACCTGATCAAGAAGCTCGGCCGCCCACCCCTCAATTCGCTACCGCCTCTCGAAGGGCGCGAGGTTTATCGCCGCGGTCGCATGGCGACCCAGCCCGACCTGCCGCACGTCGACCGCGTGAAGGAGTACGATATCCCCGGCCCAAACGGGCCGATCGGTGTTCGCTTTTACCGTGGCGCGGGAACGGCTGACATGGGCCTGCTCCCGGTTCTGGTCTACTACCACGGCGGAGGTTGGGTGCTGGGCGATCTCGACAGCCACGATTGGGTCTGCCGGAAAATTGCCAATGCAGCCAAATGCGCGGTTCTTTCAGTCGACTATCGCATGGCGCCCGAGCACGTCTTCCCGGCAGCCTTTGATGACAGCCTCGCCGCACTGCGTTGGACCGTCGATAATGCCGCGCGCCTGAAGCTCGACCCGAGCCGCGTCGCCGTGGGCGGTGACAGCGCTGGCGGCAATCTCGCCGCCGCCGTCGCCATTGCCGCGCGCGACTCCGGAAGCCCGCGCCTGGCAGCTCAGATTCTCGTCTATCCCGCTGTCGATCTCTCCATGAGCGGCGACTACTACGGACGCTTCACGCAAGACTTGATCCTCACCGACGATACCATGCGGTGGTTCATCGACCTCTACATTCCGGTCGCAGAGCAACGGAAAGACTGGCGTGCCTCGCCGCTTCTGGCGTCGAGCCTCTCCAATTTGCCCCCTACCGTCGTCGTTCTCGCGGGTTTCGATCCGCTCTGCGCCGAGGGTGAGCTTTACGCCGAAAAGCTCAAGGTTGCCGGCAACAACGTCACGGTGACGCGCTATCCTGGCCAGCTCCACGGTTTCCTGTCGAATTGCAAATTGCTTCCGAAAGCTGAGCACGCGATCGACGACATCACCTCTGCCCTGAAACCGGCATTCGCCAACTGACGGCCTGCGTCGCCCTCCTCATCCCCATCACCGCGGATGGCATGAGGGCGACGTAGCCTCTCCCATGACGAGACGTCTCTTCGCATCCGCACGGTGCCGAGATTTTCATTCGATTGCGCAGAATTTGGTGATCCGTCGGCGCCGCACCGAGAATTGTCACGCGAAGTGAACCGCTTGTGCTTGTCGGTTGATCTTTTATCGCGCTAAAGACCGTATAGCGGTCAGCAATACTCAGTACGGCATAGTCATACCGAGGCCGTAGTCGCGCGCGATCATGACGCCGCTGAGGGGACTGGTCCGTGGCGCATCCGAACGGCGAAAAGCCCGCGGACGCCGGTACGACCAGGGAGAGAGGCAGTCGGTCGATGCGGAACACCATCGCAGTGATGAACACGAAAGGCGGCGTCGGTAAGTCGACGATCGTGCTCGCGCTCGCGGAAAACCTCTCCGCTGTCCATGGCAAGAATGTGCTGGTCATCGACAGCGATGCACAAGCCAGTGTCAGCGCCATGCTGATGGCGACCACCAGCCTGCGCAAACTGCAAGGCGATGGCCGCACGCTGGTCGACTATCTTGTATCGACGGTCCTGAGGGATACGCAGATCGAGTGGACGGATTTCGTAGTCGGCGGCGTGTCCGACATCGACGATGTACGCTCGCTCTATGTCATGCCGAGCGACATGCAGCTCACCCTTCTCGAACGCGAGGTCTCGAAGGAGGCACTCCATGCCCGTCTCCGGACCACGATCGGCGGCCTCCTGAGCCGGGCGCGCATCGTATTCGACATCGTGCTCGTCGATTGCCCGCCCGGCCTCTCCGTGTTGACGGAATGTTGGCTCCGCGAGGCGGATTTCCATCTTTCCCCCACCAAGCCCGACTACATTTCGGTGTGCGGCCTCGATGTATTCTCCCGCTTCAAGCAGCTCAACCCGGAGATGGGTTTCGCGGAGAATCTGGGCGTCCTGGTCAACATGAAGGATCGCCAGTCGGCTGAAGACGAGGAATACCACCGCTGGCTCGCGAGCAACCCTGCCAATCGCTGTTTTGAGCAGGTCTTGCCCCGTGTGAACGCACTCCAGCAGGCTTCCCGCTTCCAGACCGACGAACGGTCGTACGGCGCGAAGTATCCCGGCGAGATCGGGACAGCAGTCAAAGCCCTGACGGCGGAAATTCTGGCGCGAATCAATATGTCAGAAGCTTCTGCTCGTCCGAGCGTCGGACAGCCGCCGGGCGGAATGGCGACCACGCAAACGAAACCGGAAATGAGGGCCACCCCGGCAAACGCTGGATCAGCACAGCCGCCCCCTCACACCTCCGTGCGACCGCCTGCCGAGACCTCTGCGGCCAAACGCGCGTGATTTACCCCGCCCTGTCTCCGCATGACGGAGCAAAGCTCGAGCGCTTCGCTATTTTGGATTTATCTCAAATATTTGAAGTGGATCTGACGTTTATTTCCGAGGGCGCTGCTGTACTCGCCATGCAGCGACATCTCTGGGCGACTGCTCGGAATAATCCTACATCCAATACGACTTGAAGTATTGCTCGGCCCCGGTCGGCCGATCACCGCTTGTGCGGGACCGGCACCTGGACCGGAGACTGGTCAATGCGGGCGCGATTGCGCCTGCAATTTTTCAATTTCTTCCTTAATACGCAACTTCTCTAGCTTCAGACGCATGATCTCGTGATCGGCCGAGGCGGGGCGGGCCATTTCCTGTTCGATTCTTCGATCCAGAACCCGATGCTTTTCGGCCAGCTCCGCGAGATGGGCTGATAGCGACATCCTGCTCTCCTTCGTGAGTTGCAGACGACGAAAGTGTGACATGACGTGCCAATCATGTCCACCGCCGGGGCCGAAGGCCCGTTAACCCCGAGATGCGGTTGAAAAGCTGTTGATCCGCATCCATCAGAACGGCCGCGGCCAACCAAGAACACAAAATATTGCAAGGAGCTCGCTGCGACGACTTGGCGCCGCGCTGGCGACGGTTATAATTGGACTATGGAAAAGAAGGACACAGAAGACCTCTCGTTCCGGCAGGACGAGCTTCCCGCGGATCGCAGCCTTGTCATCGTTGACGACGATAGGGCGTTTCTGCAGCGGCTTGGCCGGGCGATGGAGCAGCGTGGTTTCGAAGTCCGAACCGGCGCCTCGATCAGCGAAGGTTTGGATCTGATTCGCCAGCAAGCGCCGGCGTTCGCAATCGTCGACATGCGCCTCGACGACGGCAATGGCCTCGACGTCATTGCGGAATTGGCCAAGTTGCGCCCCAACTCGCGAGCGATCGTCCTGACGGGCTATGGCAACTTCGCGACTGCCGTTTCCGCGGTGAAGCTCGGCGCGGTGGACTATCTGGCGAAGCCCGCCGATGCGGACGAAGTGACCGACGCGCTGCTCGCGCCCGCAAACGAAAAAGCGCAACCTCCCGAGAACCCGATGTCCGCCGACCGGGTGCGTTGGGAGCACATCCAGCGCGTGTACGAGTTGTGCAACCGGAACGTGTCCGAAACCGCGCGGCGGCTCAACATGCATCGGCGCACGTTGCAACGCATCCTGGCAAAGCGGGCGCCGAAGTAGGGCGCACCTCACTTTCGAAGGCGACGGCCTCCGGGCAAAGCCCGAGCAGCCGACGCTGCCACTGTCATCAGATTCGCCGAGCTTTCATGCTGCTTCCGGCAATTCGTAGTCGCGCGCCCTATAGACATGCGGCCTACATCGTGCGAGCCGATCAACCAACTCAAAAACTCAGCCGCCCAACATAATGCACGGCCTCGGCGCTTCCCTTGCCTTTGGCCTCAGACCTGACGCCGCGCCCGTGCTCGACCTCGCCCAGTACGAACGGGCGCTCGCCCGCATCCTGAAGAGCCGCCACCACATCGTCGGCGCGCAGCCTGTCAGCGATCACAACCATGCCGACGCCGCAGTTGAACGTCCGCAGCATCTCCGCCTCGTCAAGCCCTGCAACACGTCCCAGCCAGCCGAACACGGGCGGCACCTCGATCGCCGAAAGATCGACACGAGGTCCTAATCCGTCCGGCATGACCCGGGGAATGTTCTCCGACAGGCCGCCCCCGGTAATGTGGCTGAGAGCCTTGATTGCGCCCCTGTCGCCGCTTCCGCCCGTCGCGCGGATGGCGGCAAGCAGCGGGCGCACGTAAATCCGCGTCGGCGTCAGCAGCGCCTCGGCCAGCGTTATCGCCTCATCGAAAGGCGCCTTGGCGTCCCAGGCGTGACCCTCCGACGCGACAAGACGCCTAACGAGCGAATAGCCGTTCGAATGGACGCCCGACGACGGCAGCCCGATCAGCACGTCGCCAACCGCGATCGTCGCCCGTGGAAGAATTTCTGTCCGCTCGACCGCTCCCACGGCAAATCCGGCGAGATCGTAGTCCTCGCCGTGATACATGCCCGGCATCTCGGCTGTCTCGCCCCCGATCAGTGCGCATCCGGCCATCCGGCACCCTTCGGCGATACCGCCGATGACGCGGCGCGCCGTCTCGACGTCGAGTTTGCCGCAAGAGAAATAATCCAGAAAAAACAAAGGTTCGGCACCCTGCACCACAAGATCGTTGACCGACATCGCCACTAGATCGATACCGATCGTGTCATGCCGTCCCGTCTCGATCGCAATCCGCAGCTTGGTGCCGACACCATCGTTCGCCGCAACGAGCACAGGATCGCGAAAACCTGTCGCTTTGAGATCGAACAGCCCTCCGAAGCCGCCGAGATCGGCATCCGCACCCGGCCGCCGCGTCGCTTTCACCAGCGGCTTGATCGCGTGCACAAGGGCATTGCCGGCGTCGATATCCACGCCGGCATCACGGTAGGTCACGGGATCGTTGCGTTTCGGCCCGGGCTCAGTCATCTGTCGTCTCGGATGGCGGCGAACATTTGCTGCCCCATGTGGCACGGCGGGGGCCAGATCTGCAACCTCGCGGCCGGCGCGAGTTCAGTCTTTCCGCCGACCGAGCAAGCGAAGCGCCAAATCCTGCCAGGCCAAATTCTGCCAGGAACGCCTGCTCTGTTGGCGTGTGTCGGGCAAGGGGGAACAATGGCCACAACGATGCACCCGGTCACTGGCATGCGCTACCGCAGCAGAGGCACGAGACTGGCGCTCATGGCCCTCCTGCTGAGTTTCGCCCCCCTTCTGTGGATGGCCCCCTCACGGGCCGCCGGAAGTGAAACAAAGCTCTTCACGATCGGGAACTACCCGTTGGAGGCGCGGGCAGCCAACGCCGTAGCCGCCAAGGAGAAGGCCATCGCCGATGGTCAGAAAGCAGCTTTCCGTTCGCTCCTGAAGCGCCTCGTACCCGTCACTGCATATAAGCGACTCGACCGCCTCAAGGACGTCAAGCCCGGCGAGTTCGTCGAAAGCTTCGCCGTACGCTCGGAGCGGAATTCAACCACGACCTATATCGCGAGCTATGATTTCGTGTTCTCGCCGGAGCCAGTGCGACGCCTGCTCGATCGCGAGAGCATTCCCTATCTCGATCGACCTGCGCCGGTAGTGACGATCGTGCCGGCGTACCGCGTCTCGGCTGACGCGGCCAAGAGATTGGCGCCGACGTTCTCGCCTACGGCGGGCTCGGACGCGTGGCTCTACGCGTGGAAGGGCCTCGATCTGGGCAATTCGCTGACGCCCGGCTCCCTCCAACCGCTCAAGCCAGAGATTCATGATGACACTATCCGTGCCCTGGCCGACGGCGATCTTGGCATGCTGCGCACGCTTGCCCAGGCCTATGGAACCGAAGCGATTGTGCTGGCCGTTCTCGAGCCCGAAACAGACCAGAAAAAGCTGAAGGTCGTCCTGGTCGGCCGCGACGCGGTCCAGAACCTCTATCTCAAGCGCATTTATCGCATGGACGAAGGCGATCTCGCTTACACGGCCGAGTTGGCGGCGGTCATTTCGCTTTCGATCCTGGAAGGACGGTGGAAAGCGATCAACGTCAAGGATTATCCAGCCCAACAGGCCAGCGCCCCTGGCGCTTCGCCGTCGGCATGGAGCGCCTCAAGTGGCGCGCCGGGATATGACTATGGCTCGACGAGCCAGGCACCGGTCGGAGGAGGGCAAGCCGGAGCAGGCCCGGTAACGATCGCCATTGCGTTCCAGGGCATGGCCGAATGGCAAGAGATCAGTCGCGAACTCACGCACACGCCCAATGTCGCCGATATCGAGGTTCTCGGTCTCTCCGCGCGCGGCGCCCGCGTTTCACTCAACTATCCAGGCGGAGCCGAAGATCTTGCGCTGGCGTTGGCGCAGCGCGGCTTGATTCTGGAAAGCACACAAGACGGTTGGCGCCTCACTAGGCGCTGAGCGCTATCTCGTCGCTCGCCTCGCGCCCAACCAGACGCAAGCTTACAAAGCGAGCATCGCCCAGCCACATCGGCTACGACTGCAAGCCGTACGGCGAAGCTTTACGCGAGGCTGATGCCGCCATGGAGGAACGATGTCGGACGACGAGGCCAATATGCACTCGGTGAGCTATAAGCTTGCCATCGAGGATCAAGACTTTCTGCTGCGCGACGAGATGCGCGCCTTCCGCTTCGGCATGGAGTACGCGAAGGCGGAGCTGATGCTGCGGGACTATAAAATTCGATCGACGATCGTTGTTTTCGGCAGCGCACGCGTACCGTCTCCCGAACAGACCGAAGCATTACTCGCCAACGCCGCGACACCCGAAGCGAAGACGATGGCCGAACGCCGCGCGCGGCTTGCGAAATGGTACGTGGAGGCCCGCCGCTTCGGCCGCATCGTTTCCGAACGTGGGGGCGCCCTGCATACAGGCTCAGGCCCCCGCGATAACGTGATCGCGACAGGCGGCGGCCCTGGCATCATGGAAGCGGCGAACCGCGGCGCAGCCGACGTCGGCGCCCCGAGCGTCGGTTTCAACATCACGCTGCCCCACGAGCAGCGCCCCAACCACTATTCCACACCGGATTTGACGTTTCGCTTTCACTACTTCGCGATGCGCAAGATGCACCTCGCCATGCGCGCCAATGCGCTGGCGGTATTTCCCGGCGGCTTCGGAACACTCGACGAATTATTCGAGATCCTCACCCTCCAGCAGACGTCGAAAGCGCCAGCGATGCCTGTTGTGCTCTTTGGCCGCGACTACTGGAACAAGGTGCTGAATTTTGATGCCCTGGTCGACTATGGCACGATCAACGAAGGTGATCTCGAGCTGTTCGACATCGTCGATGACGCCGAGGAGGGCTGGGCAGCCTGCGTCCGGCGCGGCCTCGACGCTCATATCCCCATCAGCGATGAGCAATTCTTCTTGGAGCCGCAGCGCGAGTAGGGTTCTGCTCGCGTCTTAGGGAGTTACCCGCTCCGGAGTTGGTCCTTTTGCGTCTTCACGCGTCCAATGAAGACGTCCTCTTGCTGGCCCGAACCGCAGGTGCGATCGTTGCTGCATGACTGCGCGAATCCCTCACCGAGGTTGTCCGTGCGCCTTCCCGTGGAGCGCGAAAGCATGAAGTTTGGTTTCTCTGACGAGCAACAGGAGTTCCGGTCGATCGTCCGCCGGTTTCTCGAAGACAAATCTCCGACCAGCGCCGTCCGCCGGTTGATGGAGACTGAGGCAGGCTACGACGCTGATGTTTGGCGCACGCTGAGCGAAGACCTGGGCTTGACAGCCGTGCATATCCCCGAGGCCTACGGCGGCCAAGGTTTCGGCGTCAGCGAGCTTGCCATCGCCGTCGAAGAGATGGGTCGTGCGCTATTGTGCGCCCCCTACTTCGCTTCGACCGTGCAGGCCGCGACCGCCATCCTGAAAGCGGGCACTGAAGCGCAGAAAGCAGCACTTCTGCCCGGCATCGCGGCCGGAAAAACGATCGCGGCGCTCGCCTTCACCGAGGATAACGGTCGATGGGACGCCGGCGGCGTCAGCATGACGGCTACCTCTGGCGGCGGCAAATGGCGCCTCACCGGTACCAAGAGCTTCGTTGTCGACGGCGCCACGGCGGCACTCCTCATCGTCCTGGCGCGGCGGCCCGGCACGAAGGGCGCCGAGGGCCTTTCCTTCTTCACCGTGGCCGCAGACGCCGCTGGCCTGTCGCGCAAGGCATTGGCGTCGATGGACCCGACACGCAAGCTTGCCCGGCTCACGTTCGACGCAGTCGAAGCCGAGTTGCTCGGCGACGAAGGTTCTGCTGCGCAACCCCTCGCTCAGATCCTCGACATCGCCACCGTCTGTCTGGCGCACGAGATGGTCGGCGGCGCCGAGCGCCTGCGCGAAGCGGCAATCGAGTTCGCTAACCAGCGTTATCAGTTCGGACGGCCCATCAGCTCGTTCCAAACCTTGAAGCACAAGGCAGCCGACATGCTGCTCGAGGTCGAGCTCGCCAAGTCGGCGGCCTATTACGCGGCGGCGGCGATCGATGAGGGTGATCCGGATGTGCCCGCGCTTGCTTCACTCGCCAAGGCCGCTGCGTCGGATGCCTACATGCAGACGGCCATTCATGCCGTGCAGATCCACGGCGGCATCGGCTTCACCTGGGATAACGACACGCACCTGTGGTTCAAGCGCGCGAAGAGCTCGGAGGTCTTCCTTGGAGGTCCCGAGTATCACCGTGAGCGCCTGATGCAGGCCTGGAACGTGTAAGCGAGGGCATGCACATGAGCGAAGTAACCGCAGAATCCGTCCGCGCAGAGGCTCGCGCCTGGCTCGAGGCCAACTGGGACCCCAACCTCGGCTTGCTCGAATGGCGCAACAAGCTGATCGACTCTGGCTGGGGCGCACCGCACTGGCCAAAGGAATGGCACGGGCGCGGACTACCGGTCGGCATGGTGCCGATCGTCGACGAGGAAATGGAGCGGATCGGCGCGGTTGGCGTTGCCAAGATGGGCATCCGGACGCTCGCCGCCGCCACGATTCTCGCGCACGGCACCGATCTTCACAAAGCGAAGTTCCTCCGCCGCATCCTGACCGGCGAGGACACCTGGTGCCAGCTCTTCAGCGAGCCGGGCTCTGGCTCCGACCTCGCCGGCGCCCTGACACGCGCCGAGCGCCGTGGCAACAAGTGGATCGTAAACGGCCAGAAGGTCTGGAACACGAGCGCGCACAAGGCCGATTGGGGGTTGTTGCTTGCCCGCACGAACCTCGACCTGCCGAAGCACAAGGGCCTCGCCTACTTCATCATCAACATGCGTCAGCCAGGAGTCGAAGCCGTCCCGCTGAAGCAGATGAACGGGCATGCCTCGTTCAATCAGGTCTTCCTCACGGACGCCGAGGTCGAGCCCGAGATGATGCTGCTCTATGACGGCGATGGCTGGAAGGTCGCAACAACCACATTGATGCACGAGCGTCGCGGTGCGGACGGCATGCGCCGTCATGCGGACGTCCAGAAGCGGCCTGAGCGCATCTATCAGGAGGCCGCCGAGGAGGCGGTAGTCGCGCTCCAGCCTTACACTTGGTATCCGCAGCGCACGGGGCGCGTCGATCTGCTGATCGAGCGTGCCAAGGCCACGGGCCGGAACACCGATCCTGTCGTGCGGCAGGAGATTGCGAAGGTGCTCGTGATGGCCAAATCGGCGGAATGGACCGCGCGGCGAGCCCGTGTCGCCCAGGAGCAAGGGCGCCCGCAAGGCCCCGAGGGTTCACTCGGAAAACTGGCTGCGAGCTACGTGGCCCGTGCCGCCGCGCGCACGCACACGCTGATCAGCGGCGCGGATGCGATGCTGACAGGTGCCGGCAGCCCGATGGGGGGCGTTATTGCCGAGATCCTCATCTCGACGCCTGCCATCTCGATCGCTGGCGGCACGGACGAGATCCAGAAGAACATCATCTCGGAGCGTGTTCTCGAAATGCCGAAGGAGCCCCGCACCGACGTCGACCGACCCTTCCGCGATGTGCCCAAGAACGCGGAAAGGAAATAGACTTCCCGCCTTCTTTCGAGTCCCTGGCTCCGCGCTCGCGCAAGCGCGTGCGCGGAGCCAGGGCCTTCCGCTTCCTACCCTTGCGCCTTCTGCCCGTACCCAGCGAAAAGCTCGACCACGCGCTCCATCTCGTCGCCATCGAGCAGCTTCGGCTTTCCGATCGCCAAAACTTTCCAATACTGCTCCGCCAGCCGCTCCACCTCAGCCGCCAACTCCAGCGCCGCCACGCATGATGTTCCAACAGCAATTTGCCCGTGGTTCGCCATCAGACACGCATTCCGCTTCTTCAGTCCCTTTACGACATGCCGCGACAACGCTTCCGTGCCGAAAGTTGCATAGGGCACGAGTGGGATATTCTTTCCGCCCGCAACGGCCACCATATAATGAAAGGCCGGGATTTCCCGGTGTGCGCAAGCAAGGACTGTCGCGTTGAGGGAGTGCGTATGGACGATGGCCGAGATATCGGCCCGGGCTGCATAAACAGCGAGATGGAAGCGCCATTCACTCGACGGCTTCCATTCGCCGTCGCGGCAGCATCCCTCCGGCCCGACATAAACGATATCGTCGCGCGACAACCTCTCGTAGGCGAGCCCGGACGGCGTGATCAGCATGCCGCCATCGCAACGCCTCGAAACATTGCCGGAACGTCCGGGAGACAAACCGCGCCGACTCATGGCGAGCGCCGTCTCGAGAACCTCGAGCCTAGCCTCGTCCTCACCGAGACGATCGCCCGCAGGCGTTCGATTCTCGACCGCTCGATCCATCGCGCCGAACTCCGCTTTCTCCCTGCCGCACCCTACGTGACAGGATAAGGTTCCGCGCCGATACTGACAGCAAAAGCTGCCAACAAGACAAAGACGACCGCCAAGGAGCCCGAGGTCTTATGAGCGACGACATTATTTCCCTCACCGTACTGACCGGCTTTCTCGGCTCGGGCAAGACGACGCTTCTGAAGCGGCTGATTAACGATCCTGAAATGGCCGGCACAGGCGTCATCATCAACGAGTTCGGCGAGGTCGGCATCGACGACGCGCTCGTCGAGAAGATCGACGACGACGCGGTGCTGCTGCCGTCGGGCTGCGTATGTTGCGAGGTACGCGGCGATCTCGTCGAGGCTCTGGAGCGCATGCACACGCGCTCGCTCTGGGGCGACATTCCCAAGGTTCGCCGCGTGATCCTCGAGACCACCGGGTTGGCCGATCCCGCGCCCATCGTGCACACGATCATGACCGAGGAGCGGGTTTACCGGATCTATCAGCTCGACGGTGTGGTCACGACGGTCGACGCCCAGCACGGGCTGGCCCAGCTCGACCAGCATTTCGAGCCCTCCAAACAGATCGCCGTCGCCGACCGAGTGGTGGTGACGAAAACGGATCTTGCCTCTGCCGAGGACGTCAGCCGGCTCGAGGCGCGTATTCGCGCACTCAACCGTTCGGCGACGATTGCGCGCGCGGTGCAGGGTGCGATCGCGCCGGCGGAGCTGATCGGGCTTGGCGCGCACGAGCCTGCCCTTGTCGGCACCGACGCGGAGAAGTGGCTGGCAGCCGGCAGGTTCGAGCCTGACCATGGCGACCACCAACATGATCAGTCCTGCGGACCAGATTGCGGTCACGATCACCACCATCACGGCCACGCGCATGATCACGCCTGCTCGGGCGAAGGCTGCGAGCATCCAGATCATCAGCATGAACACCTGCACGGGATCGGTTCATTCTGTCTGACCTTTTCCGAACCGCTCGACGGGCCGGAGATGTCGAACGCCCTGAGCCTCCTGGGGCAACTCTACGGACCCAAGCTTCTGCGCGTGAAAGGCATCCTCAACATCAAGGATCAACCGCGGCCTTTCGTCGTCCACGGCGTGCAGCACATCTTCTACCCGCCAGATACTCTGAAGAACTGGAAAGGGGACGATCGGCACTCTCGAATCGTGTTCATTACCAAAGACTTGCCCGAGTCGACGGTACGACGGCACTTCAAACCGTTCGTCGGCGAGGCAGAGCCGGCAGCGGTCTCGGCGGGTTGATTTCTTCTCGACCGCCCGTCCGGCATCTCAAGGGCGAGCAGCGCCAAGGCGCGGGTGCACCAATTTCGCGCAGATGGTGCTTGTTCCGCGCATGCGGCTCTGCTATCGAGTGCGCCTTCCCAACGATGCGGTCGTGGCGGAATTGGTAGACGCACTAGCTTGAGGGGTTAGCGCCGCAAGGCGTGGAGGTTCGAGTCCTCTCGACCGCACCAAACAGCCAACGGCTGTTGATCTTCAAAGCCTCGGAATCTTGTTAACCGGCCGACAAGATGGCCAACGGCCAACTTGTGGTTGCCGTTTGCGTCATGCGAGCTCGCGTAGCCTTTAGATCGCCAGATACTGGTTTCTGAGATCTGTGTTCTCTATGACGGCGCGCGCGGTGCCATCGAAGACAATCTGTCCCATGTCGAGTATCAGCGCTCGATTGGCCAGTTCCAACGCGGCAACAGCGTTCTGCTCGACGATAATCGTCGTGATGCCCAGATCCTTGATCTGCCGGACGATGTCTTCGATTTCCTTCACGATGACCGGAGCCAAGCCCTCATAGGGCTCATCGAGCAGCAGCAGCTTGATGTCGCGCGCAAGTGCTCGCGCAACGGCCAGCATTTGCTGCTCTCCACCCGACAGCGTCACGCCCTCTTGCTTGCGCCGCTCTGCCAAGCGCGGGAAATGCTCGTAAATCTTCTCCAACGGCCAGCCCAAGGGCTTGACGATCTGTGCGAGCTTCAAGTTCTCCTCGACGGTGAGGCCCGGAATAATGCGGCGATCCTCCTGTACGAACTGGATGCCGTGAGCGGAGGCCTGGAAGTCCCGCAACTTGTGGACCTGTACATCGCCGAGCAGGATTTCTCCGCGCTTCAGCTCGGGATCATGCGCGCGTGCCAGCGTTCTCAGAGTGGATGTCTTGCCGGCCCCATTGCGACCGAGCAGCGCGACGATGTCGCCTTCGTCGATGTCGAAGCTGACGCCCTGCACGATATAGCTCTCGCCGTAATAGGCGTGGACATCTCGCACACTGAAATATGCCGATCTCGCTCCTGCCTGAATGTCGGGGCTCGTCATGGCGCCCATCAATGACTTCCTCCCAGATAGGCTTCCTGGACTGCCGGATCTCTACGAACCTCGTCCGGTTTCCCATCGGCGATGATCCGGCCCTGCGCCAGCACGGTCACGCGGTCGGCGAGCGAAAAGACGACGTGCATATCGTGCTCGATGATCACCTTCGTCATTCCGCGCGACTTGATCTTCTTCAGGAGATCGATCGTTGAGTTCGTATCATGGCGCGACATGCCAGCGGTCGGCTCATCGAGCAGCAGCAGCCGCGGATGCTGCACGAGCCCCATGGCCAGCTCGAGGCGGCGCTTATCGCCACGCGAAAGGCTCCCGGCGAGTGCGTTCTTCTGCTTTGCAAGCCCGACGTCTGCAAGCCAGTGATCCGCCTCGTCGCGAACATCGGCCCGGCCCATCGCGCTCTGCAAGGCATTGACGGCAAACGCACCATCACGCTTTGCAAACGCAGGCACCATGACATTCTGAAGTAGCGTAAGGTCCGGGAAAATTTCGGGTGTTTGGAATACGCGTGCGACACCCATCTGGTTGATTTCGTGAGGACGCTTGCCAGTGATCACATTGCCATCGAAGACGACAGCACCGGAATCCGGCGCTAGGCGTCCGATGCACACATTCAGAAGCGTCGATTTGCCGGCGCCATTCGGCCCGATAATCGCGTGGGTTGTGCCTTCCATCACCTGAAGATCAATATCGGAAAGCGCCCGCAGACCGGCAAAATTCTTCTGAACGTCGGCGACGTGGAGAACGACGTTGCTCATCTCTTGGCCCCTTCTCATTCTGCCGGCGCCAGTTTTCTTGCATCTTCATCGTTTCGACCGCGATCGAACCGAGCGCGAATGCGACGCGCGCCTTCCATCAGGCCACCCGGGAGAAAGATGACGATAAGCATGAAGATAATGCCGAGCGTGAGGTGCCACCCTTCGCCAACGAATGGCGCGGTAATAGCAATCGCAAAGTCGCGCGCCCCATCCGGCAGAAACGAAAAGACCGATTCGAGCTTTGCGTGATTAAACGCAGAGAAGATGTTCTCGAAGTATTTGATAACGATGGCGCCGATAAACGGACCGACGAGCGTACCGACACCGCCGAGAATGGTCATCAACACGACTTCACCCGATGCGGTCCACTGCATGCGCTCCGCACCCGCAAGAGGATCCGTCACCGCGAGCAATCCTCCCGCCAATCCGGCATACATTCCTGAGATGATGAATGCTGTCAGGGCATAAGGCCGCGTGTTGAAGCCCGTGTAGGACATACGTGTCTGGTTCGACTTGATCGCCCTGAGCGCAAGGCCGAAAGGTGACTGGTCGATCCGCATGGCAAGGTAGAAACACGCGATGAGCATGATCGCGCATAAGTAGAACCCGGCCATGCCGCTCATGCTGAGCCCGAACAGCTCGGGCGATGGAATACCAATCGGTTGATTACCCAGGGCACCATCAAGAATGCGAGGATCGTTGAGCGCGAGTTGCAGTCCCGTCTCGCCGTTAGTGATTGGCGTGAACACCGAGTAAGCCAGATTGTAAGACATTTGAGCGAACGCCAGCGTCAGAATCGAAAAATAAATCCCCGACCGCCTCAGGCTGACATATCCGATCGCCACCGCAAAAAGCCCAGAAAGAACCACTGCGAACAAGATCGCCGGAATGGCGCTGATCGTCAGCAACTTGAACGACCACACGGCGGCATATGAGCCAACTCCGAGGAACGCGGCATGACCAAAGGAAAGGTAACCCGTCATGCCGAACAGGATATTGAAGCCGATCGCAAAGATCCCATAGATCGCAAATTTCTGCATGAGATCGGGGTAGCCGGCGCCGAAAGGCATCAGCCAGATCGGCATCGTCAGGACGACGGCGGCGAAAACAACGAGATAGGTGAGTTCGGTGCGCAGCGTCATGATCCTAATTCTCCATCACGCCTTTGCGCCCCATCAGGCCGCGCGGCATCACAAGCAGCACAACGACGGCGACGAGATAGATGATGACCTGATCGATACCGGGGAGGATGGCCTTCACCTCGTTCAGCGACGCGATGGATTGCAGGATGCCGAGCAGGAAGCCGGCGAGAACCGCCCCGCCAACCGATCCCATGCCGCCAACGACGACGACGACGAACGACAGAACCAGGAATTCCATGCCGATGTTGTAATTGGGCGGCACGATCGGCGTGTACATCACGCCAGCGATGCCCGCGACGACTGCCGCGAGACCAAACACAACGGTAAATCGTCTTTGAATGTCGATGCCCAGAAAACCAACCGTCTGACGATCTTCCATACCGGCACGCACGACCATCCCGTAAGTCGTGAACCTCAAGAACGCGACCACCAATCCGATCACGACGAACGCGAACAGCAGATAGACCAGCCGCCACCACGGATAATAGATGCCATCCAGTCCGATCCACGCTCCGACATTGGCACTGCCCGAAAGCGCCGGCGGTGCGCTGATTGGAATGGGATTGGCCCCAAAGGCCGCCTTGACGATTTCCTGAAGCACAATGGCCAGGCCGAATGTGACGAGGATCTGCTCAGCATGAGGCCGACGATAGAAGAAGCGGATAAGCCCGCGCTCCATAATGATTCCGATGATCAACATCACCGGAATGGCAAAAAGAATGGAGATCGGCACCCCCCATTGCACGAGGAACGCGCCGAAGTCGCCGAGCCATGCCTGCACAAGAGGTGTTCGCACTTGCATCGGCGCACCCCACGGCGTGGTCCGCGTCGGATCGATGGCGACCGTCTCGAGCTGTATCAGCCGATTGAACGTGACGGCGCAAAAAGCGCCGATCATGAACAGCGCGCCATGCGCGAAATTGACGACACCCAGGGTGCCGAACACCAACGTCAGGCCCAGTGCAATCAGAGCGTAGGCGCCGCCCTTATCGAGACCATTCAGGAGCTGAAGAATGAGCTGATCCATCGCCGCTTTCGTCTGTGTTGGCGGTTTATCGCTGCAACGATGGCTTGGCCGGCCGGCGGAGGCCGACCGGCCATGACCGTGTCAACGCATCAGCACTTGGTCGAGACGGAACCGAGCTCGCCACCGAAGATTTTCGCGTCATACGTGACGGCCTCGGTCGGCACCTCTTTCACGACCTGCAACAGATCGAACTTGTCGCGCGGCTTCGTTTTGCCTTGCACGACCAGCACAGGCTTAAAGCACTGGTGATCCGTTGCGCGATAGAGCGTCGGGCCGTTGCCCAAGCCATCGAACTTGAAATCCTCGAGAGCCTTGACGACGCCTTGCGGATTGAACGTGCCGGCCATCTCGCAGGCATTGGCATAGAGCAACGCCTGCACATAACCCGTGTGAGCCGCCTGTGACGGTGGTGTTCCAAAAGCTTCACCGAACGATTTGGTAAAAGCTTTCGTGCCGTCATCACCGAGCTGCCAGTCCCAGTTGGCGGTACCATAGATACCCTTGATGGCATCGCCGGCGCCCTGCGCCATCAACTCCGAGAACAGCGGTACGACAATTTCGAAGTTCTTGCCGTTGGCCTGCTTCTCTCGCAGTCCGAACTGAACCGCCTGGCGAAGCGAGTTGACCATGTCGGAACCGTAGTGATTGAGAATCAGAACGTCCGCGCCGGAGTTCAGAACCGGTGTGAGATATTGCGAGAAGTCTGCCGCTCCGAGCGGCGTGCGCACGGCCTTCACCGTCTGCCAGCCGAGCTTCTCAGTGGCGTCCTTGATCGATTCTTCCTGCGTCCAACCCCATGTGTAATCGGCAGTCAGGTGATAGGCGCGACGCTCTTTGCCGTAGGCCTCGCCGATCACCGGCGCTATCGCAGTGCCCGACATATAGGCGTTGAAGAAGTGACGGAAACCGTTCCGCTTCTTGTCCTTGCCAGTGGTATCGTTGGAATGGCTCAGACCGGACATGAAGATCACGCCCTTGTCCTGGCACAGCGATTGGACCGCCACAGCAACCGCGGACGACGAGCCTCCACTGATCATAATGGCCTTATCGCGCTCGATCATGCGTGTTGCCGAGGCGCGGGCCGCATCCGACTTGGTCTGCGTGTCACCAGTGACGAATTCGACCTTCTTCCCAAGCACGCCATTGCCCTTCAGAGCCGAGCCTTTGAAGGTTTTGAGCATGCCGCCATCGCCTTCGCCGTTGATGTGTTTGACGGCGAGTTCGTACGCTTTGAGCTGATCCTTGCCCTCTTCGGCATAGGAACCGGTCTGCGGGCAATTGAAACCAAAGACGACACTTTTTCCGGTGGGGCTATTGCAGAAGTCCTGAGCCCAGGACGCGCTGGTGAAAATCGTCGGCATGGCAAGGCCAGCCCCCGCAACGCCAGTGCTCTTCAGGAAGGCTCGCCGGTTGAGTTTGTCGAACATCCCTCAATTCCTCCCAGATCTTTTTCGGCTCGATGGCCACATGGTTATCAGGTGCTCAACGCTAATCCAGTTTTGTCAATTTCACAATAAGTCATTGTTTTTGATTTATTTTTCTGTCGTTTTTTGTGTTGTGCAACTGCGAAATAAGTCATAAATTTACAATCAGGGCTTTATGATGCGAAAGGCGCGGCGGTGAGCAGCACCCTCATCGGGCTGAAAATAAGGATCGCGCGCAAGCAGTTAGGCTTGACGCAGGGCGAGTTGGCACGCCGCGCGGGTATTTCAGCCTCGTACCTCAACCTGATCGAATTGAACAAGCGACCGGTCGCGGGTGCCCTGCTAGACCGCATCGCGACGTGCGTCGGTGTTGGACGCGCGACCCTCAATGGCGAAGCAGAGCGGCGAATCGTCGATGAACTCAATGAGATCTCGGTCGATGTCGGCGTGACGGTGCCCGTGATAGACCGAGGCTTGGCTGAAGAGTTCGTAGGGCGGCATCGTGGCTGGGCGGAGTTGCTGCTCGACGTCTATCGTGCCTACCGTCAGCGAACGCAGGATGTGCTCGCGCTCGCGGACCGGTTGAACCACGATCCGTTCCTCGGAGAGAGCGTGCACCGGCTGCTCACGAAGGTAACATCCATCCGTTCCGCTTCCGAAATAGTGGAGATTGGCGATGATCTTCCGCCGGAGGATAGGGCGCGCTTCCTCAGGATCATCTCGACCGATGGGGCCGAACTGTCGCGTACCGCGCAATCACTCGTCGACTTCTTCGAGAACGCGGACACGCGGATCCGGGCAGCGACGCCGACCGAGCATGTCGATACGCTTCTCTTTAACGCACAAAACCATTTTCCCGATCTCGAGGCATTTGCCGAGGATCGTCTCAGTGCCAGCAAAGGCCTTGAGCCACTCCTGAAGCGCCTCGCGCGGCAGCACATCCCGGCCAGCAGAACCGGCGACGCAGGCGCCGCTATCGAGGAAACCACACGGTTTGATATACTGAGCGCTTATGCGGCGCGGTCCGCGAAGTCGCAAATCGAAGCCATCCTGGAAGCATCGCCATCGCTGGCCGACGACACCGCGCGGCATCTCGCAGCCAAGGCGCTCCATGCCTACACCGCCGCTGCAATGCTCATGCCTTATACTGCATTCTACGAAGCCGCCGAACGATCCCGGTATGATCTTGATTTCCTGACGAAACGGTTCGGTGTCTCATACGAGCAGGCGGCGCATCGTCTGACAACGCTTCGTCGCCGCGGTAGCGAGGGTCCACGCTTCGCCTTCATGCGATCGGACGTTTCCGGCTTCATTACAAAACGCTTGCCCCTCCCGCAGCTACCTCTGCCAAGGTATGGGCACGCTTGTCCACTGTGGGTGGTCTACGGCGCGTTCCAGACGGCCGGCCTAACGACGCGTGCCTTTGGAGCGTTGCCTACTGGCGAGGAGTTTCTATTCTTCGCCCGGACAATCGAGAAGCGTCCGCCGCGAGCCGGTTTCCCCCGCCATCTGCTGTCGGTCATGCTGGCCTGCGCCGCCAGTGATGCGCCGCGCGTCTCGGTGGGCGATGGTATTGATCGCACAACGGCGACAGTGCCACTCGGCACGACGTGCAGCCTATGTCCACGAAGCGACTGCGCCCATCGGCAGCAACCGCGACTGATCGGATAACCTGCAACGGCCGACAGATGACCT
This sequence comes from Hyphomicrobiaceae bacterium, assembly GCA_050250755.1. Lineage (GTDB taxonomy): Bacteria > Pseudomonadota > Alphaproteobacteria > Rhizobiales > Hyphomicrobiaceae. The sequence continues at coordinate 33,324 of JBFWOB010000049.1, forward strand.
ATGACTTTGCCTTCGAAGCCGCGCTACACTCCCGAGGTACCCTTTTCCAAGCCTAGCGCATAACAAACAAGGGACGGGAGGACGACGCGATGGGCAGATCAAGGATACTGATCGCCGAGGATGAGGCAAATATCGTCGAATCGTTGAGCTATATTCTTCAGCGCGCCAACTTCGACGTCGATACGACATCCAATGGCGCCGATGCTCTCGACCGGCTGCGGCGTTCCGAATTCTCGGCGCTTATTCTCGACGTCATGATACCGGGCATGAACGGCTTCGAGGTGCTTCGTGCGGTCCGGGCCGACCGTTCCCTCGCCAAGTTGCCCGTGATCGTATTGACGGCGAAAGGGCAGGCCCGGGATCGCAAGGTGGCCGAGGACATTGGCGCCAGCGCCTTCATCACCAAACCATTCTCGAATGCTGAACTCGTCGAGAGCGTCAAGCGGCTGACCGGAAATGCCTGAACGATTGGAACCGGAACAATGGGAGGCGGCAACCCGATCCGCGAGAGATGTGGCGGTGCTTCTGCCATTCGTCGTGTTGCTGCTCCTGCTGCCCCCGATAATCCTGGCCTTCTCCGCTCCACGTTTCGTCAGCGGCATTCCACTGATTGTCGTTTATCTCTACGGCGTATGGGCGGCCTCGGTATTCATTGCTTTTCTCGTTGCACAGCGGCTCGCTCGGGCTGAACCCGATGCGCGCGACACACCCAACAGCGACTGCTGATGCTCGACGCAAATCTCGTCATCATCGTCTGCCTGATCTATGTCGCCATACTTTTCGGCGTTGCCTTCGCCGGCGACCGGCAGGCCCGACGCGGACCGGGCGGCTGGTTGTCGTCCCCGCTCGTCTATACGCTTTCGATCTCGATCTATTGCACGTCCTGGACATTCTTCGGAGCGGTGGGCTCCGCCGCACGTAACGGCCTCGAATTTGCGACGATCTACCTCGGCCCGACCATCGTTTTCGTCGGCTGGTGGGTGTTGTTGCGCAAGCTCGTGACCGTCGGCCGCACACAACGCACCACATCGATCGCCGATTTCATCTCAGCCCGCTTCGGCAAGAGCTCTGCACTCGGCGCCATCGTCACGTTCGCGGCCGTGGTCGCCTCTACGCCCTACATCGCTCTGCAGCTCAAAGCCTTGACCGACGGCTTCCAGGTCCTGACATATCCACGTGGGCCAGTGATCGATGCCGACGCCGAACTCGCTGCCGATTACGTACTCGCATTCTGGATCGCCGCCGGCCTCTGCATGTTCTCGATCATATTTGGCGTGCGGAACATCGACGTGAACGAGCGGCACCATGGCGTCGTCGCCGCGATCGCACTCGAAGCCGTTGTGAAGCTGGTTTCCATGATTCTGCTGGGGCTCTGGGTGGTCGGCCTCGCAGATGGCGGCCTAACGGCAATCTTCGCCAACGCGCCAGCAAACCTCCTAGATCCTGCCGCCACGTTTGGGCCTCGCTGGCTGGCGCTGCTGTTCCTCGCAGGAGCGGCCGTTATCTGTCTGCCGCGCCAGTTTCAGGTCACGGTTGTCGAAAATTCCAACGACCGGCAGCTACGTACCGCATCATGGCTCTTTCCACTGTACCTGCTGCTGCTCTGCCTTTTCGTTCTACCGATCGCGCTCGTGGGCCTGAACCGACTACCCTCTGGGTCCAATCCCGACCTCTTCGTTCTCACGCTGCCCTTGCAGAGCAACCACAACACCCTCGCGCTTGTGGCCTATCTTGGCGGGTTCTCCTCGGCCACGTCGATGGTCATCGTGTCGTCGATCGCGCTCTCGACGATGATCTCCAATCATATCGTCATGCCGCTGGCGCTACACTTTTCGCTGCTGCCTCAATCCGGGCCGCAGAATGTGCGGCGCTTCATACTCACCACACGCCGCTGCGCGGTGGTGTTTATCCTGGCACTTGGTCTTGTCTATCTGCGCTGGAGCGCCTCCGAGGCGCTGGCCGCAATCGGCCTCATTTCATTCTGCGGCGTCGCCCAGTTCTTGCCGAGCCTCGTCGGCGGACTTTACTGGCGGCGTGCGACTGCCACAGGCGCATTGGCGGGGCTCGTCGGCGGTCTTGCCGTGTGGCTTTACACATTATTCCTGCCGAGCTTCGGCAGCAGCCTTCTGATGTCTGCCGAAATGCTCGCCAATGGCCCATATGGGATCGGCTGGTTGAGGCCCCACGGGTTCTTTGGCCTCTCCGGTTTCGACCCGCTGGTGCCGGCCGTCTTCTGGAGCATGATACTGAATGTAGGGCTGTTCGTAGTTGTCTCGCTCCTGTCCGAGCCGTCGCCCTTGGCCCAGGTACAGTCGACGCTATTCATCGACGTGTTTCGCCGTCAGACGGAAGGCGAGCAGCGGGTTATCCGTCGAGCAGCAAGCATTTCGGACCTGCGCCAGATCGGTGACCGCGTTCTCGGGCCCACCGAGTCCTTTCAGCTTCTCGGTCGCGGACGCTCCGGCGCGATCGCCAGTGATGAACTGATCTCGCAACTGGAGCAGCGGATAGCCGCGCACGTCGGCGCCGCGTCAGCCCGCTCACTCGTCTCGCAAGTGGTTACCGACGAGACGATCAGTGTCGAAGAGCTGAAGCGCCTTGCGGGAGAAGCCGAGCAGATTCGCGCCTACTCGGCAGAACTCGAGCGCAAGTCGAGGCAGCTCGAAGCCACCGCGGCTGAGCTTGCTTCGGCCAACGAGCGTCTGCTCGAAATCGACAAACAGAAGGACGAATTCCTCAGTCAAGTGAGCCACGAGGTTCGCACGCCGATGACCTCGATCCGATCCTTCAGTGACATTCTGCTGAGCGATCGCTTCATTGATGCCGAGCGCCGCCAGCGCTTTCTCGGCATCATCCAAACGGAGAGCATTCGCTTGACGCGCCTGCTCGACAGTATTCTCGAACCCAGTCGCCAGCGCGAATTGGAACGCGCCGGCAATGAGATTTCGTTCGACCCCGAAGATGTTCTTCTACGGGCCGTGGAAAGCTGTGAAGCGCTGGCTCACTCGGCCGAAGTCGATCTCCGCCTGCTGCAAAATGGAGCTGGCACGCGCGTGCTTGGCAATCCGGACAGGTTGGCTCAGGTCTTCATCAATCTGATCTCGAATGCCATAAAGTACAATTCTACAGCGGCCCCCACCGTCGCCGTCTCGAGCACTGTCCGTGAAGGCTGGTACGAGGTGCGGGTCGAAGACAATGGTCCCGGTATTCCCTGGGAGGATCGCGAACGCATCTTCACGAAGTTTGAGCGCGGCTCCACGCAGGGGCAAGGTGGTGTCGGACTCGGCCTCGCGATAGCACGCCAGATAACCCAAGGTTTCAAAGGGCAGCTCTCCTTGGATCCACGGCAATCGACCGGCGCTTGTTTTGTCGTCCGCTTGCCCGCCAAGCCGGCAGGCAACGGATGACAGCACAATTCGAATATTAGAAGTGGCCAGGACAAGCCATCCTTTAGGCCCTTTTTACGCATATCTGATCTTGCTAACGGCCCCCAATGCTATGGCGTCCCTCGCGTCACACCATCCGAATGACGGGGCGCATCAAGGCTGATCTCAGCCTTTCATTGTCAAATAGCAGGATTGCAGTCTTTCTCTCGACAGCGCCTTCTTATATCTAGAACTCGCGCTTTCTCTTGCATTGGAAGGAAACCGGGAATGCCCCTCAAGATTCTCACCGTCGTTGGGGCAAGGCCGCAGTTCATTAAGGCATCGCCAGTCAGTCACGCCTTGGCGAATACCGGCAAAGTGAACGAAATTCTCGTCCATACCGGCCAGCATTTCGATGCCGGCATGTCAGACGTGTTCTTCGAAGAGCTCGCCATCCCAAAGCCCGCCTATAATCTTGAGGTGAGCAATCTCGGTCACGGCGCTATGACGGGACGCATGCTCGAGAAGATAGAGGAGGTGATGCTGGCCGAAAAGCCCGACCTCTGTCTCATTTACGGAGATACAAATTCGACGGTCGCCGGAGCTTTGGCCGCAGCAAAGCTTCACATTCCCGTCGCCCATGTCGAAGCGGGCCTCAGATCGTTCAACAGGCGCATGCCGGAAGAGATCAACCGAGTCCTGGCCGATCATGTCAGCGCCTACCTGTTCTGTCCGACGACGACGGCAGTCGATAATCTCAAGTCCGAAGGTATCATCAGCGGCGTTCATCACGTCGGCGACGTCATGTACGACGTGACGTTGAGCGCGGTCCGGCGCGCGAAGACGCAGTCACACATTCTCGAGCGTCTCAATGTGACGGCTGGGACGTATGCTGTGGCGACCATTCACCGCGCGGAAAACACCGACGATCCCGAGCGCTTTGCCGCGGTGATGAATTGGTTGTCGCTGGCCGGACGGGACACTCCGATCATCATGCCGGTTCATCCCAGAACTCGCAAGCTAATGCTCGCATCCGGAATCACACCCGAGAACGTGCAACTGATTGAACCGCTCGGGTATCTCGACATGGCTCTCCTCACGCATAACGCGGCCGCCGTATTCACGGATTCCGGCGGCTTGCAGAAAGAAGCCTATTTCCACCGAGTTCCATGCGTGACATTGCGCGACGAAACAGAATGGGTGGAGACGGTCGACGCTGGCTGGAACCGACTCTGGGCGTCCCAAGACTATGCGCCGCGCCGCGAGATTACCGATTATGGAACAGGGCAATCGAGCGCCCGTATCGCCGACATTCTCATCGGGCACTGATACCGATACATTAGTCACACGATGCGCCGACGTGGTGCAGGGCGACCCTGCACCTTGAGGTTCAACGATGCCCGCCCTACGAGTTGCATCACCCGCTCCCCCTCTCCTCAAATCTCGCGCAGTGCGGTGCGCAGTTCGTCGACGACGCGGTCCTGGTCGGCGGGCTCGAGATAGGGGTGCATCGGCAGGCTCAGCACGCTGGCCGAGAGCCGCGTGGCCA
>JBFWOB010000050.1:0-37833 GCA_050250755.1 Hyphomicrobiaceae bacterium
GAGCACGTAGATCATTGTCGAGAGGCTTTGCCATGGATGCCGGCCCCCTTGCCCAGCATCCATCCTGAATCATATTCGCGACCGAAAGGGAATCCCGCCCGAGTCCATCATGCGTGAACGCGCTCTAAGGCGGCGAGACGTTTTCGCGTGAGCAGGATCTGACGCGAATTTCAATCGCCATGTGGACATGCCGAGGCCATGCGGCCTCGGTTATTGCTCGCTCAGTCGTTGGCGCCGTGGATGGCCTCGATGACGGCGGCAGTGACATCCGTGGTTCGCGCATTCCCACCAAGATCGGGCGTGTGGAAACGCGCGTCCGCGGTGACGCGCTCGATGGCTCGCATCAGCCGATCGGCGGCGGGCTTTTCGCCGATATGCTCGAGCAGCATTACAGCCGACCAGAACGTGCCGATCGGATTGGCGATGCCTTTGCCCATGATATCGAATGCCGATCCGTGGATTGGCTCGAACATGGATGGGTAAGTGCGTTCCGGATTGAGATTGGCGGTGGGCGCAATGCCAAGCGAGCCGGCGAGAGCGGCTGCAAGATCCGACAGAATGTCGGCGTGCAGGTTCGAGGCGACGACGGTGTCGATCGACTGCGGCTTGATCACCATGCGCATGGTCATCGCATCGACCAGCATCTTGTCCCAGGTCACGTCGGGAAACTCTTTCGCGATCTCTACTGCGATCTCGTCCCACATCACCATGGCGTGACGCTGGGCATTCGATTTGGTGACGACCGTAAGCAGCTTGCGCGGGCGGGACTGCGCCAGCTTAAAGGCGAAGCGCATGATCCGCTCGACGCCGGCGCGCGTGAACATCGAGACGTCGGTTGCGGCTTCCAGAGGGGAGCCCTGATGCACGCGACCGCCGACGCCAGCGTACTCGCCTTCGGAGTTTTCGCGCACGATCACCCAGTCGAGTTCCTTGTCGTTGACGTGCCGTAGCGGAGACGTGATGCCGGCGAGCACGCGCGTGGGGCGCACGTTGGCATATTGATCGAAGGGCTGGCAGATGGCAAGCCGCAGGCCCCAGAGCGTAACGTGGTCCGGAATGTCCGGGTGGCCGGCTGAGCCAAACAGAATGGCATCGTGGTTGCGGATCTGGTTGCGGCCGTTCTCCGGCATCATGCGGCCGTGCTTCTTGTAATACTCGCCGCCCCAGTCGAACTGGTCGACCGCGAAGCTGAAATTGCCGCCGCGGGCTGCCAACGCCTGCAGCACCTCTATGCCGGCGGAGATGACCTCGGTTCCGATGCCGTCGCCGGGAATAGCGGCGATCTTGTAGGTCTTCATGGGGAGCTCTCTCCATCGCGTTCGCAACTCAATTTGCGGCAAGCTACAGCAACGCGGGCTGTGCAGCGCAAATGCAGATATCGGGCCGGCGGTCGCATTACTTGTCGGTTACCTGAGGAAGCCATGGAATAGCGCGTCGCGCAGCATCCCGTGCGGCCGCCTCGGAAGGGAATGCCTTCTCGCCGAAACTGCCGATCTGGAACCAGCCGCGCGCATCCTCGCTGTCGCGCCGATATTCCTCGAAGCCGAACGAGCCGTCGGGTCGCTGGAAAATGTCGACACAGCGCTCGCCGCCGTTGGTTTCGATGGATGCCAAGACCAAGTTGCGCTGGGTCGCCATCGGGGAGGTTACGGCTTCCGGAAGTGGCACGAGACCCAATGGCCGTTGGCCCCTTGCTCGAGCGTTGGCGACTCGGTGGCGCACCGAGGGAGCTGACGTATCGGGCAGCGCGTGTGGAAATGGCAGCCCGTCGGTGGATTGATCGGGTTGGGCACATCGCCTTCAAGCTTGATGCGATGGCGCTTGATCTCGGGATCGGGGATCGGCACGGCGGACAGCAGCGCTTCGGTATAGGGGTGCAACGGCCGCGCGTACAACTCGTCGGCGGGGGCGATCTCCACGATCCGACCGAGATACATGACGGCTACGCGGGTCGAGATGTGTTCTACGACGGACAGATCGTGCGCGATGAAAATGTACGTCAGCCCGAGCTGGGCTTGCAGGTCCTCCAGCAGATTTATCACTTGCGCCTGGATCGACACGTCGAGAGCGGAAACCGGCTCGTCGCAGATGATGAGTTTGGGCTCGACGGCCAGGGCGCGGGCAATGCCGATGCGTTGACGTTGGCCGCCGGAGAACTCGTGCGGGAAGCGGCGCATGTGGTCGGCGCGCAGACCGACCGTTTCGAGGAGTTGGACGACACGTTCCTCGTGCTCGCTTCGGGACTTGGCGAGATTGTGAATAATCAATGCTTCGCCAATGATTGCGCCAACCGTCATACGCGGATTGAGCGAGGCGAACGGGTCCTGAAAGATGATCTGCATGTCGCGGCGAAGCGCCCGCAGATCCTCCGAACCGAGCCGCAAGACGTCGCGCCCCTCGAATGCGACTGAGCCCGATGTAGGCGTGATGAGTTGCAGAATGCAGCGGCCGGTGGTCGATTTTCCGCAGCCGGACTCGCCCACCAACCCAAGCGTCTCGCCCTTTTCGACCTCGAACGATACCCCATCCACCGCATGAACGCGTCCGACCTCTCGTTGCAAAAGGCCTCCCCGGATCGGGAAGTGTTTCTTGAGATCGGTTACCTTCAGCAGAGGCTCGGTCATGGGGACAGGCTTCTCCTCGAACCTCAGTAGAGAACGCAGGCAACTTTGTGATTGGGGTGAATCTCGCGAAGTGGCGGGACGGCCTCGATACACTTTTCGCTCGCGAACTTGCAGCGCGCGGCGAACCGGCAACCGGGCGGCGGGGTCAGCATATTGGGTACGGCGCCGGGGATCGCCTCCAAACGTTCCTTGGCTTTGCCGGCGCGGTCGAGGCGTGGAATCGAGCGGATGAGGCCTTGCGTGTAGGGGTGCAGCGGCGTGGCGAAAAGCTGGCCAACCGGCGCTTCCTCCACCACGTTGCCGGCGTACATGACGACGACGCGCTGCGTCACCTCGGCGACCACGCCCATGGCGTGCGTGATCAGCATCACGGCCATGCCGAGGCGCGATTTCATGTCGGCCAAAAGATCGAGGATCTGGGCCTGAATGGTGACGTCGAGAGCCGTGGTGGGCTCGTCGGCGATCAGCAGCTTCGGGTTCAACGACAAGGCCATGGCGATCATCACGCGCTGGCGCATGCCACCGGAGAACTGGTGCGGATAATCATTGACGCGGGCCTTGGCGTTCGGGATCTGCACGAGGGTCAGCATCTCGGCGGCCCGGTCCATCGATGCTTTGCGGCCGAGCTTCTCATGCCGGCGGACGACCTCGGCGATTTGATCGCCGACCGTGTAGACGGGATTGAGGGACGTCATCGGCTCCTGGAAAACGATGGCGATCTCCCGGGCCCGGATCTCGTTCATCGCATGTGTGTTGAGGGGAACGAGATCGCGGCCCTGCCACAATATCTCGCCCGCAACGATCTTGCCCGGAGGCATCGGCAGAAGCTTCAGCACCGACATGGCAGTGACGGTCTTGCCGCAGCCCGACTCCCCGACGATCCCGACCGTCTCGCCGGCGTCGATCGAAATATCCACGCCATCGACGGCGCGCACCCATCCGTCATCGGTCTTGAAGTGGGTCTTGAGGCCGCGGATGTCGAGGATGGGCTCACTCATGAAGATCTCGCGCCTCCGGTGCCATCATATCACTCTCCGCGGATCGAGGGCGTCGCGCAGACCGTCGCCGATGAAGTTGATGGTGAGCACGGCAAGAAAGATGGCGGTTCCGGGAAAGAGTGCCCAATGCGGCGCAATATCGAGATGGTCTTTGGCGTCGAACAGAAGGCGTCCCCAAGTAGGGATGTCGGGTGGGAAGCCGAGGCCGAGAAACGAGAGCGTCGATTCCGCGATGATGGCTGCGGCAACGTCGATCGTACCGGCGACGATCACGGGGCCGAGGGCGTTCGGCAGGATGTGTCGCACAACTTGACGGACGGGCGATGCGCCGAGTGCGCGTGCCGCCTCGACGAACTCCTTCTCTCGCAGCGAAAGAAACTGGGCACGCACGAGCCGTGCGACGGGCATCCAGCGGAGGCCGCCGATGACGATGACGACCAGGATGAAGACGCCGCCTTCGGCTCCGAACACGGCCGTCAATCGATCACGGAAGAGATAGATGATGAGCAGCAGAAGTGGCAGGGCGGGCAACGATAGAAAAAGATCGGTCAGCCACATCAGGAACGCGTCGACCCAGCCTCGCGACATGCCGGCGACGGCACCGACCAAGATGCCGACCACGACGGCGACCGCCATTGCAGCAAGGCCGACGGCGAGTGAAATGCGTCCGCCATAGATCATGCGCGCAAGCAGATCCTGGCCGAGATCGTCGGTTCCGAATGGGTGGGCGAGCGATGGGCCCTCGAGAGAGGCGCCGAAGTCGATGTCGTTGATTGCCACCGGCCAAAGCCACGGCCCCACTGCAATGGCCAGAATCATCAACGCCAGCACGACGACGCTCACGACCGCCAAACGGTGACGACGGAAGCGCCGCCATGCCTCGCGACGCGGGGAATAAACTCTCTCCACCTTCGCCGCGCCGGGGCTGGCGCTAACGGTAGGAGATACGGGGGTCGAGCCAGCCATAGAGGATGTCTGCGATGAGGTTGGAGAGAACGACGAGGCACGCAAACACGAAGGTGACGGCCATGATCACCGGCGTGTCATTTGCGAGCATGGCAGAGATCAGCAGCGAGCCGATCCCCGGAACGCGAAAGATCTGCTCGGTGACGATGGCCCCGCCGAAGACCGCAGGCATTTGCAGGGCCAGCAGGGTTACGACCGGGATCAAGGCATTGCGAACGACGTGTTTGAGGATGACGACCCGTTCGGTGAGCCCTTTCGAGCGAGCCGTGGTGACATAGTCGAGGCGGATCACGTCGAGCACTGCAGAGCGCACGTAGCGGACAAGCGAGGCGCCCTGGAACAGTCCAAGGACCGCGACCGGCATGATCGATTGCTTGAAATGATCCCAATAGAAGTGCCAACCGGTCGATGGGATATCGGCGCGGTAGACGAAGGGCAGCCAGTCGAGCCAGATCGAGAATATCAGGATCAGCAGCACGCCCGTGAAGAATGTCGGCAAGGAGAAGCCGACAAATGCGAGCGTGTTGGCGATCTGGTCGAAGACGGAGTAGGGGCGCGTTGCAGCGTAGATACCTATCGGCAGAGCAATGAGGATGGCGAGGATCTGCGAGGAGCCGATGACGATCAGAGTGGTTGGCAGCCGCTGCAGGATGAGCTGATCGACGTTGACGCGGCTGACGAAGGAGAAGCCCCAGTCGCCGTGCACCATGGCCGACAGCCAGCGCACGTATCGGATGTAGACCGGGTCGTCGAGGCCGAACTTCTGGCGCAACATTGCGGCGACTTCGGCGGGCACGTTCGGGTTGGTCGTCAGTTCTTCGAAGGGATCTCCCGGGGCAAGGGCCAGCACCGTGAACAGTACGAGGCTGATCCCAAGCAAGCTAGGTATCGCGATGAGGAGGCGTCGGAGCAGATAATTACCCAATTGCCACCTCCGTCATCGCGCGACTTTTTCCATCGTTTGGCCCGAGCTACCCGGCACGATACCAATCGGCGACCGCCCAGAGGTCGTTATCCCAGCCGCTCAGCCGCGCGGTGAGCTTCGTTCCGGAGGCGCTGGCCCGGGGCCTGGCAACGACCGGAATGATGACGCGACTGGCAATCACGAGATCATTGCACTTGATGAAGAGTGCTGCTCGCTTAACCGGATCGAGTTCTTTCTGGGCCGCCTTGTAGGTCTCGTCGTACTCGGCATTTTGCCAACGGGTGATATTGCGACCCTGCCACTTATTGGCCTTGGAGGCAGCCTCCCAAGAACAATACTGGTTGAGGAACAGTTCCGGATCCGGCTGCGGCATGGTCGTCGTGTACATCTGCATGTCGGTGTAGAAATGCGGATAGGTATCCGGATTGCCCACGTCCGACGAGAAGAAGACCGATGCCGTGATCGACTTCAGCTCCATTTCGATGCCGGCCTTCTGACAGGCCTGCTTGATGATGGCCTGGGTCTTCTGGCGCGGTTGATTGATCGAGGTCTGGAACACCACCTTCAGACGCTTGCCGTCCTTGGTGCGAATGCCATCGCTGCCCTTTTTCCAACCGGCATCATCGAGAAGCTTCACAGCCTTCTCGACGCTGAACTCGTACTTGGTGTTGGGCGAGCGGAACTTCGGCGGGTTGTTGACGAAGTTGGCCGTGGCGACTCCGGTGCGGCCATAGATGTATTTCTGCACGGAATCGCGATCGACGAGCAGATTGAGCGCCTCGCGGACGGCGGTGTCCGTCAAGAACGGATGCTTCGTTTTCAGACTGGCGCGCTCGCCGTCGACCTCAGTCCAGGGATCGGTCGTGTTGAGCTGAATGAACTCGATATTGCCGCCATCGGTGATCTCGATCTTGCCCTTGCCGCCCTCTTCGAGCTTTTTGAGCACCGAGTCTTCGACCTGAAGGTTCCAGGCGTAGTCGAACTCGCCAGTTTGCAGTACCGCGCGGGCGGCCGATACGGCGTCGCCGCCGCCTTTCAACTCGATGGTGTCGAAATACGGCCGGTTTTCGCGGTGGTAATTTTCATTCCGTTTGCCGATGACGATATCGCCGGGTTTGAAGTCGACAAACGTGTAAGGGCCCGTGCCGACCGGCTTGAGATTGGCCGGTGCCTCCCGCGATTTGGCGCCCTTGTACGGCTCGTAGAGATGCTTGGGAATGAGTGCGCCGCGGATGCCGACGAAGGCGTCCGCCCAGAATGGCGTAGGCGTGGCGAATATGACCTTGATGGTCAGATCGTCGATCTTCTCGACCTTTACGTCCTTGTACGTGCCGATCGTTACCGCGGCGGAAGCGGGATCACGCCCGTATTCCCAGTTGAAGACGCAGTCGTCGGCTGTGAACGGCTTGCCGTCGTGCCACGTCACGCCCTTCTTGAGCTTCCAGGTGACGGACAGGCCATCGGCTGCAATGCCACCGTTTTCGCGACTGGGAACTTCGGCTGCCAGGACGGGAACGAGGTTACCTTCCGGGTCCCAGGCTCCAAGCGGCTCATAGAAGATGCGGCTCGCGTCCTGGTCCTTCGTTCCGACCGCGAAGTGAGGATTGAGCAGGGTCGGTCCCTGCCACCAAAGAACCCTCAGTGCACCGCCACCACCGGCCTTGGCCGGTTTGTAGTCGTACTTGGACTCGGCCATGGCGACGCCGCCGAAAGCGAGTAGCTGGTTGGCCAGTGGGGCGACCAGGCCGACAGCGGCCATGCGCCGAAGGAAGCCGCGGCGCGACAGACGTCCGTCCTTCACGTCGCCGATCAGCCTTCGCAGCTCTCTGTCGTCCATCGAACACCTCCCTGGCCCGTTTCGGGCGCATGCTTTCCAGTCAGCGGTAGATCGAAGGAGCCGTGGCCGGTTGACTGCAACCGAAGGTAAGCGCTCCTCGCTCGAGACCCTGGGCGCCCTGCGTCGCACCGGATCAAATCAGGCGTTCGGACGCTGGTCAACTTCGCGGTTATGCGAAAACGGCATCATCGAGCACATAAATCGCGCTTTTCTCGTCTGCCGTTACGGCGCGAGCCTGCGGGGCCTGCACATTGCCTCCGCATCTCTACGGAGTGGACCGCGGCATCATCTGTGGCCGAGTTGCAGCAGGGCGCGCCAGAGTGTGTCATTCCGGCCGGGTTGTGCCCGAGAAACGGGGCCTCAGCGTGGACATCTCTCGGCGAATCAAGCTTCCGTCCATCCGTTTAATAGAATGCGCTATTTGGCGATGCGAGGGCGGATTGATGCGGCCGATGATGGGAAATCAGAAGCGACGACCGTCTCAGCGTTGCACGCAGCGCCTCACCAAAGCAGCCCGCACTGTCGCCGGCGGGGCGGTCGCGGTTGCAATCGGAACCTCGAGTGCCTGGGCGCAATGCGCGACGACCGGGGATCTGGCTACATTTTCCAACATCAACAATTACATTCCATTCGCTCAAGGCAGCTCTGTTAACGCGATCATCTCGACGGTTAACACCGTGAATACGGGCTCGCTCGCCCAATCGACAGCGTTCGTGGGAAGCCCGCCCGGGGCGAAGGCCGATCAGCAAGGTGCCGGGTCGTGGAGCCGTGTCATCGGTGGCACCGTCGAGACCAAGACGGACAGCACCGCGAATCTGGCGATCGACAATTTCAACGTCACGCCCGGGGTCACGACCGATTTCTCAGGAGCGGTGAATTGCCATTCGACGACCAAGCAAAGCTTCATAGGGACGCAGACGGGCTTTGACATCGCGCGGCACAATTTCAACGGTGGCGCGAACCTTCACGTCGGTTTGACGGCTGGCTGGTTCGATGTGACGACCAAAGACAGGACGCCAGGCGAGAGCACGTTCGAGGCCGACTCCCAAATCCCCTTTGGTGGCATCTATGGCGCGCTTTATGCGGGGCCGTGGACCATCGATGCGCAGGTACGATGGGATTTCATCCAGAACGAATATACGGATGTGCGGCAAGGCATCTTCTCACAGAAGCACAATGCGCATTCGACGGCTTTCCTGTGGAACATCGCCTATCGCCAGGATTTGCCGCAGAACTGGTATCTCGAGCCATCGATCGGCGGCGTATGGTCCAACACCGCGATTGACGATCTGAGTGTGCCGGGGACATTTGCGGCGGGCGATATCAACGGCAGCTCGCCGGGTACGCTGCAGATCGAAGACGTCGACAGCGTGACTGGGCGCGCGAGCGTGCGGGTCGGCAAGAATTTCGTCACGGGCAAGTTGGCGTGGACATCGTTCGTAACGGCGAGCGTGTTTCATGAGTTCGCTGGCAATGTACAGTCGACCATTGTGGCTGACGATCGCAATGTGAACGTCGCACCGGGAGTTCTGCCGACCTTCGCCAGCGCTGGGACGATCTCATCCAGCCGTGTCGGCACTTACGGGCATATCGGATGGGGTCTTGCCGGTACCATTCTCGATACCGGCTGGCTCGGATATGCGCGCCTCGACTATCGCAAAGGCGATGATCTCGAGAGCTTCACCGTGAACGCCGGCTTTCGCTACCAATTCGCGCCGGTATCGGAAATTCAGACAAGTCTCAAGGATGGCGGCGACGGTGGCTACGCGCCAACCGGCTTCAACTGGACCGGCTTTTATGGCGGCTGGCTCACGGGAGCGAACTGGGGCAGTCCAGATTTCGCCTTCGCCAATGGCTCGACCACAAGCCCTGATTTCTCGGGCTATCTGACCGGCGGACAAGTTGGCTACGACCTGCAAATGGGACAGGTCGTGATCGGTATTGCGGCCGATACGTCCTACAGCAATGCCGAAGGTGGACAGAGCTGCCCGAACGGCTTGTTCTTCACCTGCACCTCCAAGATGGAGCAATTATCGATGCTGACGGGGCGTATCGGCCTCGCGCACGATCGTGCCCTCGTCTACGTCAAGGGCGGTGTTGCATTCGCAGACGTGACGCTGGGCTTCACGCCGAATGGCGGAGCTGCTGTCGCGGCGCTGCAAGGGCTCGATCCATCATCCTCGGCCAACGAAACCATGACGGGCTGGACGGCTGGCGCCGGTATCGAGTTCGCCTTCCTGGGCGGCTGGAGCGCCAACGCCGAATATATGTACTACGACCTCGGCAAGGAGCGGTTCGACACGACCACTCCCTTCGATGCCGAGGTCACGGGCAATACGATCCGATTCGGCCTGAACTATCGGCTGGGGCATCGCGAAGCCGAATATCATCGCGACGCCTTGAAGTAGCGCTGCACCAAGGCGCAGGCGGGAGGCGCCTGCTTCGTTGCCTCCCTTCAGTCTGCAGGCAGGAAAAGAAGAAGGCCCGGCGCGATACTTCGCAGCTGGGCTTTTCTATTCAGATGTAGTGCAGATCGTCAGAATACCGGTGGCCAGAAGCGTCCGATGTCGCGACGTGCCTGGCGGGAGCGATTGAATTCGATCGAGGCGTCAGCGCGCGGGGTACGCGGTTTCATCCTGAGAGCGGATGTAGTGTGCAGCTTGTCGGAGCGATCGCGTGCGCTTGGGCCCTTCTCCAAGGCTTGGCTCGCGGGAACGGCCCCGGGCGCCGTTGATAGATGCTCCATGGATTGGGCCGCTGCTGCCGAAGACAGCAGTACGCTCGTCAGAAGCGCCAGCGTCCATCGCATACGAAGCCTCCAAATAAGCCTTCACAGCCGAAAAACCGCTCAAGTTGTGAACACTACCGCAAAATCCCGAGATTCGGCAAAAGCAATTGAGTTGAATACTTTTTCGTCTATGCGATGGGTGGTCGGCTCCTCGGTCTCACGCCAATAGCCACACCCGACTAAAATTCTAATTCTCGTCCATCTTGAGGGCCGCGATGAAGGCCTCTTGAGGGATCTCGACGGAGCCGAACTCGCGCATCTTCTTCTTGCCCTTCTTCTGCTTCTCGAGAAGCTTGCGCTTTCGTGTGATGTCTCCGCCGTAGCACTTGGCCAAGACGTCCTTGCGCAGGGCACTGATCGTTTCGCGGGCGATGACCTTGGCACCGATCGCGGCCTGAATCGGGATCTTGAAAAGATGCTGCGGAATCAGGTCTTTCAGCTTCTCACACATGGCGCGGCCTCGCTGCTCGGAGCGGGACCGATGGACGATGATCGACAATGCGTCGACCGGCTCGCCATTGACCAGGATCGAGAGCTTGACGAGGTCGCCTTCCTCATAGCCTTTGATGTGATAGTCGAACGAGGCATAGCCACGGGAGACCGACTTCAAGCGGTCGTAAAAGTCGAACACGACCTCGTTCAACGGCAGCTCGTAGACGAGCATGGCCCGCGAACCCGCATATGTGAGGTTCTTCTGACGTCCACGGCGATCCTGGCATAACTTCAGGACCGATCCGAGGTACTCGTCGGGGACGAGAATGGTTGCCTCGATCCAAGGCTCCTCGATGTGGTCGATGCGCATGGTGTCCGGCATGTCGGCCGGATTGTGCATCGGCTGAACCGTGCCGTCGGTCATGTGCAGATCGTAGATGACACTCGGAGCCGTTGTGATGAGGTCGAGGTTGAACTCGCGTTCGAGACGCTCGGTAATGATCTCGAGGTGTAGGAGCCCGAGGAAGCCGCAGCGGAAACCCTGACCGAGCGCAGCACTTGTCTCCATCTCATAAGAGAAGCTGGCATCGTTGAGGCGAAGTCTGCCCATCGCCTCGCGAAGATCCTCGAAATCGGCCGCATCGACGGGAAACAGGCCGCAAAACACCACCGGCTGAGCTGGCTTGAAGCCCGGCAGAGGCTCCGCCGTAGGGTTTTTCTCATCGGTCACGGTATCGCCGACGCGCGTGTCGGCAACCTGCTTGATGGCAGCGGTGAAGAAGCCGACTTCGCCGGGGCCTAGCTCGCCCACGCTTTCCTGCTTGGGGCGGAAAATGCCCACCCGATCGAGCTGATAGACGCCGCCGGAGGCCATCAACCGGATGCGCTGGCCCTTCTTCATGACGCCTTCCTTGACGCGGACCAGCACGACGACGCCGAGATAGGCGTCGTACCAACTGTCGATCAGGAGTGCTTTCAAAGGCTTATCGCGCTCGCCCGTTGGCGGCGGCAGCCGTTCCACGATGGCTTCGAGCACTTGCTCGACGTTAAGGCCGGTCTTGGCCGACACGCCGATCGCATCGGAGGCATCGAGGCCGATGACATCCTCGATTTGTTGCTTCACGCGGTCCACATCGGCCGCCGGAAGGTCGACCTTGTTCAGGACGGGCAGAATTTCGAGATTGTTGTCGAGCGCCTGGTAGACATTCGCCAGCGTCTGCGCCTCAACACCCTGCGAGGCGTCGACGACCAGGATCGCGCCCTCACAGGCGGCGAGCGAGCGGGAGACTTCATAGGCGAAATCGACGTGGCCGGGGGTATCCATCAGATTCAACTGATAGATCTTGCCATCCTT
Source organism: Hyphomicrobiaceae bacterium (assembly GCA_050250755.1). Classification (GTDB taxonomy): domain Bacteria; phylum Pseudomonadota; class Alphaproteobacteria; order Rhizobiales; family Hyphomicrobiaceae. The sequence goes on from JBFWOB010000050.1 coordinate 11,925, forward strand.
GGCCTTGTAGTCGAGGCGGACCGTCTGCGCCTTGATGGTGATGCCGCGTTCCCTCTCGATTTCCATCGAATCGAGGAGCTGCGCCTCCATCTCGCGGTCGGTGACGTTGCCGCAAAGCTGGATCAGCCGGTCGGACAACGTCGACTTGCCGTGGTCGATGTGCGCGATGATGGAGAAGTTGCGGATCAGTGATGTGTCGGTCATGGGCGGGGAGATAGCATCTCCTCGGACCGGAAAGAAGGGGTGGCTCGCGCCAGCCCCCGTACTTGTCTCAAACGCGCCCTTCGGCTAGCAGCGCCTTGGCCTTCTCCAGGGCGATAAAGCCATTGGATGCCAGGATAACCTTGTGTCGCCGCGGCAGGCCCATCCGATGCAGCGCCTCGCGCGGTTGCTTTTGCAGCCCGGAGATGACGAGCCGACCGTTGCGCTGGCCTAGATCCATTGCCAGGTCCTCCAGTGCGGAAAGTGCCGTTGCGTCGACAAGGGGTACGTCGCGCATGCGCAAAATGAGCACCTTGGGGTAGCCCCGGCCCGTTTTGAGAGCATCGGCAATCGAGCTGGCTCCTCCGAAGAATAATGGTCCACGCATGGAGAGGACCTGGATGCCTTCGGGCAGCTCCATTTGCGTCAGCGGCGACCGAGGGCGCTCTACGTCGTCCATGTCGTTATCGAGCTGCACGGGCTTCCCGATACCGGCTATCGACGCCTCGGACATCCGGTGCATGAAAAGCATGCAGGCAAGGCCGAAGCCGACCCCGATAGCGACGTTGAGATCGACCACAACGGTCAAGGTCATCGTCGCCAAAAGAACCAGACGATCGTCGAACGGTGCGCGCGTCAGAAAGTGGGAGACCTCCTTGTAGTCGATCAGACGCCACGCGACGTTCAGAAGCACGGCGGCAAGGCATGGCAAGGCGAGATAGGACGCCAACGGGGCCATCAGCAGCATGAACAGCAGTACGAACGCGGCGTGGAAGATGCCGGAAAGAGGGGTCCGGGCTCCGGCCGCAATGTTGGTGCCGGTTCGCGCGATGACGCCGGTCGCGGGGAGGCCACCGAAGAGCGGAGACGCGATGTTGGCGATCCCTTGGCCCAGCACCTCCGCATTGGACCGATGACGCCCGCCTGTGATGGCATCGGCGGCCACAGCCGAAAGAAGCGATTCGACCGCGACGAGGAATGCGATCGTAAATGCAGACGGCAATACCGCGGCGACCATCGATGGCGAGAGGTCTGGGAGCTGAGGTGTCGGCAGAGAGCTCGGGATACCTCCGAAGCGGGAGCCGATCGTGTCGACCGGAAGGCCGAAGGCCCAGGCAATGCCCGACGCGAAGACGACGGCAAAGAGCAGACCGGGCCAACTTGGCCGAAGGAGCCGCATCAGTGAGATGACGCCGAGAGTTAACCCTCCCACCAGCAACGCCGACGGACTGAAGGTGTTCTTGATTTGCCAGAGAGCCGTCAGCTTGTGCAGGAACTCGGCTGGGACTTCGCCCTGAAAGCCAAGAAAATCCTTGATCTGGCCAATCGCGATGATGATGCCGATGCCGCTCGTGAAGCCCAAGATGACGGGCCCGGGTATATACTTGATGTAACTCCCAAAGCGGAGCAGCGCCGCCGCGACCAGGATGAAGCCCGCGATGAACGTCGCGGTCATCAGGCCTGCCATTCCGTGGCTGGCGATGATGCTGGCGACAATGACGATGAAGGCAGCGGCGGGTCCGCCAATCTGAAACCGGCACCCGCCGACGGCGGAGATGAAGAAGCCGGCCACAACGGACGTGACGAGGCCCCGATCCGGGGTCGCTCCGGCGCCGATCGCGATCGCCATAGACAGTGGCAGCGCCAGAATGGCGACAGTCAGACCGGCGACCAGATCATTGGCCAGATAGCCTCCGGAGTATCCTTCCCGGAGAGCGATAATCAGCTTCGGGACGAAGTGCGCCCCGTACCGCGCCTGGCCGATCATCGTCGATTGGCTCGGTGCTGCGGCCTGCCTATGTTGCATCCTATGGGCCCTGCGTGTGCCGACACGAACTCAAGTGTCGTAATGTACTCTACCGCCGGGCCGTAGGAGTACTCAAGCATACAGCCGTGACGATATGACGACAGGCGACCCGAAAGCCGCCTGTGAGGTCTTGCGCAACTGTTTGCTGCAGATGCGGCCTTACTTTCCTTCCTGGCTGATCGTCTTGACGATGGCCGACGTCGGGCGCGTGCTGTTGGCGACCGGCCCCTTGACCTGGGCGGCGACCTTCTCATCGTACTCGGGCAGCGACTTAACTGTGTTCTTCGACGTCACATGGACGACCTTGTAGCCACCCGCGTGAAGCTGCTTCAGGAGGTCCGCCACGCCGTGCGCCGTGACCTTCTGGAAATCGTGCATCAGCAGGATGCCCTTGCCGTGCTTATCGAGCTTCTTCATCAGCGAGGACACCATCTTCTCGCTATTCTTCACTTTGAAGTCGAATGAGTCGAGATCGGTCGACCAGACGCCGATGTTGCGCTCACCCACGTATTTCATCATCTCGGGCGGGTGCTGGAGAGCCGGAAAGCGGATGAACGCGCTCAGCTTATCGGCATTCTCTCCGAGGCTCCGGCGGACGGCGCTGATGCCCATCTCGATCTCGGCCTTGCGCTGATCGTCGTCGAGCTTCTTGTTGCCGAGGTTGCGATGCGAGAACGTGTGCGACGCGATCGTGTGACCGGCTGCGACGACCTGATGCAGGATCTCCGGGTGCCACATCGCGTGCTTGCCGATGATGAAGAAGATCGCCTTCGTACAGTGGTCGGCCAGCGCCTTCAGCACTTGCGGGGTGGTTCCTGGCCACGGCCCGTCGTCGAAGGTCAGTACGACTTCTTTCGGCTGCAGGAAGTCGTGCTCCTTGAAATGCTCGAAGCCGAATCCCGGACCGCCCGTTGTGTCGATCTCGACGATGCGCGAGACGCCAAGTGCATCGGCGTTGCCAGGGCACTCGGCGGCGGCGGGCATCGCTGCGAAGGCCATTGCGGGCAGCATCATTGCCAGCAATGTGAGCGGTGCTTTCTTCAGCATGGTCGAGCCTTTCCGAATCGCTAAGGCGCAAAAATCGCGAATGGGAAGAGTGCTCGCGCGGATCGAGCCACTTCGGCAAGCTGCGTGGCTCAGCTGCCGGACTTTTTAAGTGGAAATGTGATCGCGAAACTTCAGGCGTGGTGCAGCCGCGGTGTCGGGTGCTGGATGGGGGCGATTTGGTTCGGACGCCGACATTTGTCGGACCCACGTTGGGCAAACTCAGGTCTTGGGGCTTAGACGGAGTATCTTGCCTTCGGCTTCGTCGGTCAGAAGCCAGACGGCGCCATCGGGACCCTGGCGGACATCGCGGATGCGTTCCCGACGGCCGCGCAGCAGGACCTCCTCGGCGACGATGCGAGGGCCATCGAGCACGAGGCGGTGCAACGATTGCTCTACGAGCGCGCCGACCAGAAGATTGCCTTTCCAGTCTGGAAAGAGCGTGCCGGTATAGAAGGCCATGCCAGATGGTGCGATGGACGGCACCCAATAAAAGGCTGGCTGCTTCATGCCCTCCTTGTGCGTGGTTTCATGCAGCTTGGCGCCTGAGTAGTCGATGCCATAGCCGATGACGGGCCAACCATAGTTGGCGCCGCGCTCGACGATATTGACCTCATCGCCGCCACGCGGGCCGTGCTCGATGACCCACAGAACGCCGGTCGCGGGGTTGATGGCTGCGGCCTGTGGGTTCCTGTGGCCATAGCTCCAGATTTCGGGACGGGCATCCTTTCGCTCGACGAACGGATTGTCGGATGGCGGGCTGCCGTCAGGTTTCAGGCGCACGACCTTACCCCAGTGGCGGCCGAGATCCTGGGCGTAGCGCATCTGAAAGCGCTCGCCGAGCGTAACGAACAAATTGCCGTCCGGTGCGAAAACCAACCGTGATCCGAAGTGCACGCCGCCGCTGTGAGAGGGTTCCTGGCGGAATATCACCTCCAGGTCCTCGAGACGTTCTTCGCCCTGGGCACCAACCAAGCGAGCGTGAGCTACGCTGGTGCCGTTCGTTCCGCCGCTCCGTGGCTCGGCGAAGCTCATGTAGACGAGGCGAGAGCGCTCGAAATCCGGCGCAAGAACGATATCGAGAAGACCTCCCTGGCCGGTCGCGGCGACCTTGGGTGCGCCGGCGAGCGGCCGGGAGAGCTTGCCGTCACGAGCGACAATGCGGACACGACCTGGGCGCTCCGTCACGAGCATGCGGCCGTCCGGTAAAAATGCCAGCGCCCAGGGATGCTCCAGGCCTTCCGCAATGACCTGCACAGCGACCGCCGTCGACGGTGCTGCGGGTGCTTTCGTCTGCTCGGCGTGTCCGTCGCCTGCCATCGCAAATGCGAGAAGGAGCGCGGCCGCTATGGCGAGCCGTTTGACCGGAAGGGTCGAGACGTGGCGATGATGACCTGTCGCGAACATGGGCTTCCTCGTTGCGGGAACCAAGTCTCGTGCCTGGAACAACGCCCGGAGCCGCTGCGTAGCCGCATTGGGGACAACCCGGACATTCTATGCGGCACGATCGATATTCTCCCCGCCGCTAGAGCGGACGGCGGGCGCGGATCGCGGCGGCGAGCGTGCCCTCGTCGAGATAGTCGAGCTCTCCGCCGACAGGGACGCCCTGCTGCAGCACCGACACAGTGATGCCGCCCTGTGTCAGTTGCTCACGGAGATAGTGCGCCGTCGACTGGCCTTCCACCGTTGCATTCAGCGCCAGCAGCACTTCCTTGACGGGAGGCTCGGCGCGGGCCACGAGGCGCGGAATGTTCAACTGCTCGGGACCAACGCCATCCAACGGCGATAGGTGTCCGCCGAGCACGTGATAGAGACCGTTGACGACCCCGGCGCGTTCGAGGGCCCATAGATCGCCAATCTCTTCGACAACCACGATCAATGTGCGGTCCCGGCGTTCATCGCGACAGATCGTGCAGGGGACGACGGTGTCAAGGTTTCCGCACTCGGGGCACTCGCTCAGCCGCTCGGCGGCGTCAGCCAGCGCGCGAGCCAGAGGCTCGAGGAGATCGGCGCGGCGCTTCAGCAGGGTCAATGCCGCTTTGCGCGCCGAACGCGCTCCCAGACCGGGCAACCGGGCCAGAAGCTGGATAAGACGTTCAATCTCGGGGCCTTGGATTTTGCGGGACATGATCCGGGCTTGGCTGCCGCTTGGGCGATTCGTTCTGGGAAGCGAACATAGTGACGGTGGAGGCATGCTGCCAGCCGTTCGGGGCTGTCGCTCGCATGGGCATCTTTGCTTGCAGCCTGGGGGCGGCCGGGCCTAGCCTTACCCGGGGCAGCGGCGGAGGGTCGCTGCATGGAGACCATATTCGCCGTCCGGAGCGCAGACGCCACAGCAACGACAGAGGGAGAAAGCACCAATGATCTATGTCGTCGAGATGGACTTCCGTAATCCAGAGCGCGAGCACGACTGGCACACCTGGTACCTCGAGCACACAGCGCATCTGGTGCGCTCCGTGCCGGGGTTTACCGCCACGCAGCGATTTCGCTCCCTCAACACGTCGCCGTCGCCATGGGTTGCACTGCATGAGGTGGCTGGGCCGCGCGTGTTCGAGAGTGCCGAGTACAAAGGTGGCGGCGGTCCTACCTCCACGGGTGAATGGGCAAAAGAACACATCAACTGGCATCGCAACCTGTTCGACGGCACGAAGGAGACGCCGGAGGTTGCGTTCGATCAGCACCTGCTGATGGCCGAGGGCGATGCTGCGTTGCCCGCCGCCTACGAAGCGCGCGCAACGCGCCTGACGAGCGTCGGTCTCGATCGTTCGAGCCAGCGCCGGTCGATCGTCCTGGTGCCGGCAGGCGGGCTTACGGCCAGCATGTTCGATATGCCCGGCGTCCGTATCCTGAAGCCGATCAGCCCCAAGATGAGAAAGTAAGGCTGCGCGCAACCCTCGTCGGTCTGTCGCGACGACCGCGTGACCGGTCGCGAGCTGCCACGTCATCTTTCTCGGGAGCAAATGCATGAGTTCATCGAGCTATCGCCGCATCGTGTTGGCGCGTCGCCCTCCGGGAGAGCCGGCGGAGAGCGATTTCCGCATCGAGGATGTGGCGATGCCCGTGCCCGGCACGAACGAGGTGCTGGTGCGCGTGATCTACCTGTCGCTCGATCCTTATATGCGGGGACGGATGCGCGATCAGGCCTCCTACGCCAAGCCGGTCGGCATCGGCGAAGTGATGGAGGGAGGGACAGTCGGCGAGGTGGTCGCGTCGAACAATCCGGCCTTCAAGGTGGGCGACATCGTGGAGGCGCGGCTCGGCTGGCAAGAGTACGGGCTCAGTTCCGGCCATAATCTGAGGCTGATCGATCGCGCGCTGGCGCCGATCTCGACGGCCAACGGGGTGCTGGGGATGCCTGGCATGACCGCCTGGTTCGGGCTGCACAAGATCGGTGAGCCGAAGCCGGGGGAGACGGTGGTCGTTTCGGCTGCATCGGGTGCGGTTGGGCAAGTCGTGGGGCAACTCGCGCGGCTCAACGGATGCCGGGTCGTCGGCATTGCAGGCGGCGCAAAGAAGTGTGCGTTCGTGAAGGACGAGCTCGGCTTCGATGCCGTGGTCGATTACAAGGCCGGGCGCCTCGCGACCGATCTCCAGGCGGCATGTCCGAATGGTATCGATGTTTATTTCGACAACGTCGGCGGCACGGTGACGGATGCCGTTATTCCGCTGCTCAACTTCTGGGCGCGCGTGCCGCTGTGCGGTTCCATTTCGGCGTACAATGCGGAGAAGCCCGAGATGGGTCCGCGTCTGCTGTGGCCCATGGTTGGCCGCCGCGTTCGCATGCAGGGCTTCATCGTTTCGGACTTTGCCCCCTTCTTCGAGCCCGCGCGGCGCGCGATGGGCGAACTCGTTCGATCGGGGCGGCTCAAATACAAGGAAGACATCGTCGAGGGCTTGGAGCGTGCACCGCGTGCGTTCATCGGCCTCCTGCGCGGCGAAAACTTCGGCAAGCTGCAGGTGAAGCTCGGGCCGGAGCCGGGTCAAAGCTAAATAACGAAACGCCCTGTCCAACGAGCAGGGCGTTTCGAATTTCGCGTTCGATGGCGCGCAATACTATTCCACGCGGGCGGTGGCGTAGCCGCTCAGCACAACGTCGCCTTTCTGATTGGTCGTCGTGATGGTCATATCGACGAGGGTTTCGCCGCCTTCCTCGCGGATCGCCTCGACAACGGCCTTGCCGGTCAGATCATCGCCCGGCCAGACCTGATTGGTGAAACGGACACCGTATTTCTTGATATTCTCGGCACCGAAGCGATCGGTGACGACGCGGCCGGTCATGCCCATGGTCAGCATGCCGTGCGCGAAAACACCCGGGTATCCAGCGGACTCGCGGCAATAAACGTCATCGGTGTGCAGCGGATTGTAGTCGCCGGACGTGCCTGCATACATGACGAGCAGCGTGCGCTTAAGATCCTTCACCAGCACGTCTTCGAACGTGTCGCCGACCGAGACCTGGCTTTTCTTCATTGGCATGTGCGCGTTCCTCACTTCTGGTCGACGGGACGTTCGGTCTTCACGCTGACGCCGCGTGACGTGCAGACGAGATTTCCCTGCGGGTCGCGATACTCCATGACGCGTTCCGTGAAGATGAGCTTGCCGGCGCGCTTGCTTTCCTTCTCCCAGGTCTTGCCCAGCTTCTCGGTGACGGTGAGCATGTCGCCGGGGCGAACGGGGCGCACGAACTCGAAATGCTGCTCGGCGTGGAGGCCGCCCGAGGACGATGGCTTGCCCTCGACGCCCGACGGGTTCTTGCCCGAGCCGAACCAGTTTACGCCGGGCTTGAGGCGCAGGTGATAGTCCGGGTCGAACTGGGCGACGGCGCGCGGAAAGGTTGGAGGGGCGGCAGCGGTTTCCAGGCCCGTGTCGGGGACGCTGTAATCGCCGATGGAACGGCGAAACATCATGATGTGGGTCGCTTCGACGGGGAATGTGACAGTTTTTTCGTCTGCCATGCTCGTGCCGTTTCCTCTTCTGGGGTTTCTAGTCGCCAACATGCCGGAGAGACGCCCGGCTCCGCAGCATTCGTCGGTGAAGCCGTGGTGGGCTCGTTCCGCTCAGAGCCAAGTGTAGCCGTCCGTGATCGGGATAACCAAGTGGTGTGAACGCGGCGCCACTCGGCGGGCGTGATGTGGGCCGGACTTACTTGCGGCCAGCGGAAACGCCGCCGTCCACCATGTAGACTCCGCCGGTGCAGAAGCTCGACTCATCGCTCGCAAGGAACAGCATCATGCGCGCAACTTCCTCGGGCGTGCCGTAACGGCCGAGCGGCGTGCCGGCGGCCATGGGCTGATCGTTGCGTCCCGCGAGTCCGCGCATCTTTTCGAGCGAGGCGATCATAGGCGTATCGATCGGCGAGGGGTTCACGGTGTTGACGCGAATGTTCTTGTCGGAGCCTTCGAGCGCGGCGGAGCGCATGAGGCCGATGACCGCGTGCTTCGATGCCGTGTAGGGAGACAGGCCAGAGGTGGCACGAATGCCCGATGTGGACGATGTGATGACAATCGATCCGCCGTCCTTGCCCATCGCTTTCATCACGTACTTCAGGCCGAGCCAGACGCCACGGACGTTGACGGCGATAACCTTGTCGAATGTTTCTACGGGGCAATCGACGATCGAAGATATCTTGCCTTCGATGCCGGCATTGAGCAGAGCGATGTCGACGCGGCCGAACTTTGCGACGGTCTGGTCCACCAAATTCTTGACGGCCGCTTCGTCGGTCACGTCAGTGGGGCAGACGGCGGCGGCCGGGCCGATTTCGCCGGCGACCGCCTGGAGGGGTTCGGCCAGCACATCGGCGAGCATGGCCTTCGCGCCTTCGGCAGCGAATAGGCGTGCCGCCGCAGCACCGATGCCGCGCGCCGCGCCTGTAATGATCGCCACCTTGCCGTCGAGTCTCGCCATGATCGGTTCTCCCGGAACTGCTGTTGAGCGTCTGATCCGAGATCATCGTGTGTGGGCGGAAAGGCGTCAACGTGGCGTTGGCCAGCCCCGAGTGGAACTGGCGCTAATCCTAGCGCCAGTCTGAGGCCCGTGGATGTCCGCCTGTGCGGGCATGACGGTGGTTAGGGGCAGGTGCCAGCGGTCGACGGCCTGAAGATGGTGATACCGGGCACGCACCAACGCGATCTCGGCCACGACAGGCACCCACTCTCGGACGTCACCCCCGCGCAGGCGGGGGCCTACGAGCGTAATGCCGTCACGGCGGGGCTTGAGAACACCTCGCCGCGACCTTGCGCCAGCCGAAACTCTTGGATGCCCGCCTGTGCGGGCATGATGGTGCTACTCGACTTCGGGATGGCCCGATCAGCGGCCCTTGAACTGGGGCTTGCGCTTTTCCATGAAAGCGCGGCGGCCTTCGATGTAGTCCTCGCTTGCGAAGCAGGTCGTCACCATTTCGTCGACGGCGGCGCGGTTGCGCTCGGACTCGTCGGTCGTTACGGCGTCGATCGCCATCTTGGCGGTCTTCATGGTGAGGGGCGCGTTCTCGGCGATGCGGCTGGTATAGTCCTTGACGTAGCTCTCGAGCTCGGCCACCGGGACGACGCGGTTGATGAGGCCCATCTGCAACGCTTCCGACGCGTTGAACTTGCGCGCGGTGAAAAAGATCTCCTTGGCGTAGGATGGGCCGACGACGTCGACGAGGCGCTTCATTCCACCGTAGCGGTAGCCGAGGCCAAGTCGGGCGGCGGGAACGGCGAAGATGGAGTCGTCGCTCGCGATGCGAATGTCGGTGTTGAGTGCCATGCCCAGGCCGCCGCCGATACAGATGCCGCGGATCATGGCAATGGTCGGTTTGGTGCATGCCTGGATCACCGCGGCGGCTTCATCGCCCGCGGCGTTATAGATTTTCACGTCCTCCGGGCTCGAGCGTTTCTTCTCGAACTCGGAGATGTCGGCCCCCGAAACGAACGCCTTATCGCCAGCGCCGGCGAGCACGATGCCGCGCACCTCGGGGTCTGCCTCGAACGCCTTGATGATCTTCGGGATCGCGACCCACATCTCGAAGGACATAGCATTACGCTTCTCGGGCTGGTTGAAAATCATCCAGCCGATGCCGCCCTCCTTCTTGGCGATCATCTTCGTGGTGCCGGTGTCCATGACGTTCTCCTCGTGATCTAGCGGGCATGCGGGCATAGAGCGCTCCGGCACGTGGGCGCAACTTGCCCCATTACGCGACGTTTGTCGCGGGGGCGTGTTGCGTGGGTGGAAGGCATGGCCTGGGTTTGGATAAAGGGCAGGGGAGCTACCCTCACGCGAGGAATGCTGGGTGGTAGTCAACCATGCCTCGGGGGCGGTCGCCGAAAAAGGTGAGGCACTGGAAATACTCCGGCGGCACATCCCCAAAGCGCAGGTCCGGATCACTCTCGAACCCAAATCGACCATAGAAAGCTGGTTCGCCAAGAACCACGCAACCGCGGGCGCCTACTTCTTTGATGCGTGCCAGTCCGCGCTTGATGAGAGCCTCCGCAATGCCGCGGCGCCGCATCTTTACCAATACCGCGACCGGTCCAAGGCCGAACCACCCGACGTCTTGCGCGTCGATGATTACCGGCGAGAATGCAACATGCCCCACAACCGAGCCCGTGTCTTCGGCGACCAGCGAAACCGTCAATGCCCCACTTGCACGAAGCACATCGACAATGTCCGCTTCTTTGCCATTGCTGTAGGGCGCATCCTGAAACGCGGTCGCGATGACTTGGCGAATGGCCGCAATGTCGGCGGGCCGTTCGGGACGGATGATCATGGGCAGCCCTTCGGCAGCGGGGCGACACTCCAACCGCTACCGGAGTCGGATCCCGAGGCGGGACAACTCGGCCGCCAGATCGGTCTGGTGCTCGTCGAAAAGGATTGTGACGAAGCCCAGGCGGCGCGCGGTCTCAATATTAGGGGCACTGTCGTCGATGTAGAGCGTTCGTGCCGGCATGAGATCGCATCGCGTGATCAGCAACTCGAAGATCTCGGGGTCGGGCTTCACGTGGCCGACATCGCCAGAAACGACGAGATCGTCAAACTCGTCGAGGAATGGGAACACGCTGCGCGCGAGGTCGAACTTCGTGCGGCTGAAGTTGCTCATGGCGTGCACCGGGATACCCGCCGCGAGCAAGCTATGCAGGATGGCAACGCTGGATTCGATGGCGCCGTCCAGCATCTCGGGCCACCGCCGGTCGAATGCGTGGATCAGCTCCTCGTGGTGCGGAAAGCGGGAGGCGAGCTCGGCAATCGTCTCCGTGAATGGCGCACCGGCGTCGAGGCGGCGATGGTTGACCTCGGCGAGCGCCGTCTCGGCCATGAATGCGGCGATCTCGACGTCGGTGAGACCCATGCGCCGATAGAGATTGTGCGGGTCCCAGCGGATCAGCACGTTGCCGATGTCGAAAACGACCGTGTCGACGTTTTGCATGCGCTTACTCCATTGCTGTTGTTCCGCAATGTGTCGCCCGATCGTTTCAGGCGGCGCCCGTGCCGCTTCAGGCCGTGCCGTAGCGCGCGATCGTATCACGCCACTTGAGCGCATCGTCCGGGTTTTTGACGACGGGGGCGAGACCGGCCATCGACGTGACCGGTACGAGCACACGGTTCACGCCCATAGCAGCGAGCGCCGGTATGTCTTCGAGATTGTCGGGAAGGCTTACGGTGATCTCGAGGGCGGCTGGGTCGCGGCCTGCCTCCCGCGCTGTCTGGCGGGCAAGGTCGAACAGATCCTTGGGAGCGCCGCGCGCGGGGAAGAAACCGTCGCCCAGGCGACCGGCGCGTCGCGCTGCGGCAGGCGAGTGACCGCCGACGATCAGCGGCACGGTGCCGTTGACGGGCTGAGGTTGGCAGTGGGCTTCCTTGAAGCGGATGAACTCGCCTTCGAATGTGGGCTTCTCGGAGCCCCAAAACTCCCGGAGCGCGCGCATGTATTCATCCGTGCGACGTCCGCGATCCTCGAACGGGACGCCGAGGACCTCGAACTCCTCCTTCAGCCAACCCACGCCGATGCCGAGCAGGACGCGGCCGCCCGACATGTAATCCAACGTCGCGACCTGCTTGGCGACGACCGCGGGTTGATGCTGCGGCAAGATCATGATGCCGGTCGCGAGCTTCACGCGCTTCGTCGCGGCGGCAACGTAAGCCATCCAGATCAGCGGATCGGGAAGAGGAATGGAGTCGTCCCCTCCCGCCATCTTGCCGCCTGTCGCATACGGATAGGTTGAACCGTAGCCGGCGGGGACGACGGTGTGCTCGACGGTCCAGACGGACTCGAAGCCGGCATCCTCGGCGGCCTGAGCGAGGCTCACGGCTTTCGCCGGGTCGACGTAGTCGCCGGTGTTGCAATAGCGGAGGCCGAATTTCATGGGGGTGTCTCCCGTCGTTGTGTGTTCGTTGCCCTGCAGGTCTGTTTCGCGCGCAACGGAGCGATGGTCAGCCATTCGCCATGGCGACGATGCGGGCCAGCATGGCGCTTTCGGGCCGGGTCAGTTCCTCAACGATGGTAAAGTGGTTGGTTTCCGGTACGATCACGCACTCGGCCTTGAGACCGGCTTTGCTCCAGGCTGCGGTAATTTCGAGGGCCTGTCGAAAGAACTCCTGGCTTTCGTCGCCGCCGGCCGCCGCGACGAACGTGCGCTCCTTCGACGGCGCTGGCCAGAACAGAGGGCTTGCCTCGCGGGCCTTGGCAGCATCGAGCTTCAGCGCTTCAGCGATACTCGTCGTGAGCAATGGCGCCAGATCGAAAACACCCGAGATGGCATAGGCGGCCTTGACGAGATCAGCCGGAACCCCACCGACCTTCGACCAATCCGTCGCGAGCATGGCGGCTGCAAGATGACCACCGGCCGAATGACCGACGACCACCGGGCGCTGCTTGGTTCGCTCCCAGATCGCCTTCAGCGCCTGGCGTAGCTCGGCGACGATGTCCATCACGCCGACGGATGGGCACAGCGAGTAGGAGGGCAGCGCCACCGATATGCCTCGGGCGTTCAACTCCTTCGCGAGGAAACCATTGTCCTTGCGATCGCCGCGCTGCCAATAGCCGCCGTGGATGTAGACCACGACAGGCGCATTGGCGCCGGCGTTGGCCGCGCGGTAAAGATCGTAGCGATTGCGCTCTCCTTTGCCGTACGAGAGGGCAAGGTCGACTTTGCCTTCCTTGCGCCAGGCATCGGAGGCTTTCGCCCAACGAGCCTGGATGTCAGGGTGCTCGGGCACGCGGCGGCGGTTGTTGTACTCGGCCTCGAGATCGAGCGCGGTCATCGGTCTCTCCATTCAGATCGTTGTGCCACCTTAGGCCGGATCATGCAGTCTGCCCAATAGGGTGTGGCCCGGCCTATCGGGTGCATGGCAATCTGGCGCCTGGATGGCCACGGTCGGCAGATTAAGGAGCTTATGCGGATGGCTCGGAACGATCACTGGGGATGGCGGGCGCGCATCGGCATGTTCATCGTCGGCAGCGAGGCCGTGCCCGAAGCCGAGTGGTGGGCGATGGTGCCGCCCGGCGTCTCCGTGCATGCAGCGCGCGTGACGGCTCGGGCGCCGTGGGCCGCCTGGAAGGCCGATCGGTCAGGCGTCGAACTCGCCGACGATGTGATCCGCGGGGCTCGCCAGTTCGCGGCGATGCGGCTGACTGCGGTCGTCATAGGGCATAGCTCGAGCAGTGTTGTCGGCGGGAAAGGGTGGGACGAGGCGGTTGTGTCGGCGCTTTCGGGCGTTCTAGGCGCGGATGTGGCCGTTACCACGAATGGTCTCGATAGCGTCGCTTCGTTCCGTGCCTCCGGTATCAAGCGTCCGTTCCTCGTGATGCCGGCGTGGTACAACGACGAAACCGTTTCGCGCGCGGTTCAGTATTATACCGCGCTGGGTTTCGAGCCTGCCGGCCACCTCCGTTGCGATCCGGGCCGTAAATGGCGCGACCTGCCACCGGGTGACCTCTATCCTCAAGGCATGGGCTTCGAGCAGGAGGTCGAGCCGCTCTACCAGCAGATTCGCGACCAATGTCCTGGCGACGCCGATGGGGTGTTTATTGCCGGAACCGGATTTCGCTGCGTTGCCATCCTCGATGATCTCGAAGCGGATCTGCGTTTGCCGGTGCTCTCGGCGAACCAGGTCAGTCTGTGGCACTGCCTGCGGCTTTCCGGTGTGCACAGCAAGGTGACAGGTTACGGGCGGTTGCTCAGCCTTTGAGGCGTGCTCAAGAATTGCCTGTTCGGTTCAATGTTGGCTTGGCGGCGCCGGAATCGGCCGGCGCCGACCTCTGCAGAGGCACCAGTCTCTGCGATTGCTTCTATGGATGCGGCCCCCAAGGTGCCTCTGTCATCAGTTTGACTTCCTGGCTCATCACCAGCGGACGGAACTTCGAGGCGAAGCCTTCGACGAAATCTTTGTTGGCGAACACCGAAGCCCAGTGCGCGCGCCGGTCGGCGTCGTCGTTGAATTTCCACAGATGCACGAGTTGGTTGATCATGCCCGTGTCGGCGACGAAATAGCCGATAAGCTTCTTGTCCTCGCCGCCTTTCTGAAGGGCCGGATAACCGATCTCCTGATAGAGCTTCTGCGCCTCGCCCATCTTGCCGACATAGAGCGTGTAAGTGCGCATCTCGTAGAGAGCCATGGGACGTTTCCTTTTTCCGTGGTGACGCTGTTGCCTTTGCGGTTCAGGATCCCTGCACGAAGTCAAAGGTGAAACTTGCATCCTTGCGGCGAATGCGGCCACAGGACGGGGAAGCGAAATGCTGCGGCATGACGATGGTGCCGGCATCGGCGTGCTTCTCGATCAGCGCCGTGCGCGAGATGCGTGAGGCATCCATGTCGAAGTCAGCTCGGCAGGAAAGGTCGGGGAACAGGATCTGCATCGGATGGTGGATCACATCACCGACGAAGACACCTTTCTCGCCGCCGCTCGCCACGTTCACGACCACGTGGCCGGGCGAGTGGCCATGGCAGGGCTCGATCGAGATGCCGTGATCGAGTTCGTAGTCGTCGGCGACGAGCACGGCCTTCTCGGCGCGCATGATCGGCAGAACGCTGTCCTCGAAAGACATGACGTGGATGTTCTCAGTCTTGTCGCGTGATTTCTCGTAGGCGCTATTCCAGTAATCGTACTCGCGCTTTGCCATGACGTAGCAGGCATTGGGAAATGTCGGCACCCACTGGCCATCCTGCAGACGCGTGTTCCAGCCGACGTGATCCCAGTGGAGATGCGTGCACATCACATGCGTCACCTCCTCGGGCCGAACGCCGAGATTGGCGAGGCCGCCGAGAAAGTCCTTCTTCCCGGTGTCGAACTGTTCCCGGCCAGGGCGCGGCTTGTCGATGCCGCAGCAGGAATCGATCAGGATCGTGTGTCGGCCGGTTCGTAGAACAAAGGAGTGGAAGCTCATGACGACGCGACCATCATCAGTGATGCGGCCGGGAAGCTGGCGACGCGCCTCGGCGATGATGTCATCGGTGGCGGCAGGCAGGAATTCCTTCACCGCGAACGCCGGGAACTCCAACTCCGCGATGCGGCCAACAGAATAGTCGCCGAGCTTGAGCGTGTGCATGACGCGAGGCTCCTGGTGATTGAGGGATGAGCGATGGTGGCCTGTCCATCATGGTCTGTCCACCGACAGTCGTCTTATTCGAGCTTGAAGCCGCGGCGCTTGACGTAGGCGCCGAAGTCGGCGCGTTCGGGCACGGCGTAGTGGCGCGCCTTCTCCTCGCTCCAGCCGTACTCCGCAGCCTCGCCGAACTTTGCGACGTTGCGTTGCTTTCGATAGGGAAAGATGCCGTTGCGACGGCGGTCGTAGCCACGCACCGCCTCGTCCGTCGCGTCGGTGTAGCGGTCGCGATGGACAGTGAGGCCGAGCGGGAGACGCGCCGAAACGAAAGACGGAGCGGCGGGAATGCCGACACCCAAGCCGGCCACCGGGAAGACATGGTCGGGCAAACCCAATAGCTCGCTTACTTCCTGGGCATGATTGCGAATCACGCTGATCGGGCAGCAGCCATATCCGGCGGCCTCGGCAGCGAAGACGAAGGCTTGCAGCGCGATGCCCGCGTCGACGGCGGCATTGAAGAAAGCATCGAGATGATCGTTCGCGAAGGCGTGACCGCGCCATTCGTGGACCTGCCTCTGGCGGCGGTTGTTGCCGAGAAACACGAGCAGGTGCGGGCAGCCGGGAATCCAATCCTGATCCGCCAGAAGCTCGTTGATGCGGGCGCGGATCTTGGCGTCCTCGACGATGAGGATGTCGCGCTGTTGAAGATCACTCTTGGTTGGCGCGGAAAGAGCAATCGCGGCGAGTGCGTCGAGCGCGCCGGGCGGCAGCGCATCTGGTTTGAAGCGACGCACGACGCCACGGCCAGCCATTGCGGCGAGGGCCGCGTTGTTGGCAATCGCGTCGGGAATGGCGCCTATATCGCCAAAGCGCAGATCGAGCAGCTCTTTCAGGGTTTTCATCGGACTTTGCCTTCGGATTCGCCGACGAGTGCGGCCTTGAGCTGAAGGAGGTCTCGCCAAGCCTGTCGCTTGGCCTCGGGCTGGCGGAGCAGATAGGCAGGATGCAGCGTCGGCATCAGACGAACGGTGCGGCCACCAATCGTGATCTCGCGCCAGCGGCCGCGCAATTTCATGATCCCGTCCGGCGTATCGAGCATGGCTTTCGCCGCGGGGCCCCCGACGGTGAGAATGAAGTCGGGCGCGACCAGCTCCATCTGCCGTTCGAGAAAGGGGCGGCAAGCCTGCGCTTCCTCCGGCGTGGGCGTGCGGTTTCCCGGAGGGCGCCAGTAGACGATATTGGTGATGTGGACGTCAGCCTCGCTCAGTTCGATCGCCGCCAGCATGCGATCGAGAAGCTGACCGGCGCGGCCGACGAACGGCTTGCCGGCGAGGTCCTCGTCGCGCCCCGGGGCTTCGCCGATAATCATGATGCGTGCCGCCGGGCTGCCGCGATAGAAGCAGGTCGATTTTGCGGTAGCCTTCAGAGGGCAACCGTCGAAATTTCGGAGATGCTGCTCCAACTCGTCGAGAGATTGCGCGGAGCGTGCCGCTTCCCGGGCAGATGCAACTGCCGCGACTTCGCGACGAGTCTGGGGGGCACGTTGGACCGGAGGTGCGGTTGTCGCCGAGGGGGCGGACGTGGCATGGTTGGGGGAGCCAATAGCTCGCCCCTGCTGCGGTGCAACTGGCCTTGAGATTTCCGGTGGCGCGCGCCGAACCAACGCCGGTTGGGGTGCGGGCGACGATGCGGGCGATGGGCGCTCGTCAGCTTCCGGCCATGCGAAATCGGCGCCCGGCGCGACGTCCGGGCGCGACGACCAGTCAACCGGCTGATCGTCCAGCGCATCGCTCACGCCAGCTTCACGCCACCACGCCAGGAGGGCCAGCAACTTGTCTTTTTGCTCAACGTCCGTCATCGCAGACGGAGCATAGCGTGCCGGAGGCTGAGCGCCAGTCACGTGAGCTACCGCCCCCCGTCATCGGGCAACGAAGCTTGACGTTCGGGTCGACAACGACCTATCGAACGCACGGGGAGAAGGTAACCGGCTGAAACAGGGTCGACATGGCTGAGAATGCTGAGGAGCTGCCGCCGCGCGAGGCGATGGAATTTGATGTCGTCATCGTGGGCGCAGGGCCGGCGGGGCTATCTACGGCTATTCGCCTGAAGCAGCTCTCTATCGAGAGTGGGCATGAGGTGTCGGTCGTCGTCCTGGAGAAGGGCTCTGAGGTCGGCGCGCACATCCTTTCCGGCGCCGTGATCGATCCGATCGGTCTCGATCGCCTGATTCCCGACTGGCGCGAGAAAGATGCGCCGCTGACGACCCAGGTGACCGAGGACCGATTCTACTATCTGGGACCGGCCGGTGAGGTGAGACTGCCGAACTTCATGATGCCGCCGCTGATGAACAATCACGGCAATTACATCGGTAGTCTCGGTAACCTCTGCAAATGGCTGGCCGAGCAGGCGACGGAACTCGGAGTGGAGATCTATCCCGGATTCGCGGCAGCGGAGGTGCTCTACGACGACAACGGAGCCGTCGTGGGCGTTGCGACGGGCGACATGGGCGTCGGCAGGGACGGCGAGCCTACGGCCAACTTCACGCGCGGCATGGAGCTTCGCGGCCGCTATACGATGATATCCGAAGGTGCACGAGGATCGCTCGCCAAGCAGCTCATCGCCAGATTCAAGCTCGAGGATGGCCACGAGCCGCAGAAGTATGGAATCGGCCTCAAGGAACTGTGGGAAATCGCGCCTGAAAAGCATCAACCGGGGCTGATTCAGCACACGTTCGGCTGGCCGCTCGACAACAAGACAGGTGGCGGATCTTTCCTTTATCACTACGGCGAGAATCTGGTGTCGGTGGGCTTCGTGGTCCACCTCAACTATCAGAATCCCTATCTTTCGCCCTATGAAGAGTTCCAGCGGTTCAAGACGCATCCGGCCATTCGTGACGTGTTTGCCGGTGGCAAGCGCATTGCCTACGGCGCGCGCGCGATCACCGAAGGCGGTTGGCAGTCAATCCCAACGATGGTGTTTCCGGGTGGCCTTTTGACGGGGTGTGCGGCCGGTCTCGTCAATGTGCCGCGCATCAAGGGAAGCCACAACGCGGTGCTTTCCGGCATTCACGCGGCGGAGGAAGCGTTCGAGGCACTGAAGGCCGGGCGCAGCCACGATCGGCTCGAAGGCTACGAGAGCGCCGTTCGCGAGGGCCCGATCGGTCACGATCTCAAGCGTGTGCGCAATGCGAAGCCCTACTGGTCCAAGTTCGGCACGCTCGCCGGTATCGGCCTCGGTGGTCTAGATATGTGGCTCAACACAATCATCTCGGGTGTGGGGCTGGGGAATACCGCCAAGCACGGCAAGCCCGACTATGCGGCGACCGGCCGGGCGGCCAACTTCAAGCCGATTGCCTATCCGAGGCCGGACGGCGCGCTGACCTTCGATCGCCTGACGGATTTGTCATTTTCGGCGACCAACCATGAGGAGGATCAACCGATCCATCTCAAGGTGAAGGATATGAAGCTGCAGATCACCTCGGAGCTTGGTCAATACGACGGACCTTCGAATCGCTACTGTCCGGCGGGCGTCTATGAGTGGGTCGATGATGGGGACGGTAAGCGGTTTCAGATCAACGCCCAGAATTGTGTGCACTGTAAAACGTGCGACATCAAAGATCCGAACCAGAATATCAACTGGACAGTGCCCGAAGGAGGCGGTGGGCCGAACTATCCCGGGTTATAGTCTCGCCGCTTAGCGAATGGCGCAGTTGCCGGGTCGAGGCGATCTGCCGGGCACTCGCGACACCGGGTGTGGCCGATCAGATCGGCTTCGCCACAATGGCGGACCAAATGCGTGTTCGCTTGAGGATGGCTGGTCTGATCTCGAAGACCTCGAGCTAGAAGGGCGTGAGACATGAACGCCATTAAATTCATCGCCCTCTGGGGCCTTGTCGCAATCGCCGCCGCGGTGGCCGGCGGCATCATCGCCGCCGCGCGAAACCGCGATCACTCCTGGTGGGCGGCGTGGTGCTTCGTGCTGCCGCCCATGCTGATTGTATTGCTTATTCTTCCCCGAAATGTGGGTCCGCGTCCGCGCCGGCCGACGCTCGACGAAGAGGATCGCGGGCTGGCGTGAAGACAGCGCGCTCTGCGCCAGTCAACAGAGATGTTCTCGGTCGCTGGCTCTGCCGAGCGAGGCTATTCGAGGACAGGCGCCAGCTCGGATGGATCGGCCGGGCGACGGACGCGACCGTCGAGATGGGCGCCTTGCTCGACGCTGAGCTGATGGTGGAGCACATCACCATCGACCCTGGCGCTGGAGCTGAGCACCACATGGACACCCTTGACGGTGCCGGCAACCGCGCCATGCACGACAACGCTTTGGCCTGAGACAACACCCGTCACCTGGCCTTTCTCGCCGATAATGACCTCATTGCCGACAACGTCGCCTTCGACCTTGCCTTCGACCTGAAGCGTGCCGCGCGTGATGATGCGCAGGCCTTGCCCAACGATGGTCAGATCGTTGCCGATGATGGAAAGCGTGCCATCCTGACGGCTTCCGACGGGATGTGGCGGCAGGGCAGCTTGATCGTTGTTGGCGGGTGCGCGATCGAATGGCTTCTCGACCGCCTTGATGTCGCTGATAGATCGCGTGGCGTTGGCAGGTTGACGCGTGAACACAATGGCCCCCTTTCGAGCTACTCAGCTCCCCGAAGGCTACAACGCCATGCGCTCATGTTCGAAATATGTCGAGACGGTGTCTCGATCGCGCGTCAGGCTACCACATCAGCGCTTTCTCGCGCCGGCACTCGGACCGAGCGTCTGCGCAGTCGTTCGCCGGTTTCACTCCGTTCGCGCGGTGGCAGAATGTCGAGGCTCGGCCAAAGGCCCGTGACCAGTGTTCTGGCATAGCCGTTGGCATGGCCCGAGCGCCGCATCGCTGCCGCCGCGCCATGGTAATCGTAGGCCAGTCGATGGGTCGAGACGACGATCCCGCGGTCGTCTGGCGTCATGAGGCCGTACCAGACGTCTGTCGTTCCATCATTGGCCGGCATGCCGATCACGCCGGCGTTGAACCACGTCGCGGTCTTGTTCTTTGCGATAAACGGCAGGCCACAATGGCCCGCGATGATGATGTCGCTACCGGCCAGGCGACACTCTTCTGAGACGATCCCGCGTTCCGAGCCGAAAACCCAACGGCTGACCTCGTTCGTTCCTCCGTGAACCACGCGACATTCCGCGCCCCCGAGCTTGAACGAGAGTGTTGTCGGGAGGGCGCCCATCCATGCGCACATTTCCGCCGACATGCGGGAAGCTGCGAAAGGATACCAACCTTTGGCCAGCAGATCGCAGGCGCTGCCTTCCTCGAAATTGCACGCGCAATCGTCAGCGCCTGCCGCCAATTGCTGTTCGCAGTTGCCCTGAATGACGTGACATCCCCACGCAGCAACGGCGCACGCGGTTTCTTCCGGCTCGGCGCAATAGGCAACGACATCGCCCGTGCAGATCACGTTCGAGGGGGAGATCCCAAGGCGGTCGGCCTCGCGCTTCGCCGATTCCGTGGCGCGCAGATTGGAGTACGGTCCGCCGATGACCATGACGGGGCCTGGTTCGATCTCGATCTGCATCCCGATGTCTCCCTCGCAATCGACCCGGCCATCATGCTTAGCGGCTCGCTCGGCACGCGACAATCGCGTGGCAATCAAGATGGCGAGAGGGATGGCTGGTTGGCGCGGAGGGGTGCGTGAGCAGGCACATATTCCTGGGGCACGGCGAGCGTTTTACCCAGCGGCGGCTGCGGGCGGTTGGCGCGCTTCGATAGACCGACTTTCGTTCGCGTCCTCTGTCTCAGCCGGCGTTTGGGTTCGCGCGATGCCGAGACGCCAGTGCGCATTCAGGAGCGCAGTCAGACGCTCTTCGCGCTGCTTGACGGTTTCGGGCCGCCATTCCGGAGCCCGGGCGATATCGCGCGTGATCAACGGCTGGCGCTCGGCGTCCGCGTCGAAATAGATCTTCAGCTTGCGATCGAACTCGAGATTTCGGGCCTGCTCATTTTCGTCCCTGGAGACGAGGATGAGGTTGCCGATCGATTGCGTGCACCGCTCGCGTTCATCGGCCTTTGGAAACCATTCGCGCCATTGGCTCGAACGGCTCGGCTTTTGTGGCAGCACGTGCTCGACGGTGAAGGAGGCAGGATCTAGGTCCTGCGGCGTTCCGGCGATCAGGTCGTTCAGGCGCAACAGGACCAGCTTGCATGCGAACTGACTGCGTGCGTGCAGCGTGCGCAGATTGAAGGCGATCAGGCGCTGTTCATCACGTGCGAGTTCGAGCGGACTCGTCGAATGATCTAGCCGGCCGGTGCGGATCGCGTCGAGCACGGCGCGGTAGCGCGTGGCGCGCTTGTCGGAACCGATGCCAAGGAGACGCAATCCATAGGCCAATCGCTCGAGACGGGCGAGGAACGGTGCCAAGCGCTTTGGATCGCCATCGACATTCCGCCAGTAGAACATCAGTGGCGGAATCCAATCGTGGCTTCCGAGCCAGCCGAGGTAGCGCAGAGGCGCCGATATCGAGGCGGGTGTGGTTGCGCGCCGGACGTTGCGGATGGTCCTCAGGATATCGGCATAGGGGAAGAGTATCGTTTCGACGAAACTTTCGGCATTGCCGCTGCGGTCGACCAGCATGCGGATTTCGTCGAGGATACGTGCACGGGAGCGGCCCTCGATCGTGCGCAGGTGACTGAACAGTTCCTCGAACGAACCGCCCAGAGCATGCTCGATTTCGCGCCAGCGCTCGTTCAGCTTGCTCCGGCGGTCAACGGGTACATCACCGAGGATTTGCGCCTTGAGAATGTCGCCGCGCGCGAGGGGAAGGCCGCGGTCATTGAGGACTGCGAAGATATGGTGTGCACGATCGAGCGTGCGGGCGGAGATCACGGCACAGTGGCAGCTATTCAAAAGATACTGCAGAAGTTGCCGGCGTCGCTCGCGGCTCTCGCCGATCAAGCTCGCCATCAGGTGCTCGCGCACGGCGAGGAGTCTGGCTTCAGGTGCCGGGAGGTCGTCATCCGACGGCATCGCCGATGACGCGCCGTGTTGCTGGATGAAGTCATAGAAGAAGCGATGGGTCTCGCCGGTCAGTTGCAGGCGAAGACGGTTCCTCTCGTCGTCGCCGCTGCCAGCCGGATCGAGAATGCAGCGTCGCGCCATGACCGAGGCTTCGGGATCGTCGTCCTCGGCGATGTCGCGCAGGACAGCGAGAAGAATGGTGACGGTCGCGAGGCGCTGAAGGCCATCGACGATCTCGTGCGTTGCCGACGTGCGAGCACTCGGCTCGGCTTCCATCAGGACGACGGCACCAAGGAAGTAATCGCTGCCGTTCCCGTCGTCGGTGCAGCTCGGCGCCGGATCGTCTATGGCGAGGAGGATGTCATCGAGCAGTTGCGCCGCCTGATGTGCCGTCCAGGCGTAGGGCCGCTGGTAACCGGGCACGCTCAAGCGAAGATGGCTACCGAGCATCTCCCCGATCGTCATGCAACTGGCGCTGAAGGGGGGTGGCATTGGACTCGTTGTGCTTGTGAACGCGGGACTGCGCCGAAGGCTTGGTTCGCTCTTGGACGCTAGATTGGCCGATAGCATGCAGTATCGCCACCGAACAGCGGCGCGTGGAAGTCTTCCAGAGATGAGTGCTGTTCAGCTCTCGAGCGTGGCAGAATTGACCCTCCGGGGGACGTCCTACTGGCGCACGAGAACGATGCGGGCCATCCAATCGAGGTCGCATCTCTGAACAGAGACGCGTTTATTGATGTCCGTGAAACTGCCCAATTCGACGTGCGTTACGCTGGTGGCCAGCAGAAGCTGCGGCGACACCGGCATGCCGGATGGCTTCACGAGGACGCGATCGCCGGCACGTGGCTCGGTCGCCTCGGAAACGATGAGGACGTTGCCGGCGCTGTAGGCGGGCTCCAGGCTCGAGTCACTGACGGTTACGGCGAAGCGCCGCCGCGATGGTGCCAGGGTTATGTTCCCGTTGACGGCTACCGCCTGCGTTGAGACCGGCTCCCAATCGAGGACGATCGCACCGCGAATTTCGGCGACGATCCGGACACCGGCGATCTCGCCGATCTCGGTTTCGTCATCCGCGATCTGGAGCGAAGTCTCGAACTCGAGCGTGGCAAACTCATCGAGAGCGGTCCCGGTCGCTTCGAGGACCTTGGCGATGCTTTCCGTGCTTGGCCAACGTGGGCGACCCTCGGCCGTCAGGCGTTTGGAGCGGTTGAACGCTGTCGGATCGAGTCCGGCCAAGCGGGCGAGCCCCGACGGCGTCAGACCGCTGCGACTGGCGAGCGTGTCGATCGCGTTCCAGATCCATTCGTGGGTGAGAGGCCTCTCATGGCGTCTCATATCGTTCGCCTCGCGCCTGTCCCGTGTTATGCACCGTGAGGCCGGCGGCGAACGAAGATGCCTTCCGACGGCTGATGCAACTCAAGTGCTTCCCGAGTGGATGGACTTGGAGACAGGACGGCACGTTCAGGGGCCGGCCCATGATCGTATCGGTCACTTTCCGAGGCATCCATCGAACGTGTCAGCGACCTCCATCGCGGACTTTCGATCGCCCGTTACGCAAACTTCGAGCCGCCCTCAGCCGGAAATGTTCCGAACGATGATCAATGGGAAAGTCTATGGTGGGTATGGTTTACAAGATCTGTTCGTCTGCCGATTGGCGGGGAGCAAAGCTTAACGGCTTCTTCCACGGGTCGCCGGACGACCTGCGGGATGGGTTCATACATCTTTCCACATCCGCCCAGCTTTCCGGGACGCTGCAGAAGCATTTCTCCGATTCGGCCGGGAAAGCTCTGCCGGGCTTGGTGCTGGTTGGGTTTGAAGCCGATGCTCTTGGTCCCAAGTTGAAGTGGGAGCCGGCTCGTGACGGCGCACTTTTTCCGCATCTTTATGCGCCTATTGAGACCCAGCTTGCCGTCAGCGAGGTGGCGCTCGAGGTCGATGCCACGGGCCGTCATTGTCTTCCAGGAGAACTCGGCGGATGCTGAGCCAACTATTCGATCTTGCACGACCGGCACTCTTCGCCTTGGATGCGGAGCGAGCGCATCTGCTGACCATTCAGGCGCTGGAAAAGGGCATCTACCCTCGTGATACGCAGCCCGATGACGGGCGCTTGAGCGTAACGGTCGCGGGCTTGCGGTTTCCCAATCCCGTGGGCATCGCCGCCGGTTTCGACAAGGATGCGCGCGCGCCGGATGCCATTCTCGGAATGGGCTGCGGCTTTGCCGAAATTGGGACGGTGACACCGCTGCCGCAGGTCGGGAACCCGCAACCCCGCATCTTTCGCCTGATCCGGGACCGTGCGGTGATCAACCGGTTGGGGTTCAATAACGAAGGGCATGCTGCCGCATTGGGGCGGCTCGAAGCCCGGGCCCTGCGAGGTGGTATCGTCGGCGTGAACATCGGTGCCAACAAGGACGCGGCGGACCGGACTGGCGATTACGTGGCCGGGCTCGAGACGTTCTACGACGTCGCGACCTACTTCACGGTCAACATCTCATCGCCGAACACACCCGGCTTGCGCGATCTGCAGGCGCCGGCGGCGCTCGACGAGTTGCTGTCACGCGTTATGGCCGCCCGCGAGGTCCGACTTGCGCGAGGGGCGCCGCGCCGCCCGATTGTCGTGAAGATTGCGCCGGACATCGCGGAGGACGACATCACGCCGATCGTGGACCGGCTCGTGACACACAAGGTCGATGCGATCGCGGTTTCCAACACGACCCTTGCGCGTGCCGGTCTCAAAGATGCCGCGGGTGGCAAGCAGGCCGGCGGACTGTCGGGGCGGCCGCTGTTCCATCGTTCAACGGTGATGTTGGCGCGGGTGCATCGGGCGACGGGCGGCAGCATTCCCCTGATCGGCATCGGCGGCATAGATAGCCCGGAGACAGCCCTTGCAAAAATTGAGGCGGGGGCGACCCTGATCCAGCTCTATACGGGGCTGATCTACGAGGGGGCCGGCGTGATCCGGCGGATCAAATCGCATCTCACGGACGTCGCGCGCTCGGAAGGGCTCGACTCGATTGCGGAAGCTGTTGGCCGGCGCACCGACGAATGGGCTGCGAAGTCTCTCGACGGCTGATCGTCAGAGGGAACGGGGAAGGCGGGTGCACCGGCTCTGCGTATCGTCGGCGCACTCCGCGATGGGCGTCAGCCGAGACCAGTTGCTGCGGTCAAACCGCCATCGACGAGGATCTCTGTGCCCGTGATGTAGTGGGCCTCATCGGAGGCGAGAAACAGCACAGCGTGTGCGATGTCCCAGGCATCACCCATCTTGCCCGTTGGACAGGAAGCGTTGCGCCGATCGATCAGGCCCTGCAGGTCGTTTGCTGCAATGGT
>JBFWOB010000051.1:0-35446 GCA_050250755.1 Hyphomicrobiaceae bacterium
GACCTCATCGTGCTTAAATGATAGATGAATAATCGTTCATAGAACGAAGGAGCCAATAGCGGGAGGAACGAATGTCGGCGGCTATGCAACTCATCACAGTCGAGAAGCTAATCGTTGGTTCAGAGGCCAATATCTCGGAAATCAAGTCACGGACGGCGGAGCACCGAGAAGGCGACCTGGAGGTTAGCGGCCAGCATGTCCTGCTGAGTGACGCCGAAGCGACCCTCGCCTACCTCAACGAGTTGCTTGAAGCCCTGCGGATTGCCGTTGGCGGAGTTCGGCATCAGGCTTAGCGGCGAGCAGGCGCATGAGGGAGTGAACGACGGCAGGCGGATAAGCGCCGGATTGATAGACGCGTCAGTCTATTCCAAAAACCGCCGAGGAGGAGCGTGTCGGTCACGGGCCCACGCGGCACCGGTGAGCAAGCCCATCTTCTCTTCGGCTCAGCCTGAACAATAGGCAGCCTCTCGCACCCGATCAGCCGTATCAGTGTCCGCGTTTCGCCGGCGCTCGCGGCGAGTCACATGTCGCGCTCTGCATCCGTGGGCGGTGATACCAGGCCGCACTCGTACTCGTTGTTGATGCGCACGTCGTGCCCTTGGGCATCGTCGTCATAAAGCTCGACATCGAGCCGGAGACCTGAAGATGGGATCTCCCGGCAGGAGCTTTATGAAGCAGCTTTTTCGGGACACTCGATGTCTACCATCCCAAATATCCAAAGGTTGGACCAAGGGTAGGTGTCCGTGCTGATGGCCATTGGGCTGACATGGCGAGGGCCAAAAACACCGACGCGGGAGAGCTCAATATACGCCTTGTCCAGCCCGACCGACGCTCCGCCCAAAATGCCAGAGCGTGAGAGCGCCTCGTCGGGCGAAACGATGAATGTTCGAATCATCCTTCCCTTGCCGGAAAACCGAACCGTGATGCCCTGCATCGTCGTTTCCACGGAAGACACATTCAGGGGTGTGTGCGTTCCATCGTTTATGGCATACCATCCTGCGCCCTCATTGCGGAGTACCGCCGCAACCGGAACGTGTTCGTTGCAGACGCCAACTGACGTGATAGCTCGACCACTGGGAACGCCGAATATTTGCGCCTGCACCGAATAGGCAAGCGGCCCGTCCGATAGATCGTAAACGCTTAGCAAAGCCAGCGCGAAAACGACGATGAACAGTCGGATCATGCCCCCAATTCCGATCGCTTAGTGTCAGCAAGATGACCCGCTTGCCAAATGGGACCGACTGCGCGTCGTTCAAGCCGTCGGCTTCATTCCTGACGCCCCAGAAGTATGCGGCGACTCCTGCTCATCATCTCGGCACAGCGCGCTACCAGCGCCGTGTCGTCTGGGAAGATCGCGTCGTATGTGGCCCGATCTCAATGGCCCGCTTAGCTCATCTCGGCCGGTGGCAGTCAGCAGCGTGTCTGGCTCAACGGTTGATCTCAGAAGGGGAGTGAGCCATCCAATTTTACAACATGGAAGGTGGTTGCGGACACGTGGGATTGGCATGAAAAGCACCATTGCCAATATGGAAACTCAATAGCGCGCATTCGCACTCGAATAAGAGTGCTCACTGCGCGATCCGCGAACGCAAAAGGGCGCTGGCCCAGTCGATGAAGGCCTGCAGGCGCCCGGAGAGATGTCGACGGTGCGGATAGAGGATATGGACCGGCAGCGGCGCTGCGCGATGGCGCGGTAGTACCTCGACCAGCTCGCCCTTGGCGATGTGCGGGCGCACATCGTAGGCGGGGATTTGAATCAAGCCGAGGCCTGCAAGGCAGCAGGCGATCATCATCTCGGCGTTGTCGACAGCGACCGCCTGCGGAATGGCGACAGTCTGTGGTCCGCTTTTGCCGACATACTCCCAAGGCTCCGGCTTGCTGCTCGAGGGCGACGCATAGATAACAGCGCGGTGGCGCTTGAGATCCGCCGCACGTCGCGGCGTTCCGTGCGCCTTGAGATAGGCCTTGCTCGCGCAGTTGATGATGTCGATGTCGCCGATGCGGCGCGCGATGAGATTGGAGTCAGCGAGCGCGCCAACGCGGATCACACAGTCGACGCCCTCGTGCTGGAGATCGACCGCGCGGTCGGTGATGCCAATCTCTAGCGCGATGCCGGGATATTTGGCGAAGAAGTCCGGCAAAGCCGGCGCGATGATCAGGCGGCCGATGCGGCCCGGCACGTTGATCTTGAGCTTGCCACTGAGGCGCGCGGACGACGTGCGGAAAAGGCCCTCGACCTCTTCGACGTCGCTCATGAGCTGAATGGCTCGCTCGTAGAAGGCGGTGCCATCGTTGCTCGGCGACACGCTGCGCGTGGTCCGGTTGAGGAGGCGCGTACCGACTATCTCCTCGAGCTCTTTGATCGCCATCGAGACGGTGGAGCGCGGGACGGCGAGCGTATCGGCCGCACGCGTGAAGCTCTGGCATTCCACCACGCGCGTAAAGATGCGCAACCGATCGATCCGGTCCATCGTGCTCCATTGTTCGGTTGTGATGATCAGTGATGTCGAGAATGCGCTCTTTATCCGGGCGAGGCAAACTGGAAGCTTGAGCTCAGAGTCACGAGCCAACGCTCAGGAGCACGCCATGGCCGATCACAGCATCAAGGGAAAAACCGTTCTCATTACGGGAGGCGCCAAGAACCTCGGCGGGCTTCTGGCGATTGATCTTGCCAAGCACGGCGCCAAGGCGGTGGCCGTCCACTACAACAGCTCCTCTGCCAAGGCCGATGCGGACAAGACGGTCGCGGCGATCAAGGCCGCTGGCAGCAACGCCGCCGCCTTTCAGGGCAACCTGACGACGGCCGGCGCAATGGAGAAGCTGTTCGCCGAATGCATCGCGACCGTTGGCCGGCCGGATGTTGCAGTAAACACCGTAGGCAAAGTGCTGAAGAAGCCGATGGCGGAGATCTCGGAGGCCGAGTACGACGAGATGAGTGCGGTCAACGCCAAAGCCGCATTCTTCTTCCTCAAGGAGGCCGGCAAAGCAGTCAACGACAACGGCAAGATCTGCACGATCGTGACTTCGCTGCTTGGCGCCTTTACACCATTCTATGCGAGCTATGCTGGCACCAAGGCGCCAGTCGAGCATTTCACGCGTGCGGCCTCGAAGGAGTTCGGTGCGCGCGGCATCTCGGTGACAGCGATCGGTCCCGGTCCGATGGATACGCCCTTCTTCTATCCGGCCGAGGGCCAGGATGCGGTTGCCTATCACAAGACCGCCGCGGCACTGTCGCCTTTCTCCAAGACGGGACTCACCGACATTCAGGATATCGTCCCGTGGATCAGGTTCCTTGTCACCGATGGCTGGTGGATGACCGGCCAGACCATCCTGGTCAATGGCGGTTACACCACGAAATGAGCCATACGGCGGCGGGATGACTGTCGCCCTCATTTTTCTTCAACGGACTGGCGAGATCCGCTCTATTCGGATCGCGGGCGATAGGGGGATCAGCCGATGCACACGTTGATGGTGATGGGCGGTGGCGTGGCGCTGCTGGTGCTGTTTGCGCTGTTTGGCAAGCTCGCGGGTGTTGGCGCTGGACGGTTGGTGCTCTGGTTCATTCCCGTCTGGCTCGTCTGCGCTGCCTTTAACATGTGGGTCGGCATATCCCGCGCGGGCTACTCGTTTGCCGAAGAACTCCCGATCTTCCTTCTGGTGTTTGCTGTGCCGGCCATCGGCGCTGCGGGAATCTACTGGCAGTTTGGGCGGTGACGGTTCGATAGGACACCTCGATCAACGAAAGACGATTTGCTTTTTTCGACCGCGATGCGGCAATGTCACTTTCCCCCTGGCGAAGCGTGATACGAATCACGTTGATTCGAATGGGATGCGGAATGATGGGGGCATTGAGGCGGCAGCGGTATTTGGCTTGGCTGGCTCTCGTGGCCCTAGCCCTGCAGCTTGGGCTGTCGTTCGGCCATCATCATGCTCACTATAACGCTGCGCATTATGTCGCCTCGACTCTGCAGAACTACGACGGTGCGCCGAGCCGTCCTGCCGACGATCACGACGAGAACCATTGCCCCATCTGTCTGACGATCGGGCTGCTCTCTGCCACGGCGCTGCCGGCGTTGCTCTTATTGCGTGCCCCCACCGAGTACGTGTCGGTGGGACGCAGCATAGCCGTCGCCTGCGTCGTGACCGCCCTTGAATGCGCTGCCTTTCGTGCCCGTGCGCCTCCCAAGGCTGTCTGAGAGACCAGAGTTCACGTGACATTGCGACGTGCGACGCTCCCCGAGGGTTTGCGTCAACGCGTGGCGCAATGAATGTACCATCCTACCCTCTCGAGACACGAGGAATTCGCCATGCGCTTTCGCGCACCTTTGGCGTTGGCCGTCGCCGTATCCTTACTTGATCTCAATCAGGCCATTGCGCAGCAACCGACTGCAGCGCCTCCAACTCAACCTCCGCCAGGGCAATCGAGCGCGCCGCCGACGCCTGATGCGTCAACGCAGCCGCCAGCCGCAGCTCCTTCGCCGGGCTCCCCACAGAGTGGTGACGGGTCAACCGTTCGGTTGCCTCCCGTGACCGTGACTGCGCCCCAAGTTACGCCTAAGAAAACACAGGCCGCCAAAGTTAGAGCGAAGCGCAGCGCACCCATTCGCGCGACACCCGCACCCGCCAGTGCAGCGCCGCCTGCGCCGTCTTTGACTCAAGCTCCCGCAGCCAATCCCCAGCCAGCGGCGACGGACATTACGGGGCGGGACTTCGCGCCCGTCGTCTCGGTGCCAGGGACGGAAATCGTCGCCACGCCCGGAGCTACCATCACCGATAGCCTGCAAGCGCTGCCGGGCGTCACAGGCTCCACGTTCGCGCCTGGTGCCAATCGGCCGATTTTGCGTGGTCTCGATGGTAATCGCCTGCGTATTCAGGAGAGTGGCCTAAGTACGGGCGATGTCTCGGACGTCAGCGAGGATCATGGCGTGCCGATCGATCCGTGCAGCGTGCAGAGGCTACAGGTGATCAAAGGGCCGGCTGCGCTGCGCTTCACGAATAAAGCCATAGCCGGTGTCGTCGATGCCGAAACGAATACCGTTCCCACCGAAGTGCCTGCCAATGGCGTTAGCGCCGAGATGCGAGGCGGATTCACTTCCGTCGATAATGGTCGCGATGGTTGCTTCAGGACGAGCGCTGGCGCTCAGGGCTTCGTCGTGCAGGGCGGGGCGTTCGCACGTCACGCGGGGGACTACCATACGCCAGAGGGTGTCCAGGAGAACTCTTTCCTCGATAGCAATGGCAGCTCGATCGGCGGCGCTTATGTCTGGAATCACGGCTTCGCTGGCATCGCCTATTCGCGCATCGACAGCCTCTACGGCATTCCCGGTATCGAGTCTGCGGAAGAGAAATCGCGCATCGACATGCAGCAGGAGAAACTGACGGCCAAAGGCGAATGGCGTGTGCGCGACATGGGAATCGAAGCGATCCGCGCTTCGTTCGGTTACGCGAACTATGCGCACAACGAACTCGTCTTCGACGATGCGATCGGTGCCGACGCCATCGGCTCGCGCTTCACCAACGAGGAGCGCGAAGGCCGCGCCGAAATAGACCACGCGCGCTTGCGGACGCCCCTTGGGATTTTGCGGGGAACCGCCGGCATTCAGGTATCGACGCGTGATCTGACTGGCCTCAGTCTCGAGGGTGACAACCTTATCGAACCCAGCACGACACGGAAGACGGCCGGCTTTCTGCTCGAGGAGTTGCAAATGTCGAGGCGACTGCGCTTGCTCGGCAGTCTCCGGTTTCAAAATGACGCTATCACCGGATCGACCTACGAGGACCCGTTGGCGCCTGGGGGCCTGCTTGTGGACTATGACAAGTCGTTCAACACAAAGAGCGGCAGCGTCGGCTTGCTCTACGATCTACCTCTGGGCGTTGTCGCGCGGCTGACGGGACTCTATGCCGAGCGTGCGCCAGAAGCCCAGGAGCTCTTCTCGAAAGGAGCGCATGAAGCCACCGGCACCTTTGAACTGGGCAATCCCGATCTCACGTTGGAGAAAGGACGTACCATCGAAGCCGGGTTCAAGCGCGAGAAGGGTCCGTTACGCTTCGATGCTGCGGCCTATTACACACAATACAATGGCTTCATCTTCCGACAGCTAACCGGTGAGTCGTGCGAGGCGGACCTGGCATCCTGCACGCCTGGCGGCGCAGGGGGTGATTTAATGCAGATCGTTTTCGGCCAGCGCGATGCCACATTCTACGGTACCGAACTGGCTGGCGAATACGATGTGGGGCACGTTGGCCGTGGCGTGTGGGGTATTTCGGGTCGCTATGACTTCGTGCGCGCCCGCTTCGAGGACGACGAGAATGTCCCACGTATTCCGCCACATCGACTTGGAGGCGGACTCTACTATCGCGACGGGCAATGGCGGGCGAGCGTCGACCTCTTGCACGCTTTCCGCCAAGACGAAATCGCTCTCAACGAAACGCCCACAAATGGCTATACGCTGCTCAATGCGGGCATCAGTTACACCATGAAACTTGGGGCCTACGGAGACATCGCTCCGGAGATGACGATCGGCGTCAGGGGCGAGAATTTACTCGACGACGACGTCCGAAACTCAGCGTCGTTCAAGAAGGACGAGGTGCTGCAGCCCGGCCGAAACGTGCGACTTTACGGCAGTGTCAGGTTCTGAACTCGCGAAGGGGCGGGCGCCGGTGTTTGTCGGCGTCGCCTCATCAAGATGAGTCCGTGAGGTCGCGCCATGATCCAGTCAGTCACCATAGTGGCACTGGTCGTCACGCTCTCGATTGCTGGTCCGCCGTCCGCCACGGCAGAGGCCCAGCGGCACGATCATACTTGGCACTGCAATGCCTATGGCTACGGCGGCGCCCGAGAGACGTGGAAGACAGTGTTCGGTAAACCTGCGAGCAGTAAAGAGAGGGCTAAGCAGAGTGCTCTCGACGACTGTACCCGTGCCCAAGGCCTCGAGGCCTGCCGGAGCAGCGGCTGTTGGCCATGATGGTAGCGGGTAGCGCAGCCCGACGGCAGGCAGGGGCTCTGTTTCAGACGTATGGCTCTACATAAGATCTTTCTAGGACCGCCTCCTTACAGCATCTCGCGGCGTTACAACGACGATTTGGGCGCCGACAGGCAACGGCAATATCGAGCGTTGGCATCATCGAGAAATATGATATGTTATATCGTAACAATTTATTTTGCGAGTGGCCATGACACCCATCCCTGTAACCGTGCTCACAGGTTTTCTCGGCGCTGGAAAGACCTCTCTGCTCAACGCGCTGTTGCGCGATCCAGCGTTTGCGAAGACGGCGGTTCTCATCAATGAATTCGGTGACGTTCCGATCGATCATGACCTTGTTGCAACGTTTAGCGATCAGTACGTCACGACGACCACCGGTTGCCTTTGCTGCACTGCTTCAAGCGAGATCAAGGAGTCTCTGTTCGATCTTTGGATGCGCCGTACGAAGCGTGAAGTTGGACCCTTCCGGCGTGTTATTGTCGAGACGACGGGCCTTGCCGATCCTGCACCCGTTATCAACTCTCTGCTTGCGCCGGGCTTTAGCTTTGTCGATCGCACAGTCGATGGACAGTTTGCGCTTTCACGGGTCATCACGCTGTTCGACATCGTCAATGGCGATGTCACGCTCGATGCGCACTTCGAAGCTGTGAAGCAGGTGGCATTGGCGGACGCTCTCATTATGACGAAGGCTGATCTGGCAAACGACCCGGCGACGAAGCGCGACATCGCGAGCAGTCGCAGCCGCCTCGCACTGATGAATCCAGCCGCGCGCATCCTCGATCGGCATACCGATTGGTGCGAAATCCGCGCTTTATTACTGAAGCAAGAAACATACGATTTGAGGACGAAGGGCGAAGATGCCATCGCTTGGCTCAGAGCGGAAGCGACCAGCGCCGCATTGGACCACAAGCATCATCATGGCAGTCACAGCCATCACCATGCGGACCGCAACCGGCACGGAGATGATATTCGCTGCCACGTCCTGTTTTTTGATGAACCGATTACCCCCGTCGCGTTCTACTTCTTTCTTGATGTGCTGAAGATGGGGGCTGGCGCCGACCTGTTGCGCGTGAAGGGACTCGTCGCGCTAACGGATGATCCAAGCAGACCAGCCATCGTTCATGGTGTGCAGCATGTCATCCACCTCATCGATCGCCTTGAGTGCTGGCCCAGCGACGACAGGCGAACGAGGCTGGTCATTATTGGGCGTAATCTTGACATCGAGGCGATGCGCAGCCTCTTGATGGCGACGCGGCCCAAAATGCGCGGGGCAGCCGCTTGGCCTGAAAAGAAGCGCCCAACCTAGCTGGTCAAGGGATGACATCGTATATCGCGTTTC
The DNA here is from genome assembly GCA_050250755.1 of Hyphomicrobiaceae bacterium. Classification (GTDB taxonomy): domain Bacteria; phylum Pseudomonadota; class Alphaproteobacteria; order Rhizobiales; family Hyphomicrobiaceae. The sequence goes on from JBFWOB010000051.1 coordinate 8,323, forward strand.
CAATCCATTTCTTCCGGGATTCGCCCGAGCGTCACCAACCTCCTCCTTACGTCGAATCTCCGGGTGCGTTCTGAACACAGGACTGGCATCGCCCGCTCAATTCGATCGTGGCGTGATCGAGGTTGAAACCCGTGGCGCGCGCCCAGCTGGCTAACCTCTCTGTAACGATCATGTCACTGAACTCCACGACCGCGCCGCATCGGCCGCATATCGCAAACACTGCGGTGCCGTGCTGGCAATCCCCGGCGCAACATACAAACGCGTTGAGGGACTCCAGGCGATGGACCTGTCCGCTGTCGATGAGCCTGTTAAGTGCACGGTAAACCGTTGTAGGCGCGTTGATCCCGTCATCGCGCAACTGTTCGATTAGCTCATACGCGCTCATGGGACGCCGCGCCTCACGCAGGGCCCGAGCGATCAGCCGATCATTGTCTCCGGTACCTCTGCCGGGCTTGAGTTCAGCCAACGCACGCCTCCATCTCTATTGCGCCTCAATTATGATATGTTATAACGTATCAATAAAGCATGCAAATCGATCATCAATCCAGAGAGGGATACATGGACGCCGAGCTGAGAGCCCACCTTCGCTGCACTGCCAACGAAGACGACACACGTCTGCCTGTTACAGTGCTTTCCGGTTTCCTCGGCGCGGGCAAGACCACATTGCTCAACCATGTGCTCAACAATCGCCAGGGTCGCAAGGTGGCGGTCATTGTCAACGACATGAGCGACGTCAACATCGACGCCGATCTCGTTCGCGATGGTGGAGCGAACCTATCGCGTACGGATGAAGCGTTGGTCGAAATGTCGAACGGCTGCATCTGCTGCACGTTGCGCGACGATCTTCTTAAGGAGGTCAGCCGCCTCGCTAAGGAGAAGCGGTTCGATTACCTGCTCATCGAGTCCACGGGCATCTCTGAGCCACTGCCCGTCGCCTCGACCTTCGAGTTTCGCGATGAACTCGGCCATAGCTTGTCGGATGTGGCACGGCTCGACACCATGGTCACCGTCGTCGATGCAGCAAGCCTGCTTAAGGACTATTCTTGCGAGGATTTCCTCGCGGATCGCGGCCAGTCCCTCGGGGATGACGACGATCGCTCACTCGTCGCACTTTTGGTCGAGCAGATCGAATTCGCCGATGTGGTCGTTCTCAACAAAACCGATATCGCCAAGCCGGATGAATTGGACGCAGCACGCACCATCGTCCGCTCGCTCAATGCCGATGCAAGGATTATCGAAGCCGCCGCAGCGCGAGTTCCATTGGATGCCATCTTGAATACGGGCCTCTTCAGTTTTGAGGCCGCCCATCAGCACCCGACGTGGCTCAAAGAATTGAACGGTTTCAAGGACCACACACCCGAAACCGAAGAGTATGGCATTACCAGTTTCGTTTATCGCGCCAGGGCCCCATTCCATCCGGCGAAACTGCATGCGTTCCTCAACAAATCATGGTCGAATGTGGTGCGCGCAAAAGGTTTCTTCTGGATCGCTTCCAGGCCGCAATGGGTTGGGGAGCTGAGCCATGCCGGCGCGCTGATACGCTATCAGCGCGCCGGATATTGGTGGGCAGCCGTTCCCAAAGACCGCTGGCCGGACGACGAGGACCTGATCGCGCGCATCAAGAAGGGCTGGCACAAGCAGTGGGGTGATCGCCGACAGGAACTGGTTTTCATCGGCACGCGGGACATGGATCGCGACGCCATAACGTCAGAGCTCGACGCCTGCTTGATGCCTATACCGGAAAAAGGTTCAGTCGAGATACGCTCCTGGGCAAAGCTTCCCGATCCGTTCCCGGCCTGGGATCAATGACCTGATCCTGAGACTTTGGTGCCGCAGGCACTTCTACAGAAATTGGCCGCGTGCGCACAGCCTGACCTAAGCCTGCGGCATGCCTGTCGGGATGATCGTCTGCACGATCGAGGCATCGAGGGCCTCATAGTCGTGCAATCCGATGGCGGCATAGAGCTCCGCCCGCGTCTGCATGTGATCGATCATCATCTGGGTGCTGCCGTCGCGCGCGAGAGTGGCGTAAAGCTTCTCCTGCGCCTTGTTGGCGACTCTCAGAGAGCTAACCGGCCAGATCACCATCTTGTAGCCCATGTCCTCGAATTCGGACGCGGTATAGAATGGGGTTCTGCCAAACTCCGTCATGTTGGCCAGCAGTGGCACGCCGGGCATCGCTTGAGCAAAGGCGCGGAACATCTCGGCTGTATTCAACGCCTCCGGAAAGATCGCATCGGCGCCCGCCTCGATATAGAGCTTGGCGCGCGCAATCGCGCCATCGAGACCTTCGCTGGCGGCAGCATCAGTTCGGGCGATCAAGTAAAGATGGCGGCGTGCCTTTGCGGCCGCAGCCACCTTCGCCGCCATGTCGTGCGCATCGGCTAGCTTCTTGTCGTTCAGGTGACCGCACTTCTTCGGCAGAAGCTGATCCTCAATGTGCACGGCTGCCGCGCCCGCATCCTCGAATGTGCGCACCATGTGCATCACATTGAGAGCTTCGCCGTAGCCCATGTCCCCATCCACGAGGACGGGGAGGCCGCTGGTCCGCGCCAACTGGCGGATGAAGAATGCCACTTCGTCGACTGTGATGATGCCAAGATCCGGAATTCCCATCGACGCCGTCATTGCTGCGCCCGAAAGATAGAGCGCGTCGAAGCCGGCATTTCGTGCCTGGATCGCCGCCATGCCATTGTGTGCCCCGGGCATCTGCAGGATGCCGGGGCGGGCCAGTAGGTTGCGCAACCGCATACCAGCGGGTTCAGAGGCGAGATCGGCTGAGACCAGATAGGGCATGGGGCGTTCTTCTCTTCGCTAAGCTGCCGGCCTTGTTGCGCCACGCACATCGAGCGGCACGAAAGCCCGGTCCTCTGGTCCGATGTAGTTGGCAGATGGACGGATGATGCGGTTGTCCTGGCGCTGCTCGATGATATGCGCGCACCAGCCTGAGGTCCGGGCGATGACGAACAGCGGCGTGAACATGGCAGTCGGGACGCCCATCATGTGATAGGAAACCGCGCTGAACCAATCGAGATTGGCAAACATGCGCTTGGTCTCACCCATCACGGCCTCGATGCGATCGGCGATGTCGAACATGCGCAGAGAACTCGCTTCCTTGGATAGTTCGCGAGCGACCTTCTTGATGATCTCATTGCGCGGGTCGGCAATCGTATAGACGGGGTGTCCAAAGCCGATGATCACTTCCTTGGCCGCGACGCGGCGTCGGATGTCCTGCTCCGCCTCGTCCGGTGAGGCATAGCGCTTCTGGATCTCGAAGGCGACCTCGTTAGCACCGCCGTGTTTCGGACCACGCAGAGCGCCGATGGCACCAGTCACCGCCGAATAGATGTCGGCGCCAGTTCCCGCAATCGAGCGCGCCGTGAAAGTCGACGCATTGAACTCGTGCTCGGCATAAAGGTTGAGCGATGTGTGCATGGCACGCGTCCAGCTCTCGGAGGGCACTTCCCCGTGCAGCAGGTGCAGGAAGTGCGCACCGATGTTGTCATCGTCCGTCTCGACCTCGATGCGACGGCCGTTCTGCGAATAGTGATGCCAATAGAGCAGCATCGAGCCGAGTGAGGCCATCAAGCGATCGGCAATATCGCGCGCCCCGGCATGATTGTGGTCGTGCGCTTCGGGCAGCACACAGCCGAGAGCTGATACACCACTGCGCATCACGTCCATGGGATGCGCCGCGGCCGGGATTGCCTCGAGGGCGGCCTTCACCGCCGCGGGCAGTCCACGCAACGATTTCAGCTTGGCCTTGTATGCTGCGAGTTCCGCCTTCGTCGGCAGGTCGCCGTGGATAAGCAGGTGGGCAATCTCCTCGAACTCGCACTTGTCGGCGATGTCGAGGATGTCGTAGCCGCGATAATGCAGATCGTTGCCGCTGCGTCCGACCGTGCAAAGCGCGGTGTTGCCAGCAGTGATGCCGGAAAGTGCAACAGACTTCTTTACTTTATTCGGCGTTGCCGCTGCCATGATCGTTACTCCCTGAAGATGCCAGGTTTGCCACCCGATCCGAGTTGGGCTGGATCGACTGTGAACGTGAGACCGGAAAGCCCGGCCGCTGTCAGGCGCGGAAGCCGTTCGACGGCGCCGAGGAACGCCTCCTGCGAGGCCTCCGGAACAATGCCTTCAGCAAGCGTGCGGAACTTCTTGATGTAATCCGGCCGCTTGAACGGACGTGCTCCGAGCGGGTGCGCATCGGCAATTGCCAACTCGTCCTCGACGATCGAACCGTCATCGCGCGTGACGACAACGCGACCGCCGAAGGCCTTTTCCTTTGGATTTGTGCTGTGATAGCGGCGCGTCCAGGCTGGATCTTCCGTTGTCGAGATCTTGTGCCACAGCGCGACCGTGTCCGGGCGTTGCGCTCGTTCTGGAGCATAAGAGCGCTCGTGATGCCAGCCGCCATCCTGCAACGCGACTGCAAAGATATACATAATCGAATGGTCAAGCGTTTCGCGACTTGCCGTTGGATCCATCTTCTGAGGATCGTTGGCCCCTGTGCCGATCACGTAGTGCGTGTGATGGCTGGTGTGGATGACGATGCTCTTCACGCGCGACGTATCGCCGACCTTCGGTCCCATGCGACGCGCGAGATCGATAAGCGCCTGGCTTTGGTACTCAGCCGAGTGTTCCTTAGTGTAGGTTTCCATGATGGCGCGCTTGCGCTCGCCTTTTTCCGGGAGCGGCACCAGATACTCCGCCTTCGGGCCGCTCAGCAGCCAGGCAATGAAACCATCCTCGCCTTCCCATGCCGGTGATGGTGCGCCTTCGCCGCGCATGCAACGATCGACTGCTTCAACCGCCATCTTGCCGGCAAACGCTGGGGCGTACGCCTTCCAGCTCGAGATCTCGCCCTTGCGGGATTGGCGCGTCGTGGTCGTCACGTGAAGCGCCTGCTGAACCGACTGGTAAATGCTGTCTGGCGATAGCTTGAGCGCGGCGCCGATACCTGCCGCCGCCGCCGGTCCGAGATGAGCAATATGGTCGATCTTATGCTCGTGCAGGCAGATGCCTTTCACGAGATTGACGTGGATCTCATATGCCGCCGCGATGCCGCGGATCAGGTCCTCACCGGTGAGCTTGCAATGCTGGGCCACCGCTAGGATCGGCGGGATGTTGTCGCCCGGATGCGCGTAGTCGGCGGCAAGGAACGTGTCGTGGAAATCGAGTTCGCGCACGGCAACGCCATTGGCCCACGCAGCCCATTCCGGTGAAAAGCGACGCTGAGCTGAAAAACCAAAGATCGTGGCGCCGGGCGTCATGCGATGAGTCGCCGCCTGACCGCGTGCGCTGATGATCGCGTGACGAGCTAGAGATGCAGCCGCTACCGCCGCATTATCGATGATGCGGTTGCCGATCATCTCGACGACGTCATCGTCGATTGGAACGTCATCGGCAGCGACCGTTGCGATCTTCCAGGCGAGTTGCGCGGCACGCGGCAGGTGCTCGGCAGATTTGTGCGCGCGGACAGTGTGCAGTTTCACGTTGGGCGATCCTCATTGGTGGAAAAGGCTTGATTGTCCGGGATGGCGACCGGCCTCCCGACGGCATTGACGGCGACCATCTCAAAGGAGCCGCGCATAGCGAGACGGCGCTCGCCAGTCAGGAGAGCCTCGGCCGTCACCTCGACCTCGACGGTCATGGAGCTGCGGCCGACGCGAGCCACGCGCGCGTCGAGTTCGATGAGCTCGCCGACTCGCACGGGCATGTGGAAGTCGATTTTATCCGAAGAGGCCATGACCACGGCTGTGCGCGCGCGGCGTGTTGCAGCCACGAATGCGGCCTTACCCATGAAGCTCAGCGCATTGCCACCGAATAGCGTGCCGTAGTGGTTGGCGTGCTCGGGGAAAATCATCTCGATGAAGCGCGAAGTGGATGAGTTCAACACAGCATGACCTCGTGGCCGATCGCTCTTGATGGCCGATGCATTTCGCAATATTCACAAATACCCGGCGTGGGAATAGGTGAATTAGTGCAGAAATGCGAAGCTGTTCTGGAAAGTTTGCGAAGGTTGCGAATATGCGAAAGGCGTTCATGGGTGTGCGCTTGAAGCGCTTGCGTGAGGAGCGAGGATTAACTCAGGCTGCTCTCGCCAGGGCCTTGGATCTCTCGCCGAGTTACTTGAACCAGCTCGAGAAGAACCAGCGTCCGCTGACCGTGCCGACCCTACTCAAGATCAACGCCGTCTTCGGGGTCGATGTGCAGATGTTTTCCGAAAACGATGAGGCGCGCCTCGTCTCCGAGCTTCGGGATGTGCTCTCGGAAATGGGAAATTCGGACATCGCGCTGGCTGAGCTGCGCGAGCTTTCCGCCAACATGCCCGCAATCGCGCGCTCCTTCCTGGCGCTGCATGATCGTTACCGTGGAGCCATGGAGCGCGCAAATCTGCTGGCGGCGCGGTTCGGGGATGATGCGCCGACGGCGCCCCTCATGCCATTCGAAGAAGTCCGAGATTTTTTCTATGCACGGCGCAATCACATTGATGTTCTGGATCGCACTGCAGAGCGGCTATTCAACGAAAGTGGCGGCGCGATTGGCGACATGAGCGGTGCTTTGGTGCGTCGCTTCAAGCGTAAGCACGGGATCAGCGTACTCATCGATCGCGATGCTCATCCGCGCATACAACGGCGCTACGATGCTCGCGCCAAAACCATGATAATCGCCGGGCACCTGCGGCCGGGCCAGCAGGCCTTTCAAATGGCAACGCAGCTCGCCTTTATTGAATGCGGTGATGTGCTTGACGAACTCATCTCGGACGTCTCCTTCGCCAATCCAGAAGCCCGCGGCCTGACGCGCATTGGTCTTGCAAATTATTTCGCCGGGGCGCTCATTCTGCCATATGGGCCGTATCTGGAAGCAGCAGAAACCCTACAGTACGATATCGAGCAATTGGGTGGGCGCTTTGGCGTTGGCTTTGAAACGGCGTGCCATCGCCTCAGCACGCTTCAGCGCGCCGAGACGCCGGGTGTCCCCTTCTTCTTTGCTCGAGTCGATCGTGCGGGGAACATGAGCAAACGTCAGTCGGCGACTGACTTTCATTTCTCGCGCGTCGGGGGGACCTGCCCGCTGTGGAATGTCTACGAAGCTTTTGCCGACCCGGGCCGTGTGCTTGTGCAGTTGGCCGAAATGCCCGACGGACGCACATATTTGTGTGTGGCGCGAACAGTTACGCGGGGTCAGGGCGCGTATGGCACTCCGAACAAGACATTTGCTATTGCACTTGGCTGCGACTTGCGTCACGCGGAGCGACTCGTCTATTCACGCGGCCTTGATCTCAAGAGCCGAGAAGCCCGCACGCCAATCGGCGTCGGTTGCAAGATCTGCGAGCGTGAGACATGCCCGCAGCGAGCTTTTCCGGCAATTAACCGGCCATTAGAGATCGACGAGACCACTCATCGCTTTGTGCCTTACTCAGGCATTTGAATCTCAAGGGCGGGCGCGGACCGGGTTCTTCGGCGCATTTATCATAGTGTTGATATTTCAAGCGGATGAATTTTTGATCGTGCTCGATGAAGTAATTCGATTTCAACAGATCGGTCGAGCATAGACGCGTGAACAGTCTCGCGACGGTGGCGATCTTTTGCGCGGGCTTATTGCGCCTGTATGCTGGCGGCTGGACACGCCGATTTGGTCGGCGGCAATATCAGCTCGGTAACGCTGGTCCGCGCAGAAACTATACGCGGACTGTGCCGCTTCCCAACGAAGAAGGGGAGAAGCACTACCACGACCCATTCTGAGGCACTGCCGTCATAAGGCTGTAGATATCGAGTTGGACCTTCGGCCCGATCTTCTGATCGAAGTCGCATTGCCGTTGCTAGATGCCGGGGCGTAGGGGGAGCAAAGATGGCAACCGGGGCAGATATCGGTTCCTTGAACTCGCGATCTGGCGCGGCGGAGGTATTTCTTGCATTCCTCAGACTTGGTCTGACCTCATTCGGTGGGCCTATCGCGCATCTTGGCTACTTTCGGGAGGAGTTTGTCGTCCATCGAAAATGGCTGGGCGAGTCTGCCTATGCCGACATCGTTGCTTTGTGTCAGTTCCTTCCTGGTCCCGCGAGCAGCCAAGTCGGCATGGCAATCGGACTATCACGCGCGGGCTACGCTGGTGCTCTCGCGGCATGGACGGCCTTCACGCTTCCGTCTGCTGCGGCGCTTGTTCTTTTTGCTTACGGTGTTGCTGCCATTGGCGATGCAGTTGGGAGTGGATGGCTGCACGGCCTGAAGATCGCGGCTTTCGCGGTAGTGGCTCAAGCGGTGCTTGGCATGATGCGCAACCTCGCGCCCGACCGGGAGCGCGCCACACTGGCTGTTGCTGCCGCTGTCATGGCGATCGCCGTCCCAACGGCTTGGGGGCAAGTGGGCGCGATTGTGTTCGGTGGCATTATTGGCTTTGTCGTTCTGCGGCGTGGCTCCACATTGCCGAACCACACAGCGATGTCGGCGAAAGTCGGACGTGTCGCCGGCGCGGGGTGGTTGATACTGTTCTTCGCGCTTCTGACGGGACTTCCAATCCTCGCATCCGGAACAGAAAGCCAATCCATCGCTCTCATCGACGCCTTTTATCGGTCTGGCTCGCTGGTGTTCGGTGGTGGTCACGTGGTGTTGCCGTTGTTGCAAGCGGCAGTCGTCCCGTCCGGATGGGTCAGCAACGATCAGTTTCTCGCGGGCTACGGCGCCGCGCAGGCCGTGCCAGGCCCGCTCTTTACTTTTGCCGCCTATCTTGGCGCAGTCATCGGTGGATGGGTAATCGGCGTGCTCTGTCTCGTAGCGGTATTTTTGCCGTCGTTCCTGCTGGTGGCGGGCGCTCTGCCGTTCTGGGATGTTTTGCGTCGACGCACGTGGGCACAGTCGTCGCTCCGAGGGATCAATGCGGCCGTCGTCGGCTTGTTGCTGGCGGCGCTCTATCATCCTGTCTGGACAGCGGGCATCGCAGCGCCAGCGGACTTCGCGCTCGCCATGATTGCCTTTCTGGCACTCTACATGTGGAACGTGACGCCTTGGTTGGTCGTCGTGCTGTGTGCAGTCACTGCTGGAGCCGCCGATATGCTCCCGGTCGGATTTCTGTCACGATAGGGGTGGCTGGCTCCACTCGCGCGGAGCCAACCGTCAACGATGGTGATGCTACCAATGGCGTCGGTGATGATGCCGCCAGTGGTGGTGGCGCCGATGGTGGTGATGCCAGCGATGCCGGTGATGGTGCCGCCAGTAGTGCCGGTGGTGATGGTGATGCCAACGCCGATGATGATGGTGTCTCCCACGGCGCCATTGGACTTTTTCCAGTAACCCCTGGGATGTGGCTGTCGACTGCGAGAGCTGCTGCGGGGATAACGCGGCGGCTTGACTGGTCGCCGGGGCTACAAATGCGAGACCGAGAGCTAAAGCTCCCGCTGCGAGTGTCATGAAACGCTTCATGATGGATCTCTCCGACTTGGCTGAGGGCCGAGATCGCATTTCGACCGAGGCGGAGTATCGTTGGCGTCGTCGCAACGTGCGCTGAATGGACTGTTCATTGGGAATTCATGTACGGGCGGAACATCGGAATATTCTGCAAGCAATCAATATATCTTGGGAAGATCGCGCAGCGTCTTTTGATGAAGCCCGCGCATGCTTTACGCGGTGCCGGTCGCGCACGCCTTTATCGATCTAGGTAATTTTGCTCATTTTCACCCCTCGGTTCTCATTGTTGCATGGCGCGAGGCGCGGGCCGCTTCCGACAAGTGATCCGTTTTCACGGCCTGATCGCGAGCTTCGCGGTTCGGGGAGGCCGCGCCCGCCTTTCATGATGCGAGCGGAGGGTCGATGAAGCGCCTTATTGGACCGATGTGCCTGCTGCCCACTCTGATGGCAGTCCTGTCTGCGATGGCCGTCGCCTCATCCCTGCAAGCGGCGCAGGAGATCGCGACGCCCCTTGATCTGACGCAGCACCCTGTCGGTTATCTGGCGCTCATCATTTTTTTTGTCGCTTATGGGCTAGTGGCCGTTGAGAAAGCCATTCAGTTGCGCAAATCGAAACCCGTCATGCTCGCGGCGGGCCTGATCTGGGCGCTTCTGGGCATTGCCTACGCGGCGCACGGCCAGAGTGCAGCCCTCGAGGTTGCCGCCAAGCATGTGATTCTCGACTACGGGGAGTTGATGTTGTTCCTCGTCGTGGCGATCACCTACGTCAATACGATGCAGGAGCGGCGCGTCTTCGATGCACTCAGGAGCCGACTGGTTAACTTGCAGCTTTCCTACAGGCAGCTCTTCTGGCTGATTGGAGGGCTTTCATTCTTTTTTGGTCCGATTATCGACAATTTGACCACGGCGCTCGTCATGGGGGCGGTGGTTGTGGCTGTCGGCGTCGGTAATTTCCAATTTATCGTTATGGGCTGCATCATCATTGTGATTGCCGCCAATGCGGGCGGCGTTTTCTCGCCATTTGGCGACATCACATCTCTGATGGTTTGGCAGAAAGGGAAATTGCAATTCCTGGAATTTTTCCATTTGTTCTTTCCGGCTCTCGTGAATTTCCTCGTGCCAGCGGTGTTCATGCATTTTCGTGTGCCGAAAGGAGCGCCGGAACCTGGGGGCGAAATCCGGAAACTGAAGCCCGGTGGGACGATGGTGATCGTATTGTTCGTGGCGACCCTTGCAACTGCTGTCTCGTTCAAGAGCTTTTTGAATCTCCCGCCAGCCCTCGGGATGATGCTCGGCCTTGGATACCTGCAAATGTATGCCTACCTGCTTCAGAGGATCGGTGTCCGGCGTGCGGATAAGGATATGGCGTTTGATTCGTTTCGGGAGATGCGACGCCTGGAGTGGGATACGCTGCTGTTCTTTTTCGGCATTATCTTTGCTGTCGCCGGTCTCGGTGTTGCCGGTTATCTCGCGCAGCTATCCAACTATCTCTATGTCGATCTGGGACCGACGGTCGCCAACGTCGCGATCGGTGTGCTGGGGGCGGCGTTCGACAATATCCCACTGATGTTTGCGGTGCTCACCATGAATCCCGACATGTCTAGCGGCCAGTGGATGCTTGTCACGCTGAGCGCTGGCGTCGGCGGCAGCTTGGTCTCCATTGGCACGGCCGCGGGTGTGGTATTGATGGGGCTCGTGCGCAACCATTATACTTTCCTCAATCATCTCCAATGGACCTGGGCAATCGCGCTTGGATATGTGGCGAGCATTCTCGCCCATCTCTGGATCAACGCCGCGTTGATGTAGTCGTGAGGGACCGTCACAAGGGCAATCGGCTCACTGATTGCCGAGCAAGGACGCGATCTCGTGTCGGTGCGTTTTTCCTTTCTGGCGAAGCGTCCGTCTTGCGCTAGAAGTGGGAATTGAACGCACCTGAGGGCAATATTGTTTCGGGAATCGCCGTGGTCGATGCGCTCGTTACATCTCGAATCAAGAACGCGACGGTGCATTGGTTGCGCACCGTCTTCACGCAGCGGTATATGCTCGGCGGTGCGCTGTTCGTCGTCTCGTATCTTGGGCTGGAGTGGCTTACCCGCGTTCATGAGCTCGAAGGGCTTGGCATTACGCTTTGGAACCCGGTGAAGGCGCTGAGTCTCGGGCTCCTGCTCGTAGAAGGTCTCGCCTACACTCCGGTCCTATTCCTTGCAGCGCTGTTGGCCGAACTCTTGATCTACAGCGCGGCAAAGACGACCGCCTCGATGATTGCGACTAGTGCCGTCGTGGCGCTCGGGTATGCGGCTCTCACCGCGGCTCTGACGCGAGGTTTCGGCTTTGCGCTCCGCCGACCGGACCTGCAGAACATTGTGACGATGCTCTTGATCGTGCCGATCGGAGCGTTCGCCATAGCCTGTCTCTATTGCGGAATGCTCGTTTTGTTTGGCGACCTGCCCGGCAACCAATACTGGGAGGCGGTGCCGCACTTGTGGGTCGGCGATACGGTCGGCATCGTTATCGTTCTTCCCGTTGCCATTGCGCTATCGGGCTCTCTACAACGCCTTTTGGATACGCGGCTCTCACTGTTATTGCTCGATGCAGCGCTGTTTGCGACGGGCGTGATGGTGGCCTTATGGCTGATCTTCGGTTTCGAGCGGGCTGGCGAATTCCATTTCTTCTACCTCTTGTTCCTTCCTGTCAGTTGGATTGCGATGCGGACTGGACTGGCCGGTGCTGCGTTGGGCCTATGCCTCACGCATCTCATGCTGGTGGCTTTCATCGGATGGGGCGGTTATCCGGCAACGACTTTCATGGCCTATCAGTTGCTGGTGCTGGCGCTTGCCGTCACGGGGTTGCTGCTCGGCGCGGCCTTGGACGATCGACGCCGATCGGACGAGTTGCTGCGCGGCCAGCACGCGGAAGTGGCTCGTATGGCTCGACACGCGACTGCCGGCGCCATGGGCGTGACACTGGCGCACCAGATCAGCCAACCGCTCTCGAACGTGGCCATGTACCTTCACGTTGGGCATCGACTTCTGGAGACGAAGCCTGCCGAGGTCCAACCGATCTCCGATGCGCTGGACAAGGCGTCGACCCAGCTTCGTCTCGCAAAGGAGATCCTCGAGCGTCTCAGGGATTTCGTCTCGCGCGGGACGTTGCGATCTACGCCCACTGACATCGGTGCGCTTCTTCGAAAGATCGTTGCGCTCGCAGAGGATGACGCCCGGGCGCACGGCGTTTCCGTGCGGCTCGAAGCCACGACGATGCCGTCGATCACGGTGGATTCCCTGCAACTCGAGCAGTCGCTCATCAATCTCATCAACAACGCCATCGACGCTGCCGCGGAGGCTAGCCCGGGCGCCGGGAGCGTAACCGTGCGACTGCGAAGCTTTGCCGAACGGATTTCCATCGAGATCGAGGATAATGGCCCCGGCGTTTCGGATGACATTGCGGCTCATGTCTTCGAGCCATTCGTGACCACCAAGCTTGGGGGGATGGGGCTGGGCCTGACGTTGTCTCGGGAGCTTATCGGAGCGCACCGCGGCACCATTCACTGGGAGCGCATCGAGGCAGGTGGAACGCGGTTTATTGTCGGGCTTCCTGTCGCTCAGGAGGAAGATCATGTCGCATAGGCGCGTTATGCACGTCATCGATGATGAGGTCGACGTGTGCGAGGCCCTGAAGGTCTTGCTGCACACTGCAGGCCTCGAGGCGCGCACCTACTCGTCCGCCGAGGAGTTTCTGTCGGAGGTGCTGATCGCTAAACCGATGTGTCTTCTTGTGGATGTGCGGCTGCCGGGAATGAGCGGGATCGACCTCGTGCAGCATCTGCAAGAACGGCCCGTGAGACCTGTCGTCGTGATGATGACGGGGCACGGCGATATTCCGATGGCCGTAAAGGCGATGCGCATGGGAGCGCTGCACTTCCTGGAGAAACCATTCGATCCCGTGGAACTCCTGCAGACCTTGGAGGAGGCGCTTCAGCGCGTCAGCGAACTGGTCGATGAGGAGGCAGCCGCGTCTGCGGTCGAGGCTCGGTTTCGGCTCTTGACGCGGCGCGAGCAGGAGGTAATGGGTCTCCTTGCGGAAGGCTTGCCGACCAAATTGCTCGCTAGTCGTCTCGGCATCAGCACGCGCACCGCTGAACATCATCGCGCGGCCGTTTTGAAGAAGATGGAGGCCAGGACTGTCTCGCATCTCGTGCGCATGAGCATGGGTCTCAGGACGAATGCGGGATTTCCGCCTACGCGGTCGTAGGTAGTCATCGCCATTTCATGTCGATAGGGGGCTTCATACTATTGAGAGCGAGGCGTCAGCACGTCTTTGACGTTCGTTCGCGGGCATCAACTCCCGCCCAGGGATGCCGTGCACCGGCGCCTCACCAATGTTTCGAAAGACACGATGACGAAAGAAACGCTCATGGCCTTGGCGCGCGACGCTGGCATGACGGCGGCTCATGCGGAAATCCGATCAACACGGCTGCGTACGACGAACCAGAAGCCCGCATTGCGCTCTGGAATCGACGGCTCGACGCGGTCATTCGCGGACCAAGCGACAGCGGAAGAGGGCGTGTATCGCGCTTATCGGGCCGCTGGCCTAGCGCCGCCGGAGATTGTCTGGTGTGAGAGCCCAGTCCAGGCCGCATCGGTGTGGGCCGCCTCAGGCGAGCGCGCGGGCCCGCCCGTCAAGGAGCTGATCGTCGAGCGTCCTTATCGTGCGTGCGTGGATCGCATCACACGTCTGTCGCGTGACAGGATCCTGGGCTCCCATCATCTGCCAGCCCGCGATCCTGGCGATGCGGTCAATACGGCAATCTCGACGGCAGTGCTCGATACCGTCGGAGATATCCGGCCGCCCCTGCTGTCTTGGGTTTTTCGCCGCATGCGAAGGCGTTCGCTGCAGCCAATATGGCGGCCCACTTTTGCGGCTCATAGCTGCGGACCGGGTGAGCTCAACAGTGTTGGTCGGATCGCTTCCGTTGAGGCGGCGTTTGTGGGCACGTCGAGCGACGCACTTATGGCTCTGAGGCAGATTAACGAGAATAGCGGCTGGCTGCTCCCACACGAGAGGATCTGCTGGCTAAGCGCGCATCCCGACGTCGCGTACTCGGATGTGGAGGGCCGGCTGCACTGTCCGTCGGGGCCTGCGCTCGCTTATCGCGACGGCTGGAAATACTATGCTTGGAAGGGTGTGGCCGTCCCTGCGTGGGTCATCTTGCGCCCAGAAGAGATCACGCTGGATTGGATCGACGCGCAGATCGACGGTTCGGTCAGAAATGCCATGATCGAAATCATGACGGTCGAGCGCTTCATTGCCGCGGGTGGCGCAGAGCCGATTGCAAACGATGGCTCTGGTACGCTCTGGCGTCGAATATGGACGTACCGCGGCACGGTGATCGATACTTGGAGCGCGGTCGAATATTCCCGGTCATCACCGAAGCGTATTTTCGCGACCGTGCCGGCGCACATTCGCTCGCCAAAGGATGCGTTTCATTGGCTTTCCGGGCCGCCAAAGAGGGTATCGTCGGGCGCCAAGTGATGTTGCTCTAAGTCCGGCTGCCTGCTTACCGTCGCCATGCCCAAACCGTGATCAGAGCGCCAATCAAGGCCGTCACAAACAGCAATAACGGCTGTGGCAAAAGGCCGAGTATGACGCCGAGGTGGAACCCGATGAATGAGCCTGCTATGCCGACGAGCGCATAGGTGCCGACGCCGACGCCGCTCAGGCTGTCGCGCGCGCGGCCGAGGAAGCCGGTGCCCGATCGCGCAAAGACCACGCCGACAGCGATGCCAATTGCGAGGACAATCAGGAAATTTACGATCGCGGTTGTGAGGATGGGCATGGCGGCGTCCTTATCGGGCTGATGACGTAAGTGAACGCGGCTCAGCTCAGTAATGTTCCGTTGACGTTCGTGAAAATGGTGAATGTCTTTCGATGATGTCATTGCGCAGCCTCGCCACGCCGTGCTTGGGAATGTAATCGATTGTTGGACTTGCCCGTTGCGTGGTGCGTGGGCCATGGTTGCTTCCGGGTTCAGAAGTGGGGTGCGCTCTGGAGCCTCAGGCACCCTGCAGATAAGCATCGGGATACGTTATGAAGCCTTTTGTCGGCGCCGTGGTACAGACGGCTGCGATTGCTTTCGATCCAGACCGCACGGTCGAGAAGCTTGGGGATTATACCGCGAAGGCGGCATCGAGCGGCGCGAAGTTGGTCGTATTTCCCGAGGCCTTCGTGGGGGGATATCCCAAGGGACTCGATTTCGGCGCACGAATCGGCTCACGGACGCAGGCAGGGCGCGAGTCGTTCCGTATCTACTATGACGGCGCGATAGACGTTCCAGGTCCTCAGGTAACGCGTATAGGCGAGATCGCGGCGGCTAACGATGTGCATCTCGTCACGGGAATCATCGAGCGCGATCAGGGAACGCTTTATTGTACGGTATTGTTTTATGCGCCGGACGGGACGCTGCTCGGCAAGCATCGCAAACTGATGCCAACCGCCGCGGAGCGCCTCGTCTGGGGTTTTGGCGATGGTTCCACCTAACCTGCATTCACGACACCGCTCGGGAAACTTGGCGCCGTGATCTGCTGGGAAAATTACATGCCGATGCTCCGCATGACGATGTACGCGAAGGGCGTGTCGCTCTATTGCGCGCCGACCGCCGATGATCGGGAAACCTGGCTGGCAACCATGCGGCACATTGCGCTGGAGGGCCGTTGTTTCGTATTCTCCGCGTGCCAGTTCACGCGACGCAGCGACTATCCGGCTGACTATGCGATTGATGGTGCTCCCGCCGCCGATACGATCCTGATGCGCGGGGGGAGCTGCATCATCGGACCGCTAGGACAAATGCTGGCGGAACGCGTGTTCGATCAGGACGCCGTGATCCTCGCGGAGATCGACCCTGGCGAAGTCGCGAAAGGCAAGTACGACTTCGATGTTACCGGCCATTATTCGCGGCCAGATGTGTTCCGCCTGATGGTCAACGAGCAGGCCCAGTCTGCTGTCCAAACGAATGTACCTGCCGTGTTTGGTATCGCCGACAACTGAGCAGCGCAGGCAACGCCTCTCCGCGAATGTCTTGTCGATACCGGAGCGGTCTGGCCGGCCGGATCACTCCTCGAATCCATCGCAACAGGTCACCTATGACGAATGCAATAGAGGATCTTCCCCTGGCGGGCATCAGGGTCATTGATCTGAGCCATGTCTACAATGGCCCTTACGCGACGTTCCTGATGGCGATGGCGGGCGCCGACGTTGTGAAAGTGGAACCTCCAGGCGGTGAGCATCTGCGTAGCCGAGGCGATATGGGCGGAGCGGCTCTTCCGTTTGCGATGCTGAATGCCAACAAGCAATGCGTGACGCTCAATCTGAAGTGCGAGGCTGGGCGGCAGCTTCTCAAGGAAATGGTCGCGAAAGCCGACGTGCTTGTCGAAAATTTTGCACCGGGCGTGATGGACCGACTGGGACTCGGCGCAGACACCCTGCGAACGATCAATTCCCGGCTGATCTATGGATCGAGTTCTGGCTATGGGAAATCCGGGCCTTATCGCGACCATCCTGCGATGGATCTCGTCGTTCAGGCAATGTCGGGAATCATAAATTCGACCGGCTATGCGGACCACGCGCCCGTCAAGTCAGGCGCTGCCGTATGCGATTTCTCGGCGGGCGTGCATCTTTACGGAGCGATCGTTACTGCGCTCTATCAGCGTGAGCGAACCGGTCGTGGTCGCGTCGTCGAGGTTTCGATGCAGGATGCCATCTACTCTTCTCTGGCATCCAATCTCGGCATGCTGCATGCCCGCGGCAACGCTGCGCCGGCAAGAACCGGTAACAAGCATGGTGGTCTCGGCGTTGCGCCTTACAACGCCTATGCAACGAATGATGGTTGGGTCGTCATCAATGCGCCGGGCGATCGTCACTTCCAAGCTATTCTCGAAACAATGGGCCGCCCGGAGCTGAAAGATGATCCTCGCTTTGTGACGCGCGGCGCACGGGTTGCAAACATGGCCGCCGTGGATGAGCTGCTTGAGGCGTGGACGAAAAATCTGCCGCGATCCGAGGTTGCGGCGAAACTGCTCGCCGCCTCGGTTCCCTGTGCGCCCGTGCGCGACTTGTCGGAGGTCGTCCTGGACGAGAACATGCACGCGCGCGGAAGTCTGCAATGGATCGATCATCCGGATCTTGGTCGCGTCGTGGTACCGCATTCGCCGCTGGTGTTCGAGGGTAGCGAGCGTCGCCCGCTGAGCCCGAGCGTGAGGCTCGGGCAGAGCAACTCCGAGGTCTACGGCAAATGGCTCGGCCGTTCCGATAGTGAACTCGCAGATCTTGCGCGCGATGGCGCAATTTGATGGCACGAGCACTTTACGTCCCGCGAGCGCGTGTTTTTCAGAACGTGCCGGTGCCGAGGAACCCGTCGACATCCGGAAAATCGCTCATGATCCGCTTTCCGACGAGTTCCTTCAGCGTTTCTGTGGTGCCGCCGCCAAGCGTGCCATAGCGGGCGCCGCGATAGAGCCGTTGAGCTGGACAGTCATCCGTGTAACCGAAGCCGCCGAAAACCTGCACGGCTTCACTTGTTACGCGGATCGCCATTTCGTTACAGTACATTTTCGCGACGGCAGCCTGATAGGGGTCGGGAAATGGGTTGGCTGTAGCGCACGCGCGATAGAGCATCGAGCGCCCGACCTCGATGTCACGATACATCTCGGCAAATTTCCAGCGCATTCCTTGAAATTGGCCAATTGGACGCCCGAACGCCTCGCGTTGGCGGGCGTAGCGGACGGCCTCCTCGAATGCCCCCTCGGCAAGTCCGAGAGAAATGGAGGGGTTCAGGCAGCGTTGAGTGTTGAAGGCGTTGATCAGCTTCTTGAAGCCGTCCTCGCGCAGGATCACGTTTTCAATCGGAACCTCGCAATTGTCGAAAGCAATCTCGGCAAGGTTCTCGCCGCCCATGGTGTGAAACTTGCCG
Organism: Hyphomicrobiaceae bacterium; assembly: GCA_050250755.1. GTDB lineage: Bacteria > Pseudomonadota > Alphaproteobacteria > Rhizobiales > Hyphomicrobiaceae. The sequence goes on from JBFWOB010000051.1 coordinate 26,696, forward strand.
ATGACATTGAAGCCCGGGGTGTTCCGCTCCAGCAGCACGCAGCCGATGCCCTCGCGGCCGGGTCGATTGTCGATACGCGTAAAAATGATGAACCAATCGGCTTCCTCGACGCGGCTGATCAGCGTCTTGGCTCCTTTGATGACCGCCTTGTCACCTCGAATGGTCGTATTGGTTCGGTAATTGGCAACGTCAGTACCGGCGTGGGGTTCGGTCATGCAGATTGCGAGCACAATCTTTCCGGAACCAACACCGGGAAGAATGCGGCGCTTCAGATGGTCGGGGGCGAAATTCGAAATGATGCGTGTCTGCACGCCGAGCATGCCAATAAGGGCGATGCCAGTTACATAGCAGGCCTTCGATACCTCCTCGACGACGAGCGCTGTCTCGAGCACCGGCAGGTCCGAGCCGCCATGTTCGACCGGCACGGCCATGCCAAGCACGCCGATCTCGGCCAGGTCGCGAAAATTTTCGTGAGGATAGGTCCCGTCCATATAGCGCTTTGCGCGCGGCTTTATTTTCTGCTGCGAAACGGCACGCACGGAGGCGACCATCTGGCGCTGTTCGTCGCTCAATTTGAATTCCATGGCGTTTCTCACATGCTTCTGCGAACTTTTACGATCTTCCACGACCGATAGAGCTTTGCCGTAGTCGCTTCTGTCAGTCTCTTGCCGTCACTCTCGTTGTTTGGCTCAGTAGGTGGCGATAGCGGCTTTTGACGAGATGTTCGAGCGCGCCGACATGCGCCGCCATCTCCTTGGCTGCCGTGCCGCCATTCCGCTTCCGGCAAGCCTGCAGAATGCGCACGTGAGCATCGATAACGTGCTGGCGATTGCCGAACGAGTACTTGATGCCGTGATGCTCGCCGCTCGCAACAATACTGATTGCGGTCCAGAAGACCTCTAGCACGATGTTGCCGCTCGCCCGTGCCACCGCACTGTGAAACACGCGGTTTTCTTCCATAAAGGTCGCCTGATCGCCGCCTGGTGCCCTCATGCGAACAATCGAGGCCTCCATGGTCGCGAAGTCGTCCTCAGAGCCATTTTGCGCTGCTTCGCGCGCCAACGCGGGCTCGATGACCTCGCGAGCACGGAGCACCGTTGCAAATGGCACATCGTGCAGGCGGAGGAATATGGAAAGGCTATGCGCCAACATTTCAATGCTGGGTTTTCGTGTGACGAGACCGCCTCCCGGTCCAGGGCGAATGTCGACGACCCCTTGAGACTCGAGAATCCGCAATCCCTCACGTAACGTCGGTCGACTAACGTCGAATTGGCTAAGGAGATCGGATTCCGTTCCGAAGCTGCTGCCGGGCGCGGCGCCGGACTCGACAATATGTTCCAGCAACTGCGATGCGACGTATTCGGCTTTGCTCTTGGATCGTCTAGCGGTGGCGTTCATGTATATCTCGTCTCGGCGCGGGGCGGCGGAAACCCAGGCGGTGCCGCGCGAACCAATATCGCGTCAGTTAACTATGAGGCATCAACACCTGGCGCACGACTTCGCCGCGGTCGAGTTGGTCGAGGCTGAGATTCAAGGCATCAAAGCTGATCTTGCCGCTGCGCAACTTGTCGACCGGCAAGCGCCCATCTTTGTAGTAGGAAAGATAGAGGGGGATATCGCGTTCCGGCACACAGCTGCCCATAAACGAGCCACGTAACGCCTTCTCTTCGCTGACGAGCCCAGCGTGCCTATACTGATGCAGAGCCTCGGTTGCTCCGAGACCGACGCAGATGACCTCGCCGCCTTTGCGGGTGAGGGCATATGCCATGGCGACAGCCGCCGCGGCGCCGGACATTTCGAAGGCATAGTCAACGCCTCCGCTCGTGAAATCGCGAACTTTGGCGACCAGATCTGCGTCGGCTGCATCTAGCGTGTGTGTGGCGCCCAATTCTTGCGCAAGAGCGAACTTACCTGGGTGCACGTCGATGCCGATGATCTGGGCGGCACCGGCGATCCGGGCAGCCATGACGCCGTTCAATCCTACGCCACCGAGACCAACGATTGCGACCGCTTCTCCCTGTTTCACGCCCGCTGTATTGAAGACCGCCCCTGCGCCGGTGACAACAGCGCAGCCAAATAATGCGGCATCTTCCAGCGGTATCTCGGGGTCGATCTTGATCAGCGAACCAGGAACGCTGACGGCATACTGCGCAAACCCTGAGATGCCGCTGTAGTGGAAAATGGGCTGCCCTTGCCGAGAAAGGCGACGGGTTCCGGTCGCGAGCAAACCTTGGGTGCGAGGCGCTGTTACGCTGTCACAAAGAGCGGGCCGACCAAGCGAGCAAGTACGGCACGCGCCACATCCTGAGACCACGGTCATCACGACGTGGTCTCCGGGGGCCATACGTGTGACGCCCTTGCCGACTTCCAAGATGACGCCGGCAGCTTCATGACCACCAACGACAGGCAGCTTGCGTTTCCTGAGACCTTCGACCTGCGACAGATCCGAATGGCAAAGGCCCGCTGCACGGACCTCGATCAGCACCTCGCCGTCGCCGGGAGGATCCAGGTCGACGTCCTCGATACGAAACGGAAGCGACTCGGCATACGGGCGGGGCAGCCCCTGCTCATACATGACTGCCGCTTTCATGCGCACGGCGCGTCTCCTTGATATCGGCCGGAGATTGGCTCGTGCGTGAAAACATCGCTCAGGCCGAGCCCTTTAGAGGACTATGGGGGGCTTCATCTGGAGTCAAATGATTTAGATTATTTCGACGCGCGAGATCGGCCGCCTGAACTCGCGTCCGCGAGACTTTAGTTAGCTGGTTTGGCGACCAAGCGTTCCAAGGTTGATGTCTGCGCGAGGTCGCGTGGATTCGTGAAAGTATGAGAGACGTACCTGCGGCGTGGGATGCCGCGGCGTCAGCCCATAGCGTTTACTCGGCAGGCTGGGGCGGTGCGATCGGGTGCGTTGCCTGATCTGACTCCGCCTGATGAGACGGCGTACGGCGGAACACTGTTTGAAGTCGGTCGAGGTAAAGGTAGATCACCGGCGTCAGGAACAGCGTGATCACCTGGGAGACGGCCAAGCCTCCGACGACCGTGATGCCGAGAGGCGCGCGCGACTCGGCGCCGGCACCATGACCGAGCGCTATCGGCAAAGCGCCGGCGAGCGCGGCGAACGTGGTCATCATGATCGGGCGGAAGCGCAGGCGGCAGGCTTCGTAAATCGCAGCCTCCGGAGTTTTCCCGTGAGTGCGTTGCGCCTCAAGCGCGAAGTCGATCATCATGATCGCGTTTTTCTTGACGATCCCGACCAGCATGATGATGCCGACGAACGCATAGAGTGTCAGTGGCATGCCCGCGATCGTAAGCGCCAGCAATGCGCCGAGCCCCGCGGCGGGCAGCCCCGATAGGATGGTGAGCGGGTGAATGTAGCTCTCGTAGAGAATGCCAAGCACGATGTAGACGACGAGCACAGCCAACGAGAGCAGGACCCCCATGTTGGCCATGGACGCCTCGAAGGCTGCTGCCGTTCCGCCGAACGATGTCGATATGGTTGGCGGCAAATTTAGCCGGCGCTCGAGGGCGCGGACCTCATCGATAGCGGTTCCGAGCGAGACGTCGGGGGCCAGGTTGAATGAAATGGTGACGGCGGGCAGGAGGCCCTGATGGCTGACCGACAGGGGCGCCACCTCGCGCCGCTGCCGGGTCAGAGTGTCGAGCGGCAGCAATTTTCCAGTCGAAGAGCGGACGTAGATTTCCCTAAGACTCGCCGCGGACTTCTGCATCTCTGGAAGTACTTCGAGAATGACGGCGTATTGGCTCGACGCCGTATAGATGGTCGACACTTGGCGGGCACCGAATGCTGCGGCAAGGGCTTGCTCGATCTGGCGCGCGTCGACGCCGAGGGCCGCAGCGCGGTCACGTTCGATCTCGACCATGACGGCAGGGCTTCCGATCTTAAGATCGCTCGATACGTCCTGGAAGCCATGCAGCCGACGCATCTCCTCGGTCATCGTCCCGACCCAGCGGTAGAGGGATTCGAGATCGATATCCTGCATCGTGTACTGGTAGTCGGCATTCGATAGCCTGCCACCGACACGGATGGCAGGCGGATTGAGGACGAAGGCGCGAATGCCGGCGATGGTATTCAGCGAACGTCGGAGCTCCTGGACAATCTTGTCGATGGAAGGCTCGGGCCGCTCGGATCGAGGCTTCAGGGTCATCAGAAGCATACCCTGATTGACCGACGACGATCCCGATGCACCCATCCGAGACATGATCTGCTCGATGTTGGGATTGGTCTCGGCAATGCGCGTCATCTGATCCTGGTAGACCTTGAGCGCATCGTAGGACGCATCGATGGCGGCTTCGGTCCGCACAAGGAGACGACCCGTGTCCTCGGCGGGCAGGAAATCCTTTTGAATGTTGTTATAGAGGTGCACCGTCGCCCAGATCGAGACGAAGAAAGACATCAGCACGACGAGCTTGTGGCGCAGACACCAGCGCAATATGGCATCGTAGACCCATAGCATGCCGTCGAACACAGCTTCGCTTGCGCGGTAGAGGCGTCCATTGCCTTCATGATGGGCCGAGAGAAGTCGTGAGCAAAGCATTGGCGTCAGCGTCAACGAAACGACGCAGGAGACGAGAATTGCCGCCGAAATGGTGAGGGCGAACTCGTTCAAGAGCCGGCCGAGCATGCCGCCCATGAAGATCACTGGAATGAAGACGGCGATCAGCGAGATGGTCATCGAGATGATCGTGAAGCCGATCTCGCGACTGCCTTTGAGCGCCGCCTCCATGGTCGGAACGCCATTCTCGCGGTGGCGAACGATGTTCTCGAGCATGACGATCGCGTCATCGACGACAAAGCCGACGGCGAGTGTCAGAGCCATCAGCGACAGATTGTTGAGGCTGAAGCCGAGCACGTACATGGCTGCGAAAGTGCCGATCACGGAGATCGGCAGCGCGATCGAGGCGATGAAGGTTGCGGTCAGGCTGCGCAAGAAGAGGAAGATTACCATGACGACTAGCGCTGCCGCGAGGACGAGGGTGAACTCGACCTCCTCGATCGAGGCGCGGATCGTGCGCGATCGATCGTACATGACGTCCAGCGTGACCGAGGCCGGAATCTGTTGGCGGAGCTGTGGCAGAACGCGGTTGATGGCGTCGACTGTCTCGACGGTATTGGATCCGGGCTGGCGGTAGACCGCCACCATCATGCCTTGCTCGTTGCCGAACCAGGTCGAGACCTTATCCTGCTCGACATCGTCGATTGCTTGCCCGACGTTTTTGATGCGTACCGGTGCTCCATTGCGCCACGCGACAACGATGTTGTTATAGCCGTGCGCCGAGGCGAGATTGCCGGTGGTCTTGATCGACAGTTCCTTCGATGGGCCGGACAGCGAGCCCGTCGGCAAGTTGGTGTTGCCGCCCTTGATGGCGCGTTCGATGTCGTCGAAGCCGACGTTGCGGGTCACCAGCCGGCGAGGGTCTATCCGGACCCGGACGGCGTATTTCTGTTGCCCCCAGAACTGCACCTGGGCCACGCCGGAGACCGCGGAGATTTGCTGCTGAAGGACCGTTTCAGCGTAGTCGCTGAGCGTCGACATCGGCAATGTCGCCGAGGACAGGCGCACGTAATAGATGGCGAAATCGGCCGGATTGATCTTGCGGAACGAGGGGGCGTCCAGCATTTCAGGCGGCAAGCTGCGCTGGGCTGCAGAGATGGCCGCTTGTACGTCGAGAGCTGCTGCATCGATACTGCGGTCGAGATCGAACTCGACCGTGATGCGGGTCGAACCCGTCGAGCTGATCGATGTCATGGCCTTGATGCCGGAGACGCGCGAAAGCTGGTTCTCGATCGGCGTCGCGACCGCCGAGGCCATGGTCTCGGGATTGGCGCCGGCGAGTGTGGCCGAGATTTCGATGGTCGGAAAATCGACACTCGGCAACTCGGCGACGGGGAGCGATCGATAGGCAACGAACCCAAAGAGCACGATCGCCGCCATGATCAGCGTCGTCATGACTGGCCGGCGGATGCAGAGCTCGGCGGGGTTCATGACTGGCCCTTGGACTTACCGTTCTTGGGCGAATCGTCGATCGGGGCAATCCGCGCACCGGGTAGCAGACGCAACTGTCCGTCGATCACGACGCTCTCGCCGACCGAAAGGCCGCGGCTGACAACCAATTCGGTGCCGACCTCAGGACCGATCGTGACCGGACGGAGTTCCGCCGTCTTGTCGGACTTGGCGACCCAGACGTAATGGCCGTGCTGATTGATCTGGATGGCCTTGGAGGGGATGACAACGGCATCCGGCAGGGTCGTCATTTGCACTCGGGCGCGCACGAATTGGCCCGGGACGAGGCGCTCCTCCTCGTTGGCGAAACGGGCCATGACGGTGATCGTGCCCGTGGTCGTGTCGACGATGTTGTTGATGAAAAACAGCTCGCCCTTCTCGCTGGTCGATTCGTCTCCCTGGACGATGGCCTCGACCGTGAGAGGCTCAGCCGCCTTCAGGCGCTCGCGAAGCTCACCGACATGCTGCTCCGGCAGGGCGAAAGCAACATTGATCGGCTTGACGGCCGTCAACATCATGATGGCCTGGGTGTCGTTGGCCTTGACCATGTTGCCCGACGACAGCAGCAGAGACCCGACACGCCCTTCGATCGGGGCCTTGATGCTCGCGTATTCGAGATTGAGGCGCGCGATTTCGGTGGCTGCCTGCGAGGCCTGGATGGAGGCCTGCAATGCGGCCACGGAAGTCTCGGCTTCCTCGAGCTTGGTTTTCGGCGAGATACCCTTCTGGGCTAGATTCTCGAAGCGCTTCTCGTCGGCGAGCGCCTTGTCCAGATTGGCACGATCACGCGCCACATTTGCCTCGGCCTGGCGCAATTGAGCTTCGAAGGGACGAGCATCGAGGCGGAAGAGCAGTTGGCCCTTCTTTACCATTTGCCCTTCGGCGACCAATGCCTCCATGAGCTGGCCGTCGACGCGAGATTTGATCGCGATCGTCGAGCGAGACTGAACATTGCCCACGCCTTCAAGTACGATTGGCACATCGCGCCTGATGGCCATGGCGGTGCGCACGGGAGCGGGGGGCAACGAACTGGCCTTCGCGCGCTTTTCGGTCTTACCGAAGCGCTCGGTTACCCATTGATGTACGCCAGAATTTTTTTCGTAGGCGAGCCACGCCGACCCTGCCAGAAGCAACAGGAGGAACAGCGGGAGAAAGCGTCGCATCCGCGGGTGCCCTCTCGTTGTGCAGACGGAATAACAGCCGAACTTATAGCAAATCCGCTGACGAAAGAAGTAGGTCGCTACGTCTGTTAACGCCTTCTTTAACGTAAGCCGGCCGCTCTTTCCGGTGCACCTCGAGGGTCGCGCGCCTCGTTAAATAACCTTGCACACCCAATGGCTGCGATTGCGCGTGAACGGACGAACTTCGCCAGGCCAGCGGCCCTTTTCACCGGCCTCTGCCCACTCCGGGCTCATGAGAACGCCTGGATTGTCGATCTCGTAGATCGCGGTGTAGCGCGGCCCTTCGTGCTGCTTTTCCACGCGTTTTCCGCCGAGTTGCATCGTGAATGGCTCGCCTTTGATGCGGGTCGCGGCGCGTACGCCCGGCACTTTGGAAATGTAGGGAACGTGCTCGGCGTCATAGACCTCGTTGAACAGAGCTTCCTTGTCGGCATCGACGTCCATGCTGACAATGAAAAGGTATTTGGTCGAGATCGGCATAGCGGCTCCTCCAAGGTGGATGCGATCAGTCTAGGCCGCCTTCGAAGGCTTCGCCAATCGGCTAAGAGCGAAAAACGACACTGAGCCGTCTGGCGCGAGACGCTTCCTCAGCATTGGCCCCTCGTGCTCACTCTGGCGGGTTGCCACGTCTTCAACCGTGTGGCACCGAATGGCGTAATCAATTTCGCATTCGGAGCAACGCGATGGCCAAGGATGGGCACGACACAGGCGAGGCAAAGGGCCCGCACGAGAGCGGAGGGGCTCTCGCCGGAGTGAAGGTCGTAGATTTGACCCGTGTTCTCGGCGGTCCGTTCGGCACCCAGCTTCTGGCGGATCACGGCGCGGACGTCATCAAGCTCGAACCGCCGCAGGGTGACGAGGTTCGCGACTGGGGTCCTCCTTTCCACGAGGAGGATTCCGCCTATTTCATCGGCATCAATCGGAACAAGCGGTCGGTGGGTCTCGACCTCGGCAAGCCTGAGGGACGTGAGGTTCTGCTGCGCTTGCTCGAGAATGCAGATGTTGTGATCGAGAATTTCAAGCCTGGCTCGATGGAGGCTTGGGGTATCGGCTACGAGGACCTGAAGAAGCGTTTCCCAAGGCTGATCTACTGCAAGATCTCGGGCTTCGGCGGCACTGGGCCGCTCGGTGGTTTCCCCGGGTATGACGGTATCGTCGCGGCGATGACGGGCCATTACAGCGTCAATGGCTCGAAAGAATCGGGCCCGATGCGGCTTGGCCTGCCGGTGGTAGATATCTCGATGGGTCTCTACTGCGTGATCGGCATTTTGCTAGCCATGCGGGACCGCGAGAGCTCGGGCGAAGGGCAGCAGATCGAAGTGACGCTCTACGATGCTGCCATGACGTTGATGCACCCGCATTTCCCGAACTATCACCTTTCGGGCAAAGTACCGGAGCTGACCGGCAATCAGCACTCGAACCTCGTACCCTACGGCATGTTTCCGACGAAGACGGTGCCAATCATGATCGGTGCCGGCAATAATCGTGCCTTCAAGAAGGTATGCGATGTGCTGGGAAGGCCAGAGCTCGCAGATGATCCGCGT
>JBFWOB010000052.1:0-31569 GCA_050250755.1 Hyphomicrobiaceae bacterium
TGCGCAGATGACCGTTATTGTCGATGAAGCCGGCATCGCCGGTACGAACCCATCCGTCCGGCGTCTTGGTGGCGGCCGTCGCCTCGTCATTCTTGAAGTATTTGTAGAAGACCCCTGGGCTTTTGAAGAGCACCTCGCCGCTGCCCTCCTCGATCTTGATCTCGACTTCAGGGCCCGGTTTGCCGACCGTCTCCGGATATACCTCCCCGTCCGGCTGCAAGGTGACGTACACACTCGCTTCGGTCTGTCCGTAGAGCTGCTTGAGATTGATGCCGAGGCCGCGAAAGAACGAGAAAAGCTCCGGTCCTATGGCCTCGCCGGCCGTGTAGGCGACGCGGATCTTCGAGAAGCCCATACGGTTGCGCAGCGGACCATAAACCAGAAGGTTTCCGAGCGCATAGCGCATACGGTCACCGAAACCGACCGGTTTACCATCGAGCACCGGCTCGCCGACCCGGCGCGCGACGTCCAGGAAATATGCGAACATCCACCGCTTGATCCGGCTTGCATCCTCCATGCGCACCATGATCTGCGTAAGCATGGCCTCGAAAACGCGTGGCGGCGCGAAGAAATACGTAGGCCCGATCTCCCGCCGGTCATCTGTCGCCGTCTCGGGGCTCTCGGGGCAGCATACCGTCAGCGCGCCGGCAAAGGCCTGTCCATATGAGAAAATGTGATCACCGACCCATGCCATCGGCAGGTAAGCGATCATCGTATCGTCCGGGGTAAAATGATCGAAGGCGTTGGCATTGCTGCCCGAGACCACCACGTTCTCGTGCGTCAGCATCACGCCTTTGGGACGTCCCGTCGTGCCCGATGTATAGAGAATGACGCTGACATCCGAGCCCTTGCCCTCGGCAACCAGCTTGTCCCAGCCTTCGCGCGCCGCAGAATCTTGCGAAAGCGTCTCACGCCCGGCCCTCTGAATATCCGCGAGCGCATGCAGCCGGGATGGATCGTAGTCCTCGAGGCCGCGTGGATCGTCGTAGACGATACGTTCAAGTCGCGGCAACCGGTCCGCGATGGAAAGCACCTTGTCGACCTGTTCCTGGTTTTCCAGGACGGCCATGCGCACCTCGGCGTGTTCCAGCACGTAGGCCATCTCGTCGGCGACCGAGTCTTGATAAAGCGGAACGGGAATGGCGCCGATGCTTTGGGCTGCCGTGAATGTCCAGTAGAGCTGAGGCCGGTTGTCGCCGATGATTGCAACAGCATCACCGCGCTTCAGTCCAATCGCTTGCAGCCCCAGTGCCAGCGCGCGCACCTCGTCGAGGACCTGCGCCCACGTCCATGTCTGCCAGATGCCGAATTCTTTCTCGCGAAACGCGGGCCGCGTGCCGTACATGGCGGCATTGCGCAGCAGAAGCTTCGGAATCGTGTCGGACTGCGCCCGGGCCATCCCAGCGGTCACGTTCAACTCCTCCCTGACGAAACGGGACGTAGCAATCTCGACCGGTCAAAGCCGGCGAGTTCGATCATCCTCTTGAGCCGTGCTTTTCAGGCGCGGCCCTCGTCTGCACTCGCATCCGACCTGGCCGTATGCCCTTCCCGCCTGCCCGACGCGCGTGTTGCGCAATCGAGGTGGCACTTGGACGAACGCTTAAAGCCGATCTCCACCAACCGTGGATATCCAGGGGGCCAGTCGAACAACGACCAGATGCGCACGATTTGAAATGTCACTCAAGATTGGGCTGGACAGACTGAAAGACAAAACTATGTTACGATGAAGAGTATTATTTGAAGCTCGGCGGAATCCGCTGCCAGGCAACCATTAGGTTCGCTTTGCAACTTTCTGATCAATCGCCTTCGTAGGTTGCGAGGCCATCTACGTCGATGACCGTGAGCCCTCCCCGCTCCACCCGGATCATCCCCTTTTCTTCAAGGATTTTAAGCGCTCGACTTACGATCTGCCGCGATACTGCCGCGAGCAGCGCCAGTTCCTCCTGGGTGATGTCGATGTGGTCGCCGAGCCGGGGATAGAGCACGGGGTTGAAAAGCCACGCCACATTCCGCGCTACCCGCGCGGTAGGATCGTGCAGCCGGTCGTGCTCGATCGTGGCTATGAATTGGCCCATTCGCTCGTTGAGCTGTGTGACCAAGAACTTGTTGAAGCCGACGCTATTGTCGAACAGCCACATGAAAGTCGGCCGGTTCATCATGGCGAGGCGGGTCGTCCGAAGCGCGACGAGATCGTACTTCCGCGGCTCGCCCTTTATGACAGAGCCCTCGCCGAACCAGCCGCCCGCACCGATACCAGCAAACGTGATTGCTTTCCCCGACGCGGATATGGCGCTGATCTTCACGAGACCGGACTCAACGCCCGTCCAGGCATCAAGCTTGTCGCCCCTGTGGCAGATGTAGGCGCCGGCCGGATACTGACGTTCAGTGATGCCGCGGCGCGCCTTGTCAGCCTCATCCTCCGTTAGCGCGGCCGCCCAGAAGGCGAGGCCGCGCAACTCGTCTTTGGCATTCGTCACCATGGCATCGAAGCCTCGCTTGGGACCTATCTCCGATACTCACATCCTATTGGCGTTTGGCAAGTTGAATGCTGGGCAATCACTATAGCCCCATCCCGCACCCACCTGCCATCTACGCCCATCATTCGGGCATTGAATACCGCGCCGGCGCGCTAAGCAGGTGACAGGGCTCGAGTCGCGGCTCTAGGATCACTTCATAACAAAACAATCCCTGGATAATGGAGCGCCCAATGCCACTATCGATTCGCCAGGTCGGCCCAGGTTTTGTCGGTGAAGCCTCGGGGCTGGATCTCACCAAGCCACTGTCGGCCGAAGACATTTCCGCAATTAACGCCGGTATGGATCAGTACGCGGTTCTCATCTTCCATGACCAGGCATTCGACGACGATCAGCAGCTCGCTTTCACGCAGAGCCTCGGTCCGCTGGAGACCGCGCGCGGCGCGACCCTTCGCGACCGCGACCGCCTCGCCTCTCCCCATTTCGCCGACGTGTCGAATCTCGACAAGGATGGAAAGGTTATCCAGCGCGATAGCCGAACCTGGCAGTTCGCTATAGGCAATCGCCTTTGGCATTCCGACAGTTCCTTCAAACGTATCCCTGCGAAGTACTCGCTCCTACACGCGCGGGCGCTTCCGTCCAAAGGCGGCAATACCGAGTTCGCGGATATGCGTGCGGCATGGAATGCGTTCGACGATGAGACCAAAGCCGTCTGCGAGCCCCTGATCTGCGAGCACTCGCAGATGTACTCGCGCGCCAAACTCGGCTTCACGGAGTTCGCCCCCGAGGAACGGGAGCGCTTCAAGCCAGTGCTGCAACGCCTCGTACGAACGCACCCGTCGACCGGACGCAAGTCGATTTATCTGTCGTCCCACGCCGGCAAGATCATCGGATGGCCCGATCCCGAGGCCAAGGCCTTCCTTATGGACCTCACCGAAAAGGCAACCCAGCGCGAGTTCACCTACAGCCACAAGTGGACCGTCGGTGATCTCGTCGTGTGGGACAATCGCGCAACGATGCACCGCGCGCGCCCCTTCCCGCACGACGAGCCTCGCGACGTTCGCAGAACGACGCTGATGGGCGACGCTCCGACTGTGGATCAGCAAGCCGCCTGACCGCAGCCGCGCGAACGATGGAGTCTCCCATGCCAATGCAAGTGCGCCAACTCGGCCCCGGCTTCGTGGGCGAGGTTAGCGGTCTCGATCTGACCAAGCCGCTGCCCGCGGAAGACATCGCAGCCATCCATGCGGCCATGAACGAGCATGCGGTACTGATTTTCCATGACCAGCCGCTCACCGACGAGCAACAACTTGCCTTCACGCAATCACTTGGCCCCATCGAGCTAGCGATCGGGGTCAGCCTCCGGAAACCCGAGGAGCAGCGGCTGCCGAACTCCTTCGCCGACGTCTCGAACCTCGACAAAGACGGCAAGCCGTTCGCGCGGGACGATCGGCGACGGCTCTATGCGCTCGGCAATCAGCTCTGGCATTCAGACAGCTCGTTCAAGCGCATTCCGGCCAAGTATTCTTTGCTACACGCCCGCAAAGTCGTCTCCAAAGGCGGCAACACCGAGTTTGCAGACATGCGCCAGGCCTACGAGGCGCTCGATCAGGAAACGAAGGATGTCGTCGAGAACCTCATCTGCGAGCATTCGCAGATGTTCTCACGGGCAATACACGGCTTCACCGAATTTACGCCCGAGGAACGCGAACGGTTCAAGCCCGTGCTCCAGCGGCTAGTGCGCATCCATCCGGAGACTGGGCGCAAATCGCTCTATCTTTCCTCGCATGCCGGCCGGATCGTCGGGTGGCCCGAGCCAGAGGCCAAGGCCTTCCTCATGGATCTCAACGAGATGGCCACGCAGCGCGAGTTCACCTACGGGCACAAATGGCGCGTCGGCGACCTCGTCATCTGGGATAACCGTGCCACCATGCACCGGGCGCGACCCTTCCCCCACGATCAGCCGCGCGACGTGCGCCGCACGACGCTGATGGGCGATGCCCCGACGGTCGAGCAGCAGGCTGCTTGAGCAAAGCTATTAGCGATCGATCCCCCGCCGTAACGCCTGACGGCGGGGAGCCCTCGCCGGGCGCCAATGGCCGCATACCGCGTGGGATTGACGCTCACCCATTCGCGGGGCGACCCTGGCGCATCCGATCCCTGGATCTTGCCTTCAGCACTTTGAGAGGACAATTCGCATGAACGTCGGCTACGTCGGCCTCGGCAGCATGGGTGGCGCCATCGTCAAGCGCATGCTCGTCAATAAGCAGCCGCTGCGCGTCTTCGACCTCGACCCTAAAAAGGTCTCCGAAATTGCCGAGGCGGGTGGGCAGCCGGCCCAGAGCCTCGCGGCGCTCGCCGAGCAATCTGACGTAATCTGCCTCTGCCTGCCGACCTCTGAAAACGTCCGGACGGCAATTTTCGGCGAGAATGGGCTGGCGAAAGGCCTCAAGGCCGGCACCATCGTCGCCGACATGACCTCGGGCGATCCCTTGCAAACGAAGGCGATGGCAGCGGAGCTCGCCAAGCAGGGCGTAACGATGATCGATGCGCCCGTCTCCGGCGGCCCGGCCGGTGCTCGTGCCGGCACGCTCGCCATCATGGTCGGCGCACCGCTCGATGTTTACGAGAAGGTCAAGCCCATCTTCGAGAAGGTTGGCCCAAATGTCTTCCGCATGGGGGATCTGGGGGCCGGGCAAACCATGAAGCTCGTCAACAACCTGATGCTCGCCGCCGGCCGTGCCATTACGTTCGAGGCCATGGCGCTCGCCGTGAAGAACGGTCTCGATCCGAAGCTCGCGACGGATGCACTCAACAAGAGCTCGGGACGGAACGGCACGACGGAGCGGGTCCTCGCACAGATCGTTGACGGGGAATTCCCGAATTCCTTCGCGCTTGGCCTGATGACCAAGGACGTGCGCCTCGCCAATCAGCTCGGACGCGATACCGGCGTCCCGATGATCATCGGCCGGGTCGTCGAAGAACTGCACAACGTCGCCATGAACAACCACGGTCCGCAGTCCTGCTCAAACATCATCGTCAAGGACTTCGAGCAGCGCGCGAAAACGCGGATCACAAAGTGACAGCACTGACGACGTAGGTCGACGCGGCAGCCGGGGCTCGCTCTCACATAAGGCCTCTGCATTCCGGCCGCCGCGCTTCCGTATTCTCATCCTTTCAATCGGAGCCGCCAATGTCGACCATGTCATCCGCCAACGACCTTCCGGTCTGGCGCTCGATGCTATTCGTCCCCGTCAATGTTCCAAAGTTCGTGGAAACGGGGCACACGCGCGGCGCCGACGCCATCATCCTTGACCTCGAGGACAGCGTACCTCCCGCGGAAAAAGCCACAGCCAGAACGCTGATCGAGGCGGCGGCGCCGAAGGTGGCGCAGAGCGGCGCGGACGTCGTCGTGCGCGTCAACCAGCCGATCGAGCTGTGCGTTCGCGACATGGAAGCGGCTATCTCCCCCGCCATCTCAGCACTGATCCTGCCGAAGATTGACGGCGGCAGTCACATTCGGCTTCTCGCCGAGCTCGCCGATCGCATCGAGGCAGGCAAGGGCATGCGCGTCGGGCATACACGGTTCATGGCGTTGATCGAGACGCCATCGGCATTCGCCCGCGCCGAGGAAATTGCCGCCGCTCACCCGCGCCTGATCTCCGTGGGCCTAGGCTCGGAGGATTTCGCCATGGAAATCGGTGGCGAGGCCGCAACCGACATTCTGCACTATCCGAAGCAGAGGGTGGCCATCGCCGCGGTGGCGAATGGCCTGATGCCCATGGGCGTCATCGGATCCGTCGCCGACTTCCGGGACCTCGAGGGCTATCGCGCCTCCGCGCGCTTGGCTCGGCGTATGGGTTTCCGCGGTTCCGCCTGCATCCACCCGAACCACGTCGCGATCCTGAACGAAGAGTTCGGCATCAAGCCGGAACAACTCACCTGGGCTCGCCGCGTCATCGAAGTCTACGAAGAAGCAAAGAGCCAGGGCCGGGCCTCGATCCAGCTCGATGGAAAGATGATCGACATTCCGATCGTCGTCAAAGCTGAGCGGGTGCTCGCGGCGGCTGAGCGGATAGAGGCCCGCGCCAAACGGGCAAGCCAGCGATAAAGCCTTGGGGGAGGCGCAAGCGCGGCGCCTCCCACGCCGTCGTTCGGGCAAGAAGGGACGAGCGATAAACCAAGTGTTCACCGAAGTTAATCAAGTTGTTAAAAAGCTGATATTTCTGAATATTTGTTCATCACATTTTCGTATCTTGAAGACTGATTTCGATGATAAGAAACGAGCCGCATCAACTTTGGAAATGGTGGCCGTAATGAAGATTGCACGTTGGAGCGCCAGCGCTTGCGCCGCCGCTCTCGCACTCGCCCTAAGCTTCGGCGTGACCAACGCTCAGCAGCCGAAGGCACCTGAAGCCGTAACGAAGACGGCACCAGCCAAGAAGGCAGCTACTGCCAAGAAGGCAACGGCCGCCAAGAAAGCCGCGCCGGCAAAGAAAGCCAAGGTCAAGAAGGCCAAGGTGAAGAAAGCCAAGAAGACCAAAGCAAAGGTGGCAAAGAAGGCCGCTCCGAAAGCTCCGGCCAAGACGAACTGATCGTCTTCGATCTGTGAATACAAAAGAGCCCCGAGCGCCGCTGCGTTCGGGGCTTTTTTCTTTTGTCGAACAATGGGCCGGCCTCGCTCGGCCCGGGCAACTGTCTCAGTGAGAGCGGCTGACGCAAAAGTCGACCACGTCCAGAAGTGCGCGGCGTGCCACGCTGTCAGGAAAAATCACCATTGCGTCCTTCGCCATCGCGCCATAGGTGCGGGCGCGCTCGAGCGTTGCCTCGATCGTCCGGTGGCGTTTGATGAGTGCCACAGCCTGCTCGAGATTCTCTTCGCTGCTCTGCCCTTCCACCAACGCCTTCTGCCAGAACTCCCTCTCGGATTCCGTACCGCGCCGGAACGCCAGAATGACCGGCAGGGTGATCTTGCCCTCGCGAAAATCGTCACCGACCGATTTCCCAAGCCGTTCGCTATCGCCAGCGTAATCCAGCGCATCATCGACGAGTTGAAAGGCAACGCCGAGATTTCGCCCATAAGACTTCAGGGCTGCCTGCTCCTCCACCGGACGCCCGGCAAGTGCGGGACTTACTTCTGCCGCCGCAGAGAAGAGTGCTGCTGTCTTGGCATTGATGATCGCGAGATATTCGTCCTCTGTTGTCGCCATGTTCTTGGCCGCAGCGAGCTGCATCACCTCGCCTTCGGCAATCACGGCAGCGGCATGCGACAGGATCTTGAGCCCCGGTAGCGAGCCCACGTCGACCATCATGCGGAACGCCTGCCCCAGAAGGAAATCACCAACGAGCACGCTCGCCTGATTGCCCCAGAGTATCCGTGCCGACTTCTTTCCGCGCCGGACGTCGCTCTCATCCACCACATCATCGTGCAGCAGCGTTGCCGTGTGCATGAACTCCACCGCCGCTGCCATGCGGACGGGGCCGTCGCCCTTGGCATCAACCAGCTTGGCGGCCGCAATGGTGAGCATCGGTCTCAACCGCTTGCCACCCGAATCGATCAAATGATGCGCCAACGTTGGAATGAGATCGACGTCGGAAATCGCTCTATCAAGGATGATGCGATTGACCGCGCCCATGTCCTCGGCGACGAGGTCCAGCATGCCTTCGAGCCCCGCTCCGGCATCATGCGCATCGCCAATTTGCACAACCGCACCCAAATTACTGTTCCTCTGTCGCCGTTTACTTCCTTATGCGTCTATACTCCCGATCGTCCAAGACCGGTCAAGCCACTTTGCCGTCGCGGTAATTGGTTGAACGTGGAAGGAGACCCGATGCACGAGCTGATGCGTACCAGCGACCTCGTTCTGGTCAGCTTCGTCGAGGCGCTGTTGCGAGAACAGCGGATCGACTATCACGTGGCCGACATCAATACGAGTGCTGTCGAGGGTTCCATCGCCATCTTTCCGCGTCGCATATTGGTCGCGGACGCATCGGCCGATGCCGCACGAACGCTTCTCATCGAGGCGGGCCTCGGCGCCGAGTTGCCCGATGCGGCCGTCCCCTCGCATGCCCCCGTGAACGCGAGCGGTCGCTTGGCCCGGGAAACCCGATAGCCAACCGCGCCATGACAGTGTTCGACTTGACCGACGACGCGTTTCTTGGTGGCAAGCTTCACCTACTGCAGCCCGCAAAAGGATTTCGCTCCGGGCTCGACGCGATCCTGCTGGCAGCAGCTACGCCGATTCCTTCGGACAGTTCGTGTCGCGTGCTCGATGCTGGCGCAGGCGTGGGAGCCGTCGGCCTCGCGATTGCCGCTCGTTGCCCATGCGTGCGGGTAACGCTCGTGGAGATCGATCCTGAGTTCGCGGAACTCGCGCAACGCAATGTGGAGCGCAACCAGCTGACTGGCCGCGTCGAAGTTGTTGTGGCCGACATATCGGCCGGTGGCAAAGCCATTCACGATCCGAGCCGCCCTGATGGATTAGCCCCGGCAAGGTTTGACCATGTCGTCACCAACCCGCCGTACTTCGCCGTCGGAGCCGGAACGCCACCCGCGATCCGCAACAAGGCCTCCGCGCATCAGATGTCGGGAGGCAGTCTCGATCGCTGGGTCGCCTTCCTGGCAACAGCAGCAGTAGCCGACGCTACATTGACGATGATCCACAGGGCCGACGCGCTGGCCGAAGTGCTGAAGTCTCTCGACGGTCGTTTTGGCGGCATTCGCATTCTGCCGGTCCAGCCGCGTCTTGAGGCTGCGGCGACGCGCGTCATCATCACGGCGATCAAGGGAAGCCGCGCACCCCTCGCGATCAAACCGAGCCTTATCGTGCATGACGCCGAGGGCCGTTTCCTTCCGACAATCGACGCAATTCTGCGTCACGGCGCCGGCCTGGCGATGTGATGCTTGGCGGCAATGCCATACATAGGGCAACAAACAATGGGGCCCGCGCGTGCACGGGCCCCACGATATCTGCTTCGTAGATCAGAGCTGGGCGTACTTGCCGTCCTTCCACTCATAGAACGTGTAGGGCGGCAGCGACGGATCACCTTTCTGGTCGAACTTGAACTTACCGAGAACGGTAGTGAACTCGCCTTTGCTAAGCTCGTCGGTCACTTTCTTGGTGTCGACGGAGTTCGCCTTTTCCGCTGCCTGCTTCCACGCCTGGACCGCGGCATAGGTGTAAAGGACATAGCCTTCCGGCTCGATCTTGGCAGCGCGGAAGCGCTCAACCACACCCGAGGCTGCCGGGCTCTTCCGGGGGTCCGGCGAGAACGTCATCAGCGTTCCCTCGCCGGCCTTACCCGTGATCTGCCAATACTCCTGCGTAACCAGAGCGTCGCCGGAGACGAGGATCGTATTCATCCCCTGATCGCGCATCTGACGTGCAATCAAGCCAGCTTCGGTATGGTAGCCGCCGACATAGAGAATATCGACCGCGGCCTGCTTCAGCTTGGTGACGAGCGCGGTGTAGTCCTTCTCGCCGGCTGTGTAGGCCTCATAGAGAACTTCTTTCTTGCCGGCTGCGTTCATCGCCTTCTGGGTCTCATCGGCGAGACCTTTGCCGTAGGCCGACTTATCGTGGACGATGGCAATCTTCTTGTCCTTGAACTTCGTCGCAAGGTACTGGCCTGCAACCGAGCCCTGCTGGTCATCGCGGCCGCAGACGCGGAAGATGCTCGGCCCGGCGCGCTCGTCCGTCAGCTTTGGATTGGTGGACGCCGGCGAAATCTGCACGATGCCTTCCTCGGCATAAACCTTGGACGCCGGGATGGACGAGCCCGAGCAGAAGTGACCGGCAACTAGGCGCACATTCTCACCGGCGAGCTTGGTGGCAACCGCGACGGCCTGCTTCGGATCGCACGCATCATCGCCGACCGTCAGCTTCAACTTCATTTTCTTGCCGTCGATCGTGATGCCGCCATCCTTGTTGATGTCGGCGACCGCCATCTCGGCGCCAGCCTTCATCTGCGCACCGAAGCTGGCATACTGCCCGGTCATCGGACCTACGGTCGCGATGCTCACCTCTTGCGCCATGGCCGGTAGCGCCAAACCGGCAGCAAGCCCGGCAGTGAGAGTCGTGACAGCGAGAATTCTCTTCATGAATTCGAACCTCCCAGATCGGTTACGGCGCCCGGCTTCCGCCGCGCGCTGCCCACAAAAACATAGCACAGATTTCGCGCTTGAAAGTGCGCAACCGCGCATCCGACAGCCCGACTTCAAGGCAGTATCACGACCCGCCCCATCAGCCCCTAGTGGCGCCCGCCTTCGAGATAGGCCGACCTGATCTCTTCGCGCGCCAGTAATTCCTCCCCCGTCCCCGAGAGGGTAATCTGTCCGTTGACCATCACATAGCCGCGATGCGCAAGGCGCAGCGCATGATACGCATTTTGCTCGACCAGAAAGACGGTGAGGCCCTGCTGACGGTTCAGGTCGCGGATCACGTCGAAGATCTGACGCACGATCATTGGCGCGAGACCGAGCGAGGGCTCGTCCAGCAGCAGAAGCTTCGGCCGGCCCATCAGCGCGCGCGCGATCGAGAGCATCTGTTGCTCTCCGCCCGAAAGTGTACCGCCGCGTTGATCCTGGCGCCTCTCGAGGATGGGGAAAAGGTCGAAAGCCTTGCGCAAATCCGCATCGAACGTCTGTTCGGCCTCAGGATTGAGCAGCGCTCCCATCTGGAGATTCTCGAGCACAGTCATGCGCGGGAAGATGCGCCGACCTTCAGGCGATTGCGCGATCCGCAGCCGCATGATCCGGTGCGTCGGAAGCTGCGTAATGTCCCGGCCTTCGAAGATGACGCTTCCGGCGCGTGCCCGAGGTGTACCGCAGACGGTCATCATCAGCGTTGTCTTACCGGCGCCGTTGGCCCCGATGATCGTGACGATTTCCCCCTCGGTGATGTCGAGATCGACGCCTCGCAGTGCCTGCACGTTGCCGTAGAACGTCTCGAGGCCGCGCACCTTGAGGATCGGATCCTTCACGCTCCGATCTCCTTCTCGACCCGCTCGACCTCTTCGTCCTCGACGCCGAGATAGGCTGCGATCACAGCGGCATTCGAGCGGATCTCCTCGGGTCTGCCCTCCGCAATCTTCTTCCCGTAATCGAGCACCACGATCCGGTCCGAGATTTCCATGACGACGCCCATGTCGTGCTCGATCAGCAGGATCGACAGGCCGTCCTCGCCGCGCATGGACACGAGAAGCCGATTGAGCTCCCGGCTTTCGCGCGGATTGAGCCCGGCGGCCGGCTCGTCAAGGCAAAGAAGCGCTGGTCGCGTACACATCGCCCGCGCGATTTCGAGCCGGCGCTGATCGCCATAAGGCAGGTCGCCAGCCGCGTGGTCTGCGCGGTGCAGGAGCCCCACGCGCTCGAGCCAATGCTTCGCAAGTTCGACGGCCTCGGCCTCGGCTCTCGAGAAGCTCGGCAGTCTGAACAGCCCGCCGATGGTGTAGCCCGACGCCCGCATCAGCCTGTTATGCTGTGCCACCAGCAAGTTCTCGAGCAGGCTCATACCTGGGAAAAGCCGGATGTTCTGGAACGTCCGAGCGACTTTCGCTTCCTCGCAGATGCGATGCCCGGGCATCGTATGGAGTGGGAAGATGCGACCGTCGGCGTGTCCAGCGCGAATCTGGCCGGAAGTTGGCCTGTAAAAACCAGTGATGCAGTTGAATACGGTGGTCTTGCCGGCGCCGTTGGGTCCGATCAGCGCCGTGATGTGACCACGCTCGGCCGCAAAGCTCAGCGAATCCACAGCCACGAGGCCGCCGAAGCGCATGCCGATCGCGTCAACCTCCAGAACGGGGCCCGGGCTCACGGTCATCATCCGTGGCCCTCCTTTACGAGATCCAGGCCGATTGGTCTTCTCTCACCCAGCGCAATCGTCGGAACGCGGCTCGACACGACCCCGCGTGGACGCCAAACCATCACGGCAACCATGGCCGCTCCGAAAACCAGCATCCGGTAGATCTCGAGCTCTCGGAAAAGCTCCGTGCCGCCGACCAGGACCAGCGCCGCAACCGCCACGCCGATCTGGCTTCCCATGCCGCCGAGAACGACGATGGCGAGGATGATCGCCGATTCCCAGAAGGTGAACGATTCCGGCGAGATAAACCCTTGCTTGGTGGCGAAGAACGCGCCGGCGAAGCCGCCGAACATGGCGCCGATCGCGAAGGCCGTGAGCTTCGTGTTAGTGACATTGATCCCGAGCGAGCGGCAAGCGATCTCGTCCTCGCGCAATGCTTCCCACGCCCGCCCGACTGGCAGGCGACGCAACCGCACCGTTACCCAGTTGGTGATGAGGGCCAGCGCGAGAATGATGTAGTAGAGGAAAATGATGCGGTGGAGCGAGGTGTGCTGCAGTCCGAAATAATCTGCAAATCCGCCGCTCGCCTTGAACTCGAGACCGAAGAACGTCGGCCTCGGAATGCCGGAGAGGCCGTTCGGGCCGCCCGTCAGGCTCTGCCAGTTGATCAGGACAATCCGAATGATCTCGCCGAATGCCAGCGTGACGATGGCGAGATAATCGCCTCTGAGCCGAAGTACGGGAAAGCCGAGCAGCACACCCCAGAAGGCGGCGAGTAACCCCGCAAGGGGCAAACAGATCCAGAACGAAAGCCCGAAGTTCTGAGCCAGCAAGGCATAAGCGTAGGCGCCGACTGCATAGAAGGCGACATATCCAAGATCGAGCAATCCGGCGAGTCCGACGACGACGTTAAGTCCCCACCCGAGCATCACATAGATCAGCACGAGGATGCCGAAGTTCTCGACATAGTAGCGTGTTGCTCCCGGCGCGAAGGGGAAGAACAGGGCGAACGCGAGCAGAAGCCAGATTGGCGAGCGCCTCCAGGCACCGATTGCCAGCGGGACGATCACCAGCAGATCGAGCCACCGTTTGTCGGCGAGCTTGCCAGTCGCGCTGGCGACGACTGCTGCGACGAACAACACGCCAAGCACCGTGCGCCAGCCACCGAGCTTTGTAAATATCCGGCCGAGTGCCGTCATCAGCCGGCTGAAGCCATCGCGCACGCTACCGAGATGCGGCCAGAGCAGATTGAGAGCGAGCCGCCCAATGAACACCGCCGCCACGCCGGCCAGCACCTGCGGCCACCGCGAGACGACCTCCAGAGAGTTGGCATGCTCTACCGACCGATAGGCCAAGATCGGCATTGCGAGAAAAAAGGCGAGGACGGCCGCGATGGCAGCGTCGGCGAAGGCCGCGCCGAACCCGGAGTTGGCCTCCGCAACGGCGGGCTCGGATCTCGCAGCGGTGACGGCCATCGACTCAAACCTTCTCGATCTCGGGGCGACCAAGGAGCCCCTCAGGTCGGAAAATCAGCACGATGGCGAGGATCGAGAACGCTGCAACGTCTTTGTATTCGGAACCAACGTAGCCGGACCAGAACACCTCGATGAGCCCAATCAGCAATCCGCCCAGCATGGCGCCGGGCAAAGATCCGATGCCGCCGAGTACTGCGGCCGTGAAGGCTTTGATACCGGCGACGAACCCAATGTAGAAATCGATCGCACCATAGTAGACGAGGAACATCACGCCCGCGACGGCGGCGAGTGCCGCTCCGATGACGAACGTCAGCGAGATTGTTCGGTCGACATCAACGCCCGTCAGCGCCGCCATCGTGCGATCTTGCTCGCATGCCCGCTGTGCGCGCCCGAGCGGCGTCGAGGTGATGATCCACGTAAAGAGCGCCATCAAGGCCAGCGTGATGCAGACAATGATGAGCTGGCGATACGATACCACCGCTGCGAACCCGTCGGACTCCATCACCTTGAACCCGCCCGAAAGCCGATCCTTGATATCCGGTGGGAGGTTTTTGACCCGCGCGCCCTGCGAGATCTGCACCATGTTCGACAATACGATCGACATGCCGATCGCCGTGATTAGCGGCGCCAGCCGGAACGATCCGCGCAAAGGCCGATACGCCAGCCGTTCGACGGTCCAGCCCCAGACTGCCGTCAGTGCCATGGCGAGAAGCAGCACGCCGATGATTGCCAGCACGATGATGATGAGCGGTGTCGCGGCGGTGAGGCCGATTAGCAGAAAGAGCAGGAGCGCAATGAAAGAACCGACCATGAAGACATCGCCGTGGGCGAAGTTGATCATGCCAATGATACCGTAAACCATCGTGTATCCGATGGCGATGAGGCCATAAATTGAGCCGAGTGTGATTCCATTGATGAGTTGTTGAACGAAATATTCCATTACCCCGCCTGCGCCATTGTCGGCACGAATTGCGGCTCGCGATCGTCCGTCTCAGCGGCGCACCGCGACCCTCCCGATGACCAAGTTAGCAAAGCGCCGCGTCTGCGTACACTTCGTCTTGCCGGCAAATCCCCTGCTGTGGTTTCTACGACGCACAATTTTCAGGCGAGGCACGCGTGGATCGTATCGGGGACGTCGACCAGCAGGCGGAAAGCGCACGTTCTTCCCCTCTCGTCGGCCCCGCGCCATCCGACGGCGGGCAAGGGCTCGCCACCCTGCTCGGCTTCGGCGCAATCCTGCTATGGAGTACGCTGGCCACTCTGACCGCACTGAAGGGCCCGACGATCCCGCCTTTCCAAACGACCGCCATCACGTTCGCCATCGGCGGCGCGTTGCTCTTGGCTTTTGCCGTGATTCGTGGCCGCTGGCAGGCGCTGTCACCTCACCCGAGGGCGTTCGCGCTCGCGCTCTATGGACTGTTTGCCTACCACGCCCTCTACTTCGCGGCGCTCAGGCTGGCGCCGGCTGCCGAAGCAAATCTGATTGCCTCGCTATGGGCCCTGCTCACCGTCTTGATGTCGGGCCTACTTCCCGGCCATCGGCTACGCGGGCGCCATGTCCTGGCGGCGGTGCTCGGGCTGGCCGCGGCGGCACTCCTCGTCCGGGATAGCAGCGCAGCGTCGGGCGACTTTCCGGCGCGTTTTCTAGGCCTGGGGTTGGCCTTTGCTTGCGCGTTTGTCTGGGCGAGCTATTCGGTGATGTCTCGGCTCGTCGCCGCCATTCCGAGCGAAAGCCTTGCGCTGCCATGTTTGGCAACCTCCGCGCTTGCGCTGGCGGCCAACCTGACTTTCGAGCGCTGGACTCCCGTGCCCTCCGCAACTTCGTGGATCGCATTGCTCCTATTGGGCCTTGGACCGGTCGGAGCTGCATTCTTGCTCTGGGACATCGGCATGAAGCGAGGCCGCATCGCCACGCTTGGGGTTCTGGCTTACGCCTCACCCATCATATCCACAGTCTTGTTGGTGCTGCTCGGCCTAGCGCAAGCGAGCATCGCCTTGGGAGCCGCCTGCATTCTGATGGTCGCAGCGGCCGTCATCGCGGTGCGGGGTGGAAACTGACCCGAACCAACCTCGAGCCGGCCTCAGCCATAGTCGTCGATGATATATTTCCAGTAATTCTCGAGCTTGATGCCTTTTTCGCTCCGCGCGAAATGCCGAACCGAGATGCCCGCGTCGTGCACGGTCTGTTGGGTGCCGGAGACGAGTGGGTGCCACCAGTAGAGATCGCGCCCCTCACCGACCAATCGATACGCGCACGTTGGCGGCAGCCATGTGACGGACCGCACGGTCTCCACGTCGATCTTGACGCATTCCGGCACCTTATCCTTGCGATTGGCATAATCCTGGCACTGGCACGATCCGATATCGAGCAGGCGGCACGCGAGCCGCGTCAGTAGAATGTCGCCAGTGTCCTCATCCTCGAGCTTGTTGAGGCAACAGCGGCCGCAGCCGTCGCACAGCGCCTCCCATTCCGTCTCGCTGAAATCCTCGAGACGGCGGTCGCGCCAGAATTTGTCCTCGACGTCGTGCAAAGTGACCTCTCGCGCTCGGCCTGCGATGCAGCTAGTAATGGCCCGACGTGCTCCGACTCATCGTCGAGCCGCGCTTTGTGGGCATGCTGGGGCCACGGCGGCGTATCGGGTCGGACGCCAGTTGGCCCTTGTCCGCTATCGCAGAAGCCGCCGGGGGGCAGGCACACGTGGGACATAGCCTTTGAGCGATTGGTTCTTCAAGCAGAACACGCGCGGACGGCTTTGGCGCCGGCTGGGAATCATTGATTCCTGGCTCGATTCGACACTGGCCGGTCTCTGGCACGGCATTCAGGACCGCTGGAATGCCAGCTCGAGCTTCTTCGCGCGCTTCCGCCTCACGGGTTGGAGGCGGTTGCTCAACGAGGCCCTGTCGGAGGGGTTGACACTCGCGGCCGGCGGCTTTGCGCTGATGTATATTCTCGCACTCCCCGCCTTCCCCGAGATGGACGAGTCGAAGATTCTTGGGACAGGCAAATACAGCGTCAAATTCGTTGACCAGAACGGCAAGGAGATCGGCCAGCGCGGCATTCTCCACAACGATGCGGTGCCGTTGAGTGATATTCCGGACCATCTCATCAAGGCTACGCTCGCAACCGAAGATCGCCGCTTTTTCGAGCACTTCGGCATCGACGTTCTTGGCACCATCCGCGCGCTCGCCACAAACCTCAGTGCCGGCGAAACCGTTCAGGGCGGATCGACCCTGACCCAGCAGCTTGCCAAGAACTTGTTCCTGTCGTCCGAACGCTCGCTGAGCCGCAAGATCAAGGAGCTGTTTCTCTCGTTCTGGCTCGAGGCGCACTTTACCAAGCGCCAGATCCTGAAACTCTATTTCGACCGCGCCTACATGGGTGGCGGTGCCTTCGGCGTCGAGGCCGCGGCCCAGCTTTACTTCGGCAAGTCCGTACGCGACGTGACGCTGGCCGAGGCGGCCATGATGGCGGGACTGTTCAAGGCCCCAACCAAGTACGGGCCGCATATCGATCTGCCGGCTGCCCGTGCCCGCGCCAACGAGGTCCTCTCTAACCTCGTCGAAGCCGGCTTCATGACGGCAGGGCAAGTACAAAGCGCGCGGCTCCATCCGGCCCAACCAATCGAGAGCCGCCTCGCCAACAGTCCTGACTGGTTTCTCGACTGGGCATTCGAGGAAGTACAGCGCATCGCCGAGGGACGTGGCTACTACGTTCTGACCGCACGCGTCACCGTTGACCTGCGCTTGCAGCAAGCGGCTGAGCAGGCTCTCATTTCCACCATTCGCCAGGAAGGTCGGTCGAAGCGGGCCAAATCCGGGGCCCTGGTCGCCATGGAGCCGGATGGCGCTGTTCGCGCGCTTGTTGGCGGCATGGACTACGGCGAGAGCCAGTTCAATCGTGCCACGCATGCCCGGCGTCAGCCCGGTTCGTCATTCAAGCTTTATGTCTATGCGAATGCCGTCGAGCATGGCCTGACGCCGAACTCGACGGTCTATGACCGTGCCGTAAGTTGCGGAAACTGGTCGCCCAAGAATTACGACGGCAGTACGGGCGGTCGTGGCGGCCTGCCGATGGGCGTCGCATTCGCCAAATCTCTCAACACGACCGCCGTCGACCTCTCGCTGAAGTACGGCCGCGAGAATGTCATCAAGCTCACGCAGCGGCTGGGTGTCGAGGGCGTCAAGAAAACGTGCTCCATGGCGCTTGGCGATGGCGGTGTCACGGTGCTCGAGCACACCGGCGCTTACGCCACGTTTGCCAACGGCGGCAAACTGACGAAGCCATACGCCGTGCTGGAGCTCATGAATTCGCGCGGCGAGGTCATCTATTCCCGTGAGCAGGACGAGGCGCCGGCGCCGCAGGTGATCAAGCGCCAGCACGCCGAATACATGAACCAGATGATGCACATGGTCGTGACCGAAGGTACCGGCAAACGCGCCCAGCTCGATTTCACGCAGGTCGCGGGCAAGACAGGCACGTCGTCCAGCTATCGCGACGCGTGGTTCATGGGTTTCACCGGCGACTATGTGGCGGGCGTCTGGATTGGAAACGACGACTTCAGACCCATGGATCGCATCACGGGCGGCAACATCCCGGCCTCGGCATGGCACAACTTCATGCAGGTTGCGCACACCAACATGAACATCAAGCAGATCCCCGGTCTGCCTCTCCATCCGACGCAGGTCGCCGAGCGTGCCCGTATCGAGGAGTTGAAGCGGACCCAGCCGCAGCTCGCGCAGGAACTCGCGGCCGGCGGGCGGGGGCGAGATCATCTGATGTCCCAGAAACTCAAGGAGGCGCTTCGTAAAGTCGCCCGCTCGATGCGCACGGCCGGGGGCCTGCCCGAACCCGCTGTCGACGAGCGCAGCGATGCCTTGCCTGGGCGCCGGACGGGCGCCCTCCCGAACGGGGTGGATACCACAAGAGACGCCACACTCAGCGCATCTCCCGCTGCGACGGCCGGCATCGGCGCCGGATCGATCAGCGCGGCACGCTAGCGCGGCGAGGAAACATCGATGATCGCCAACGTCATGATGTTTTTGATGATCGCCGTCGTCGGCGGCCTGGGCTCATCCTGGTACA
This sequence comes from Hyphomicrobiaceae bacterium, assembly GCA_050250755.1. Classification (GTDB taxonomy): domain Bacteria; phylum Pseudomonadota; class Alphaproteobacteria; order Rhizobiales; family Hyphomicrobiaceae. The sequence continues at coordinate 18,836 of JBFWOB010000052.1, forward strand.
TGATCGAGCGCGGAAGCCACCTGACGACCGAACGCGTCGGTCCGTGGACGGCTTGGACGGCAGCGGGGCGGTCGGATGCCGATCCCTACACGCGGGCTCATTTCATACGCCGCGGCACGCTGCCGATATCCACCGCCTTCGCGCTTACGTACGAGGCGATTGCCGATGGCGAAGGCCAGCGCCTGCACTCGTCATGCGAGTACGTCCTCGATGGAGCGGAGCCGCCCGCCCGGTTCTGGTCGCTTTCGGTCTTCGATGAGAACGGCCGACTGATACCGAATGCCGCCGATCGATACGCCTTCAACAGCGCGACGCTGTTGAGATCTGCCGGCGGACGTTTCCAGATCGCCCTCGCAAGAAGCGCCCGTCCCGGAAATTGGCTCCCGACCGCGGGTGCCGGGCGCATTTCACTGCTGCTCGCCCTCGAAGGCCGAGATCCCGCCAGCACGTGGCAGCCACCGACCATCCGCAGGGTGACGTGCCGATGAGTGCCGGCTGGATGAGACGACTGAGTTGGTACACCATCCTGCTGGCGCTTGTGGCGGGCGGGCTCATTCATATCGTCGCCACCATGGTGGTGCCGCGGTTCGCTACGGCGAGCGCCTTCCAGCGTCTGGCGCAGTCGCTGCCCGTCAATCGGATGCGCATCTTGCCACCCATCGACGCGGTGACGCAGCCGCTGCCTTATGTCGGCCCAGACGTCCGCCTCGCGGTCTGCCAGTTCGATGTGAGCGACGGGGATGTCGCCGTCACTGTCAGCCTGCCTGACAGTGGATGGATGCTCGGCCTCTACAGCGAGTGGGGCGACAATTTCTACGTACTGCCCGGGCAGGAAGGTCGCGCCACCGAATTGACCCTGACGTTGATGGCGCCAGGCGAACGCTCCTTCAGCCTTCTCACGCTCGGCGGGCGCACGGCGCAGACTTCGGTGTCACAGATCGAGGTGCCGCAGAAGACAGGCTTCGCGGTCATCCGCGCCCCAATGCGCGGTCGCGCGTTCGCAGGTGAGATCGAGGCCGCGTTGAAGCGTGCCGCTTGCGCGGTTCGGCGAGACTAGCGCTGCCGTTATCCACCGCGCCTCGATCGCGATCTTGCGCTGCCGGATCGGCCTTTATGGATGGCTTGCAACCTTGCTCGATACAAGGCGTTGTGAGTTTGTTCGACGCTTGCCCGGATAGGTGTGCACCACAGCATCCAGCGCACGGAGATGATCTTATGGCTTATATACCCGACCTGGAGATTGCGTTGGACAAGGTGTGCTTTGTGATCGTCAAGGCGCGAGAGTTCGAGGTGAAGGACGTCGCAACCGACGTCGACAGCGGCTCGAATGCGACGGACGATGGCATGCGGGATGTGCTCGAAGACCTCCCGGGGGATGCGATTTTCGACGAACTGGTCGGCTTTATCGAAGGCATGACGGACGACGAACGCATCGACCTCGTCACCCTCATGTGGCTCGGTCGTGACGACAGCTCTGTAGAGGAATGGGAGACGCTGCGGGCGGAAGCCCAGCGCGCCGGCACCGAAAGCACGGCTCGCTATTTGCTCGGCACGCCGTTATTGAGCGAGCATCTGGAAGCCGGCCTGGCAAAGCTCGACCTGAGTTGCACCGACGTCCTCTGATGGGGAGGACGACCTCGCCGGAGCGAGCAGCATATCGCGTTGGCTCGAGCGCCGGTCATTCGACGAGTTTCAGGACATCCCTGATCGGCACAGATTTGCGAACCTCAGACACCGCCTCGCGCTCACGCCAGCGCTCGTATCGGATGCCCGGAAAAATGACGATCTCCGCCGATCCGCTCTTGTGATGGCGCGGGCGCAGAAATCTTTCATCCGACGCACGAAACTCGAGAATGGTTGCCATGGGACCCTCCTGCCCTTTGGCGCACTCGATAGAGGAGCGGAGGCACAGGACAGAATTGGACAGCTCCGACTCGAGGCTCGATACAATGATTTGGAGGCTGATCCCGTTAACGATCTCTTAACGCAATGCAGCAAACGAAAAGGCGTGGCTCTCCGGCAACGAATTATGCGTTTGCCAGCCATCCTTCGAGATAATGGTGACCCGCGCGATCCTCAATCTCGACGATCCACGCATCGGGATCGAGCTGCGCTTCCCTGGCGAGCCGCGCGTCGACATCACCCTCGGGCGCTTTCTCCGCGATGCAAACCCATCTCCGTTCGCCGTCGTCGGACCCGAGACCGGCTGGCTGTGGGCTATAAAGATCGCAGTGACCATCGAGCCTCGCGATCTTGATCAGAATGACCCCTGCGTCAATGTCGCCGCGGCGCACAACCACGCCCGGCGCTCCCGCGATAGACGCTCTGCGCAGATAGGCCCTGACCCAGAGCTCGGATTTAAGACGCATGGCGATCCGCGCTCCCTCATTCCCAATCGGCGTGGAAGCACACGATAGCGCATCACGCGCCGCTACCGGTGATCATGTTGCCGCTGATGATGATGCGGGACGAACGTGGTGGCGTCACCACAAGGTCGTCGCCCATCGGCCGCCCGTGGTCCATCAGCCGGATCGCACCGTCGCTGGCATCCGATATCAGGTTCTGGGCGACAAGGCAGTTTCCGGCATCGACATCGTTTGTGATCATGACGCCGACGCGGGCCTTGCGGATCACGTTGCCGGTCGCATTCACATTCCGCATATGCCGTCCCCAGCCGATCATGATACCGGCCGCCGGTGCACCTTCGATCGTGTTGCCCGTGACCGCCGCATCCGCCTCGACCGAGATGCCTTCTCCGCGCTTGTCGACCGGTTCAGCTTCGCGACGCCGAAGATTGCGCACGAGATTGCCATGGATCACTGCCAGCCGGCCGCCCTCGTTGAAATTCGTCACCGAGATGCCTGCCGCCGCGTCGTCGACCACGTTCTGAGCGATCAGGGCGCCCTCGAAGCCGAACTCTGCATAAAGGGCCACCTCACCGATCCGGGCAACGTTGTTGCCGAGAATCTGGATGTCCGATGCGGCATTGCCGCGGACGGCCGAGTAGGCGCAGTCCGAGATGTGGTTGCCGCTGACACGCACGCGCCCGGCCCTGAAGACATTCACGCCATTACCGTTCTGGCCCGATCCACCCGAGGCCGCGCCGATGCGCGCGATACGGTTCTGCGCCACAAGAGCCCCGTCGTCGCCCGCGGCGGAACGCCAGACCAGAATGCCGTTGTCGGCGCAGTCTTCAATGACGTTGTCTACGATCTCGAGCCCAAGCGAATCCACGGCCCAGAGCGCCGCGGCGCCAATTTTCGCGATCCGACATGCCCGGACGCGCCCCGAGCAACCTTCGAGATAAAGGCCGTTGCGACCTGCGCGATTGATCGTCAAATCATCCAATGCAATGTCCATCGAGGCGCGGATTTCAATCAGCGCCCGTGAGGCCCCCTGCTGTTCCGCACCAGTTCCCTCGATCCGCAATCGTTCGAGGCGAACGCCATGCGCGTACTCGCCGATAAGTAGAGGTCCATCTTCGGCGCCTTGGAGGACAGTCCTCGGGCTGCCGACGACGCGACTGCCCTCGCGCAGCGCGATGCGCGCAACGCGGATGCGGCCCGGTGGAAGTTGCAGCATCACCCCTTTCAAGGCCGATTGGTCGATCGCCGCCTGCAAGACGCTCGATTGATCCGCCATGGAATCGGCAATGAGGCCAAGCTCATACCCCGCCACAGTGCCGCTACTCCCGGGGCTTCTCTTGGCGACTTGGCCCCGTGGAGCCGCGTTGACGCTCGTTGCAAATGCCACAGGCGCAATGGCGGCCAAAAGCGATCGGCGTGACATAAAATCGAACATTCTGGCGGGCCTCCGGAGCATCCCACCCGTTAAGCAAGGACCACGCCACCCGCGTCGCTCATGTGTCGCGACGCTGCCTCCATGCACATTGCGCAACTGGATTCAGGCCCGTTGGCCTCGTAGGATGTTGCCGAATTCCTGCATCTGGCAATCGAGGGCGGACATGGCAACAGAGCTCAGTCATTTCATCGGCGGCAAGCGGGTTAAAGGCACGTCCGGCCGCTTCGCCGACGTCTTCTGGCCGATGACAGGCGAAATCGCCGGCCGTGTTCCGCTGGCCTCGAAAGCCGAGGTCCGCGGCGCGGTCGAGAATGCCAAGGCCGCACAGCCTGGATGGGCGGCCGTCAATCCGCAGCGCCGCGCACGCGTCATGGCCAAGTTCGTCGAGCTTCTGAATCGCGACATGGACAAGCTCGCTGACGCTCTTGCCCGCGAGCATGGCAAAGTCATCCCGGACGCCAAGGGCGACGTCCAGCGCGGCCTGGAGGTGGCGGAATTCGCGACGGGCGTCCCGCATTTGCTGAAAGGCGAATACACCGAAGGTGCAGGACCGGGCATCGACGTCTACTCGATGCGTCAACCCCTCGGCGTTGTGGCGGGCATCACGCCCTTCAATTTCCCCGCCATGATCCCGATGTGGAAGTTTGCGCCCGCGATCGCCTGCGGCAATGCCTTCATTCTGAAGCCGTCCGAGCGTGATCCGAGCGTCCCGCTGATGCTCGCCGAACTGATGATCGAGGCAGGCTTGCCCCCGGGCATTCTCAATGTCGTGAACGGCGACAAGGAGACGGTGGACGCCATTCTCGACGATGAAGACATTCAAGCCGTGGGCTTCGTCGGCTCCACACCGATTGCCGCCTACGTCTACGCTCGCGCGGCGGAGAGCGGCAAGCGCGTCGCCTGCTTCGGCGGCGCCAAGAACCACATGATCGTGATGCCCGACGCCGATCTCGATCAAGCCGCCGACGCACTGATCGGTGCCGGCTATGGCTCGGCCGGCGAGCGCTGCATGGCGGTCTCGGTTGCTGTTCCCGTCGGCGAGAAGACCGCGAACGCACTGGTCGAGAAGCTCATCCCGCGTATCGAGGGTCTGAAGATTGGGCCATCGACCAGTCAGGATGCCGACATGGGACCGCTGGTTACGCAAGCCCACCTCGACAAGGTCAAGGCCTACGTCGATACGGGCATTGCAGAAGGTGCCAAGCTGAAGGTGGACGGCCGCAACTTCAAGATGCAGGGCTACGAGAACGGCTTCTATATGGGTGGTTGCCTCTTCGACGAGGTGACACCCGATATGAAGATCTACAAGGAGGAGATTTTCGGCCCCGTGCTCTCCGTCGTTCGCGCCAGGGACTATGCCGAGGCGCTCGAACTGCCGCTCAAGCACGAGTACGGCAACGGCGTCGCCATCTTCACCCGCGACGGCGACACGGCTCGCGATTTCTGCGCCAAGATCAACATCGGCATGGTGGGCGTCAACGTGCCGATCCCGGTACCGCTTGCCTACTACACGTTCGGCGGCTGGAAGCGCTCAGTGTTCGGCGATCTCAACCAGCACGGGCCGGACTCGGTGCGCTTTTACACGCGCACGAAAACGGTCACCTCGCGCTGGCCGTCCGGCGTGAAGGAAGGCGCGGAGTTCTCGATTCCGGTGATGAAGTGACGACAACGTATTGGAGCTGATAGACTTCAAGAATGAACACACCGCTCCTGACATATCGCATGACCTGCGAGCAGTTCCTCGAGTGGACGGAGGCGCGCGTCGCGGATTTACCGTACGACGAGCCAAAATGGGAGCTGTTCGACGGGGTCCCGGAAATGCAGGAGCACGAGACGTGGCGGCACGCGCGAGCGAAGCTGTCGCTTACAATCGCCATTCGTGATGCGATTGAGCGCGCCGCCATTTCCGTTGAGATCGGTCTCGACGGTCTCGGCGTTCGTATTGGCCCCCGGGAAAGTTACCAGCCGGAGGCGGTGATCTTCCCTAAGGGTTTGATCGGCGAAACCGACCGTTATGCGCCCCAGCCGATCATCGTCATTGAGGTTCTGTCACCTTCGACGCGAAGCAAAGACCTCAAGATCAAAGCGGTCGGTTACGCGCAAGTGCTAACGATCGAGCACTATTTGGTTATCGATCCCGAAACGCGCGAGGTGCTTTGCTATCGGCGCGAGGGAAGCGCGCTGCTCCCCGGAAAGCAGCCGCAGACATCGGGCGTGCTGCGCCTCGATCCACCCGGGCTGGAATTCGACGTCGGCAGCCTGCTCACGCAGATCTGAACAGCCCGGACAAACGGGCCGATTGCGCCCCCCTATATTGGCTAACAGAAACCCATCCGCCCAACAGTCGAGACCCACGCCCATGTCCAACACCCCGAACACCGACCGCATCTGGTCGCTTGTCGATGCTAAGCGTGAGCCGTTTCAGGGACTGTCAGATCGCGTGTGGGCGATGCCTGAGATCGCCTATACCGAGCACAAGTCGGTGGCCGAACATATCGCCATGCTGGAGGCCGAGGGCTTTCGCGTAACCCAGGATCTGGCCGGCATCCCGACGGCCGTGATGGGCGAAGCTGGCGAGGACGGACCGGTCATCGCAATCCTGGGCGAGTACGATGCGCTGCCTGGCCTGTCGCAGGTGGGTGGGATCGCAGAGCCGAAGCCACTGGTCGCGGGTGGACACGGTCACGGCTGCGGACACAATATGCTTGGTTCCGCCGCGCTGTTGGCGGCAACGGCGGTGAAGGACCTACTGGCCGAGCAGGGCATCAAGGGACGCGTGCGCTACTATGGCTGTCCGGCCGAAGAAGGCGGTGCCGCCAAAGGCTTCATGGTACGCGCCGGCGCTTTCGACGATGTGGACATCGCCATCTCGTGGCACCCTGCGGCCTTCAATCGTGTCGACGAGGCTGAAAGCCTCGCCAACATGCGTATCGATTTCACCTTCCATGGCCGTGCCTCGCACGCGTCCGCTTCGCCGCATCTGGGTCGATCCGCGCTCGATGCTGCCGAGTTGATGAGCGTTGGCGTGCAGTACCTGCGCGAGCACATTCCGCAGGACAGCCGCATCCATCACTCCATCTTGGAGACGGGCGGTGTTGCGCCGAACGTGGTGCAGGCCAAGGCCAAGGTCCGCTACGCTATTCGGTCCCGCGACCTCGCCGCGCTCAATGCGCTGGTGCCGCGCGTGAGACGGGTTGCCGATGGCGCCGCCATGATGACGGAGACGACGGTGGAAACGCAGGTCGTGAGCGCCGTCTCGAACCTGCTCTACAATACGCCTCTGGCCAACGCAATGCAGCGTGTCTTCGATCGCCTCGGCGGTCCCGGTTTCGACAAGGCCGACCACGAGTTCGCCTCCAAAATCCAGGCGACCCTTGGGCCAGAGGACATCGCATCAGCTTATCGCAAGGTCGGGGTCGAGCCGCGGCCTGAGCCACTGTGCGACTACGTTCTGCCTATCGGCCAGCGCGGAGAAACAATGATTGGCTCGACCGACGTCGGCGACGTCTCCTGGAAGGTGCCGACCGTGCAAGCGCGCATTGCCACTCATGCCATCGGCACGCCGGGCCATTCCTGGCAAATCACGGCGCAAGGCATCGTTCCCGCCGCACACAAGGGCATGGTTTACGCCGCTAAGGTTATGGCCGGCACGGCAATGGAAGCTCTGCGCAACACGGACCTGGTCGCGGCGGCCAAGGCGGATCACATGAAGCGGACCGGTGGCAAACCGTATCAATGTCCGATTCCGTCCGACGTCGAGCCGCCGATTACTCCGCGACCGGCCTGACGTTGGTCTGCTGACTGCAGTACGAGCATCCGACCCGTCTCAAGCAGGCGGACGATACTATTCGGTCTGCCGCTCTGTGCTTCCGACTTCCGACGGAGACTTTCGCCGGGGGGCGATCTGCACGAGCAATGTCGCGACAAGGATAAGCCCCGCTCCCGCCCAGCCGATGACCGGCAGCCGTTCACCTATCAGCCACCAGGCACCGAAAGCTGCGAACAACGTCTCGGTCGAGACGATAATCGTCGCCTCGCTCGGTCCGGTGTAACGGAGCGCGATCGAAAAGAGCGTGAATGTGAGTGCACTCGAAAGCAGGCCAACATAAGCAATCTCGACCCATGCTCCCGAGATCCCGGCAATCGAGATCACCTCGATCAACGGCGCAAGGCATAGTCCCAACACGGCCACGACGACGAACTGCAGCGTGGTGAACGCGACCGGACGCGCGAGACTTCCGGCGCGGCCGACGAGGACTACGTGCAGCGCCCAGAACGCGGCCGAAATGGCAACGAGCCCGTCACCAGCACCAAATGCTGTAAGCGTGCCTCCACCGAGAAACCACGTGCCGGCGAACGACAATGCCACCGCGGCCCAGATGATCGATGGCGGACGCCGACCGAGCAGCGCCCACGCAATAAACGGCGTCGAGACGACGTAGAGCGCGGTCAGAAATCCGGTATTGGTGGCAGTCGCCGTAACCAGTCCCCATTGCTGAAGAGCGGCGCCTGTGAAAAACGCCATTCCGGCCGGAACCGACGCGCGCCAGACATCTCCCCATGCAACGCCGCCACCCCGCATCTCCCGAAAGGCAAGCGGCGAAAGAGCAAGGCTCGCAACGAGGGCGCGCGCAGCGACGAACTGGATAGGTCCGACGTGCTCCATCGCCGATTTCTGGAACAAGAATGCAAAGCCCCAGATCGCGGCGGCTGTCAGGAGCAGGGCATCGGCGTGGAGGCGGCGCATGGGACCGCCGAATAGCCGGTCGCTGATAGATCCGCAATCACGGAGGTGCCGGGCGTGCATTCGCGTCAGTCTCTTGCCGGAGACGAGCGTTCGAATGCGGCGCGCGTTGCGGTTTCAAAACCGGGCGACCAAATCGTGCGTTTGGCGTATCAGCATCCGGCGCAATTCACACCATTCCGCTCACGAGGGATTCGATGCAGCCAACAGGTATCTTCGCCTACGTATTGCCGATCCTCCTGCTCACGGCATCGAATATCTTCATGACGATCGCCTGGTATGGTCACCTGCGCTTCAGGGAGTATCCTCTGACCGTGGTCATTCTTGCCTCGTGGGGCATTGCGCTCATCGAATATTGCCTTGCCGTACCCGCCAATCGCTTCGGCTATGCCGTCTACACGGCACCACAGCTCAAGACCATGCAGGAGGTCATCACCCTGGTTGTCTTCGCCGGCTTTTCGACATTCGTGCTGAAAGATCCGCTCGGCTGGCCACATGCTGTCGGCTTTGCGCTGATCGCGGCCGGCGTCGCTGTTATTTTCCTGGCCCGTTAGGGGCAAGCGTGGACCTGTCTTTCGCGGCGCTATCAACGCTCGCCCTTGCAGTCACGATTGGCTCCGCCGTACAGGCTGCGACGGGATTCGGCTTTGCAATACTTGCAGCGCCCGTCTTTCTCGCCGTGCTGCAATCGACGGCAACGGTACCGATCCTCGTCGCGCTTCACGTGGTGCAGTGCTTGATCCTGGTGCCCAAGATTTGGAGTGGCATCCCCTGGCCGGAATTCAACCGTCTTGCAATCGGTGCCCTCTTCGGGTGTCCCGCCGGCCTGCTGCTCTTTCGCATGCTGGACGTGCGCCAACTCAAGCTCGGCGTTGGCCTTGTCATTCTTCTCGTAACGGCTCTGCTGGCGTGGCGGCAGTTCCGATCCTCGCGGGTGACTGCATCTCTAATCAAGGCGGAGCCACGGCGCGGCACCGCCATCACGCGCGTTGTGACCGGCGGCTTTTCCGGCGTGTTGACCGCCGTGCTCGTCATGCCGGGACCGCCTCTGATGGTGAACCTGTTGCGCGATCCACTACCTGCCGCGAGTGCTCGCGCGCTCTCGATCGGCTTTTTCGCCGCCTGCTACGTCGCGGTACTGGCGGTGCATCTGGCCTCGGGAGAGCTTGATGCGGCCGCGGGATCAATCGTCGGCTGGCTCGCCCTCCCGGTGTTGCTGGGGACGGTCGGGGGGCTGCTTGGCTCACGGTGGCTGCAGGACAGGCACTACGCACCGATCATGACGGCGCTGCTGCTGGCCGCTGGACTCGGCGCGATCCTCTCGGCCCTGTAGGCCAACCCTGCTCGAGCTATGACCGTCGGCCCACGGCGGCGGCCACGGCGAATACGAGCCACGAAATGATGAGAATTGTTCCGCCTGTCGGTGCCGCCATGGGGAACAGCCGATGGCCGATAAATGCCCGCATCGCGATATCGCCCGAGAACAGCGTGGCGCCGACGAGCCAGCCGACGATGGCGAGACCGGCCGCAACCTGCCATAGGCGGGTGGACTCCATGAGAGACCCCGTAGCGAGAACGGCAAGCGCGTGAAACAGCAGCATGTGCGATCCGCCGTCGAGCCCGGTACCAGGGGCGCCATGTGCTGCAACAGCCGCAAGCACCACGCTCGCCGCTCCCATCAGGCCAGCGAGCATCAAAGCGACCGACATCATCTTGCGGCTCTCACAATCATTCGTGGCCGGCGAGTGCGCGCCCGATTGAACCCGGCGCGCACGCATCGGCGTCTTCGACCGGTTGCGAGACTACCTTCAATCGCTAACCGCGCGCTTGCCCTTTGACCAAGGCATCCAGCGCCATGAGGTCGCGCATCAATCCTTCGAAGTCCTTCAGCGGCACCATGTTCGGACCGTCAGAGGGAGCATTGTCTGGATCGGGGTGCGTCTCGATGAAGAGGCCCGCGATGCCGACCGCCACGGCCGCACGCGCCAGAACCGGCACATAGCGGCGATCGCCGCCCGATGCGGTGCCCTGCCCACCGGGTTGCTGCACGGCATGCGTCGCATCGAAAATCACAGGCGCGCCAGTCTCGGCCAGAATTGGCAGCGACCGCATATCGACGACCAACGTGTTGTAGCCAAAAGACGCGCCCCGCTCGGTGACGAGGACCCGCGAATTGCCCGAATCCGTCACCTTGGCGACAACGTTCTTCATGTCCCACGGTGCGAGAAACTGGCCCTTCTTGATCTTCACGGCCTTGCCAGTCCTGGCGGCGGCGACAAGCAAATCCGTCTGGCGGCACAGGAACGCTGGGATCTGGAGCACGTCCACGACTTCGGCCACGGGCGCACATTGCCACGTCTCATGCACGTCGGTCACAACCGGCAGGCCAAGGCTTTCGCGGATCTCTGCGAACACCGCAAGGGCGCTGTCCAGACCCACGCCGCGCTTGCCCGACAGCGAGGTGCGGTTCGCCTTATCGTAGCTCGTCTTGTAGACGAGGCCGAGGCCGAGGCGCGCGGCAATCTCTTTCAAAGCAGCCGCCGTCTCCAGCGCGTGTGCGCGGCTCTCCATTTGACAGGGGCCGGCAAAGACCGCGATGGGGCGGTCCTGTGCGAACGTGACATTGCCGATCGTGACGGTACGATCAGGCGAGATGATCGTGTTGCTCATGCTCCGCTTTTAGCGGAACCTCAGCCGCACGGCATCCCACCGCGCCTTGCTTGCCCACATGAAAATTGGGAAAATCCCAAGTCAGGCGTTGCGGATCAACGCTTCCCCGGCCCGGCATGCACGGGCTTGGCGCCGCGCCCTGCGGTTTCCTTGAACCGTGGCAGATCATCCTGAACCTCGAACCAGGACACTCGCTCCTCGATATGCGCGTGACCCGTTGGCATGAATTTTCCGGGCTCGTCGAGCGTCCCCATGAAAAGGTGCACCTCTTTCGGCCAACGCGAGCCCGCATAGGCCATCGGCGCCCCGCAAGTCGGGCAGAAATAGCGCTTCACGCCAGGTGACGATTCGTAAACGGCGGGCGTACCCTTCAGATAGTGGAACTGGTCGATGTTGACGCCGACATAGGTCGCGACGGGTGACGAGACGGCCCGTCGGCAGCTCTCGCAATGGCAGTACATCACCCACTTCGGAGGCCCGGAGAATTCGTACTCGATGGCGCCACACATGCAGTGTCCGCGCGTGGTATCGGGTTTGGCAGTAGACATATCGCGGGCATCCTTTGAGCATCGGCCGCAGCATCCAATGCCTGTGAGCTTAGCCCAGCGCCTGCCGGCTTGTCCTGCATTGCGGTTGAGGCGCGGCACGTTCTAGCATCGGGGAAGCGACAGTTCTGAACTTGGAGTTAATCGATCATGGCATCTGGGCAGCGCACCGCGCTCGTTACCGGCTCTAACAAGAACATCGGCCGCGCCTGCGTGCTGCATCTCGCGAAGGCCGGATGCAACGTCGTCGTCAACGGCGCGAAGGACCGTGAAGCCGCCGAGCGAACGGCGGCCGACGCGCGGAAGCTCGGCGTCGATGCCCTGGTGGTGATGGGCGATGTAGGCCTTCGCCAGGATGCGCAACGCATCGCCGACGAGGCGCTTGCAAAGTACGGCACCATCGACATCCTGGTGAACAACGCAGCGATACGAAAAAACGGCAAATTCCTCGAAATGTCCGAGGAGGACTGGCGCTATGCCATAGCCGTCAATTTCGACGCTGCCTACTGGCTGTCGCGCCGATGCCTGCCCGGCATGATCGAGAAAGGCTGGGGCCGTATCATCAATTTCTCGGGCATGAACTCGATCCACGGCTACAACGGCCGGGCTCACGTATCGGCATCGAAGCACGCCGCCTGGGGTTTGACCAAGGCGCTCGCCAAGGAGTTCGGCCCGCAGGGTATTACATCGAACATCGTCTCGCCGGGCCCGATCATGGGCGAGGCTCAGGATGCGAAACAGGCCGCGCATATTTCACCGATGGCCGCGCGCGTGCCGCTTGGCCGCCTCGGCACGCCGGACGAGGTCGCCGCTGCGGTTGCGCTCCTCGCATCCGACGAAGGTGGCTTCATCAACGGTCAGATGATCCAGGTAAACGGCGGTGCCGAGACCTGATGCGGTAAAGGGCTAGATGGCTCGCGTAACCATGCGCGAGCCGCCACCCCACAATGGCAGGTAAGCCATCTTCACGCCGG
>JBFWOB010000053.1:0-29691 GCA_050250755.1 Hyphomicrobiaceae bacterium
GATCCAGCCGAGAACCATCTGCGGGCTCGTGAACGCAATCTCCCGTTTCGGAGACGACGCCCACGCGCCGGGCCCGCCCAGCCAAGCCAGCGCGACAAGCGTTAACAGGCCGGTAAGAATGAACGCGATACGCCGCATCGGAATTCCCTTTCGCGCGCATTTTGGTACCGATGGCTGTGACCTGAGTGTGGCGGATGACAAACCGGAACGCCCCTCAACCTCTTGTTTGCCAAAATCGCATTCTCGTCCGATTCCGCTCCCGCGGGATGGATATTTAGATGCCACGTCAATGTTTTGGCAGCACATTACCGCTCAAATCGAATGTGCCTCAAAGGGCTGCGATCACACGAGAGATCGAGGCGATGTTGCTACTTCTAATTGACGATCAAGGAGAGGTCTGGCGCGGGGAATCACGCAAGTTGCGTGAGGCGTTCGATTCTCCGTTCTCCGGCGGAGAATTCGTCGAGTATGCGATCAAGAATCTCGGTTTCATTGCGCTGAACGTCTACGGCACGTCGTGCCAGGTGCGTTTGCGCCCGAAATTCCTCGGCGAGCTTGCGCGTGAGGCTTTGCGGAAGTGGCTCTGCGACCGGCGCGTCGAGCGAGTTGTCCTGTCGCACTTCGATTCTTCCTGGGTTGACGAGCTCGTCGTACCACGCGCGTTGGATGCGCGACTGGACGCTCTCCGGCCTGCCCAGACCGGCCGCACGGGCGACTTCCTGTTGCGCCCGTTGTCGATGGAAAATGCGCCGCGAATGGTTTTGAGCAATTCGCGCGTGCCCGTCGCAGATTTGATGAAAAGCTGGCCAGCATTGTTGCACGAGTATGAAGCAACAAACCTGCTCCGCCTGCTGCGGTTGGCATTCAACGAGAAGTTCGTGATCGTGCAGCGTCCGAGCGGCGGCGAGCGCGTCCTGTTCTCGGAATTCGGCGACCAGATGTACTTTCGCTATGACACCTGGCGCGAATGCGCGATTGGGGCACCTATCAGCGAGCAGCCTGACCGGGCCTATGGACGCTGGGTCAACGAGAGCTACAACGTCGCGATGGGCTCCACGAAACCTAGCTACGAGGCGGTGGACGCGATCCTTCATTGGCCCGACATCGGAAGAGCGCGCCGCCGTTATCGGCGCATTCTCTTCCCGTTCCAGGAGAACCAGTCGGGTCAGTTACTGTTCTGCGGTTCGCTGGACGACACCAACGTCGACTTGCGCATCAGCCCGCCCAGGGCGTGAAGCGACCACGTCGACGAAATGCTGCTCCATGAAAGTTGGGTTGGTCCAACTGAGTGCAGCGTTGATCGTGCCCCCGCGCTTGACGGGAGTGTTGATCATGGTGATCTCCCAATCCACGTTCATGCGCCAGCGCTTTGCGGTGCCATTCTTCACGAGTTCCGGCACCATGAAGCTGAAGGTCAGGTCGGGGTACCATTTCGTCAAACTGACACCTCGGCCGATGGGTGCCATCGGATCGATCAACCGGGCCCCGCGCCAGTCCGGGTGAGACCACGCTGCTCCACTGAATACGGCAGTGCCACGCGTTCCCCTCGCGACCGGCGAGCTGACCCGGATCTCCTCTCCCTCGAGAGCCGATTTGGCGGGATCAGAATAGAACAACTTCAGGCTCTCGATCTTATCGGCAAGCGTGCCGTCCGCGAGGTCGTAGCGGCGAGCGCCCACCGTCGCCGCCACTTTTCCTGATGGTGTTCGGGCGAAAAGAATGAAGGCATCCTTCTCATCGATATCGTTGAGCTCGGGATCGAAAAGCGGCAGCAGCGGGCTCCAATTTGCGCGGTTTTCCCGGTTCACCGCGATCAGCTCTTCGAGCGACCCGAACGTCAGCCGAACGCCTGCAGCGCGCAGCTGGGTGTCTGCGGCCAGAAACATCCGATTGAGAATATCTCGCGGCCCGTGATCGATCACGACGTCCGCAAGAAAACTGCGATGCTCCCCGCGATCCAGCGACGCCGCCGGGACGACTGCCGGTTTGGGCAATGGAGATTGCGTGGAAGCTGGTTGCGATGGCATGGGCCCCTCCCTACACGAGCAAATCCGAACAGTTTTTCATGTTTCGGCAACCAAGAAACTCAGGCTGCGCGCATGCCCTCCGACCGTCAACAATTTTTGCTCGCGTCTTGACGTTTGTTCGGCGACTGCCGACAAGAGCCGCATGACAAGCGACCAGGGCGAAGGAGACAGGTTGCGCTCGGCGCAGGACACTGCCGGCACTCCAGAGAGCGCGGGCGAGGTCACAGAAGCTGCCGATAAGCAAAGCGCTGCGAGACCGAGAACTGGCCCCGAGATCATCGCCGGTTATCTCCGCACGCTCACGTCTCAGCCCGGCGTCTACCGCATGCTCGACGTGGACGGGAACGTCATCTACGTCGGCAAGGCGCGGAGCTTGAAGGCACGCGTGTCGAACTACGCGCGTATGGGCGGGCATACGAACCGCATCGCCCGCATGATCCAATCGACGGCGTCAATGGAGTTCGTCTCGGTCCGCACCGAGGCGGAGGCGCTCCTACTCGAAGCAAACCTGATCAAGCGCTTCAAGCCCCGCTTCAATGTCTTGATGCGGGACGACAAGTCGTTTCCGTTCATTCTCATTCGACGGGACCATGCGGCGCCTCAGATCTTGAAGCACCGCGGAGCCCGTACGGGAAAAGGGGACTATTTCGGCCCCTTCGCCTCGGCCGGTGCCGTCAATCGCGCCATCAATACGCTGCAACGCGCGTTTCTTCTGCGCTCGTGCTCCGACAGCGTCTTCGAAAGCCGGACGCGACCCTGCCTTCTACACCAGATCAAGCGATGCTCGGCCCCGTGTACGGGCGAAATCAGCGAGAGCGACTACGCGATCCTCGTTCAGGAAGCGATCAAGTTCCTGCGCGGCGAGAGCCAGGCCGTACGAACCGACCTGCAAGCCATGATGTTTGACGCTGCCGACAAACTCGAGTTCGAGCGCGCAGCCGGGTATCGCAATCGGCTGCAGGCGCTGGCACACGTCACCGCCGACCAGAGCATCAATAGCGACGGTGTCGAGGAAGCGGACATCTTCGCGGCCTACAGCGAGGGCGGCCAGACTTGCGTGCAGGTGTTCTTTTTCCGCAGCGGCCAGAACTGGGGCAATCGCGCCTACTTCCCGAAGGCCGATCGCACGCTCAGCACAGATGAGGTGCTGGAAAGCTTCATCGCCCAGTTTTACGATGACAAGCCAGTACCACGCCTCATCCTGCTGTCGCACGATCTGGCCTCGCGCGCGCTCCTGGAGGAAGCCTTGACCCTCAAGGCAGAACGGCGCGTGGAGATCCGTGTTCCGCAGCGGGGAGCCAAGACGGAGCTCGTCGAGCACGCCCTCGCCAATGCCCGCGAGGCCCTCGGCCGACGCCTGGCCGAAAGCTCATCGCAGCGACGACTGCTGGAGGGCGTGGCCGAACGGTTCGGACTGTCACAGGTCCCCCGCCGCATCGAGGTGTTCGACAACAGCCACATCATGGGCACGAATGCGGTCGGCGCGATGATCGTTGCGGGCCCACAGGGCTTCGCCAAGGCGCACTATCGGAAGTTCAATATCAAGGACAAATCGACCGCACCGGGCGACGACTACGCCATGATGCGCGAGGTCCTGACGCGCCGCTTCAAACGTCTCGCACCTGATACCGACGAAGCTGGACAAGTGGCCGCCAGCGTGACTGCGCCCCAGCCCACCGGCGACAAGGCGGATGCAAACGCCATATCGCGCGTCGTAGGCCCTGCCCCACCACCCCGCGGCGAAAGAGGTGCCGACGCCATCGCGTTCGGCGTTCTGCGAGCTGATCCGGGGCTCAGGGGACGCAACATCGATCCGCCACTGCCGGAGGACGAGGATGGGCAAGACGACGACGCCGCATTGGGCAATGACGAGCTTCCCGATCGCCCTGATCTCGTTCTGATCGACGGTGGCGCCGGTCAGCTTGGCATCGCGCAACAAGTCATGGCCGATCTCGGTATCGACGACATCCCCCTGGTCGGCGTCGCCAAGGGGCCGGACCGAGACGCCGGGCGCGAACACTTTCACGTGCCGGGCCGCCCTCTTCCACTCATGCTCGAGCCACGCGACCCCGTCCTCTACTTCGTCCAGCGCCTGCGTGACGAAGCCCACCGCTTCGCCATCGGCACCCACCGCGCGAAACGCTCGAAAGCCATTGCCGCCAATCCGCTCGATGAGATTGCAGGCATCGGTCCGACGCGAAAGCGCGCGCTACTGAAGCACTTCGGCTCGGCCAAGGGCGTTTCTCGCGCCGGCGTCGAGGACCTTCAGACCGTCGAGGGCATCTCCGGTGAGATGGCCCAGCGCATCTACAATTTCTTCAACGAACGCGGCTAGATTGCTTGATGTCGACTGTCCGAGGGACAAGTGCGCGACGGATTTTCATCGCCGCGCTCGTTACGTGACAAGCCGGTCACATCGGACCTTTGACCCAATTCGGTCACAAGTTGTCACAGCAAGTGCCACAATCGCCGAGTAGGTGTCGCAAGGTCGGAGGCGGGGACGCGACTCGTTCGGCGTTCACCGGATCGCTCGTGGGACGATGCGGGAGTAGCGGGATGCGAAAGAGAACCTCAAGATTGTTGCGCAACGGGATCAAGGACACTGCGTTCGGCGCGATCGTTTTTCTGATGCTTCCGCTTGTCTTCACTCTCCTGGCTCATCCGACCGCTAAGCTGAGCTTCGACGATGCGTTCGCCGGGGAAGTCATCGCGACACGAGCAATCGAAGTTACAGCGCCTCCGGGACCGGACGCCGAGAACGCCATCGTCGCCGTGGCGCAACTCCGCCCTGCGGCGAGGCCGATACAGATGCAGCGAACGCACGATCTCTTCATCCTCGGCCTCACATTCTCGTTACTTATGAGCTGCAATCTCGCCTTTTGGCGGCATCTTCGCCGTGTTCATGCCTCTCAACGCCGAACGGTGGGGAGAAAGCAAGCTTAGGGTGCGGCAGGGGCTTCCCCTCGGTCGTCCGCCGACCCATATAGTTTTAGGGTCCCATCTCAGGAGATGCCGTTCATGCTTCGCCACCGCGCTGCAGCCGTAGCCGTCCTTGGCCTCGCCGGAGCCTTCATCGGCAGCAGCGCAGAGACCATATCCCGACACGCAGCGCCCGACTCCGTCTTGGCAGTCAACTACGGCGCGGCCCTCGCCGACGCAGACACCTCATGGACCTCGCTGCCGCGCAATATTTGGCTCAGCGGTCTCGGCGGCGCCGACGCACATACCGATCGCCTTCTCGTGAAGGGTGACACCATCACCATCAGCGGCAAAGACGGCCAGCCCGAGGTAATCGAGGTTTCCAGCCGCGAGGTGATCGACGGCGAACGGCTGGGCGTTCCAGGCGTCCGTTTCCAGCTCGTCACCGGTCGTTCGACCGGCCAGGACCGCCGCACCGTCCGTTTCATGTTCGCAACGGAAACGCCCTCCGCACTTCCCGACAAGTCCCCTGCAAATCGCGTTCTCTAACGCGTATTCGATCTGAACATCCCTCGGCTCACCAAGCCGCGCCACATTGTGCGACGACGATCGTATTTGATCGCCGTCAGAGAGTTGACGCTCGCTCTCAGCCCTGCAACCGTTCGGCCTTCAGAACCGGAGCAGGCGCCATGACAATGCGATCCATTATTGGCCTCGACCACGTCGTCCTCATGGTCCGCGACCTCGACGAAGGCGCGCGCCGGTGGACGGAGCTTGGCTTCACCGTTGCCCCACGCGGCCTTCACACGGCGGCAATGGGAACCGCCAACCATACGATCATGCTGCGGCACGACTACATCGAGCTGATTGGTGTCGTTGCCGACACCGAACGCAACTTGCCCGGCCGTCAGTTCCTGGAGCGTCGCGGCGAAGGCATGGAGCGCGCCGCCTTTACCGGTACCGATGCCGACGACGGCGTCGCCGAACTGACCGAACGAGGCTTCGCGGCGCTTGGTCCCTATGATTTCGGCCGTCCTGTCGATCTGCCGGACGGACGTAAAGTCGAGGCCCGCTTCCGCACGTTTGTCTGGCCCGTCGAGGATCGCCCCGGCGGCCTGCGCGTGTTCGCTTGCCAGCACCTCACGCGCGACAATGTCTGGATCCCCGAGCTGATCCGCCACGCCAACACCGCCTACCGCATAGATCGCATTGAGATGCTTTCACCCGATCCGGCGAACGCGGCGGCACATATGGGTCGCCTGATCGATCGCAAACCCGAGCCACTGGCTGATGGCGCCCTTCGCGTCGAGACCGGTTCCGGCCGAGGCGACTTCGTGTTCCTCGATCGCGCCACGCTCGACCGGCGCCACCCCGGCGTGCCACTCGATGGCATTCCCGATGAGACGCCGATAACCCTCGCCTTGACCGTAGCAAGCGCCGACGCTGCTGCAAAAGCCGTCGGCACAAAGGCCGCCGTCGTAACGCCCAAGATTGTCAAAGTCGCCCCCGCCCAAGCCAACGGCATTCTGCTCGAGCTGTCCGAGGGCTGAAGACACGCCGGCCCGATCCGTCTCAACCCAGCGTCACCCCCGCGAAAGCGGGAGCCGAGCGTTCGGGCAAGAACACCCGCACGTAGGTGCCCACCTGCGTGCGCATGACGGGACGTTGCGAGGGTGACCGATTATCAATCGGCAAAAGGCAGAACTGGGGAGAAGTGCGCGTCAACGTCGCCGTCGCGCCGCGGAGACCGTCAGGGGACTCACACACCGAGTGCTCGCGCGAGCTGACACTCCTCATCGCGATCCACTTCGACACCCCCCAACCTCTGACGTCACCCCCGCGAAGGCGGGGGCCTACGAGCGTCCGAGCCAGAACAATCGCACGTGGGTGCCCACCTGCGTGGGCATGACGGGGCGTTGCGAGGGTAACCGATTATCGATCAACATACCGCGGACTGGGGAGAAGTGCGCGTCAACGTCACCGTCGCGCCGCGGAGACCGTCAGGGACCTCACACGCCGATTGCTCGCGCGAGTTAACACTCCTCAACGCGATCCACTTCGCCCCCTCAACCTCTGACGTCACCCTCGCGAAGGCGGGGGCCTACGAGCGTCCGAGCCTAAAAAGGCCGCCCTCAGATCCGGTAGACGTTCAGGCCATTCTCCGAGCAGATCGCGCGGTGCTGCTCTTGCGTGACGCCGGCCGGGAACGCGCGGAACGGATCATCGAAGTCCCAGTGAGGATAATCCGAGGCAAAAAGCAGCCGATCATGGCCGATCCAGCGCATCGTATCGAGCAGATGCTGCCGGTTCTCCGGCTCCTCCATCGGCTGCGTCGAAATCCAGATATGCTCGCGAATATATTCCGACGGACGCCGCGTCAGATGGGACAGCTCTTCACGATTACGCTCGAAGATCTTGTCGAGACGCCACGTTAGAGGTGCGAGCCACCCGAAGCCACCCTCGACGATCACCACCTTCAGCCTCGGAAACTGCTCGAACACGCCCTCCATCACCAGACTCGTCACGACAGTCTGTGCCGACGTCGAGTGCCCGCCCGAACCTTCCTCGATGTAATAGGACGGCCAGCCCGCGCCCGTCACAGGATGTCCACTCGTACCGAAGACGTGGAATGCAACGGGCAGATTGTGATCTTGCGCGGCTGCATAAATTGGCCAGTAGCGGCGGTTCCCAAGCGGGTCGGACGAGCGTGTCAGGCAAAACACCTGCGCATAGTCCTTCATGTGACCAACGCGCTCGATCTCCTTGACCGACGCTTGAGCATCCTCATAGGGCACGACCACGGCGGCCTTGAGCCTGCGGTCCTTCGACGTCCAGGCGTCGCGTTGCCACTCGTTAGTGGCCCGGCAGAAGGCGGCTCCGAGGCCTAGATTGAGCTCACCTTGCCCCGAGTTACCGAGCGGCCCGAGAACGCCGACCTCGACGCCCGCCGGATCCAGATACTGCCGTTGCATCAGCTCCAGCGACGAGCCTGGCCGGCCCGAGCCATCCTCAGGCCACGCGTCGCGTCGCGAGGCAAGTGGCGCCGACTTCGGATAGGGCTCCACGGACGGGCTGCCATGACGGCGACGGAAGCCGTACGCCATGACGTGATCCCACCACTTCTTCTCGATATATGGCTTCAGGCAATTCAGCGACTTCACCGCGGGGTGGATGTCGCTATCGATGATGGCAAGCCGATTGCTGGCTTTGACAGTCGTTTCGCCGAGGGGCGGTGAATCGAGTGGCATGGCGACCTCCGGAGGTCAGGGCGTTGTCAATCTGGGATACGTCGCGAGCGGATTGTCGATCAGAATCTTCTTACGCAGCGCATCGTCAATACCTTGCGGCAGCATATCATCGCCGTCGTGCTGCCAGTGAGGAAAATCGGACGCGAAGATCAGCATGTCCTCAGTTGGTAGCTGATCGATGATCCGCGCAAGCATCTCCGGGTCGTCCGGCGCGTCGAACGGCGCCGTCGTCAACCGGATGTGATCCTTGACGATCTCGCTCGGCAAACGGTCGATCCAGGGCACCTCGAGCCGAACCCCGCGCCAGAACTTGGAAAGCCGCCAGAGATAGGGTGCGAGCCACGTCACACCGGACTCGATCATGACCGCCTTCAGCTTCGGGTATTTAACGAACACGCCTTCGGCAACGAGGCTCCCGACCTGTGCGTGCATGGCGAGCGAGGTGGCGGCGTAGTCCTCGGCCCAGTAGCTCGGCCACCCTGAGCCGGTGACAGCGTGGTGGTAGCTCGATCCCGCGTGAATCCCGATCGTGAGCCCGTGCCGTTCGCATGCCTCGTAGATCGGCCAGAAGCGGCTTTTCCCGAGCGGCTCCTCGGTGCCGGAGATGAACAGCGCCTGCACGAAGCGCTTGTCGGTGGCACACCGCTCGACCTCGGCGACAGCGCGATCAATAGATTGATACGGAACGACGATCGAGGCCCGGTAGCGCGGATCGCGATCGAGCCATTCGTAGCGCACCCAATCGTTGACAGCCTTCGCAAAGGCGGCCGCCATGTGCTCGTCGCGGATCATCTGCACAGCGTAAAGGCAGTTGAGGATCGCGAGGTCGAAACCGTGCGTATCGAGCAACGCAGCGCTTGTGCGTCCTGCATCCTCGTCGGCCTTGGTCTCACGCCAGTCGGGACGCGATGTCAGAGGCGCATTCTTCGGATACGAAATCGTCTCGAACGAATCGATGCCGCGAACTTCGACCGTCTCGCTCCAGTAACTGTCCATGTAGCGCCGCAATGCGCCGATGTTCGGCACGCGCGGATGGATGTCGCAGTCGATGGCGCCAGCCCATTTGCGAGTCTGGTCGGTCGTCACGGGTCACTCCAGTATGGTTGCGCGATCATCCTTCCACGGCTCCGTCTCGGATTCCAGCCCTGCCGAGCGGCTGCTCTTGCGGGCGTCGATTTACACCGAGAACGCTTAGCGCTGGTCAGGCGGAATATCCCTGAGCCGTGCAATGTGTTCCGCGAGATCTTCGACCTTGAAGCGCATCGCGTGGCGCTTCGTCGAAGCCGGTCGCGTCTCGATCGACACGCCCGAGCGCCATTGGGTAGCCGGCCGGATGGGCCTTGGCTCGAATCCGCCACCGCAGTTCGGGCACACGTTATGCAGCACTGTCTCGACGCAATTCGCGCAAAACGTGCATTCGAAGCTGCAGATCCGCGCCTCGGTCGCGGTCGGAGGTAGATCCTTATCGCAGCACTCGCAGTTCGGCCTCAGCTCCAATGGCATGCGATCTCTCCTTTTGAATCGCCGACTACCTTGCCACGGTCGGCCCCGACAGCGAAGGTCTCAGTGCCGGTCGCACAAGTTGCAGCTCCCGCCACCAGTGTCGCATCAGCATCCCCATGCCCCAGGAGGTCCGATGGCTCCGCTACTTTTGCCCACGACCGTCGTCGGTAGCTGCCCCCAACCGAACTGGCTGGTCGACCGCAATAGGCTCTCGAAATCGGTACCCCGCATCAGAGCTGATATCTGGCGCGTGCCGGAGCCCTGGCTGGTCGAGGCGCAGGACGACGCGACGATTGTCGCCATCCGCGATATGGAGCGGGCCGGCATCGACATCGTCACCGATGGTGAAATCCGGCGAGAAAGCTATTCGAACCGCTTCGCGACGGCGCTTGATGGCATCGATTCCGAGCATCCTGGGGAAGTTCTGTCGCGCGCCGGCCGTTCGACGCCCGTACCGCGCGTCGTAGGACCGATCCGCCGTCTTGGTCCGGTCGAGACGAGCGATATGACATTCCTGCGCGCCAACACCGATCGCCTTGCCAAGATCACCCTCCCCGGCCCCTTCACGATGAGCCAGCAGGCCATCAACGAGCACTACAAAGACGCCGATGAAATGGTGATGGACTATGCCGCCGCCGTGAACGCAGAGGCGCGCGATCTTGAAAAAGCAGGCGCTGACGTCATCCAGCTCGACGAGCCATGGCTGCGGCAGGACCCGGCTGCAGCAAAGCGTATTGCTGTGAAGGCCATCAATCGCGCCCTCGAAGGCCTCAGCGTCACAACCGTTGTGCATCTCTGCTTCGGTTACGCTGCCGTCGTTCCGGGAGAGACGAAACCGGTCGGTTATTCATTTTTGCCGGAACTCGCCGATTGCGCCGCCGACCAGATCTCGATCGAGGCAGCGCAACCGCGTCTCGATCTCGGCGTTCTTCGCGACCTCGCTCCGAAGACCGTCATGCTCGGCGTTCTCGATCTCGCATCACCCGATGCCGAAACACCAGCCGTGGTGGCTGATCGCATTCGCGCCGCCTTGTCGTTTCTCCCACCCGAGCGTTTGGTGTCGGCCCCCGATTGCGGCATGAAATATATGCCACGCGCACTGGCGTTCGCAAAGTTGAAGGCCCTCGCCGATGGCGCCGCAATCGTGCGGTCGGAGCTGTCCTGAGCGCCCGTTTCATAACGCTCTTGGAAGCTCCCGATAAGCGCGGCTAGGCTGAAGCATCGCCAGAGTGCAGGAGAATGACGATGAGCACGCGCGTCCCCGAGATAAGCCTGACCCGGGTCGAGCCCGCCGCCGTTGGCCTCGACAGCGCACGCCTAGCGCGCATTCGTGAAGCGCTCGAACGCGATGTAAAAGCCAACCTCTTGCCGGGCGCGGTCGTTGGCATCGCGCGTCGCGGCCATATCGCCTATCTCGAAGCCATCGGAAAGCGCGATCCCGCGACCGACCAGCCGATGTGGGCGGACGCCGTATTCTCCATCGCCTCGATGACGAAGCCGATGACATCGGTTGCGATCATGATGCTGCACGAGGAAGGCCGCCTGCTGCTCGGCGATCCCGTATCGAAGTTCCTGCCCCAGATGAGCAACATGCGGGTTGCCAAGGCGCTCTCGTCCGACGCACTCGAAACCGTGCCTGCGGCTCGCGAGATCACGATCCAGGATTTGCTGCGTCACACATCGGGCCTGACCAACGGCAACCGCGGCACCACGACGGCCCATCGCGCCTATCCGCAATCCGGAGGCTCAGCCGCCGTATCGCTCAGCCGTGAGGAATTCCTCGAGGCTATCGGCAAAGTCCCGTTGCTCTATCAACCCGGCTCGACCTGGGAATATGGTTTCTCCACCGATGTGCTGGGCCATGTCGTAGAAGCCGTCTCCGGCCGGACGCTTGGTGCCTTCCTGAAGGCTCGGCTCTGGGATCCGCTCGGTATGGTCGACACATCGTTCTCACTCTCGAAAAATACGGAAAGCCGCTACGCGCGCGCATTCCCGAACTGCCCGTTGACGGGCGAGCCCCTGACGGTGCTCCACGCCGGCGGCCGTCCTCTGAAATGGGAATCTGGCGGCGGCGGTGCCCTCTCCACGGCGGCCGATTATCTCCGTTTCGTCGAGATGCTGCGCGCTGGTGGCACACTCAACGGCGCCCGCATTCTGGGCCGCAAGACGGTTGAACTCATGCGCACCGATCACCTCGGCCCCGAGGTGGTGAACCGAATCACCACCATGGACCCCGCCTGCAATGGCTACGGTTTTGGCCTCGGCTTCGCTGTCCGCCGCGCCCCAGGGATTGCCGCCCAGCTTGGCTCCGTGGGGGATTATTACTGGTCCGGCGTCTACGGTACCTACTTCTGGATCGACCCCGTCGAGGACATGGCCGTGGTCTTCATGGCCGCCGCGCCCGGCCAACTCCGCCTGCGCTACCGGCAGCTCCTGCGGGGGCTCGTCCTCCAGGCAATCATCGACTGACACTGAATACCCAAACCGACCCGCCCAAGCCTGCCGCCCCACTCAAGCCCGTGCGACGACGTTGCCGGGCTGCTCTGAAGGCTGCCCGCATCCGGGGACTGGCGTCCCGCCAAATCCCAGCCTAGACGTTTAGCCCGAAGGCGGGCATCCGCCATAACGAGGGAACGCTGAGCCAATGTCCGACTATTCCGGTCTCCAGGCCATGGTCCGGGGTGAGATCATTTCCCCCTTCACGCGCCTGCGTCGCCTGCTCGACGGCATCGCGCCGGGCCACGAGAAGCCTATCGAGATGACGACCGGAGACCCGAGGGAGACGATGCCCGGCTTCGTCATGGACCGAATGGTCGATGCGCAGGCCCTGCTCGGCATCTACCCGGCGACGCGAGGCGGGGATGATCTGCGCCAGGTCCTGGGCACCTGGATCGAGCGTCGCTACGGCATTGCCGGCATGATCGACCCGCTCAAGGAGGTCATTGTCGTCAATGGTTCGCGCGAGGGCCTGTTCTACGCCATTCTTCCCGCGGTCGGCCGCAAGCAGGTAAACGGCAAGCCCGTCGTCTTACTTCCAAACCCCTATTATCACGCCTACCTGGGCTCAACTTCGGCCGTCAATGCCGAACCAATATTCCTCAACGCCACCGAGGAAACGGGGCACCTGCCCGATCTCGACGAACTGGCTCGCAGGCCGGAAGTCCTGGAGCGGGCCGTGGCATTTTACCTGTGCTCGCCGGCCAACCCGCAGGGCGCGGTTGCCAAGCCCGACTATATCCGCCGCGCGCTGGCTCTCGCCCGCCAGTACGATTTCATGCTGCTCTTCGACGAGTGCTACTCGGAGATCTACACCGGGGAGGCACCCACGGGAGGGCTGGAGGTGGCCGCCCGGACGCCCGAGAAATTCAAGAACATTGTTGTCTTCAACTCTCTCTCCAAGCGGTCGAACCTGCCGGGCCTGCGATCGGGCTTCGTCGCGGGCGATGCCGAATTTCTCGAAACCCTCGCAGAGGTACGTAACCTCACCGGTCCGCAAATGCCGGGCGTCATCCAGCAAGCCTCGATCGCGGTCTGGTCCGAGGAACAGCACGTCGCAGCCATCCGCCAAGCCTACCGCACCAAATTCGACATCTGCGATGAGGTATTGCGCGGCCGCATGGGCTACCGGCGGCCTGGCGGCGGCTTCTTTTTGTGGCTGGATGTGTCTCATCTCGGCGGGAGCGTAGAGGGCACGGTAACCCTATGGAAACGAGCGGGTGTCAAGGTGTTACCCGGTGCCTACCTCGCACAGCCGGGTTTTGATGGTACGAATCCAGGCGAACGCTACATCCGCGTCGCCCTCGTTCATCCTCCGGCCGTAATCAGGGAGGCCCTTAAGCGTGTTGTGGCCCTTTGAGTTATCGAGGCGTTTGTTCCGATGCATGTCGAGCGTTCCGGCTTGGAGCCGAGGCCGCTCCTCCCGCGAACGTTGGAGGACCGACTTCTCGGCTTAGTCATGAAAGTCACGGGCCTTGCGCTCGTGCTGCT
The DNA here is from genome assembly GCA_050250755.1 of Hyphomicrobiaceae bacterium. GTDB lineage: Bacteria > Pseudomonadota > Alphaproteobacteria > Rhizobiales > Hyphomicrobiaceae. The sequence goes on from JBFWOB010000053.1 coordinate 13,685, forward strand.
GGCGCTTGCAGGCTGGCTTTCCTTGATGACGTGGTCGGCATCCGACCCTTCCCTCACGCACGCGACGAGCGGGTCCGCGCGTAATTTGCTCGGCCCGATCGGCGCCATTTTGTCCGATCTCGCTCTTCAAACTGTCGGCTTCGCCGCTGTGATCGTGTTCCTCGGGCCTGCCTGGGCTGGCGGCGAACTTATGCTCAATGAGCGCCTGCAGCGCTCACGCTCGCGCCTTTTTCTGTTCGTGCTGTCGCTTGGCATCCTGTCGGGCGCAATATCGAGCATTCCGACGCCTGAGTCGTGGCCACTTAATCATGGACTTGGCGGCGCCATCGGTGACCTCGTATTCGGCACCCTGGCCGGCATCGTGGGCCTTGCATTGCCGGCCGTGGCACCTGCACTGGCCGGTCTGGCTCTTTTCGCGAGCGGCATGACCTCGCTCTGCGCCGCCCTCGGAATTGGCCAGCGCGAGCTGTCGCTCCTCGCTGGATCGAAGAGCTTCCGGCATCGAACCAGCGCGCCAGTCGCGATCGAGCCTCGTCACGAGCCGGTCATCGGGTCGATGATCGAGCGACGCGATGCAATGGCCTTTGATCCCTGGTGCGACGCATCCCAAGCCGAGCCCGTGTCCGCACGCCACGCCGTACGCGAGCCGAGTGGGCCAACGGAGGACGTGCCGCATCATCAGCCGAAGCCAGCCCGTCCGGCGATGCCTCAGCCGGAAGCGCAAGAGGTCATTCCCAAGCAGCCGGCCACGGAGCCTACTTTCGACCAACTGACCGACGTTGCCACAGGCTCGATCGCAGCCCGCTTTGCGCCCGATAGGCCCGCCAGCGATAAGAAGCCGGCATCCAAAAAGCCGTCCGAGATCCTCGGCCGGGTGATGTCGTTCCGTGCCACGCCTCCCGAGTATAGGCGCCCCTCGCTGAATATCCTGAAGCGCCCGCCCGCCTCGCGGCCCGGTCCCGAGCACACACAGCCGGTTCTGCGCGGAAGCGCACGTCTGCTCGAAGATGTGCTCGGTGATTTCGGCATCAAGGGCGAGGTGAAGGGTATCAAGCCCGGCCCTGTCGTTACGCTGTTCGAGCTCGAGCCGGCACGCGGCACGAAGGCCTCCCGCATCATTGCGCTGTCCGATGACATTGCCCGTTCGATGAGCGCCGTTTCGGCACGCGTGGCGCCCGTATCCGGCCGCAATCTGATCGGCATCGAGCTGCCCAACGTGCGGCGCGAAACGGTCTACTTGCGTGAGCTGTTCGAGCACGACGCCTGGCGGACCACGGAAGCGCATCTCCCGGTCATCCTTGGCAAGGCCATCAATGGCGAGCCGGTTATCGCTGACCTTGCCCGCATGCCGCATCTGCTGGTTGCCGGAACCACCGGCTCCGGCAAATCGGTCGGCATCAATGCGCTGGTGCTGTCTCTGATCTACCGCCTCTCGCCGGCTGAATGCCGGTTCGTTATGATCGACCCGAAGATGCTCGAACTGTCGGTTTACAACGGCATCCCTCATCTCCTCGCGCCAGTGGTAACAGATCCGCATCGCGCGGCCGCCGCACTGGGCTGGGTCGTTTCCGAGATGGAGGAGCGCTACAAGCGCATGTCCGAACTCGGCGTCCGCAACATCGATATGTTCAACGTACGCGTAAAGAATGCGAGGAAACGCGGCGAGCTGATCGGCCGGACCGTCCAGACAGGTTTCGACGAATCGACCGGTGAAGCGCTCTACGTCCGTGAGGACCGCGCTCCGGAGCCGATGCCTTACATCGTTGTCATCGTCGATGAATTCGCCGACCTGATGAGCGTGGCCGGCAAAGAGGTCGAGGGCATCGTCCAACGCCTCGCACAAATGGCACGGGCAGCCGGCATCCATCTCGTCATGGCAACCCAGCGCCCGAGCGTCGATGTCGTCACCGGCACGATCAAGGCAAACTTCCCGACGCGGATCGCCTTCAAGGTGGCCTCGAAAATCGACAGCCGCACGATCCTGGGCGAACAGGGCGCCGAGCAACTTCTCGGAGCCGGCGACATGCTCTTTTCGTCAGGCTCTGGGCAGACGATGCGCGTGCACGGCCCCTTTGTTTCCGACGATGAGGTCGAATCGGTCGCTTCGGCCCTGCGTTCCAACTCGGAGCCCGATTACGTCGAGGCGCTTGCTATTAAGCTCGAAGCCGATCCCGTCCAATCCGGGGCCGCGCACGCTGGTGCGCCACCTCCTGTCTCCGCCGACGACCTCTTCGATCGCGCTGTGGCCATCGTCCATCGCGACGGCAAGGCTTCGACAAGCTATCTGCAGCGCCGGCTGGGCATCGGCTATAACCGCGCCGCCGATCTCATCGAGCGCATGGAAGCAGAAGGCCTCGTCAGTCCCGCCGACAATGTTGGACGCCGGCGCGTTCTAATCGGTCGGGAGGATGATGCAGGCATCGCTGGTTGATGCTCTCGGCGCCTTTCATGCCACAGCCTTCCATCAACAGGCCACCTTCCGCATCGCTTGCCCTCGTACGGCCGTGATTGTAGGGACTCTGCAACCGGAATCGGGATCGGTGGGGATGGCGGATGCCTCGGCAAGGGACGCGCAAAGTGCGATATGACGTGGCAGGTTCGATAGCTCGGGCGGCTGCAGCAGTGACAGCATTGGCCCTGGTGCTGTCGGCGCCGGCCATTGCCCAGGACAAGCAGGGTGGCAACACGCAGGTCGGCGGTGCCGGCTGGAACACCAAACATGCGAATGCCGACTCCGCCACGGACGGCATTACCCTCGATGCCCGGCAAATCGAGCTGGTGAAGAAGGTCAGCAACTACTTCAACGGCATCGAAAACATGCGTGGCGCATTTCTCCAGACGACGGCCGACAACAAGCGCATGAAGGGCAAGTTCTTCATGAAGCGTCCGGGCCGGATTCGCTTCGAGTATTCGCTCCCGAGCCGCCAGCTCATCATTTCCGACGGCGAGCAGATTTCCATTCAGGATCTCGACATCAACACCGACGACCGGGTGATGGTCGACCAGACACCGTTTCGCGTTCTCTTGAAAAAAGACGTCGACCTGCTGCGCGATGCACGCATTCTGGAGGTTCAGGAAGCGACCGACCTCGTCGTCGTCTCGCTCCAGGACAAAGCGAAGGATGCTTCGGGCAAAGTGCGTATCTTCCTAGCGCTCGCCCCGGAGGTCGAACTCAAGGAATGGGTAACGACCGACGCGCAGGGCCTCGATACGCGGCTGGAAGTCTCCGGCTTGGACAGATCGCGCCCTGTCGATGCAGCTCTGTTCAAGATCGTGAGCCCGACGCTGAAAAACATCCAATAACCCCGAAAATCGGGCCTCAACAGCGAATCATATCGGCCCCTTCCTGGTCGCCTGAAACAATCTGTAAAATATGCGTGAATGATTTGGTGTTGCTCTTGAAACCCTGTCAAGGACTACTATTTTCGGCTTAGAGCAGGCGACATCGCTCTTCATCGGTAGTGCCCCCCGTCTAGCCGAAGATGTCGTCTGCCGCGCCGGCTTCCCTCCCGGCGCAAGCGCGGAATGCGCTGAGGCGCCTGACCTTTCCCCCGAGGTCGGGCGCCTTTCATTTTGCAAGCCAGCTTGCTCCGCTCCTGCCCTCCCAATCGATAAAACTAACAAACATCGCTATTTCAATGATTTATATTGTCATAAATACATAGCGTGCGTCCTCTAAGACGGGTCTGCCGGTGCTACCGGCGGCCGTCGCAATGGACCGCATGGCGGGGTCGGCGGCCCTAACACTCAATGGGAGAAAGAGTGTGAGAAATCATCATGTCGCGCTCTCGACAGCCTCGCTGGCTATCGTGAGCGCCGTAGCGTTCTCGGGTACCGCGCTGGCCGCTCGCGACCAGGTCAAGATTGCCGGCTCATCGACCGTGCTGCCCTACGCCAACATCGTCTCTGAGCAGTTTGGCAAGACCTTCAACAAGTTTAAGACCCCCATCGTCGAGTCGGGTGGCTCGTCGGCCGGCCTGAAGCAGTTCTGCCAAGGCGTGGGCGAGGGCACGATCGACATCGCCAATGCGTCGCGGCCGATCAAGAAGGCTGAGCAGGAGGCCTGTGCCGCCGCGGGCGTCAAGGACATCCTGCAGGTACGCTTCGGCTACGATGGCATCGTCTTTGCTTCCGACGCTTCCGGGCCTTCGTTCGCATTCACGCCGAAGGATTGGTATCTGGCCCTCGCCGCCCAGGTGCCGGACAAAGACGGCAAGATGGTCAACAATCCGAACACGACCTGGAAAGACGTCAATCCTGAGCTGCCGGACTGGAAGATCGCCGCCTACATTCCGGGCGAGAAGCACGGCACCCGTGAGGTCTTCGAGGAGAAGCTGCTTCACGCTGGCTGCAAGGCTGCGGGCGCGCTCGACGCCCTGACGAAAGCCAGCGACGCCAAGACCGCTGACCAAACGTGCATCAAGGTGCGCAAGGACGGTGTCGCGGTCGACATCGACGGCGACTACACGGAGACGCTTGCCCGGCTTCAGTCGAACAAGCAGGGCATCGGCGTATTCGGTCTCTCCTTCTACGAGAACAATACCGACAAGCTGAAGGTCGCCACGATCTCTGGCATCACGCCGTCGGTCGAGACCGTCGCCAGCGGCAAGTACCCGGTTTCACGCCCCCTCTTCTTCTACGTGAAGAAGGCCCATCTGGGCGTCATCCCGGGCTTGAAGGAATACGTCACCTTCTTCACCTCGAGCCGCATTCTCGGACCGAAGGGCCCGCTCGCGAGCTACGGCCTCGTTCCGCTGCCGGCCGGCGAGCTCAAAGAGCTTCAGGAACTCGTCAAGGACGGCAAGTCGATGTGATTGACGGAAGCGGCCTCCAAACTCTGGAGGCCGCTCTTCGACTGCTGCGCTTTGGTGCATGTTCGCTCTCGCCACAAGGTAGTAGCAGTCCCCGATAATTGGCCTGGAAGCTCCCTGCCTTCGTTCCCGGCTTGATGAGCGCCTCCGTCGAACACACGGTGATTTTCGTGTCGACCTCTCTGCTGCTGCTTCTCGTGATCAGCCTCGCGATCCTCGGCTTTGCTCTCGGCTACATGCGCGCCAACAGCATGACCGTGAGTACCGGCCGGCCGCACTCGCGCGCGGGCTACCACGGCTCGTTCGTATTCTGCGCCACCCTGCTGCCAGCCCTCTTCCTGATCGCGATCTGGTCGGCCGCCTCCCCGCCCCTGGTTGCAAAGATGGTCGCCGCGGATTTGCCGGAACGCGAGCTGAGCAAGTCTCCGGCCGAGCTTTCCCTGACCATCAGCACCGTGGAGGGGCTCGCGCATGGCATCGGGCTGCTCTCGCCCGAGCAGATCGAACAGGTGCGTTCTGGCGCACCCGTCCTCGGTGAAATGCTCGAAGCGAAAGGCATTCCGCTCGCCGCGACGCCGTTGCCCTATCTCGTCTCGGCCGCGCTGAAGCAGTACTCGCTGACAAAGACCAGCCAGCTCCTCAAGTGGATCGCAGCGCTGACCCTTGCTGCCGCCGGCCTCATCTTCGGCTTTCTTCGCATCAGCCCTGCGTTTCGGGCTCGCAACAGCGTTGAAAGTGTCATGCTCGCCGGCCTCGCCGCCGCCTCGACGGTCGCGATCCTGACGACGGTCGGCATTGTCTTCTCGATGCTCTTCGAGACAATCCACTTCTTTCAGCATGTGCCGATGCAGGATTTCTTCTTCGGCACCGTATGGGATCCGCGCTTCTCGGCTGCGGGCCGCGCCGGCGGCTCGGAGGGCCAGTTCGGCATCCTGCCGCTGCTCTGGGGAACGCTCTATATCTCGATCGTCGCCTTGGTCGTTGCGGTACCGGTTGGCCTGTTCTCGGCAATCTATATGTCAGAGTACGCCAGCCGACGCGTCCGCACGACAGTGAAGCCCTTGCTCGAGGTGCTCGCCGGCATCCCGACCATCGTCTACGGTTTCTTCGCGCTCATCACGGTCGGTCCGTTCCTGCGTGACACCGGGGCCACGATTGGTCTCAATGTCTCCGCGACCAGCGTTCTCACCGCGGGCCTGGTTATGGGGATCATGCTGATCCCGTTCGTCTCCTCGCTGTCGGATGACATCATCAACGCGGTGCCTCAGTCCTTGCGCGACGGCTCCTACGGACTGGGGGCGACCAAATCCGAAACCATCCGGCGCGTCGTCCTCCCGGCAGCGCTGCCCGGCATCGTTGGCGCCATCATGCTCGCCGCCTCGCGCGCCATTGGCGAGACCATGATCGTGGTGCTTGCTGCCGGCATCGCCGCCAATCTGAGCTGGAACCTCTTCGAGCCGCTGACCACGATTACGGTAAAGATCGTCAGCCAGCTCACGGGCGACCTCGAGTTCAACAGCCCGCAGACGCTCGTCGCCTTCGCACTGGGCCTGACGCTGTTCTGCTTCACGCTCGCACTCAACATCTACGCGCTGTACATGGTCCGCAAATATAGAGAGCAGTACGAATGACAGCCGATGTCATGACGAGCAATGCCAGCGCGGTCGCCAACAGCCGCTCTCGCGTCGAGCAAAGCCTCAAGCGCCGCTATGCCGCTGAGGCGCGCTTCAAGGCCTACGGTATTGCCGCAATCGCGATCGGACTTGCCTTTCTGGTCATCGTGTTCGCGTCGATTATCCAACGCGGCTACACATCGTTCGTGCAATCCGAGTTTCGGCTCGATGTCACGCTCGATAAGGACGTGATTGACCCATCGGGAACGGGCGACGAAAGCGAGCTGCTGGTCGCCGACTATCCGCTCCTGATCCAGAACGCGTTGGTGAAGGCGCTGAAGCTCGATCCCAACTCACAGACCGACAATCGCCTGGCCGGACAGCTCCTGTCCGCCAATGCCGATGTCACGGTACGCGATTATGTGCTCGCGCATCGCGACTCGATAGGCCGAACGGTGCCCTTCAATCTGCTCGCCCACGCCAATGTCGACAGCGTCGCAAAGGGAGTGTTCGACCGCTCCATTCCCGAAGCGCGACGCAAGCTCAGCAACCAGCAGCTCGGTTGGATCGACAGCGCGCTCGCGAGCGGATTGCTCGTCAAGCGCTTCAACACCGGGCTCTTCACCTACGGCGCGTCGAGCCAGCCCGAGACTGCCGGCATCGGTGTCGCACTGATCGGCTCGCTGTTCATGATGCTGACGGTGCTCCTCCTTGCCGTTCCGGTTGGCGTTGCAGCCGCGCTCTATCTCGAGGAATTCGCGCCGAGGAATCGCATCACCGACATCATCGAAGTGAACATCAACAACCTCGCGGCCGTGCCGTCGATCGTGTTCGGAATCCTAGGGTTGGCGGTGTTCATCAACTTCATGGGCCTGCCACGCTCGGCATCCCTTGTCGGTGGCCTCGTCCTCGCCCTCATGACGCTGCCGACGATCATCATCGCCACACGCGCTGCAATCGCGGCCGTCCCTCCGTCGATCCGCGAAGCGGCACTCGGCGTCGGCGCCTCGAAGATGCAGAGCATCACGCATCACGTCTTGCCGCTCGCGGTGCCGGGCATTCTCACCGGCACCATCATCGGGCTCGCCAAGGCACTCGGCGAGACTGCACCGCTACTGATGATCGGCATGGTTGCCTTCGTGGTTGAGCGTCCGACGACGCCGCTCGATCCTGCGACGGCGCTGCCGGTGCAGATCTACATGTGGGCGACTGCCGCCGAGCGCGGCTTCGTCGAGCGTACCTCGGGAGCAACCCTCATCCTGCTCGCCTTCCTGGCGTGCATGAACATCATCGCAGTTATTCTCCGCCGGCGCTTCGAGCGTCGTTGGTAACAGCGGTCGACACGATCGGAGATCGAGTTATGGATATGTCGATGCAGAACATTCAGACCAAGCCGGTCGTCGCTGCAACAACAGTGGCACCCGCCCCGCGCGCGACACCAAAGGTCGTAACCCGCGATGCCAATGTGTTCTATGGCGAGAAGCAGGCCATCAAGAACGTCAACATCGAGATTGCTGACAATTCGGTCACGGCCTTCATCGGACCGTCGGGTTGCGGCAAGTCGACCTTCCTGCGCTGCCTCAACCGCATGAACGACACGATCCCGGGATGTCGGGTAACCGGCAACATCGCGATCGATGGGCAGGACATCTACGACAAATCACTCGACGTCGTGTTGCTGCGCGCCCGTGTCGGCATGGTGTTCCAGAAGCCGAACCCCTTCCCGAAATCGATCTATGAGAATGTCGCGTACGGCCCGCGCATCCATGGCCTCACGCGCAACAAGTCCGAGCTCGACGGCGTCATAGAGGCGAGCCTCAAGCGCGCCGGACTCTGGGAGGAAGTCAAAAACCGACTGCACGAGTCCGGCACTGCGCTTTCCGGCGGCCAGCAGCAGCGCCTCTGCATTGCCCGCGCCATTGCGGTAAGCCCTGAGATCATCCTCATGGACGAGCCCTGTTCGGCCCTCGATCCGATCGCCACCGCGAAAATCGAAGAGCTGATCGACGAGCTCAGCCACAACTTCTGCATCATCATCGTGACGCATTCGATGCAGCAGGCGGCCCGCGTCTCGCGACGCACCGCGTTCTTCCATCTCGGCGTTCTGGTGGAAGAGGGCGACACCAACAGCATCTTCACCAATCCGACCGATCCGAAGACGCAGGCCTATATCACGGGCCGTTTCGGCTGATGCGAACGGCCGCCTGATCCGGGTGGTCATCTTCGTATTGCCGTTCTTTGCCAAGCCCGTCGCCTTGCCGCTATCCTCCCGTCCAAATAACGGCGGCGAGGATCAACGGCATGGATGCACAGCGAGACGTCTCACCGGAACAGGCGATCCTCGCACGCGCCAGAACGGCCGCCGAGGCCGTGAAAGCGGCTGGCGATCGCATCGAGGCGACACGCGAGCTACCGCCGGATTTGCGCGTAACGCTTCATGACGCGGGCCTCTTCCGGCTCACCTTGCCCCGCTCGATCGGCGGCCTGGAGGTCAGCATCCCGACCTTCGCCGAGATCGCAATGATCATCGCCAATGCCGACGCCAGCACAGCCTGGTGCATCGGCCAAGGCAGCGGCTGCGCGATGTCTGCTTCGTTCCTCGAGCCGGCGGCCGCGAAACGCCTGTTCGGTCCGCGCGATGCTGTGCTCGCCTGGGGCGCCGGCGTGCAGGGGACTGCCGTTGAGGTTCCGGGCGGCTATCGCATATCCGGCAAGTGGTCGTTCGCCAGTGGCAGTCGCCACGCGACATTGCTCGGCGCCCACTGCCGTATCGCCGGCCCGGACGGCAAACCGCAACTGCGCCCTGACGGCAGCGTTGCCGACCGCACGGCGCTCATCCCGCGTTCGAAAGCACGTATCGATGACGTCTGGCAGGTCGTCGGACTGAAAGGAACCGGCAGCGACAGCTATGTGGTCGAGGACCTCTTCGTACCCACCGACGAGACCATCGATCGCGAGGCATTGAGCGACGTGCATGAACCCGGCACGCTCTACCGATTCCCGACCATCATGGTGTACTCGGCCGCTTTCGCGGGTGTCATGCTGGGGATCGCACGCGGCATGATCGACGACATGAAGGCTCTGGCCATCACCAAGACCGCCCGAGGCGCAGCGTCATCGCTACGCGACAGTGAGATGTTTCATGCCGAGCTTGGCCGCCTCGAGGCCCGGTGGCGCGCGTTGAAACGCTACCACTTCAGTACCCTCACCGACATCTGGCAGGCCGTCGACAGCGGCGCCCCGCTGTCACTCGATCATCGTATCGATGCGCGCCTCGCCAGCACCCACGCCATTCACGAAGGCTGCCAAATCGCCGTTGACGCCTATCGCGCAGCCGGCCAGAACGCCATCTTCGAGAACGCACCCTTCGAGCGCCGGCTCCGCGATGCACTCTCCGCCTCGCAGCAGGTGCAAGGCCGGCCATCACACTTCGCCACAGTTGGCCGGCATCTGCTTGGCCTCCCCCTCGACACGCACATGTTCGTATAAAGGACGCCATGCAGCATCCCCCTCGCCTGCGCCGCTCGCTCATCATCACGCCCGGCGACCGTCCTGAGCGGATCGCGAAATCGGCGACGCTCGACGCCGACGCCGTTGTTCTCGACATCGAGGACGGCGTCGGACCCGAACAGAAGCCCGCCGCGCGCAAAGCCATTCTCGACGCTCTGGCGTCGCTCGACTTCGGTCGACGCGAGCGCAGCGTACGTGTCAACGCGGTTGGCACGCCCGAGCACGAGGAGGATCTCGCCCTCCTCGATGTGATGCATGTAGACTCACTTTTCGTTCCCAAGGTCGAGAGTGCCGAGCAGCTTCAGCGCCTTGCGATCTGGCTCGATGCCGCCGAGCAAAAAGCCCCCGCGCGCAAGCGACCGGTCGAGATCATCGCCACGATCGAGACACCCCGCGGGCTCTTCAATGCCTTGCCCATAGCCGAGGCGACATCGCGAACGACCGCGCTGTTCTTCGGCTCGGGCGACTACACGGTTGCCACCGGCTCGGCCGTCACCGAGCGCACGCTTGCGGTGCCGCGCGCCCTGATCGTCGCCGCCGCCAGCGCCCGGCAGATAGAGGCCATCGACGCCGCTTATTTCCTGTCCGTGAAGGATGCCATCGCCACGCGGGAGGACGCTCTTATCGCGCGGGAACTCGGCTTCTCGGGAAAGCTCGTGTTTCACCCGAGCCAAATCGCGGCCGCCAATGAGGTTTTCACTCCATCGCGAGCCGAGATCGAGCGCGCGCAGCACATCATTGAAGCCTACACTACTGCCCGGGCAGAGGGACGCGGCACCGCCTATGCCGATGGCGTGTTCATCGCGATCGATATCGCTCTCATGGCCGAACGCACGCTCGCCCGTGCCCGGCAAGCCGGTGTAACATAGCCCGCCGCTAGAAGTGGAAGCGCGCGGCGATCTCGGCTATCACGGGCGATATTGCGACCGGGGGAATGACGACCATGCGTAGGATGTCGCCAAGGGCCGTGCTTGCAGCGATTGCTACGATCTTCGCCCTGGCGTGTGTAGCCGGTTCGCCGGCATTAGCCGCCCGGCACGCGTTTATCGTCGGCAACTCGAATTACGCAACAGTTACCCATCTGCCGAACCCGGCGAACGACGCGCGAGATCTCGCGCAACGCCTGGAAGGGCTTGGCTATCGCGTGACGCTGGGATTGGACCTCGGTCGCGGCCGCTTCTTGCAGAGCTTCCAATCCTTCGTTGGCGCACTTCGCCCCGACGATGTCGCGCTGCTCTACTATGCCGGACACGGGTTGCAGATCGGCGGCGAGAACTATCTCTTCCCCGTTGATGCTACTGTCACGAGCGAGGCAGACGCCCGCCGTGCCTTGGTGCCACTCAATGCGCTGATCTCGGATCTTTCGCGCGCCGCGAAGACGCGGCTCGTCATTCTCGATGCCTGTCGCAACAATCCGTTTGCGGAGAAGCTCGCAGACAATCCATCAACTCGCTCGGCCGGGCAAACGCTGGGCCTGGCCCGTGTCTATGCCGGCGTCGGATCGTTCATCGCCTACTCGACCCAGCCCGGGAACGTCGCGCTCGACGGCGAAGGCCGCAACAGCCCCTTTACGGACGCGCTGTTGCGCCATCTGGGTGATGCTGGCGCAGACGTTCACGCCGTCATGCGCCGTGTTCGCGCCGACGTTGGACGCGCCACGGCCGAACAACAGGTGCCGTGGGAGAACTCATCGCTGATCGAAGAAATGGCATTCGCCACCACAGCCGCTGCCGTTCCTGCACCCTCGCGCCCGCAAATTCCAGCCGCCGTCCCACCGGCCGAACCGTTCCGCACCAACATCACGTCCCGCAGCTATGCGTACGTGACGGGCCTCGATCCCAATGGCGATAACTTCCTCGCCCTGCGCACCGCTCCCGACGGTACGGGCGTTCGTATCGCCACCATGGGCCCGGATACCTTGCTGCAGATCCAGGAAACGCGTGGTGTCTGGCGGCGTGTCGTCCTGCTCGACGGAAGCACGGGTTGGGCGCACGGCAACTGGATCAAATGCTGCCGCACGGTTGCAGCAGCCCAGCCCGGCCAACTCCGCCCTTCCCCGCCAACACCTCCGGCCGAAAATTGCGACGACCTCTGGCATCGCCGTAATGCCGTCTGGCATCGCAACGGGTATTGCTTCACGAGCCCCAAGGGACAGAGGATCTTCGGCAACCAAGGCTGCTCGCGCGATCTCGCCGGTGCGCAGGCTGCAATGTCGTCATCCGATCGCGCGCTGATTGATGCGATCGACTCCCGTGAAAAAGTGCTTGGCTGCAAATGACGTAAGGAATTGCCCGCGCGGAGATCGACGATGCGTATCGCGTTTCTGAGTTTGGTCGCACTGACGCTCGTCATCCCCAGCCAACCGCTCGCCGCGAAAGTCGTTGATGGTCTCTACCGCGCCGAGACGATCGTGACCGGCACCGAAGAACCAGAGCGTACACGCGGTTTCCGCGAGGCATTGCAAACGGTGATCGTCAAACTGACGGGCAAGACGGATCTCGCAAATGATCCACGCATTGACGAGCTTGCCAAGTCGCCTCATCCGTTCGTGATGTCCCACGAGTACGAGGACCGGATGAAGGATATTCCGGTTCACGACGAGCAGGGCACACGCGAGCGCCCCCATTTCCTTCGCGTCACATTTTCCAAGGCTGCGATCGATGCCGAGTTGCGGCGTCTCGGCATCGCTCAGTGGAATGCTGACCGGCCTCTCGTCGCGGTCTGGCTCGCGATCGAAACCTCGGCCAGCCGTTTCGTGCTGATCGGCTCCGGCCCCGATGGCTACGGTCAGCGTGCTGTAATCACGGAGGCAGCGGCAAAACTCGGGTTACCAATCGAACTGCCAGGACCCACGCAAAGCGCCGTCAGCGTCGAGGACGTCGCCAACGATCAGTTCGCAACCCTGCACGGAGCCGCGCCCGACGCCGACGCACATCTGGTCGGGCGCCTGGCGGTCCGCAATGACGGCTACTGGGATATGGCCTGGATCTTTCACGCGCCCAAAACGGTGCACGAATGGTCGCTCTCTGGCGTGACGTTCGACAGAGCTTTGAAACACGGCCTCGCAAAAGCAGCCGAGACGTTGAGCGGCACCGCCGGCAAATAACCGTGCAATCTCGCACACTGCGCATCGGCGAGACGGGGCTGGTCATGCGCCCCGCCCGCTCGCTGTTTGGTTCAGTGTTTGTGATGATCGTGGCCGCCACCACCAGACGGTGATTTTGCGCCAACCGGTGCCACCACAAACTCGACCTCGACCTCGCCGGCCGTCTCGAACACCAACGTCGCCTTTACCGGCTTCTCCTTCACGATCGGCTTCTTCAGATCCATGAACATTAAGTGATAGCCGCCCGGCCTCAACTCGACGGTCTGCCCAGGCTCGATCGCGACCCCTGTTCCAAGCGCGCGCATCTTCATCACGCCGTCGACCATCTTCATCTCGTGGATCTCCGCAACTCCGGAAACATCGGTCTTTACGGCAACCAGACGATCGGCCGTCTTGCCGGTGTTGGTGATTTTCATGAAGCCGCCGCCGACCTTGGCGCCACCGGGCGTTGCCCGCGTCCAAGGCTGCTCGATCTTGATCGCCCCTTTCTCGAAGTCGCGGGCAAACGCGGGCAAGGCCAAAGTGGCCGAGATGAGCAGCGACGCTGCAAACACGACAGTCTTCTTCATTTGTAAGATTCCTTTTGCGAGGCACGACAATGGCGGGCACAGACCCGCTCGGATGCAAATGTGTTCCCGCGCGCAACGCGATCAGCGGAGAACAACCGTTTCGGAAGCAGTGATGAAAGCCGCCTGCCAAGTCCAGGGCGGCCGCATGAGTTGCAAGCCCTATGCGGACCAGCCGGTCCGTCGCCCAAAACGGCGCGGCGACAAAGCATGCGACTAAGCCGCGGCGGGCGGTCCTCGTACGGGCGGGCGCTCCGCGACGCGGGCCTGGATCAGGATCAAGCGCGCAAGCGAGACGATATGGTTTTGCTGCGGCTCCGTGCCCGGATGCGGACAACGGCTCGGCAGAGGCGGCAGCATAGCCGCCGCTACTGGACAGCAGCAGATGAGGCAGGGCCCCTTCCCGTCGGTCGGCAACGAAGGAACGGGCAACGTCTCTCCGACAGCAGAGATGCCCGCCGGTCTGCACATGGAGGCCAGAAGCGCCTGCGCGAGTTCAGACCTTTCGGAAGAGACCGAGCCCGCCTCCAGTGCAGCGGAAGCGCGAGCGATCGGTGCCACGTGATGCAGCACCGAAAACCCCGCATGCAAGAGCATGCAGAGCAATCCTGCCAGAGCGATGACCTTTCGGACCACTCTTCCGTCCTCGTTACTTTCCCGCGTATCGAGACAGCGATGGGTTGCCGGGTCAAGGTGACATCGGCGTCTGCTCGCAAGGCCAAGCCCTCCTCGGGCAAGTCCAGTTGGCCAGGGCTAGTCGTATCGCCACGCGGCCGCTAGGCTTCGCGCGATCCACGCTCGCCCCCCACCCTCGAAGGCATTCCATGTCCGACAGCCCTCCTGACGCCACGATAACCCTCGCGCGCTTTGCGCTCGATGTTCGCCTCGACGCTATGCCGGCCGAGGTGCGCCGCGAAGGGATCCGCTCGCTCCTCAACATCCTCGGGTGCACGCTGGGTGGGGCGCATCACGATGCCGTGGAAAAAACGTGGACCGCGCTGTCGCCATTCGCGGGCCGCGAGCAGGCCGCATTATTCGGCCGGCCGGAGCGCACCGACGCGCTGACAGCCGCGTTGATCAACACGCTGTCGTCCTCGGTCAACACCTTCGACGATACGCATGCCGAGGCGATCATTCACCCAAGCGGCCCAATCATGGGCGCTGTCCTCGCATTGACCGAGATGCGGCCCGTCTCCGGCGCCGACATGCTCGCGGCATTCATCGTTGGTGTCGAAGCCGCATGCCGCTTGAGCAAGTCGGTCTCCGTCGCACCGGCCAAAGGCTCAATAGCGTGGTCTCAGACCGGCATCGCCTGCGGCATCGGCGCAGCACTCGCCTCTGCACGTCTGCTTGGCCTCGATCTCGATCAGACCCGCATGGCAATCGGCATCGCCGCGGCCGAAGCGTCGGGCATCCGCGCACTTCACGGAACGCACTGCACACCCATGATGCCGGCCAACGCGGGCCGTGCGGGCCTCAAGGCGGCCTTCATGGCCTTGGCTGGCGTAACCAGCTCGAAGACCACCATCGAAGCCCGCTACGGGTTCGCCGAGTGTTTCGCTGAGACCCCGCACCTTGCCTACGTTACGAACGGCCTGGGCGAGCATTGGGAAATCCTCGGCAATACATACAAGCCCTACCCATGCGGCATCGTCATCCATCCGTTGATCGACGCCGCACTCGAGATCGCGCGTGAGGCAACACCGGCGCCGGGCGCGATCGCAAAAGTGCAGATCGTCGCCAATCCGGCAGCGATGGCACTCTGTTTTCGCCGCCATCCGAAAGACGAGTTCGAGGGGCAAGTCAGCCTATATCAATGGGTCGCCGCGGGGCTGATCCGCGGCCGGGCCGGCATCGCCGAAGGCACGGACCAAGCTATCGCCGATTCAGCCATTACGGCCCTGCGCGATCGCATCGAAGTCGCGACCAATCCGGCGATCCCACATGACGGCGGGGAGA
The DNA here is from genome assembly GCA_050250755.1 of Hyphomicrobiaceae bacterium. GTDB lineage: Bacteria > Pseudomonadota > Alphaproteobacteria > Rhizobiales > Hyphomicrobiaceae. The sequence goes on from JBFWOB010000053.1 coordinate 29,250, forward strand.
TGACTGTCACACTTGCCGATGGCCGCGACCTGTCTCGTTCGATACGCGATTGCATCGGTAGCCGCGGTCGGCCGATGACCGATGCCGAGCTTGACGCGAAGTTCCTATCGACGGCAGAAACAAGCCTGCCCGCCTCAAAGGTGACGACCCTGCTCGCGGCCCTTCGCGGCATCGAGACCCTGGAGGACGCCGCCATCCTCGCCCGCACAGCTCGCGTTGATTGATCAACCGAGATGTCCCCAGTCGAGCAACAGAGCGTCACTCACATCTGTTGCTCAATGCTAAGTTTACTGCCAGTCTTGTCCGGACATCATCAGAATACGGGCGGAGCCGCACCTTCGCCCACAACCACAATAACTCCATCAGTGTTTGGAGTCACATGCGGACAGTCGATATTGTCGCAGCAATCGTGCTGCTGATCTTCACTGCGCTTAACGCCTTC
>JBFWOB010000054.1:0-29181 GCA_050250755.1 Hyphomicrobiaceae bacterium
TGTGCCGGCGATTCTCGACGCCATCCAGCAGGTCGGCATGATCCCCGAGAAGATCGTGCTCACGCATGGGCATCTCGATCACGTCGGCGGCGCCATGGAGCTCAAGCAAGCGCTCGGTGTCGATATCGAAGGTCCCCATATCTCCGACAAGTTTCTGATGGACCGGGCCGAGGAGCAGGCCGCAGGTTATGGCCTCACCGGCATGCGTAACGCCGTCTCCGATCGCTGGCTCAACGAAGGTGACAAGCTCGAGTTCGGCGGCGAGGTGTTCGAGATTTTCCATTGCCCCGGGCATTCACCGGGCTCGCTTGTCTACTACAACAAGGCGAACCGATTCGCGCTTGTGGGTGATGTGCTCTTTCAGGGTTCGATCGGCCGTACGGATTTCCCTTATGGCGACCACGAAGCCCTGATCGGCGCCATAAAGACGAAGCTTCTGCCGCTCGGCGACAACATCGCTTTCATCTGCGGCCACGGTCCGACGAGTACTTTTGGCCAAGAGCGTCAGTCGAATCCGTTCCTGCTGCAATAGACGCAGCGAAGAACGGGATTAGCGTTCGACCTCGAACGAAGCGCGGGGCAATCCCGATTGCCGGATAATCGACAATAGCGTCCCGCGCTTCAGCTCCCGGTGGACGGGCACGGGGACAGTCGTCGTGCCGGTAAAGCTCTGTCTCTGCATGATGATGTGGCTGCCTCGCTGCCGCACCTCTGCGTATCCGTGCTCGGCGAGCAGTCGGCAAACCTCTTGCCCGCTCAGTACGCGAAGCTCAGGCACCTGCGATCTCGATTTGAGTCACATACACCTCGCCCGAAAGACGTTGCTTCTTCTCCTCCTCGGATGCGGTCTCAAAAAAAAGCTCGATTGCTTCGGCGAGATTTGTCCGCGCCTCTGTCACCGTTTCACCTTGACTGGCGATGTCGAGCTCGGGGCATAGCGCGACGTAGACATCGTCTTCTCGCTCGATGATGGCTGTGAAGCGGTGTGACATCGTATTGCCTCGCAAGACCCTGTAGATCGCCAAAATATACAGCTAAGTATCACCGCATATAACTGAGTTACATCGGCCAAGCAAAAAATGGGGGCCGGACGTCGCCGTCCGGCCCGTAAACCACGTTGCATTGCCGACAGCGGCTAAGCTGCCATCGCGGCCTTCAGGTTTTCGTCGACCTTGTCGAGGAAGCCGGTGGTTGAGAGCCATGGCTGCTGATCGCCGACCAGGAGGGCGAGGTCCTTGGTCATGAAGCCTGCTTCGACCGTATCCACGCATACCTTTTCGAGGGTATGAGCAAACTTGGCGAGTTCGGTGTTGTTATCGAGCGTCGCGCGGTGGTTCAGGCCGCGGGTCCAGGCAAAGATCGAGGCGATCGAGTTGGTTGACGTTTCCTTGCCCTGCTGATGCTGGCGGTAATGGCGCGTCACCGTGCCATGCGCCGCCTCGGCCTCACACGTCTTGCCGTCCGGCGTAAGCAGGACCGAGGTCATCAGCCCGAGCGAGCCGAAACCCTGTGCGACGGTGTCCGATTGGACGTCGCCGTCGTAGTTCTTGCAGGCCCAGACATATCCGCCCGACCACTTCAGCGAGGCGGCGACCATGTCGTCGATGAGGCGGTGCTCATAGGTGAGCTTGGCCTCGGCAAACTTGTCCTTGAACTCAGTATCGAAGACGTCCTGGAACAGATCCTTGAAGCGGCCGTCGTAGCGCTTGAGGATGGTGTTCTTGGTCGACAGATAGACCGGGTAGTTGCGCTGTAGACCGTAGTTGAGGGAAGCGCGCGCGAAATCGCGGATCGAGTCGTCAAGGTTATACATAACCATCGCGACACCGCCGGCTGGGAAGTCGAACACCTTGTGCTCGATGGTCTTGGAGCCGTCCTTGGAGACCCAAGCAACCGCGAGCGAGCCCTCTTCCGGCACGACAAAATCGGTGGCGCGGTACTGGTCCCCATAAGCGTGACGGCCGATGATGATCGGTTGCGTCCAGCCGGGCACGAGGCGCGGCACGTTCTTGCAGATGATGGGTTCGCGGAAGATCGTACCGCCAAGAATGTTGCGGATCGTTCCGTTTGGAGAGCGCCACATCTCCTTCAGGCCGAACTCCTGCACACGGGCTTCGTCCGGCGTGATCGTCGCGCATTTGACGGCGACGCCGTGCTTCTTTGTGGCATTAGCCGCGTCGATGGTGATCTGATCGTTGGTCCGGTCACGGGACTCGATGCTGAGATCGTAATACTCGAGTTCCAGGTCGAGGTAGGGGTGCAGCAGCTTGTCCTTGATGAGTTGCCAAATGATTCGGGTCATCTCGTCGCCGTCCATTTCGACGACGGGATTCTCGACCTTGATTTTTGCCATTTTGGAAGCCATCGATTGAGTGCTGAGCAGACAGCGCCGATGGCTGCGGAACCGACGATAAACCTCGCCAGTCCATTTCAAGCGCTGCCCTGGGAACCGTCGCGCGTTCTATAGCATCGGCGATCTGGCTGTCAAAGGCGCGCAGGGCCAGACGAACATAGCCAGACGCTGCTAAACACATGCGTAAATGAGACGATCATCCAGCCAGAAGTCGTTAGCTGATGATGTCGACGCGAAGGAGGTTGCAACGCGGTGGATATCAGTATCGAAACCTCCCGCCTCACACTTCGGCCTTGGCGCGAGCAGGACGTTGAGCCACTGAGGCTGGGTCTGAACGATCTCGAGGTCGCAAAGTGGTTGGCTTTCGTACCTTATCCCTACACGACGTCGGACGCCAAAAGCTGGATCGGGAGATGCGAGGACATTGTGAGCGCCAGCCGTCGGCCGATCGCATACGAATTTGCGGTTGAGCTGAAATCTGAACGATTGGTGATCGGAGGGGTCAGTCTCAATAAGATCGACTGGGACGCCGGGACGGGCGGCGGCGGACTCTGGATCGCCAACGATCGCCAGGGACACGGCTATGGTCGCGAGGCGTTCGAAGCGAAGATCCGCTTTGCCTTTTGCGAGTTGGGATTGACGAAGCTGGTCAACGGTTACTTGGACGGCAACGAACGGTCCTGGGCAATGCAGCGCAAATTGGGATATCGGCGCGTCGCCGAGGTTCCTAGCCGTTGCATGGCTGACGGAAGACAAACAATCGAGCACGTAACCACATTGCTGCGCGGTGACTGGCAAGATCTCGGGAACTGAACGTCAAACTGCGCAATATCCAGAGGGCTGCCTGCGCGGCGCGAGGCACAGCAAATAAAAAGCCCACCCGGGCGGCGCGCCTCGGGTGGGTGATTTTCCCTGATTGTCGCCCTTCGACCCTCAGAGGGCGGCCAGCGCCTTGTTCAGTGTGGCGCTCGGGCGCATCGCGGTTGATGCTGTGGCAGGATCGGGCAGATAATAGCCGCCGATATCGACCGGCTTGCCCTGCGCACCGATCAACTCGCCGTTGATCTTGGCTTCGTTCGAAGCGAGCGTCTCGGCTAGCGGCTTGAAGCGCGCCTGCAGCTCCTTGTCCTTGGTCTGTGCCGCCAAAGCCTGAGCCCAGTACAGCGCAAGATAGAAATGGCTTCCGCGATTGTCGATTTCGCCGACCTTGCGGGCGGGGGAACGGTTGTCGTCGAGGATCCTACCGATAGCCGTGTCGAGCGTCTCGGCAAGAACCAGCGCCTTGTCGTTCTTGTAGGTCTGCGCCAGATGTTCGAGCGATGCACCGAGAGCAAGGAACTCGCCAAGCGAATCCCAGCGCAGATAGCCCTCCTGCTGGAACTGCTCCACGTGCTTGGGGGCTGAGCCACCTGCACCCGTCTCGAAAAGACCGCCGCCGGCCAGCAAAGGAACAATCGAAAGCATCTTCGCCGAGGTGCCGAGCTCCATGATAGGGAATAGGTCCGTCAGGTAATCGCGCAGCACGTTGCCGGTCACCGAGATCGTGTCCTGGCCCTTGCGGATGCGTTCGAGCGAGAACTTCATCGCCTGGACCGGTGCCAGGATACGGATGTCGAGCCCGTTGGTGTCGTGATCCTTCAGGTACTTTTCGACCTTAGCAATCACCTGCGCGTCATGTGCACGATTTTTGTCGAGCCAGAACACGGCGGGGGTATTGGTGAGGCGCGCGCGGCGCACCGCGAGCTTGACCCAATCCTGGATCGGCGCATCGCGGACTTCGCACATGCGGAAGATGTCGCCGGTTTCGACCGCACGCTCCAGCAGCACCTTGCCATCCTCGGCGACGACGCGGACGGTGCCGTTCGTGGGCATCTCGAAGGTCTTGTCGTGCGAGCCGTATTCCTCGGCCTTCTGCGCCATCAAGCCGACGTTCGGGACCGAACCCATGGTCTTCGGGTCGAACGCTCCATGGGCTTTGCAGTCCTCGATGGCTGCCTGATACAGCGTGGCGTAGGCGCGATCGGGGATCACGGCCTTGGTATCGTGCAGCTTGCCATCGGCGCCCCACATGCGGCCGGAATCGCGAATCATCGCCGGCATCGAAGCATCGACGATGACATCACTCGGCACATGCAGGTTGGTGATGCCCTTGTCGGAATTGACCATGGCGAGGCCAGGACGCTTGGCGTATTCGGCCGCAATGTCGTCCTTGATGGCCTTTTTCTCGGCTTCCGGCAGCGTCTCGATCTTCGTCAGCAGATCGCCGAAGCCATTGTTGAGATTGACACCGAGACGCTTCAGCGTGGCAGCGTGCTTCTCGATCACATCGGCGAAGAAGACGGAAACCGCGTGTCCGAACACGATCGGGTCGGCGATCTTCATCATGGTCGCCTTGACGTGTAGCGAGAACAGGATGCCTTGTTTCTTTGCATCCTCGATCTGAGCGGCGAAGAAAGAGCGTAGTGCTTTGGCGCTCATGACGGCGGCGTCGATGATTTCGCCCGCTTCGATGGGTGTTTTCGCCTTCAGCACCGTTGCGGCACCGTCGGCGCCGACCAGCTCGATGCGGGCGTTGGTCGCCGATGCGACCGTCGTCGAGATTTCCGAACCGTAGTAGTCGCCGTCCGGCATGTACGCCACGTGAGATTTGGAGTCCTTGCTCCAGGCGCCCATCTTGTGAGGATGGTTGCGGGCGAACTGCTTGACGGCGCCTGCCGCGCGGCGGTCGGAGTTACCTTCGCGCAAGACCGGATTGACGACACTGCCGAACACCTTCGCGTAGCGGGTCTTGATCTCCTTTTCGGCATCCGTCGCTGGGTTGTCCGGATAATCCGGAATATTGTAGCCCTTGCTTTGCAGCTCCTTGATCGCGGCCTTGAGCTGCGGGATCGAGGCTGAGATGTTGGGCAGCTTCATGATGTTGGCTTCAGGCCGCGTCGCCAGCTCGCCCAGCTCGGTGAGTTCGTCGTTGATCCGCTGTTCCGGCGTTAGCTTCTCGGGGAAATTGGCGATGATGCGGCCGGCCAGCGAGATGTCCTTCAGCTTAACCGACACACCAGCCGCGCTTGCGAAGGCCTGGACGACCGGGAGCAGGGAATACGTCGCGAGCGCCGGGGCCTCATCGACCTTCGTCCACATGATTTCGAGTTTTGACATGTTGGTACCTATGTGATCGTCGCGCTTGTTCAAGCCGACCGGAAACCAACCATGAATGGGTGTGCTTCTCGGCTCGTACCGGCAAATTCGCGCCGCACCATAGGGCGCAGGCACCTGACTTGCCAAGGGGACCTTGACTGCTGGTCGCGGTGGGAACATCGCGAACGCTTGACGCGAGGCGCTGTTTGCACTCTGTCGTGGTCAAACATACGGATAGTCTCGACGAGGGCCCTATAGGCATCTGCGCGCCGGGCGCCGCGTCATCCGGAGGCAAGTTTGCATAGCAAGTCGGCAGAAAGTGCCCTGGGGATGGCGATCAGGATTGCCCCGGGCGGCGAGCCTGTGGTCGGACCGCGCGACAGGCGCGTTGCCGAGGTCGTCCATGCCTGCCACGAGAAGACGATCGATGAGGGGCTCGTGCAACTCGGTATGCCAGAGCTCGACCGCGCTTCGCTTGAGCCGGTGCTAACCTATTGCGCAGAGCTCAGGTGCGAGGCCGACAACGTAACCTGTCCAGGTTGCAAGCGCCGAACGGAGGCCCAGGGGCTTCGCACACTCGACGATTTCATTCGGGTCCATCAAGAGATCATCGTCGGCGATGGGACTGTCCGACTGATGGGGCAAGGGCAGGGCACTGTCCACACGGTCGCACTCGCGTCGCTGGAAAAGACATGGTCGGGGGAGAACTACTGGTTCTGGGCGCGTCGGGTGTTGCGCAAGCTCAGGCACGGGGTGCGTCGGGCTCACATCCAAGGCGAGGCGTTCGCAGCGGCGGGGGAAACACCGGCCGTGGTTCTGATGGAGCCGCAACTTGCCGACAACATCGGCATGGTGGCCCGCGCTATGGCGAATTTCGGCCTCGATGAAATGCGGCTGGTCGCACCGCGGGACGGCTGGCCAAACGAGAAGGCACGCATCGCGGCCTCGGGCGCGAACTATGTCATCGACGACGGCAAGGCTTTCCCCAATCTTCCTTCGGCGCTCGGCGACCTCAACTGGGTCGCAGCTACGACTGCGCGGCAGCGGGATTTGAGAAAGCCGGTGCTGACGCCCTTGGAGGCCGTTGCCGAAATGCGTATGCGCATCGCCCGGGGAGAACGGTGCGGTATCCTTTTCGGGCGAGAGCGCAATGGTCTGGAGACCGACGAGGTAGCCGGCTGCGATGCCCTTGTGATGATCCCGGTCAATTCACGCTTTGCGTCGCTCAACCTTGCCCAGTCGGTCCTTATCCTCGCCTACGAATGGATGCGCACTTCGGGCGCCGCGACGCTCGGGCGTGTGACGACCTACGAGACGCCTCAGGCGGGGGGACTGGACCTTGGCGACACGCGTCCCGCGACCAAGGAAGAGTTCGAGGGCTTCTTTCAGCACATTGAAGGAGAACTGGATCGGCTGGGCTTTTTCAATCCTGCCCACCGGCGCCAGACGATGGTCCGCAACCTCCGGACGATGTTCACTCGGATGGGACCAACCGAGCAGGAGGTGCGCACGCTCCGCGGCATTGTGGTTGCCCTTGCACATGGGAAGGGACGGGGACGGAAACGGCCATAAGTTTGCCCATTTTCAAGCCGACCCCTCGCCCGCGCGGCATGGGCGGAGCGGGCGTCGTGGGAGCGGCGCGCCCTTGCTTCATAAAGCGAAGCAGCCGGCGGGAGAGACGGTGGGACGGCCGTCGAGCGGATAAAAATGGGCGAGGGGCACGAAAGATGAGAGCGATGTGGCGGACTCGGGTGTTGGCGGCAGCCGTGACGATCCTCGCGTTGGCTAGTATTAATACTGGACAAGCGGCGTCTAAAGAATTGAGCGAGCGGTCGGTCAAAGTCCTGATGGACTATGCTTGGGTTATTCTTCCGTCGAAGTTCACCAGGCCGGACGGCAAGGTGATCGAAGTCGACAAGAAGAATCATAAGAAAGAGACGCTGATCCCGATCGATACGGCGCGGGATGTGATTAAAGTCGGGTACACATCTGCTCAGGCGCAGCTCTGCGAAATGTGGGAAGAGCAGACCACTAATTATGATGCGATGATTCGTATTTTGCGCTCCAAGCACGACTGGAGCGAGCAGCAGCTTCTCTACATCACGACACTGCATCGCATGACGATTCACATGGCTGCAGGAAAATTGAAGGTCGCAGATAAGAATGGCGAGCAGATCGTGTCTCTAGAGCCGATCACGCCGGGCAAAGACACCTGCAACGACGAAAAGAGGAAGCGGGTGAAGGAAATCGTGGCTCAGCATGTCGAGGCCGCGAAGACTGCCAGCCCACCGAAGAAAGCCGAGGCGCCGGCAAGTCAGAAGAAGTAACACATGACTTGACGCGTCTCGGGGTGGGCGATAACTAGACGGTGCGGGCCTTTTGGGCCCGCCTTGTTTTTGTGCCCTCGCGGTCGATTTTCAGTTCGGCCTGTCGGGTGTCGCTGCAACCGAATTCGGTTGGCGAGTGATGCCAAAGGAGGGGGCGCGTGAACCCGTGCATATCGAAAGACGGAGCATCCAATGACGAAGCGCATCCGCGCTAAACACAAGATCGATCGCCGCCTTGGCGAGAATATCTGGGGCCGCTCGAAAAGCCCACTCAATCGACGCGCCTCACGGCCTGGCCAGCATGGCGAACGCCGCGCGGGAAAAGTCTCGGATTTCGGCCAGCAGCTCAAAGCCAAGCAGAAGCTGAAAGGCTACTACGGCAACATCACCGAGCGGCAGTTCAATCGCGTCTACAAGGAAGCGGCCCGTCTGAAGGGATCGACCTCCGAGCTTCTGATCGGCCTGCTCGAGCGTCGCCTGGATGCGGTCGTCTATCGGGCCAAGTTCGTTCCGACCGTCTTCGCTGCACGTCAGTTGGTCAGCCATGGACATATCGTGGTCAATGGACGCCGCGTCGACGTGCCGAGCTTCCGTTGCCGCCCGGGTGACGTGATCGAGGTGAAGGAGGCGTCGCGCCAGATGCCGCTGGTGCTTGAGGCGGTGAAGAGCCCCGAGCGCGACGTGCCCGATTATATCGAGGCCGAGCATACCAAGATGAGCGCCAAGTTCATCCGCGTGCCGGCACTCGCCGATGTACCGTATCCAGTGCAGATGGAACCGAACCTGGTGGTCGAGTTCTATTCGCGCTGATCGGACTGCGCGTTCATCGCATTGCAAGGCGACTTCTCGGCCCGCTCCAAGCGGGCCGATTTGATTCCAGTGGTACGATGCCGCCAAAGCGGTGGCGTGGTCGATCGACACCGCTTTACGAAGCTTTTGGCCTTCCGAGGCGCACACGAGCTGGAGTGGTCGATTTCACGTATCAGCGCAGCGATGCACCGCTGCCGGATTGAAGCTGCTCTGCATATTTGCCGCAGCGTGCATCGATCCTGCCCGCTATGGCGTCTTTCCTCTGTGATGCATCCTGACGTGGACGCTGATGTCGTGCATGAAACGTGAAGTTCCGGCACAATCGAGCCAGTGCCGATCGAGAGGACCCGTCATGGACCCGTCCGAGCCGCTGACACTCTTCGTTCCGGAGCCCGAGTTGAGGCCTGGCGACGCGCCCGACTTTTCGCACGTCACCATTCCACGCGCGGGCACGGTGAGGCGGCCTGATGTGACCGAAGCGCCGGAGAATATGCGCGATCTGGCCTTCACCATCATTCGTATTCTCAACCGTAACGGTGAGGCGGTCGGGCCCTGGGCAGGCTCACTCGACGACGAGGAGCTCAAAGAAGGCCTGCGCCATATGATGCTGCTGCGGACCTTCGACGCGCGGATGATGACCGCACAGCGCCAAGGCAAGACGTCTTTCTACATGCAGCATCTCGGCGAGGAAGCAATCAGCACTGCATTCCGGCGCGCCTTGAGCCCCGGAGACATGAACTTTCCGACCTACCGGCAGGCCGGATTGTTGATCGCCGATGACTATCCACTTGTCGAGATGATGAACCAGATCTTCTCGAATGACGGCGATCCGCTACGCGGACGGCAATTGCCGATCATGTATTCGTCGAAAGCGCACGGTTTCTTCTCGATCTCCGGCAATCTTGGCACGCAGTTTGTGCAGGCGGTGGGTTGGGCCATGGCGTCCGCCATCTCGCACGACACGAAGATTGCTGCCGGATGGATCGGTGACGGCTCGACCGCCGAGAACGATTTCCACGCGGCCCTGGTCTTCGCATCGACGTACAAGGCGCCGGTTATCCTCAATATCGTCAACAACCAGTGGGCTATCTCGACGTTTCAGGGCATCGCCCGCGGTGGCTCGGGCACCTTCGCGGCGCGCGGACACGGCTTCGGCATTCCGTCGCTACGCGTGGACGGCAACGATTATCTGGCGGTGCATGCGGTCGCGAAATGGGCCGTCGAGCGTGCGCGACGCAACCTCGGTCCCACGCTGATCGAATACGTCACCTATCGTCACGGCAGTCATTCCACCTCTGACGACCCGTCCGCTTACCGTCCGAAGGAGGAAGGTGAGGCGTGGCCGCTGGGGGACCCCGTCTTGCGCCTCAAAATGCATCTGATTGCCAAGGGCATCTGGTCGGAGGATCGGCATCGGCAGGCCGAGGCGGAAATCCTCGATGAGGTCGTTGCCGCGCAGAACGAAGCGGAGGCGATCGGCACGCTTACGTCGGGCAACGCACCATCGCCGCGGGATATGTTCGAGGATGTCTATGCCGAGATTCCCCCGCATCTGATCCGGCAGCGTCAAGAGGCAGGATACTGAGCCATGGCGCGCATGACCATGATTGAGGCGATCCGCAGCGCGCACGACAATGCCATGGAACGTGATGAGCGAGTCGTCGTGTTCGGCGAGGACGTTGGCTACTTCGGCGGCGTGTTTCGCTGCACGGCGGGGCTGCAGAAGAAATACGGAAAGCAGCGCTGCTTCGACACGCCGATCAACGAATCGGGGATCGTCGGCACCGCCATAGGTATGGCCGCCTACGGGTTGCGCCCTTGCGTCGAGATCCAGTTCGCCGACTACATGTACCCGGGCTACGACCAGATTGTCTCGGAGGCCGCCCGCATTCGCCATCGTTCGGCCGGAGACTTCACGTGTCCGCTCGTCATTCGTATGCCGACCGGTGGGGGTATTTTCGGTGGCCAAACCCATAGCCAAAGCCCCGAAGCGCTTTTCACGCACGTCAGCGGGTTGAAAACGATCGTACCCTCCAATCCGTACGATGCGAAAGGTCTCCTGATTGCAGCCATAGAGTGCCCCGACCCGGTGATCTTCCTGGAACCGAAGCGGCTCTACAATGGTCCCTTCGATGGTCATCATGAGCGGCCCGTCGTATCGTGGAAGAACCACGATCTCGGCGAGGTGCCGGAAGGGCATTACACGGTGCCGCTCGGGAAGGCCGCCATTCGCCGGGAAGGGACCGACGTCACCGTCATCGCGTACGGGACCATGGTGCACGTTGCGGAAGCGGCGGTCGCGGAAACGGGCGTTTCAGGCGAAATCATCGATCTGCGAACCCTTGTTCCCGTGGACATCGAGACAATCGCAGAATCGGTCAAGAAGACGGGACGCTGCGTGATCGTACACGAGGCCACGCGAACATCGGGCTTCGGCGCCGAACTGTCGGCGTTGGTGCAGGAAGAGTGCTTCTATCACCTCGAATCGCCGATCGAGCGCGTGACGGGTTGGGACACGCCTTACCCCCACGCACAGGAATGGGACTATTTCCCGGGACCGGCGCGCCTTGGTCAGGCGTTACGCCGCGTCATGGAGGCGTGACCCGCGGAGGCGTAGCATGGGCCTTTTTGCAATCAAGGTACCCGACGTCGGCGAGGGCGTGGCCGAGGCGGAGCTGGTCGAATGGCATGTCAGCGTGGGCGACCTCGTCAAGAAGGACGACGTCATTGCTGCGGTGATGACGGACAAGGCAACCGTCGAGATTCCGTCTTCGGTCAGTGGCACGGTCGTCGCTCTTGGCGGCGCGGTCGGTGACACGCTGGCGGTTGGCTCGGAGCTGATCCGCCTGGAAGTCGCCGGAGAGGGTAACGTCGGGGAACAAGCGAAAAGCGAACCGAAAGGTGAGCTGTCTACTGCGCGGTCAGACGCTGCGACAGCAGTTCCGCTGCGGCGAGAGCAAGCGTCACCGAGCCGGACGACCGTCGAGACGCCGGCACGTGCGGTGCCGAACACGGAGCGACAGCCCGTGCGACGAGAATCAAGACAGGCGCAATTCGCCGCTCGTCCTCTCGCTGGCAAGCCAGCTGCCGCGCCATCTGTCCGCATGCGCGCCCGCGAGGCGGGCGTTGATCTGGCGGCCGTTCTCGGCAGTGGGCCAGGCGGGCGGATCACGCACGAGGATCTCGATGCGTACATGGACGGCGGGCGGTCACGTACCGTGGGCCGCCGCAGGAGCAATGTCGTTACCGAGATCAAGGTGACGGGCATGCGCCGGCGCATTGCCGAACGCATGGCCCTGGCCAACGCCCGCATTCCCCACATCACGATCGTCGAGGAGGTCGACATGACCAATCTCGAAGGGTTGCGGGAGGAACTCAATGCGGCCAAGACCAGCTTGCGGTCGAAGCTGACGGTACTCCCGTTTCTCACCATGGCGATCGTTGCCGCCGTGCAGGAGCTGCCGCAGTTCAACGCACATTTCGATGACGATGCAGGTGTGATCCGGCAGTATGGCGCGGTGCATATCGGTATCGCGACGCAAACCGAGAACGGCCTGATGGTTCCGGTCATCAAGCATGCCGAGGCGAACTCGATCTGGGAGAACGCCGCCGAGATCGCAAGACTTGCAGGCGCCGCACGCGATGCAACGGCCGAGCGGGGCGACCTGACCGGATCAACAATCACGGTCACATCGCTCGGTCCGCTCGGGGCGATCGCGACGACGCCAATCATCAATCATCCGGAAGTCGCGATCGTCGGCGTCAACAAGATGTCGATCAGGCCATGGTGGGATGGCCAGCAGTTCGTGCCACGCAAGATGATGAACATCTCGTGCAGTTTCGATCATAGGGTCGTCGACGGGTACGAGGCCGCTTTGTTCGTACAGAAGCTGAAGACGCTTCTCGAGCAGCCTGCAATGTTGTTCGTGGAGGGTTGGCCGAATGCCTGATCTCTCATGCCGGCTTCTCGTGATCGGCGCCGGGCCCGGCGGCTACGCGTGCGCGATACGCGCTGGGCAACTCGGCATCGACACGATCATCGTCGAGGCTGACCGTGACGGCGGCACGTGTCTCAATGTCGGCTGCATTCCATCGAAAGCGCTGATCCACGCTGCAGGCGACTTCTACCGGCTATCCACATTTGCCAAGACAGCTCCCATGGGGATTTCGTCCGCGGCGCCTTCGATCGATTTTTCCAAGACCGTCGAGTGGACCAACTCGGTGGTTAACCGTCTGAGCCGGGGCGTCACCGCCCTGTTGAAGAAGGCCGGCGTGCGCTCGATGCGTGGGACCGCCCGTTTCCGCGACGGCAAGAACGTGGTCGTGCGGACGGCCGACGGAGATCAGCGCGTTCGAGCAGAGAACATCGTCATCGCGACCGGCGCCGAGCCCGTCTCGCTGTCATCCATTCCGTTTGGCGGCGACGTCATTTCCTCGACAGAGGCGCTGGCGCTCAACGAAATCCCGCGCCGCATGGCCGTTGTCGGCGGTGGATATATCGGCCTGGAGATCGGTACGGCCTATGCCAAGCTCGGATCGGCCGTAACTGTGGTCGAAGCCGCAGAGCGGATCCTGCCGCAATGGGATCACGCCTTGGCGGACCCCGTCGCGCGGCGTCTCGCGGCGTTGGGTGTCGAGATCATGGTGTCGGCGAAGGCAAGCGGATGGTCTGGCTCGAAGCTCAGCATTGAGGTGGCAGAAGGCCGAACCGCCCAGATCGGAGCGGACAAGGTGCTCGTTGCCGTAGGTCGGCGACCGCGGACGAATGCGGCGGGGCTACCCGATCTCCATCTCACCATGACAGGGGCGTTCATCAAGATCGATGAGCGCTGCCGCACGTCGATGCGGGGTGTTTATGCGATCGGCGACGTCACGGGCGAGCCGATGCTCGCGCACAGAGCCATCGCTCAGGGCGAGATGGTTGCTGGCATCATCGCCGGCCAGCCGCACGTGTGGGACAAGATTGCGATTCCCTCGGTGTGCTTCACGGATCCCGAGGTGGTTTCGGTCGGTCTTCTGTCCGACGACGCAAAGGCGCAAGGGCTCGACGTGACAGTGGCCGAGTTTCCCTTTAAGGCGAACGGCCGCGCGTTGACGACGGAGCGCGACGACGGTTTCGTGCGCGTTGTAGCGCGGGCCGATACGGGTTTGCTTCTGGGCGTTCAGGCGGTGGGGGAGGGGGTGTCCGAACTCTCGGCCGCGTTTGGTCTGGCACTCGAGATGGGTGCACGCCTTGCGGATGTCGCTGCCACGATTCATGCCCATCCGACCCGCGGCGAGGCGTTTCAGGAAGCATGTCTCAAGGGACTGGGCTTACCGCTCCATATCTGACGCGGGCGGGCGCGAGCGACGTGCCAAGATGCTGGAACATCAGGACGGTCGGGTTTCAGCGGGCGCGCAACAGCGCAATCAGCGTCAGCGACAGGCATGCGATGACGATGAACGGCAGCCAATTCGTGTTGCCGTTGTAATCGGTCATGGCCCAAAGGTCCGGCGTGCGACACAACAGAAGCAATCCGGCTACGGCGAATGTCGGAACGACGATGCGGACGCCTTCGTAGGCCTTCCGCATGGCCGTGGCGATGAAACGAATCATGAGCATCCCTCGACCTGGATAAGTACCGAGAAGACCCGATTGGCAGCGCAGGATCAAGTTGGACCGGGTGTCGCGGGAGCAGGGCGGTCGGGCGAGCGTCGGGAGGAAATAGGGCGGCCGCTCGTCCCACCGACCGCGAACCTCTGCTACGCTGGCTGGTGATTGGTATCGAACAAGAATTTCGCGTCTGGAGGCCGATGTGGCGACCAACAACGCAGACAACACGTCTCCTGGCGCCGAGGCTAAGCCGGCGTTGGACGCAGCGACCGACGCATTTCCATTGCCGTCGCGCGATGCCATCGCTCGCAACTACCTGACGCCCGAGCGCCCTCTTGTCGCGTTCCTTGCAGATGCCGCGGCATTCGACGCTGGCCAAAACGCCCGCGTGGATGCGCTCGCCGCGCGTCTCGTCGAATCTGTTCGTCGCAACCGGGCGCGCCATGGTGGCCTCGATGCTTTTCTGCGCGAATACGGCCTGACGAGCGAGGAAGGCGTCATTCTGATGTGCCTCGCCGAGGCCCTGCTCCGCATTCCCGACGCCGAGACTGCAGATCAGCTCATTGCCGAGAAAATCGGAGCTGGCGACTGGGATCGCCACCTTGGCCACTCAGACAACCTGCTCGTCAATGCGTCGACCTGGGGCTTGATGCTGACCGGCAACATCGTGCGGCTCGGCAAGTCGGGAGAGGGTGGTCCGCTCGGCCTGGTGAAGCGCGTTGTCTCGCGCGCGGGTGAGCCCGTCATTCGGCAGGCCGTGCGTCAGGCCATGCGAATCATGGGCGATCAGTTTGTTCTCGGTCGCACCATAGAAGAGGCACTCGAAAGATCTGCGCCGCTCGAGGCAAAGGACGTGCGCTTTTCCTACGATATGCTTGGCGAGGGCGCGAAAACCGCACGTGACGCAGTGCGCTACTACGATCGGTACGTTGACGCGATCGAGGCTATCGGGCGCGCGGCGGGTACGGCTCCCGACGAAAAGATCGAGACGCTGATGGCCCGGCCCGGCATCTCGGTGAAGCTTTCGGCAATTCATCCGCGCTTCGAAGCGGGCAAGGCGGCGCGCCTCGAAAATGAGCTCGTCCCGCGCCTCGTCTCGCTAGCGAACCTCGCTCGGCAGCACGGATTGTCCGTCACCGTGGATGCCGAAGAGCAAGATCGCCTCGAGATCGGGCTCGATGTGTTCGCCCGGACGTTCCTCGACCCTGCCCTCTCCGGGTGGCCGGGGCTTGGTTTGGCTGTCCAAGCTTATGGACGTCGAGCTTTGCCTGTTCTTGCATGGCTACGTGGACTTGCCGAAGGCGCGAGCAAGCGCATGCCTGTTCGTCTCGTCAAAGGCGCTTACTGGGATAGCGAAATCAAATGGGCCCAGGAACGGGGACTGGCATCGTATCCCGTTTTCACAGAGAAGAGCTTCACGGACGTTTCGTATCTTGCGGCGGCACGTGCTCTCTTCTCCGCGCCAAATACGTTCTATCCGCAGCTTGCAACGCACAACGCACATACCGTGGCGGCCGTATCTCGCATCGCGGCCGGTCGTGCGTTCGAGTTTCAGCGGCTGCACGGTATGGGAGAGGCACTTTACGAGGCGGTTTCGTCGGAACGTGAGTTCGGTAATCCGCCCGTGCGTGTCTACGCGCCAGTCGGTGGTCATGAGGATCTGCTCGCTTATCTGGTGCGACGGTTGCTCGAGAACGGCGCGAATACGAGCTTCGTGCACCGACTGGCCGACGACCGGGCGCCGATCGCAGAGATCGTTCAAGATCCCGTCGCCGCGGCACAAGCCCGCTTGGCTGCCGACGAGACAACACCGACGATTGTCGCCCCATCGGATATTTTCAAGCCCGTGCGTCGTAACAGCGAAGGATTGGCATTGACCGAGGCGTCCGTGCGCGAACCTCTTCTCGCCGCGATGAAGGATGTACTCGCTGAGCCGTTTCATGCGGGTCCCATTGTGGACGGTAAAATTGTTAGTGGTGGTGAAGGTGCGTCCGCAACAGTCTCCCCACACGACCATGCCGTCGTGATTGGAACGGTCAGAAGCGCGGATACGGCTGACGTCGATCGCGCGATCAAGTCTGCAGAGTGCTCGCTTGATGCGTGGGACAGGCTGGGCGGCGGCAAACGCGCTGACATTCTCGAACGCGCTGCGGATCTGCTCGAAGCCGATCGTGCGCGATTGATGGCAGCGATCGTGCGTGAGGCGGGCAAGACGCTCGAGACGGCGCATGGCGACATTCGTGAGGCCGTCGATTTCCTTCGCTACTACGCTTCGGAGGCGCGTCGCCTGTTCGATGGCGCAACGCGACTTCCAGGCCCAACCGGTGAGCGCAACTCCCTCGCATTCCGGGCGCGCGGACCCATCGCGTGCATTTCGCCGTGGAATTTCCCGATCGCAATTTTCACGGGCCAGATCGCCGCGGCGTTGGCGGCAGGGAATACGGTTCTGGCAAAGCCGGCGGAACAAACGCCGATCACCGCGTTTCTGGCCGTCAGTGCGCTGCATCGGGCCGGCGTGCCGGTCGGAGCGCTGCATTTGTTGCCGGGTGACGGCAAAATCGGCGCCGCGCTCACGGGCGACACGCGCGTCAAGGGTATCGCCTTCACGGGATCGAACGAGACGAGCTGGGCCATTCAGATGGCTTTGGCGAAGAGGCGCGCCGACATTATCCCGTTCATCGCGGAGACAGGCGGGATCAACGCCATGATCGCGGATTCGAGCGCGCTCGCGGAGCAGGTCGTACGGGACGCCGTGCGCTCGGCGTTCGACAGTGCCGGCCAGCGCTGCTCGGCGGCCCGCGTTCTGTTCCTGCACGAGGACATCGCCGAGCATACGATTGCCATGCTCACGGGAGCGGTCGAGGAACTCGCACTCGGAGATCCGCTCGATTATGCGACAGACGTTGGCCCGGTGATCGACGAAGACGCGCGGCAAGCTTTGGAGGCGCACAAGGCGCATATGGCGACTGCAGCGCGAACGCTCGCCGATCTGATCGTGCCGGAGGTTTGTCGCGGAGGCACTTACGTGAGCCCCGCAGTCTACGAGATCGATCGACTGGACCGTCTCGAGAAGGAGGTGTTTGGGCCCATCCTGCATGTCATTCGATACGAGAGCGGCCATTTGGATAGGGTCGTCGCGGCAATCAACGCGACGGGCTTTGGGCTGACGCTCGGTCTGCACTCGCGCATTACCGGTGTCGCCGATTACGTCGCGGCTCATGCGCGGGTCGGCAATCTCTACGTCAATCGTAACCAGATCGGGGCGGTCGTCGGCGCGCAGCCGTTCGGTGGCGAGGGCCTATCGGGTACAGGGCCAAAGGCAGGCGGGCCGAACTATCTCGTGCGCTTTGCGACGGAGCGCGTCCGCTCGACGGACATTACCGCCACCGGTGGCAACGTCGAGCTGCTGGGTCTGGGCCGCGCTTGACGCCTTACCAATCGGCTACGTGCGGGTGGGATTGTGAGGAGACTGACGACTTGATCGTAGGACGATGCCCAAGCCGGCAGCGTGTGCAATAGTGGTGCTGTGGCGATCCTTCGTCGCCCTATTGAGTGGAGCGTGCCATGACCGATACCCCAAAGCCGCTGGAGCCGTGGCAATGGCCGGAGTCGCATTGGCGCCAGCTTGTCGATCAAGTGAGAGCGGGGCGGTCGCTACGGCCGAAATCCTGGAAGGATGGTGCCCGATGCGCCATTGCGCTTTCGTTCGATAGTGATCACGAGACGAGCGAGCTGCGCGACGGCGGTAAATCGATCGGACGCATGAGTTGGGGGCAGTACGGCAACCGCGTCGGTGTTCCGCGCATCTTGGCGTTGCTCACAAAGCATGATGTGAAAGCAACCTTTTATGTGCCCGCAGTCGTGGCCCTCCTGCATCCCGACGAGCAGCGCAGGATTGTTGCCGAAGGCCACGAGATCGGTATCCACGGTTGGATTCACGAGTTCAATTCGGCGCTGCCGTACGAGGCTGAACGCGACTTGATGCTCCGCTCCGCCGAGACACTGGAGAAGGTGTCAGGCCGGCGATCGGTTGGTTTGCGGACGCCGTCGTGGGACTTCAGCCCCAACACGCTCCGGATCGAGCGTGAAATGGGACTTGCCTACGACTCATCGCTGATGGCAGACGAGGATTGCTACGAGTTGCTGCTCGATGGTGAACCGACCGGTATTGTTGAGCTGCCCGTAGAGTGGGTGCGCGACGATGCCGTGTATTTCATGATGAACCGGGCGTCATCGCTTCGCCCTTATACGCCGCCGAGCGACGTACTCGATATCTTTCGGCGCGAGTTGGATGCGGCCTACGAGGATGGCGGCATCTTCCAACTCACGTGCCATCCGCACATCATCGGCTATCGTTCGCGCATTTGGATCATTGACGAGCTGATCCGACATGCGAAAGCGAAGGGAGATGTTTGGTTCGCCACGCACGCCGAAATTGCCGAGTGGGCCAAATCGAACTCATGACCAACCTCGTCGCGCCAGCGAGACGGTACTCTCGCTGGCCAGCGCCGAAGGGATGTCATTTCTTTTCCAATCCGGGCATCCGATAGCGATCCTCGGGATCGAGCCAGCCTTTGAAATCAGGCTTCCTCTTTGCGGCGAATGCCGCGCGGCTCTCGATCAGATCGGATTTGTCGCCGTGCTCGTGCAGCTTTTTCGCCAGTTCCTTGTGCGCATCCGACGGCTCCGGTCGCATCAGGCGCATCATATGCACGGTGTTGACGCGTGATGCCGGCGGCAGCGTGAGCAGATGCTCGGCCATTTTGATCGAGGTGGGGATCAACTCTTCCTTTGGCGCGAGGCGATTGAGGAAGCCGATCTGATGGAAACGCTCCGCCGAGAAGCGGAAGCCGAGCGCCATCTCCATCGCCACCGGATACGGCAGGTTGGCGAGGTGGCCGTGATTGTAGCCGCCGAGCAGCCAGCGCTTGGCCTCGGACACTTCGAACACGGCTTCGGGCACGGCAACCCTCAGGTCGGTGCGCTCGACCAGCATGAAACCGCCGCCCATCGCGAAGCCGTTTACCGCGGCGATCACGGGTTTCTCGAGGGTTCCGTCCATGAACGGGTCGGGAATGGAGGGGCGCGTGCCGCCGGGTTTCTTGGCAGCGAGCGACTCCTTCATGTCCTCGCCAGCGCAAAAGCCGCGGCCCGTGCCAGTGAAAATCGCGACCTCGAGTTCCTTGGAGTGCCGGAACTCGGTCCATGTCTCCGCGAGCTTCTGGCGCATTTCGGTATTGAGCGCGTTGAGGCTTTCGGGGCGGTTCATGCGCACGACGAGGATTTGTCCGTGCTGTTCGGTTTCGACGACAGCCATGAGGTTTCCTTTCCCGTGGTTGCGATTGTTGTCTCGTTTCTGGTGTCGATCAGCCAAGCCGCTCGCAGAGCCGCGCGCTGATCAACTGCAACATCGTCCGGGCCGCTTCGCATTCGCCGGTCCAGCCGAGAAAGCCGTGCGGATGGCCGGGAGCCTCGGCAATCTCGGCCGGAATACCACCAGCCGACAGCTTTTCGGCATAAGCACGCCCCTCATCGACCAATGGGTCGAGCCCCGCCAGAATAACGAGCGCTGGGGGCTGTCCCGTGACCGACTCCGACAATAGAGGCGAGGCGCGCACATCGGTCGCCTGAGTCGCGTCCGGAAGGTAGAAGTCGATGTAAGCCCGCATCCTCGCTTCCGTGAGCGGATATCCGATCCCGAGATCTCGATAGGACGGCTGCGAGCATGTGAGATCGGTAACCGGATAGACAAGCACCTGGTAACGCAGAGCGGTCCCAAGCTCCTGCGCCAAGGCTTGCGAGGCGGCGGCGGCAAGATTTCCGCCTGCGCTATCGCCGCCGACAGCGATCCGATTCGTGTCGATACCAATGTCGGCGCCATTGCGCGCGACCCATCGGACGGCCGCGATCATGTCGTCGAGGCCGGCGGGGAACTTGTGCTCCGGAGCCAGACGATAATCGACCGAGACGACGATGACGTTCGCATCGCGGCAGATCGTTCGGCAGACGACATCGGCCATGTCGAGGTCGCCGACGACGAACCCGCCGCCATGCGCGTGCACATAGGCGGGGTGCATCTTACCAGGATGCGCGTCCGGCCAGTAGACGCGGACCGGCACCTCGACACCACCCATGGCGATGGCGCTGTTCTCGGTGCGTCCAACGGGTGGCGGGTCCGCTGCAAGGCGCTGGTTGCGACGCTTGGCGTTTGCCCGCATTTCGGGGACTGGGACGGGTAGGACAACGCCTTTGTCGAGTTCGGCAATGATTTCGAGAATTCGCTTCGCCTCGGGGTGAAGGGGGGCGACTTGGCGCATGGACATCTCCGAAGGCGGCTGCGGCGTGGGCGGGAACGTCGATAGTATGTCCGGAGGCTGCTCATTGTGCGAGTCTGTTTCGCGGACGCCGGATTAGGCCATTCGCGCGCGCAACAGCTCTTTGATGCGAGGCAGGTGCTCGCGCCCCCAGTAGAGGTCGCCATCGTCGAGTAGGAAGCTCGTAACGCCGAATACGCCCGCTTCTTCGGCTTCCCGCTGAACATCGAGAAGCTGCCGGCGACCTTCGCCGCCGGCGAAGGCCGCGAACGAAGCACCATCGGCTCCGCACTCCGTCAGCAGAGCCGAAAGGGCGTCGACGCTCTCGATATCGAGCTCACGTCGCCAGAACCGCTCAAAGACCCGGTCGTGATATGCTCTGACGACATCCTCGTGCGTGGCGTAGAGCAGGCCGATATTGGCGAGAGAGGAATCCCAGATCTTCTGCGTGCCGCGGATTGTAAGGCCGCGCAAGTTCGCCTCGCGCCGGCAGTCCATGTAGCTGTACTTGACGCGCCGCCACTGGTGTGCGTTGCGGCTTTCTTCGATCACCTTGCCATCGCGGCCGAGACGCGCGCTGCCGAGATAGGAGGGGATGTCAAGGGTGTAGGGCAGCCAGTTGATGCGCGCACCCGTTTCACTCTCGAGTTCGTAGACGAGGTCCTTGGCCAGATAGGCGTAGGGGCTCTTGTAGTCGCTGTAGACTTTGACGATGGGCGTTGTCATTGGCGGCGCTCTCCGGAATGGGTGAGGCGATCGAAAACGACACCGGTGCCTTCGCCGGATCGCAGAAGATATTTCTGGATCTTCTGGCTGGGCGTCTTCGGCATATGGTCCCGCATCTCGATGAATCGCGGCACCCAGAAGCGCGGCATGTGCTGGTCCGAAAATGCCCAAAGCTCTTCCGGTGTCGTGGCCGCTCCCTCGCGCAGCACGATGACAGCCTTCACCTCATCCTCGCCAAGCTCCGATGGCGCTGCGATCACGGCGCATTCAAGCACTGCGGGGTGGCGATTGAGCACAGCTTCGACCTCTGAGGATGAGATATTCTCACCGCGTCGGCGAATCGCATCCTTCTTGCGATCGACGAAGTAGAGATAACCGTCATGGTCGGCGCGGGCATTGTCGCCCGTGTGGAACCAGAGATTACGGAAGGCATCGGCGGTGGCTTCGGCGCTGTTGTAGTAGGCCGTCAACATGGCGAACGGCTGCTTCGGCCGCACCAGGATCTCTCCGATTTCGCCGACCGGAACGGGCGCGTCATTTTGATCGGCCAGCATCACATCGAACGTCGCCGTATTGGGCTTACCGCAAGAGTCGGTTTTTCGCTCGCCTCCTGGCGGTGTCATCGTGACGACGCCGGTCTCGGTCGCGCCATAGACCTCGACGATGCGGCAGTTGAAACGTGCCTCGAATGCGGGGTCGACCTTGGCGAAATAGAACCGGCGAGCCGGCTGGATCGCGTCGTCCGCGCGCGGTGGCTGCTTCATGAGGATCGGGACCATCGAGAAGATGCCGTGCGCGACATCAGCATCATAGCGGCGCACGTCGTCCCAGAAGCGTGATGCGGAAAAGCGCGGGGCAAATGCGATGCGGCCGCCATTCATCATCGCCGGGACGACACCGAGCCACGACGCGACGGCGTGAAACAGCGGCATGCACGAATAGATCGACTGACCGGGCGCGTAGTCGACCGCCCTGATCCAATCGCGGGCAAAGGTGATCACGTGCGCGTGGCTGGCAAGCACGCCCTTGGAAGGGCCGGTCGTGCCGGACGTAAAGCTGATCGCAAGCGGGTCCGAGGGGAGAACCGCTACTGCCGGGGCTTGATCCGATGCAGACATGACTTCATCGAGCGTCGTGACCTCGATCGTGCCTCGGATGCGTCTGGGAATACTCGGGCCCGTCTCGGTCAGAATAACGTGCCGGAGTTGCGGTAAGCGACCAGCGACGGCGTCGAGCCGATCGAGGTAACCCGGGTCCAACACGATGTGGCTCACGTCTGCCTTGGCGAGCTGGTAAGCCAGAATATCGCCCTTGTAGTCGGTATTGATCGGCACGTAGACCGCGCCGCCTCGGGCGGCTCCAAGCCAGGATTCGACGAACGCCAGAGAGTTGCCGGCCATGATGGCAAGCTTGGACTCTCGGCCCAGGCCCAAGGCTGCGAACCCATTGGCGGCTCGATTGGCCGCGAGATGGGCTTCGGCGAATGTCCGCTTCACCGCATCGAATTGCAGAAAGACGCGGTTATCGTAAGCCTCCGCCGCGGCGAGAAGCAAGTCGCCCAGAACGAAGCCATGGGGAGGGGCCGACATGAGGTACGGGCTCTTGTTGTGGTATTGGGCCTTTTCGGGACCTGCCAATTGCGCATTCGTGCTGTGCCAATTGGAACTCTGGACCTCGTCCAGGGCACGATCCACAATGGCAGGCTGCGAGTCAATGAAACCGCCGCCTTCCGCGCGCCGGGCATCATGAGCAGAATGACAAGGACGAGCCGCGCGATGTCGAAACCCGTGGTCGGTGTTATCAGCAACGCTCATATCATCGAGAATCGATTTCCAGCCCAGATCTGCGGCGAGAAGAACTTGCGGGCTGTGGCCGAAGTCGCGGGGGCGCTGCCGCTGGTGTTCGCGGGCATACCGGACATTACCGACGTCGGGGCACTTCTCGATGTGGTTGACGGCATTCTGCTGACGGGAGCTCGCGCCAATGTCCACCCAACCCGATTTCGGGTTGAGCCAAACGTCAAGCACGAGCCCTATGACGAACGGCGCGACGCAGTCGCCCTTTCGCTGGTCGAAGCCTGCGTCGAGAGGGGCGTACCCATATTTGGCATTTGTCGTGGGTTGCAGGAGATGAATGTCGCCATGGGCGGTTCGCTCCATCCGGAAATTCGCGAGCTTCCCGGGCGGATGAATCATCGTATGCCTCGCCTGGAGAATGGCGAAATCCATCCGGATCCGACTGTCGTCTTCGCCGAGCGCCACGACGTTACACTGGTGCCGGAGGGTGCGTTTGCAAAGATACTCGGTAGAGAAACAATCCGAGTGAATTCGCTGCACGGGCAAGGGGTGCAGGAGCCGGGAGAGCGCATCGTTATCGAGGGCCTTGCCGACGACGGCACTGTGGAGGCGATCCGTGTCGCTGGTGCTCCCGCGTTTGCCCTCGGTGTGCAATGGCACGCGGAATACGAGGCTGCGACAAACATCGTCAATCGTATGCTGTTCGAGGCTTTCGGAGAGGCGTTGGCGGCGGCGTACCAACGTCGCCGTTAGGGGTGGAGCACGGCCCCGGTGCTGGCTGAGATGCCGATTGCCGCCCCGCCCTCGCACTGCCCAAAACGCATTCCTTCTACACGAAGACTTTCAAACAAAAACGGGCGGAGCGAGATACGCTCCGCCCGTCCATGTTGACGCGCTCGTGTTCGTATGGGCTGCCGACCTCAGGCCTTTTTGGCTTCCCGGATGGCCTTCAGAACCTTCGGAGGCGACATCGGCAAGCTGGTCAAGCGCAGCCCGATGGCATTGTTGACCGCGTTGGCGACCGCGGGAACGGAGGCAACGAGCGGAACCTCGCCCACGCCGCGTACGCCCTGCGGATGCTTGGGGTTCGGGATTTCGAGAATGACATTGTCGATCATCGGCAGGTCGGATGCGACAGGCATCCGGTAATCGAGGAAGCCCGGATTATCGACTTTGCCATTCTTGTCGTAGATGTACTCTTCGCTGAGCGCCCACCCGATGCCCTGCACGGCACCGCCCTGCATCTGCCCCTCGACATACGAAGGATGGATGGCGCGACCCACGTCCTGCACCGACGTATATCGGAGAAGCGTTGTCTTGCCCGTCTCGGGATCGACCTCTACGTCGCAGATGTGCGTTGCGAAGCCGCCTTCAGCGCCCGTGGTGTTGAGCTGCGTGCCCGCACCGATGGGACCACCCGTCGCCGAAGCCTTTGCAGCGATGGCCTTCAGGGAGAGAGGCGGGAAGTTGCCGGCGTTGTCGCCCGCGGGACGGGCCTCGCCATTCTCCCAGATGACGGCGTCTGGATCGATCTTCCAGATTTTCGCAGCGCGCTCGCGAAGCTGAGTGATCACCGCCTGGGTAGACTGGGTGACGACGATCGCAGACGCGAACGTAACACGGCTGCCGCCGGTGAGGTTCGAGAAGCCGATCACGCTCGTGTCGCCGATGAGCACCGAGATGCTCTCGTAGGGGATGCCGAGAATCTCCGCCGCGATGTTCGCCGTCGAGGCGCGAGATCCGCCGATATCGGGATGCCCGGTGACGATGACGACCGTGCCGTCCTCGTTGACATTGACCTGTGCGCTCGATTCGCCGCCGGCGTTGAACCAGAAGCCTGAGGCCACGCCGCGGCCCTGGTTTGGACCGAGGGGCGCTTTGTAGTGCGGGTGCTCCATGGCAGCCTGGACAGTCGCCGAATACCCAATAGCGGGATAGACGGCGCCGTAAGCAGCCTTGGTCCCCTGTTTTGCCGCATTCAGGAGACGAAATTCCAGAGGATCCATCTTCAGTATGCCAGCGATTTCGTCGACCACGAGCTCTGCTGCGTGGGCACCGATCGGCGCGCCAGGGCCGCGATAAGCTGCGACCTTGGATCGATTGCTGAGTACGTCGTATCCGACGGAGTGAACATTCGGGATGTCGTATGGTGCGAAAGCACAGCCTGCGGCGCCCCGGATCGGCGAACCTGGGAATGCGCCAGCCTGAAGATAGAAGGCGCCCTGCGCGGCAACGATCCGGCCATCCTTGGTCGCGCCGATCTTCACTTTGCTCTTCGAACCGGACGTCGGACCCGTCGCCTGGAAGACCTCGTCCCGTGTCATGCTCATCTTGACGGGACGTCCGGACTTCTTCGACAGCTCCACGGCGACCGGCTCGAGATAAACGATCGTCTTACCGCCGAAGCCGCCGCCGATCTCGGCCGGAATGGCACGGATCTGGCTCTGCTCCAGGCCGTTCATGTGGGCGCACATGGCGCGCACCATGAATTGCCCCTGACTCGAAGACCAGACAACCGTGTGCCCATCCTTGCCGACGGAGACGACGCACGCATGAAGCTCGATGTAGCCCTGGTGGATCGGGCGCGTCGAAAATTCACGCTCGACGATGATGTCCGCCTGCTTGAAGCCCTCCTCGATGTCGCCGAGCTTGTTCTCGAGCTTTGAGGCGATATTGGACGGCTTGCCTTCGAACTGATTCCATTCGTGCAGGATCGGAGCGTCGGGCTTCAGCGCGTCATCGATCTCGATGGCCCAAGGCAGAACTTCGTAGTCGACCTCGATAAGTTTCAGCGCATGTCTGGCGATGGATGCCGAGGTTGCGGCGACGGCGGCAACCGGATGACCGATGAACAGGACTTTGTCGTGCGCGAGAATGTTGCGAGCCATCCAGCGCATGTCCTGGATGCCGAGGGTAACAGGCTTGTCGAGCGGGAATTGGACAAGGTCCTTCGCCGTCACGACGGCTTTGACGCCGGGAAGCGCCATTGCCTTTTCGACATTGATCGAGCGGATGCGCGCGTGAGCGTGAGGGCTGCGCAGCACCTTTCCGTAGATCTGTCCGGGCATGTTGTAGTCGGCGGCGTATTGGGCGCGGCCTGTTACTTTATCCTCGCCATCCGGGCGGATGGTGCGTTTGCCGATCCATTTATTATCGAGGCTGACGTCGTTCATGCTCGCGGTCCTTATTCGGGGCGTAATGATCGCGTCTCCGCCGCGCAGGCCGTCAAGCCGGAGCTCGGCTTAAAACCTGAGCAATGGAGATGGAATTGAGCCGGCTGCATCAGGCCACATCCAGCCGCCATGCGCAAGGTCAGTCTGGTGTGGTGGGGGGCGCAATCCCGCCTCTTTTGGTACTCCCAGGGGGTCAGCTCGTCTGAGGCTCGCGTTCACGTCATTGTCTCTACAAGCTCACGGACGCCTGGGAGCGATACACCATTCAACACATCTTGGGTGCGCGCCGGCCTGCCCGGCACGCATGGATCGACGTGCCGTAATTGTTCGCAGCGCTCCGCTTTCCGAAAGACTTGTCCTATGCCGACCACCACGGGCGCTCCCGTAGCGGCCATGGGGAATTGCGACGCCATTTCCTCCAGAACGCCAAACCACCTCTGTTCGCGGGGTCCTGATACATCGGAGACGGCGACGACTGGCGTCCTTCGGGACAAACCTTCCGCCTGAAGATGATTTGCAAAGGCGCGGGCCGTCTTACCGCCCATATACACAACGAGAGTGGTGTTTGGATCGGCCAACCCGCGCCAATCGAGGTTTTCCGGAAGAGCTCCCTGCCGGCCATGACCCGTCACGAAGCGCACGGATTGAGCCGCGTCGCGATGGGTGAGGGATATTCCCAGCCGAGCCGCCATCCCCGACGCGGCCGTGATTCCAGGGACGACGTCATAGGCCACGCCAGCATTGGCCAACGCTGTAATCTCCTCGCCCGCGCGGCCGAAGATCATTGCGTCGCCTGACTTGAGTCGGACCACGTGCCGGCCGTCGTGGGCGAGCCGGATCATGAGGTCGTTGATGTCGTCCTGTCGGCAACTCTCGCGGTGGCCACGCTTGCCGACGCAGATCCGCTTTGCCTCACGGCGAGCAAGTTCGAGGATGTCGGGGCTGACAAGGTCGTCAAAAAGAATAACGTCGGCTGACTGGAGTGCCCGCACGGCCTTGAGCGTCAAAAGTTCGGCATCTCCGGGTCCGGCGCCAACGAGCGTGACGCGACCCTGTTCCCTATCGGCTTGCTGCGCGATCTCGTGTAGCGACGCGCGCAGATGCAACTCCTCCGTGGCCTTTGGAGCGGAACCAAAGGACCGGTCCGCCAGCCGTTCCCAAAACGTGCGGCGCATGGCCCCTGGCGGCAGTTGCGTTGCGACCTCGCTGCGCAGGACCTTGGCGAGACGGCCCCACATCGCCAGTGATGGCGGCAGGATCGTTTCGATACGTCGCCGGATCGCCTGACCCAGGATGGGTGCGGCGCCATCCGTCGAGATGCCCACGACGACCGGCGAGCGATTGACGATCGAGCCGAGCTGGAACTGACAGAAATTGGGTTTGTCGATCACATTGAAGGGAACGCCAGCGGCATGGGCCGCGCATGCAAAGGCCTGTGCCTCCTCCTCGTCATCGAGATCGGCTATCGCGATCGCGGATTGGGCCAAGTCAGCGGCATCCCATTGGCGTGCCTGATGGACGAGCGAGCCCGCTGCTGCACCTCCGGCGAGCAGCTCGGACATCTCGGGTGCGAGCGTTGGCGCGCAGACGACAACATCGGCGCCCGCCGCTGCGAGGAGTTCGGCTTTCCACGCTGCCGGGGCCGTTCCGCCGACTACGACGGCACGCTTGCCGGCGAGATTCAGAAAGATGGGCAGCGTCGCGAGCGGCCCCAATCGCGGCGGGGTCGCTTCAGCCGGCTTTCTCGAAGCGTGCATCTTCGATGATCCTCCGAATTTCCGAACGGCAGGAGCCGCAGTTCGTACCCGCAGTCGTGCATTTGCCGATCTCGGCGACGGTATTCGCGCGTCCGGATATGACTGCGGCCGTGATCTCGTCGCGGCTGACGTCCATGCAGGCGCACACGATCGCGCCGCGGTCTCGGGCCCGTTCGCCGGGACGTCCGGCCAAAATGCGCAGGCGTTCGTCGGCGGGAATGTCACATCCGATCATGTCGCCGAGCCAAGAGCGCGAGAGAGTGAGCGGCCTTGGTCCCAGGAAAAGCGCGCCGGCCATGATGCCCTGACTGAACGCTGCCACGCGAGCATGACCGGCCTTGACATCACGATAGGTGAGGAACTCGACGTCGCTGGTAGCGAGACTGAGGACGTCACGGGCGAAGGCCTCACAATCCTCAGGTGCGGTGATGCCAGCCAATTCGCACCGGTAGCCGGCGCGTGTGGGCGCCACCGCGACATAGTCCGCGACTGCGATTGCGGGCCTCTCACGGCTGACGGCAAACGCGTGCCAGCGCGCCGGAAAGAGATGCAGCGTTACGGCTGCGTGCTTCAGCTCGGGTTGTCCGGAGATTGGATCGGTGATGCTGGCGATCAGAGCCCCGATACGCGCGTTGCTGGCGTGAGGTGCCGACCAATGCATCGGAACGAACAGGCTTCCGGGCTTCTGCGCCCCCGATATCGCCACGCGCATCAGCGCGCGGCCGGTCGCGCTTTCGATCTCGGCAATTTCACCTTCAAGGAGGCCCAGTCGGTCCGCATCGCGTGGACTTACTTCGACGACGGGCTCCGGCGCGTGAGCCATCAGCCGCACGGACTTCCCGGTGCGAGTCATGGTGTGCCACTGGTCGCGCAGGCGCCCGGTGTTCAATACGAATGGATAAAGGGCATTGGGCTTTTGCACAGCAGGGCGGAATGGCGTTGTAATGAAGCGCGCGCGTCGATCGGCGGTGAAGAAACTGCCGTCGGCGAAGAAGCGCGCGTGCCCATGCGTCGCGTTCGCTGTACGCGGCCACTGGAACGGTTCGAGGCTGTCGTAATCCTGACGCGTCATGCCGCCGAGTGCGCCGATATCGAGGTCTCGCGTGCCGTTGTTCTTGGTTGCAGTCAACCGCGCATACTCAGCGAGCACCTCCGACGGATGGTGCCAGGCGAAGGCTTCCCCGAAGCCATGCGACG
>JBFWOB010000055.1:0-27037 GCA_050250755.1 Hyphomicrobiaceae bacterium
GTGCGCGTAGCCGTGTTGGGTCGCAGATTTACAGCCGTCGGTCGAAAGCTCCGTCCGATTAACAAGGTCTTCAAGGCTTCGGAGCATAATCGGGGCAAATGAGTGCGATGTCGCCCGCCGAGGCCGTTTCTCGACGTGCCGATCGCGCCTCGCTGCAAGTTGATGCGTACGGGCGAACCAGTATCGCCTTGGAGGCAGGATGCGATCGATCAAAGACGCAAGCCATACGAGCCTGCTTCTCAATGGAGCGGCAATCCTTCTGGTCGTCACGTCGGTCGGCGTGGTGCTCCGGTCGGCTTTCGTCGGCGAGCAGATGTCACCATGCAAAGAGCGCTTCGCCAGTGCGACACGCTTTTCCCTCGAAAGCGACGGCGAGCCCATTTCCGCGGCGAAATTACAGGGCGAGCTTGCCAACACCGATTGGGGGCTGATGTCCGGTGCCCGCGTGGTGAAGTTGAGCTCCGGCCCTCCGGGGCATGTTCTCGAACTCGATTTGGCTAGCGCGCCGAGTGTTTCAAAGGATAAATCGGCCGAGCGGGCGGGCATCGGCTTCGAGTGGGCGCCGCAGTCATTCGGTACCCCACAATCCGCTTGCCTCAGCTATTCCGTTCTCGTTCCCAAAGGCTTTACGTTCGGTCAAGGCGGACGCCTGCCGGGCCTTCGTGGTGCGTCCTCGAATGAAAGTCAGGGAACGGCTTCGGGCTTCTCGACGCGCTACACGTGGTCCGCGAAGGGTGAGCTCGACGTTTATGCAGAGTTGCCGGGCGAGCGGCGTTCGCTAGGCGGCAAAGTGGGCGACTTTTCTCTGACACCGGGTAAGTGGACGGAACTGGAGCAGGAGATCGTTCTCAACACCGCCGGCAGAAACGATGGCGCCCTACGGGTATGGCAGGATGGCAGCCTCGTGTTCGAGAAGAAGGACATGATGTTCCGTGCCAAGCCATCCATTGCTCTCGCCGGCGTACTGGCCGAAGCAGCCGCAGGTGAAGCAACGACTGATGTGATACAAGGCGCGCAAAAGATCTGGATTTCGCCATTCGAACTGCGCTGGAATTGACGGGGGCCGCCTGCCCAACGGTCATGAAGTGGTGAGCGCTCGCAATTGCGACAGCATTTGCGCGTCGACCGCGATTCCATTGTGCCGGGCGCTGTCTCGTAAGGAATAGCGACGCGAACCGGGTACTCTCGCATCCGCCTCTTGCTCGATCTCCAATGCCAGGGCCGCCACGCGCGCCTGCATGGAGGCGTTCGCACCGAGCGCGGACCCGTCGAGCGCAATGATGAGCTGTCCTGTTGAAGACGGCGGTCCCTTCTGGTCGAGAAAAGATGACGCCTCGTAGGCGAATAGCGATCCCGTAACCGCCGCCGCCAAAAGCTCGACCATGAGCGCAAGTGCAGCACCTTTTGCGCCTCCCGATGGTAGTAACGTCCCGTCGAGCGCGGCCTTCGCATCCGTCGTCGGCTGGCCGTTCCGATCGGTCGCCCAACCAAGCGGTATAGCGTCGCCCTTTTGCGCCGCTGCCAGGATCTTGCCGCGCGCCACTTCCGAAAGCGCGAGATCGATCACGATCGGTCGTCCGCCGAGACGTGGCGCGGCAAAAGCGATTGGATTGGTCCCGAGAAGCCCGCGTTGGCCGCCCCATGCCGCCATCGCTGATGGCGTGTTCGCGAAAACCAGGGCGATGAGCCCCGCCTCAGCCAGCCGTTCCACGACGAGGCCCAGTGCGCCCGCGTGGTGCGACCGCCGGATTCCGGCAGCCGCAACACCACACGCTTGTGCCATGGCGGGCAGTTGCGCCACCGCAAGGTCGAGGGCTGGGTAAGCAAAGCCGTGCGCAGCGTCGATGGCAAGAGCCGCAGGCCGTGTGCGCTCCGAGACCGGCGCCGCATGCCCATCCACCTTGCCTGCTCGAACCTGTGCCGCGTAGCTGGCGACGCGTGAAAGCCCATGCCCTTTCTGTCCGTCGATCTCGGCAGCCACCAGCGCGCGTGCCACACTCGCCGCATTCGCGCTGCTCGTTCCGGCGCGCTCAAGCGCCCGCCCGACCAGATGTTCGAGATCTGCGACCGCAAGGCGTTCGGGCGCGCCGCTCATGCCTTCGCCAGTTCACGCTCGAGCAGTTCCAGGCGATCCTGCCCCCAGAAGAACTCGCCGCTTTCAAGAAAGTAGGTCGGCGCGCCAAATACGCCGCTCGACAATGCCTCGTTCGTATAGCCGTCGTGTAATGCGTCCAGTTCTGCGTCCGATGGAGCCCCTTTGCGGATGGCATCGATATCGAGCCCCGCGCGCTCGGCGGCGCCCCTGAGCGCCGCTTCGTCGGCTAGGTTCTCTTCGCGCTCCCACAGCGCCCGGCCCAACTCGGTCGCGAGCCGATGTGCATCCAAGCCTTGCAATTTAGCGGCGATCACCAGGCGCGTACCGGGCGTCTCGTCGGAGGGAAAATGCGCAGGTTGAACATTGATCGGTAAGCCGCGGGCTTCCCGCCACCGCTTGAGCTCCATCAGCCGATAGGCTTGACGCGCCGGCGCCCGCTTCGGTAGCGGCAGGCCACCGGTCTGCGGAAAGATGACGCCAAACTTCGCCGGCTTGATATCGACCGTCTGTCCGTGCGCCTTCGCAAGCTCGCCAAACCTCGCACTGCCGAGGTAGCTCCACGGACTGTTCAGCGTCATGTAGTAGGTGATGGTAGGCACGATGGACCGATCCTCTTGATTGTGGCGGCGCGGCCACCGAGAGCGGCCGCGGGCGTCGAACCTACTTCTTCAAAACGCGCACATAGTTGGCGACGCTCGAGAAGTCTTTGTTCGCGGCGCCATCCACCATGTTCATGTAATGACGCAAAGTGGCGTGCGCCAAAGCGCCCATCGGCGTCGCGACCCCCGCATCCTGAGACGAGGATTGGGAGAGCGCGAGATCCTTCACCATCAGTTTCGTCATGAAGCCAGGCGCGTAGTCGCGGTTGGCCGGTGTCGCCGGCACAGGCCCAGGAACCGGGCAGTAACTCGACAGCGCAAAGCTGTTGCCCGTCGAGGTGGACACGACATCGAATAGAGTTTGATGCGAAATGCCGAGTTTCTCCGCGAGTGCGAATCCCTCGCACGCGCCCAGCATGTTGATGGCCATCATCATGTTGTTGCAGATCTTGACTGCCTGGCCGGCACCCGCTTCACCACAATGGACGACCTTGCGGCCCATGCCCTCGAGTAACGCGCGCGCCTTCTCGAACGCCTCCTTCGATCCGCCGCACATGAACGTCAGCGTGGCCCCTTCCGCGCCGGCCGTGCCGCCGGAGACGGGCGCGTCGAGCGACAGCATCCCGGCTGCGTTGGCGATCTCGTGCGCCTTGCGCGCCTGCGCGACGTCAATCGTGGACGCATCGATGAACAGCGTGCCTTTCGCCGCGGCTTCGAACACACCAGCACCTTCGTAGACCGCCAATGTCTCCTTACCAGTCGGAACCATCGTGACGACGATGTCGATGTCCTTGGCCGCGTCGGCAGCGCTTGCGACTCTCCTGATGCCGGCCTGCGCGGCCTTCGTCAGGTTGTCTTCCATGATGTCGAAGCCCTTAACCTCGTGGCCTTTCTTGACCAGGTTGCCGGCCATGGGCAGGCCCATGTTGCCGAGCCCGATGAAGCCTACCTTCGCCATATGGTCCTCTTTGCGCTGCGTTACCAATTGGGTATCCGGCGCCCGCCGCACCTGTTTGAGATGCCAGCAGGCTGAAGGGTGATCGAGCCGAGATTGGAGACGCCTGATCGATCAAGTCAAGCGCGGGCGCCTGATTGATGGAGAGACGGCATACCCGGTCGGGGCGATCATGGCATTCGCGAGACGGTTGCCGCCATCAATGCGGTGACACCGGGAGCCTGATCGAGCCCCCAGACGCCGGAGATGATCCGGTCAGCGTCAAGTCCCGTGGAAGCCCGCGTGACGAGGCTCCGTACCTTGTCCTCGATGTCAGAGTCCGTCATGGGCTTCTCGCTGCTCCCGCGGGCATGGAGAACGGTCGTTTCGTAGGTGGTTCCGTCCGTCAGGCGAACGACGATGCGGGCGGCGCCTTGAGGAAGGCTGTCATCGCGCTCGGCCTTCACTTTGCCGCGCAGCGCAACGGCCTCGTCCGACATGACGCGCTCAGGCTGAAGCTCGGCGATGCCGAACGCGTCCCAGAGGAACGGCGCTGCAACGCTATGATGAATCGAAACGCGTGCGTCTCGCTCATTGCCGACCACGCGGTCGCCGCGCGCCAGAAGCAGCGCGTCACCCGAAACGACCACGCTGTCGATGCGGCCTGCCGGAATGTCATGGCGAACCTTGAGATCGAGGCACGCGTCGATGATGGCGTGCATCACGATACCGGCAGGATAAGGCTTGTACGTGTTCTTCAGCAGCTCCCAGCGTGTGCCGAGCTCGCCGAGTAGTTCCTCGAGTTGCGGCTCATCGCCCGCCGCCCGCGCCCAACCGAGCGGCCCATCGATCGCGCGCGGCGCAGCATCGTATCCAGCCTCGGCAAAGAGCGCCGCGAGCAGGCCGCCGCGCGCGGCATTGCCCATGCCGACATTCTTCGCCTCATGCGGCAGATTCTCGACGATCCCTGCCGACTGGCTCGCCGCAATGCCGAGGGCATGGGCAAGCTTGTCCGGCGAGAGGCCAATGAGATAACCGGACGCGATCGCGGACCCATAGACGCCGCACGTGGATGTGATGTGCCAGCCGCGTGCGTAGTGACCGCCCGTCACCATGTTTCCGATGCGGCATTCGATCTCGGCGCCAAGTGAGAACGCTGTGACCACCTGTGCGCCCGTCAGAGGGCGCGTTTCGCCAAGCGCCAGTGCAGGCGGGGCGACCGGCGCGGTCGGGTGGATGACCGTCCTCAGATGCGTGTCGTCATAGTCGAGCAGGTTGGCCGAGACCGCGTTGATGAATGACGCTGACAGAGCATCGAACCGCTCATGCCGGCCGATCAGCGTATGCGTATGCGGCCCACAAAAGGGCTCGAGCACCCGCACCGCCGTCTCGACAACCGGCGAATAAGCGACGCCAACCGCGCCGCCGACGAAATTCAGAAGCGATCGCTTCGCCTCGTGAAGCACTTCGGGCGGCAGCGCCCCGGGCGCAGTCCCGGTCACAAAGTCGGCGACGATGCGGGCTGCGGGCGAGGTCGTGGGACTGGCGGTCATCGTGCAATCCTCGTTTCGGTGCCGGTCGGGCCCGGCACGCTGACGTGGTATGAGATGATAGAGCCCATAGCCGGAAATGGCCGTTCAAGCCACGAGTCCGGCGCGCCTGATGATCGGCATCACGCGCTCGATGAAGAACGGCAACTCGTTTTTGAAGTTCACGAAGGACAGCGTCGTTCCGGAAAATCCGGCCCGGTAAATCGCCACGATCTGCTCGGCGATATGGTCCGGCGTGCCGACAAGTTTGTAGCTGGAGAGCCCCGCCGCCCGCCGCACGCGGTCTTCGATCATCTGCGCATCGACAACGCGATTGGCTTTGGTCATGCCAACGTGAAAATCGACCGCCTCGGTATCCATGTTGGTGTCCGCATAGTGGCGATAGTAGGCCTCGGCCTCGGCATGAGTCTCACGGCACACGACGTGGCAGGCGGTGCACACACCGAGGCCCTCTGCACGACCAGCCTCCGCCGAAGCCGCCACAATTGCTTCGAGGTGCCTTTTTCCCGTCTCGATGTCCCGGAACGTATCGAACAGCAGATCGCTCGTTGCCATCGCAAAAGCGCGGCCTGCGGGCGATGAAGCTGCCGACATCGTGAATGGCCGCGGCCGCTGCACGGGCGCAGGCTCACCGGCCACGCCTTTGAGATCGTAGTAGCGGCCCTTGTAGTCGAAAGGCCGTCCTTGCTCGGCGTAAATGCGCGTCAGGATTTCAAACCACTCGCGCCCTTGCTCGTAGCGGTCATCATGGCCACCCTGCTGCAGCCCGAACATCGCGAACTCGGATTGATGCCATCCGCAGACGATGTTGAGTCCGGCCCGCCCGTGACTGACATGGTCGATGGTCGCGAGCGCCTTGGCCGCGAACACTGGGTGCACCACCGGCACGTGCACGGTCGAGAAGATGAAGAGGCGCTCGGTCATCGCCGCGAGTGCGCCGCCGTAGGTGAGCGTTTCCAAACAGGCATTGCGCACGTTCGTCTCGCCGCCATAGCCCTTCCATCGCGCGATCGGCAGCAGGAAATCGAAGCCGGTCTTGTCTGCGAGGCGCACCACATCGGCAATGTCGTCCCAACGCGCGCGCCAGCGTTCCGGCACCTTGGTGATTGCAATGCCGCCATCGGTGTTGAGTCCGAACAGACCGAGCTTGAAGGCATTTGGTCCTGGCAAGGTGCGCGTCGGCATGGGCAACAGACCTCTGGCTCGCCTCAGCTCTGGCCGTACATGGTCTTGCCGGCGACGGGCAACTCGGCGGTCAGGATGGTCCCGGTCTGGCTTTCCGTCATGAAGATGCTGCGACCCTTGAAGGCGATATTGGTGACGAATGGGGCCACAACGGGGTCTATGTAGTGTGTCGGCCTGCACATATGGTCGAAGCGCCATGCACCCATGCCGGCATGCGCAACCACCAGCCCGCCTTCCTCGTCGAGCGCGAGACCATCCGGTCCCGACAGGCCCCCCGAAAGCTGGATCGCAACGCCCACCTTGGACACCGCCCCGTCCGGCATGATTGGCAGCCGCCAAATGGCGTTTGCCCGTGTCACGGCGACGAAGAGAACGCGCTCGTGCAGGTCGAGGACCAGCCCGTTGGGGCTCGGGATGGTGTTGACGAGCGCCGTCAGACGGCCATCGGTGGAATATCGGTAAACGCGCCCGGTCGGATCATGAAGGCCGGTCTGCCCTTGGTCGGTGAAATAGAGATCGCCGTTTGCCGCGAAATGCAGATCGTTGACGCCCTTGAAGCTTTCGGAGCGCACGGTCTGGCTCAGTGGCGTCACCTGGCCGGTCGCCATGTCGAGCACCATGATGCCCCGCTTGTAGTCGGTAATGAAGGCGCGCCCATCCTTGTGCAGCTTCAGCCCGTTCGGCCATCCGTCGTATTGCGCGATCTGGCTCCACGTGCCGCTCGGGCTGATGCGGAAAATGCGACCATGCGGAATATCGGTGACAATAAGATTGCCGTCCCGATCGAAGCTCGGCCCTTCGAGGAAGCAATCGACGATCTGCCCAGCCTTGTTGTAGTCGGCCCACTCCGTTCGTTCTTTGATCCGCAACGCGTCCGGCATGCGCGTGAAGACTTCGGCGCGGATTGTCGTCGGTGGCGGATAAAGGCTCATGGTTTGCTTCCACTGTACATGTCTTGAGACCGGTCGCGAGGGTGGTCGCCGGTCGGTGCCGAAGTCAAGCGTCCCCACGCTCGCGGCGGCCGGCTCTCCGCAAGGAGAGTCGCCGCGAGCCACGAACAAGCCCCACGCGCGCAGCGGCCGGCTCCCCGCAGGGGAGTCGCTGCGCGCCACCAAGAAAACTCGCCACCAAAAGCAAAAAACCCGGCGCCGCGATTGGCGCCGGGCTTCGTGCCCCACGTCGGACTGGCCTTTCGGCTCAGCCGGTCTTCTTGAGGGTATCAAACGACTTGGTGGCCGCCGCATTGAAGGACGCGAACGTCTGCTGGGCGATGCGGCTGGAGAGCTCAAAAAA
This sequence comes from Hyphomicrobiaceae bacterium, assembly GCA_050250755.1. Lineage (GTDB taxonomy): Bacteria > Pseudomonadota > Alphaproteobacteria > Rhizobiales > Hyphomicrobiaceae. The sequence continues at coordinate 7,657 of JBFWOB010000055.1, forward strand.
CTCTCGCGTCTGGACACCAGCCGTTGCCATCTGCTTCTGCATGAACTCGGCCTGCAGGCGCGCGGCTTCCGGCAGGGTGCGAGCGCGGGCGATCGCCTGTGCCGCGTCAAACGCTGCCTCGGCATTCTGCACCGTGTTCTCGATCAGCTTGCTGCCGATCGATTTGGCGCCAGCCTGACCGGCGAGCAGGATTTCCTCAGCGACCTTTGCCTGGTCTTTCGCGACGCTTGTGGCTTTCTCGTAAGCTTCGCGCGTCTTGGCGACGCCGTCAGCCATCATCGCCTGCACATTCTCGGGAACGCGGGCGTCCTTGGCAGCGCTAAAGAACTGCTCGGCCTGCCGGGTGAATTGCTCGTTCATTGCTCTCTCCAGTGTCTCAATATCTGAATATCGGAGGGCGACGTGATCGCCCGATGACAGTGATATAGGTCATTCTATGTTGCATTGCAACAAGAATGGTGCAGTGCGAAAAGAATGTCGCAGATAGTGCCATAACTCCTTACATTAATGAGGGAAAAACCTCGCGATAGCCGAGCACAGCTTGGTCGAAAAGAATATCGGCGGGCCTCAGCGGACGCGCCAGCGAAAGACCCTCGAGAGAACGGCAGCGTGAGAGCGCTACATAGGCCTGTCCGTGCGCGAACGTTCCCCTGCCGAGATCAATGTACACCTTGTCGAGCGTTAGCCCCTGACTTTTGTGAATGGTGAGGGCCCAGGCGAGACGCAGCGGCAGTTGCTTGAAGGTCCCCGCGATCGTCTCGACGATTTTCTCGGCGGATTGGTCATAGGCGTAGCGGCGACTTTCCCAAGCCACGGGCTCGATCTCGAACTCGCGCCCGTCGATGTCGACGTGAACGCTCTCCTCGCCGAGTCGCGTGATCCGGGCAATGCTGCCGTTCACCCAACGCCGGTCGGCATCATTGCGCAGCATCATCACCTTGGCGCCGACTTTCAGCGTCAACGTCATCTCGGTCGGGTGTGCGGTTTGACCAAATTCTCCCGTCACCTGCGCCGCGAAATCCTTCCCGGCCCCTGGCAAGGCCTTGAGAAACGCAGCGTTGATGCGATTAGCGGCGGCGTTGGTAGGCGTGAGGATGACGTAGGGGTCGCCTTCTCCAAGCGTGCGAATGGGCGAGACGCGATCGTTCAGAACGTCGAGTTCGTCTTGCCCGACGTCGCCGTCGCGGATGCGATTGAGCACATCGAGTAGCGCACCTTCCTTCTGCCGGAACACTTGCGTCAGCTCGAGACGGACGGTGCCCGCGCCCTCCGCCAGGGCGGGTACAGAGAAGAAGAACGGACCGCCGTGTCGCGTCTCCAGGTGGTCTGCGACCTCGTGTTCCTGCACCACCGGCGGAAGCTGATGCAAGTCGCCGAACATCACGAGCCGGATGCCGCCAAACGGCTCGCGTGGACGCCCACGATTGACGCGCAGCGATTGATCGATGGCCCACATGAGGTCCGACCTCACCATCGACACTTCATCGATCACCAGAAGCTTGAGCTTGCGCATGACGCCGCCGTTACGGCTTCGGCGAATGTCGTCGGGACCAAGCAGGCGGGGCGGCAAGCCGAAGAACGAGTGGATCGTCTGGCCGCCGACGTTGACCGCGGCGAGACCCGTCGGCGCGACCACCACCATCGGCTCGGCTACCAGTTCGCTCAAGGCACGGAGTAGCGTGGATTTGCCGGTGCCGGCGCGACCGGTGATGAAAAGATGGCCCTCTCCCGAGCGTAGATGATCGATCGCCGCCTCATACTCCGGCGTCGCTTTCAGTCCGTGGGGCCAGTCGATCGTCGTGGCGGCGGTGCGATCCTGCGCAGAGAGGCCCTCGCCATCGACTCCATTTGCTTTTGTCGTCTCTGCCACGTGGTGCTCGATCTTGTTCGAAGGAGTGAGAGCTATCAGTCACGCATGGCGCGAAGTCAAAGCCGCAATGACGAGAAATCAGCGCGAATCGCCATCTTCTTGACCGGCTCTGCCGAAAAAGTTGGCCTTCTCATGCCTCAATGCCTTGCGCGCTCCGATTGCGTTGTCTAGAGCAGGGTTGACATCGCAAACTCAATGAAACCCTGTAAAACGAGGCATTCATGGCCACTCACAACCTTCTCCTTATGCCGGGCGACGGCATCGGCCCCGAGGTGATGGCGGAGGTTGAGCGAGTCGTCTCGTTCCTTTCGAAGAAAGCCAACGTCGAATTTCGCACCGAGAAGGCGCTGTGCGGCGGTTGCTCCATCGATGCGCACGGCACGCCCCTCACCGACGAGGCGCTAGCCAAGGCAAAGGCCGCTGATGCCATCATCTTCGGGTCCGTTGGTGGTCCGAAGTGGGACAAGGTCGCTTACGATATCCGCCCGGAGGCGGGCCTCCTTCGGCTCCGCAAGGAGCTCGACCTCTTCGCCAATTTGCGCCCCGCCATTTGCTATCCGGCCCTTGCCGAGGCATCGAGCCTCAAGCGCGAGCTGGTCGAGGGGCTGGACATCCTCATTCTCCGTGAGTTGACCGGCGGCACTTACTTCGGCGAGCCGAAGGAGGTCGTAACGCTCGAGAACGGGCAGAAGCGCGCCGTTGACACCACGCTCTACACGACAAGCGAAATCGAGCGCATCGCACGGGTCGCCTTCGATCTGGCGCGTAAGCGCGGCAAGAAAGTGCACTCCGCCGAGAAGCGCAACGTGATGCGCACCGGCGTGCTTTGGAACGAGGTCGTCACCGCCGTCCATAAGGCCGAGTATCCGGACATCGAGCTGCATCACATTCTGGCCGACGCATGCGCCATGCAGCTCGTGCGCAATCCGAAGCAGTTCGACGTCCTCGTTTGCGACAACCTCTTCGGTGACATGCTGTCGGACGAAGCGGCAATGCTCGCTGGGTCGCTCGGCATGCTTCCGTCGGCATCGCTCGGCGCGCCGGATCCGAGGACGGGAATTCCGAAGGCACTTTATGAGCCGATCCACGGGTCTGCTCCGGACATTGCAGGGCAAGGCACCGCGAACCCGATCGCCGAGATCGCGTCGTTCGGCATGGCGCTTCGCTACTCCTGCAACATGACGAAGGAAGCCGACCTGATCGACAAGGCTATCGCCGGTACGCTCGAGCAGGGCTACCGCACCGCCGACATCATGCAGCCCAACATGCGCCGCATCGGCACGACCGAGATGGGCCAGGCGATCGTCAAGGAAATGGATCGTCTGATGGCCTGATAAGCCAATGGCGGGCGAGCTTCGCTCGGCCTCGGTCGGGCGATCGAGTGCCAAGAGCACGGCTCGCCCCGGTCCGCCCGAATGTTACCCCCAAGTGAAGTGGAGTATGTCGCGTCATGAGCACGAATGGCTTCGATCCCGCCGCCGCGGCGCGATATATCGCTGACGCTCACGCCGCGAGGCAGCCATATGGCAATCTCGCTGGTGTTCTAGAACCGCCGAGCATCGCAGACGCGTATGCTGTGCAAGAGGAGCTTCGCAAGCTCTGGGAGCCGATCCACGGTCCGGTGGCAGGACTGAAGATCGCGGTAACGACCAAGGTCATGCAGGAGTTGATGGGCATCGATCATCCCTGCGGTGGCATGATCTACGCCCGCAATATCCACACTTCACCGCATGTGCTGGCAATGAGCCGATACATGCACGCCGTGCTCGAGTTCGAGCTGGCGGTGCGTGTCGGACGCACCCTTGCGAAAAAGGCGGCGCCCTGGACGCGCGAGGAAGTACGCGCGGAGATCACAGAGGTCATGCCGGCTTATGAGCTGATCGAGGATCGCAACGCCGTTTACAAGGAGACGCGACCGACCACGCTGATCGCCGATAACGCCTGGAATGCAGGCATCGTTGTCGGCAAGCCGGTTGTGGTTCCGGCTGCGCTTGAGCTCAACGGTCTTGTCGGGCGATTGACGACGCCAACCGGCGTACGCGAAGGCCGCACCGACGACCCGATGGGAGCCCTCGCCTGGTGTGCGAACCTGGCTGCCGATCGCGGTCGTCCGCTCGAAGCGGGGCAGGTCGTCATTACTGGCAGCGTAATTCCGACCCTTCCCATTAGCATTGGCGAGGCCTTTAAGTTCGAGCTCGAAGGTCTCGGAAGTATCGAGATTTCGGCTACATCTTGAAGTCCGGCCCCGCTTCAGATGAGCGCGAGGCGGCGTTCGAATGAAAAACTTCAAAAAATTCGACGAAAAGCGCGAAAAAGCGTGGCATTAGAATCACAAAGCACTATTTCCAAACCAAATTGCACGAGTTTCTTCTTTGGAGAATCGATGATTCGAACTACCTACTGGCGATGAAGCTAATTCATTTGAGATATCAACTTTCTAAGCCACAACTCTCAGCTAGGACATCCCCATGCAAGCGAAAGTCGCAGCAAAAGCTTCGAAAACGGCCAAGCCCGCAAAGACGGTGAAAGCCCCGGCCAAAGCCGCCAAGGCCGCAAAGACTCCTGTGAAGGCCACCAAGGCAGCGAAGCCGGCGGCCAAGGCAGCAAAGCCCGCAAAGGTTGGCGCCGGTGACACGGTTACGCTTCGCCACCTCGGCAATACCATCGCCGACACTCACCAGCTTCCGAAGAAGCAGGCGAACGAGATCCTGTCGCAGACCATCGACATGATCGCGGGCTACCTGAAGAAGGGCGCCCGTATCCGCATCGGCGGCCTCGGCATCCTCCAGGTCAAGAAGCGCCCGGCGCGCATGGGCCGCAACCCGGCGACGGGCGAGCAGATCAAGATCAAGGCTTCCAAGAAGGTCGCCTTCCGAGCCGCCAAGGAGCTGAAGGAATCGGTCTGAGGCCGTGAAAAGGCGCCGAGCCTCCAATATCGGCGATCGAGATAATCTGCGGGTCGGGAAATCTCCCGACCCGCAATTCGTTTCGGCAGTGGATATTGGCCGGGTGCCGGCTTCGCCATATGGTCGGCCCGAGGGAATGCGGAGGATCAGATGAGCGAGCAGGCAGTAATCGAGCGGCCGACGGCGCGCGTCGTCGTGCTCGATCCGTCCAACCGTATTCTCCTGTTCCGCGCCATGATCGGACACTCAGTCGAACCGGAGCGACTGCCCGATGCCGTGAGCTTCTGGGCACTTCCCGGTGGCGGCATCGAGGCCGGCGAGACGGCGCAAGCCGCTGCGTGCCGCGAGTTGCGTGAGGAAACCGGTCTGATGGTGCAAGGTATCCTGCCACTCGTCGCGCACCGTACGACCGCCTACGATTGGAAGGGCCGGCGCTATCTGACGCGCGAGCACTTCTTCTTTCATCGATCGACGAATAGCGCTCTCGACTCGAGTGGTTGGCTCGAAGCGGACAAACGCTGGATGTGCGACCTCGGCTGGTGGACGCTCGACGCATTGCAATCGACCAACGAGATCGTGCGGCCGCCCGGACTTGCCGAGTTGGCTTTGGCGCTAAGTCAGGGCAGGCTACCCGACAAGCCCATTTTACTTGCTCGCCCGCGCTAGCATTCAGCGAGCGCGCGACGAGGCAGCCCTGCAACCCGCGTCGTTCGGGAAAACAATGCAATCCGCATTCGCACTGCTGCCGTCGGTCGTCGTCCTGATCGTCGTGTTAGGCTTGAGAGCGTCGGGTCTGGTCGCAGCGGCATCGGCAGCCGCGACCGCGGCCGTGCTCTGGTTGGCTCACATCTTTCATGCGCCATCGGCAGAGCAGTTCATACGCGCTGTGGCCGATACGTCGGTGTTGACCGCGCTTGTCGCCGCGATGATCGGGCCTGGCATGCTGTTCGTTGAAGCGACGCGCGGGCGAAAATCGCCGGAGGCCATCGCCAGCCTTGTCGACGCCATTGGGCTCCCCAAGGCACAGGCCGCAATCCTCATCGCAACCGGCTTTGGAATTATGATCGAAAGCCTCACCGGCATGGGGGTTTCGCTGCTCGTGACCATGCCACTGCTGCTCGCGCTGTTCGACAAGCGTGCAGCGATCGGTCTCGGCCTGGTTGGAATGAGTCTGATGCCGTGGGGCGCGCTGTCGATCTCGGCCCACGTTAGTTCGAAGCTGTCCGGGGTACCACTCGAAAGGCTTGAAGGATGGATCGCAGCGGTGAGCGGATCCGTCGCGTTTTGCCTGCCGGCATTGGCTTTGCTGTTCGTGCCGCGCCGCACCGCAGGTGACTTCGCCGTTGCGTTACTGACGGGCGCGGTGCTCGTCGCGGGCATCGCTCTCGCGTCGCGCTTTATCGGTATCGAGATTGCCGGCGTCGCTGGCGGTCTCGCAGTCATTGTGATGATGACCGTTCTGACGCGCGAGCGGAGCGGCCTCGGGAGCGCCTTGGCGGCACCTGGTCTTTTTCCCTACTTGGCGCTTCTGCTGGCCGTCGCCGTGCAGAAACTCGCGATGGCACCGCTGGCGGCGGCGGGGCTCTCGCCGAGCATGAAGACCGATCGCGTGGAATTTGCCTTGCTGACGTCGCCGGGCGTTGCGTTGCTTCTGGCAAGCTTGATCTCGGCGTGGGCCGAACTGAGACCGGCGCTGCTCGCGACCGTCGCCCGCCGCGCGTGGCGGCCTGTGGCGGCGATTGCACTCTTCATTCTCTCGGCGCGCCTACTCGTCGAGTGCGGTGCGATTGAGGTGCTAGCACGAAGCATCAGCGGATTGGGACGGGACGGGGCAGCGCTCGCGATTGCCGTTCTCGGCGCTATCGGCGGTTTCGCCACTGGCTCGGGCGTCACGAGTAGCGCCCTCTTTATGCCGAGCGCGGCCGCCGCCGGCGAGACGTTCGGCGCCGTGCCGCTGTTCGCCGCGCTACAGAACGCAACGGGCGGCCACGTTGCCATGTCGGCGTTGCCCGTCGCCGCGATCCTTCTCGCAGCTCTCCCGCATCGGCAGCCGGGTGACGACGCAAGCGTTATGCGAACGGCACTGGCGCTCGCCATCTGGCACGTCGCGGTCGCAACGTTTGCTGTTCTGATTCTGTTGAGGATTGCGGTGTGACGTAAGCGTAGGCTTCAAACTGGCTGCAGGATCGAGACTGAGCTGTCGAGCGTGAGATCGTAACGCGCGCCGAGGTTCTGGTTCGCGGTCTCGGCGCCTTTCGTGCCCTTCCAGTGTCGTGAATTTTCCCATGCGCTCATGGTGCGATACCAAGCCATCAGGCGCATGCGAATGAGACCGGGCGCCGGCGGTACCTGCTGTCGCCAAAGGCCCTGCACTGCGCCGTCATGCGTGCCTTCCCAGTTGCCCCAGGTATTTGCCGAGAGCTCGAGGAAGCGCTCGAAGTCGCCCTCGCGGATGTCGTACCAGCGATGCGTAACGAAACCAGCCTCGTTACGCGCAACGGCGCCGGGCTCGGGCCGTAGCGTGGGCAGCCAAATGTCGTGTTGGACCTTCTCGATGTCTCTGAGGCCGGCGATGGCAGTGTCAGCGTGGGCCTTCGCCGCCGCCTCGTCAGGCCACTCGGTGACGCATACGATGTTATTGAAGCGCAGTCCGATCAGCGGCTTCCAGACGCCGAAGAGCCGGCCGCCTTTGGCTTTAACCGCTGCTTGCCCCTGCGTAGCGACCTCCGCGCCGACCTCCGCGACCCGGCCGGAACCGAACGAAACAACGTGGTGCTCATAGATGGACACGGGCAATCTCCTCGGGCAGCGCCTTGCGCAGCGTCGGCCGTCATGCCGTAGTTGGTCAAGCGCGCGCCGCTTCGCTTGCAAGCGTTGGCCGGCGCTTGTCTATTCCATCCAGCCCATGAACGAGTCTGGCTCCGTACAGCGAAGGGGAAACCGCCCGATGCCCACATCTCTCCCCGACGATATCGTCGTCCTCGATAGCGTCACGCACTTCGAGGCGAAGCATAAAGGCCGCGTCGCATTCTGCGGATCACATGCCGGCATCTACGCGGCCTATTACGCCGCTTCGAAAGGCATTGCGGCGATTGTCCTCAATGATGCTGGCATCGGCCGCGAGCGCGCTGGCATTGCCGGATTGATGCTGCTCGAAAAGCTCGGCGTACCGGGCGCGGCGATCTCGCATATGTCGGCCCGCATCGGCGAGGGCAAAGATGGTGCCGAGCGGGGTGTGCTCACGACTGTGAACGGGCCGGCCGCGACGCTCGGATTGCAGCCCGGACTGAGCTGCCACGATGCGCTGCTGTTGCTGCACAAGGCGAGCCCGGCGCCATCGCCGGAGCCTGAGCCACTGGAGGAATCGCGCTTCGAGGTCCCCGAACTCGGCAGGGACGGCGTCAAGGTGTTCGTCATCGATTCGATGAGTCTCGTGAAGCCGGAGGATGACGGCCACATCATCGTCGCGGCATCCCACGGTGGCGCCTTGGGCGGTCGGCCGAAGATGGCGATCAAGTACCCCGTCTTCGCGTGCGTTTGTAACGACGCCGACCGCGGTGCTGATAACGCCGGCACCACCCGCCTTCCCGCTCTCGACCAACGCGGTATCGCCGCTGCCTGCGTCTCCGCCTTCTCGGCACGCATTGGCGATGGGCGCTCGACGCTCGCCGACGGATACATCTCCACCATCAACGAGACCGCGCGTCGGCACGGTGGCCTGATCGGCCAATCGACAAGGGAGTTCGTCGCGGCCATGCTCGCCGCACGCTTGGCCATGCGAGGTTGAGGCGCTGATCCCCCAAATCCAGAAAAACCACGCCATCCGGGAAAATGAGACATGCCTGAATTGGGATTGAACGGAAAAGTCGCGATTGTTACGGGCGCTGGTTCGCGCGCGGAAGGCATCGGCAATGGCCGGGCGGCCGCCATTCTGCTCGCGCGCGAAGGCGTAAAGGTCGGGCTCATCGATGCCACCGTGAAGAACGCCGAGGCGACCAAGGCGATGATCGACAAGGAGGGCAACACCTCCATGGTCATCGAGGCAGACGTGACCGATGCCAAGTCGTGTGAGGCCGCTGTCGCCAAGGCCGTATCCGCTTGGGGCCGCCTCGATATCCTCGTCAACAACGTCGGTGTCGGCGGCACGGGCGGCACGGCGGAGACGCTAAACCTAGAGGATTGGGATCGCGATCTCCGCATCAACGTCACCTCGATGATGCTGATGGCTCGTTACGCAATCCCCGAAATGCGCAAACAGGGCGGCGGCGCGATCGTGAATATCGCCTCTGTCGCTGGCCTGCGCGGCGGCCACTCGGGCCTGATGTACCCGACCTCGAAAGGCGCCGTCGTCAACATGACGCGCGCCATGGCAGCGCATCACGGTCGCGAAGGCATCCGGGTCAACTGCATCGCGCCAGGCATGGTCTACACGCCGATGGTCTATGCGCGCGGCAACGGTATGAGCGAGGAACTACGCGACGCCCGCCGTAAACGCTCGCTCTTGCAGGTTGAAGGCACCGGCTGGGACATCGGCAATGGTGTCGTCTACCTTTGCTCGGACATGGCGCGCTGGGTCACCGGCGTGATTCATCCGATCGATGCCGGCGCGACGGCCGGCAGCACGGAAAGCCCGTCTCCGCCGCCCGACAAGACATGATCACCCGAGCGCCGCGAGCAGCGCATGGACGTTGGGCGCAGCTCGCAAGTGCTTGATGGTATCGAGGCTGATCTCCGTCGCGCGCGGCGATAGCGGCGCCAGTGGCGCGAGCGTCCGGTATTTGGCGTCGACCTCCTCCCAGCCGACGCCGAGCATGGCTGCGCCCTTCGGCACCAGAACCGTGTTCGTCACGCGTCGCCCATCGGTTGTCTCGATGGTGACCGTCGCGCCTTGTCTGTAGAGCGCGGCATTCTCGACTGGCTGCGGGCCGATCTGCACCTTGCCGATCAGCGCGTGGATCGCGCTATCGCCAATCTTCCCGGGCGTCGCGTGTTCCCACCCAAAGCGTTTATCGTGAGCACCCGCGGCCGCGAAGTAGGCGGGGCTGTGCGCCATGGCGATCAGGTCCGACGGATGAAACGGCCCGGGGATTTTCGTGAGGCCGGGCCGCGCGATCAGGATGGCCGCAATGTCCTCGGGAGCGATGTTGCCTTCGCGCGCGGCATTTGCCGCCGCCTCACCAAACGCGTGGAACGGATGCCCGCCTGGCACAAGCTTGATGGCCATGTCCGTGGCGATGTCCCACTGCTGGCCGAGATCGCGCGTGATGGCATCGACGTTCGCTTCCGGCCCGCCATACATTTGGCAAAAGCCGCGATCCATTTCCATGAGGTTAAGTTCGCCGGTATAGCCGCGATGGGCAGCTTGCGCGGCCTCGATGCCCAGCATCGTCACGGCGCCGGCGTGATACTCGCGAGAAATACTGGTCGCGGCGGCCTTGGCGAGTCCGCCGACCGAGGTCGCGGTCAGGACGATCGCGTGCGCGGTCTGGTTGACGTCGAGGCCGTAGAGCCTTGCTGCAGCCACCGTCGCGCCGAAAGCCGCGCCCAGGCAGCCATGAAAACCGCGATAGTCGAACCGTGGAATGATGGACTCGCCGATCCGCCCCGCCGCTTCATAACCGACCACGATTGCGGCTAGGACTTCCGCGCCCGAGGCTCCCGTCCGTTCGGCGATGGCGAGCGAGGTAGCCGTCAGCGGTGTGCCGCAGTGGACGATGTTGCGGAGATCGCTGTCGTCGGAGGCGGCCGCGTCGCTCATCAACGCATTCGCGCGGGCGGCGCCCACGACAGGCAGTTTCACGCTGTGTTCGAACCAGACGGAAGAATCGGGCCGTCCACCGCGCTCGATCTCGATGTCCCGGATGATCCGCGCGGACTCGATGCTTCGTCCCGCCGCCGCGCTGGCAATCGTGCTGGCGACGATCATGGCCGCAAGATCCATCGTGCGCTCCGGCAATTCGCCCGCACGTGTCGAGATCAGGAAATCGGCAAATGTCTCTGCAACTGTCATCCGGTCGAGGCTCCGCGGCGTGATGGCATGACTTGCGTCAAGTAAGGCAGCTTGCTTCGGCGGGTACAACATCCGCTGCAGGATACCGCTTGCCGCAGTGACTGGCGCATCCGCGCAGGGCTGCTAGTCTCCGGCCCGAACATGCCGAACCAGACCGAGGGCCGCCCAATGAACCAGCCGATCCCCAACTCCGTTCGTCGCATCACTGGTGGCCAGGCACTCGCGGAGATGCTGAAGCTATCCGGCTGCGGTCCGATTTTCGGTATGGGCGGTTTCCAGCTACTTCCGTTCTACGAGGCCTGCCGCGCCCTGTCGCTGAAGCATTATCTCATCAACGATGAGCGCTGCGGCGCCTTCGCCGCGGATGCCTGGGGCAAAGTAATGAACCGGCCGGCGGTCGCGGATGGCACGCTCGGCCCGGGCGCCACCAACCTGACAACGGGTCTCATCGAGAGCCTTAATGCCGGCATCCCGATGCTAGCGATCACGGGCGATGCGAACCGCGAGCATGCCTGGAAGAACATGACGCAGGAGGCAAGACAGCTCGAGATCCTCCGCCCGGCCGTGAAGGAGGTGATCCGCGTCGAGGTCATCAAGCGTCTGCCGGAACACGTTCGCCGTGCGTTTGCCGTGGCGACCAGCGGCCGACCCGGCCCCGTTCTGCTCGATGTGCCCGAGGATATCGCCCATTCCGAGCACGACTTCGACGCCTCGGATTTCTGGGTCGATCCCGAGACGCTGAAGGCACAGGCGAGGCGCACGCGGCCCGATGGCTCTTCGGTCGAGAAAGCCGCAGCCATCATCGCCAAGGCGGAGCGGCCGCTGATCCTGGCCGGTGGCGGCGTGCATATCTCTGAAGCCTGGGAGGTCTTGACCCAATTTGCCGAGGCCTATGGCATCCCGGTCGCGCACACCATGAGCGGCAAGGGCGCCATCGCCTGCAATCATTCCCACTCCGCAGGCCTCTTTGGCCGTTATGACCGCATTGCCAACGCGCTCATCGCCGCTTCGGATTGCCTCATCGTTCTGGGCTGCAAGCTCGGCGAGATTGCAACCAAGCGCTTTGCACTGATCCCGCCCGGCAAGCCGATCATCCATGTCGAGATCGAGCCAACCGAGATCGGCCGCACGACGCGCACCGACGTTGCCCTTGCCGGAGACGCAAAACTCACGCTGATGGACCTCGCCGCTGCCCTTGGGAATGGAAAGGCCGCGGCCCAAAAACGCGCGGACTATCTGGCCGAAATTCCGCAGCGCATGGCCGAGTGGCGCAAGAGCGCAGCTGATCGGCTCGAGTCCAAGGAAAGCCCGATCAACGTCGGTCGCCTCATGAACGAGCTGAACAGGGCCATGCCCGCCGATGCGATCCTTGTCGCGGATGGAGGGTTTGCCGGCCACTGGGGCGGCCTGATGTTCGACACCAAGGCCGCGGGCCGCCATTTCCTGCCGGATCGCGGTTTTGCATCGATCGGGTATGGCGTTCCGGGCGGCATCGGCGCACAGCTTGCGGCCGGCCCGAAGCGTCGCGTGGTGACGATGTGCGGTGACGGTGGCTTCAACATGAGCCTTGGCGAGCTGGAAACCGCGCGCCGGCTCGGCACGAGCTTTGTCGGGATTGTCTTCAACAATGCCGCTTCCGGTTACGTGAAGGCGCTCCAGCACGCCGTTTACGGCCCCGGCAACTACCAGTCGTCAGACCTGGTCGAAATGGACTATTCACAGATCGCTAAGGGCTTCGGCTGCCACGGCATACGTGTTACCGATCCCGAGAATCTGTCGTCGGCGATTCGAGAAGGGCTCGAGAATACCTCAACGCCAACCATTCTCGACGTCGTCGTAACGCGTGATCCGTCAAAGATGCTTCCGGCGGCTGACAATCGAGCGGCCTTAACGGTTAAGAAGGGCGATCGCCCGGTCTGAAGTAGGAAAGTCTCAATGTGAGCAAGGGATTGTCAGGGCAAGTTGAGGTGGTTACTGAGGCGAGATGGCGCACTTCCGGCATAAATCGACCATTTTGCCGCCGCATCCTTGGCGACAATGAGTGACGCGCGAATCGTTAAACAGCGGCGCGCCGGCTCTGACAACGCTCCGGGGGGAGTTTGGCTCATGACGATGAAATTCCGCATCTGCGCCGTGCTGCTTGCGTTCATGGCGCTTGCCGGCACCACAGGTGCGAGCCGTGCGGACAACGGCAGTATGACGCTGACGATCTACAAGGGGGGGTGGATCATCGGTGCGTCGGGCGGTGGTGGTACGCTCTATTTTCGCGGGCGTCGCTACAGCGTGTCTGTAGGCGGCATCGACTACGGCCTTGTCTTCGGCGGCTCGAAATCCGTGCTGCACGGTATCGTCCGCAATATCCATCAGCCGTCTGATGTCGAGGGCGTCTATGCCGCGGCGGGCGCCGGCGTTGCAGTTGGCGCCGGCGTTCGCGCCATCGTGCTCACCAATCAGAAGGGCGCCGTCCTTGAACTGAGGGGTCATCAGTACGGCCTCATGGCCAATGCAGATCTCAGCGGCTTGGCAATATCACTCGATTGAAGACCCGTTCGTGCAAACGGAGGTGCGAGCCTCCGCGTGCTGCGCGCCGCCTCATGCTGCTACGCGCACTCTCGGCATACGTCCATCGTTCCAGCGCCCGCCGATCGCGCGCTCGATCTGCGCGGCAAGTTGCAGCAGAAGGCCATCGTTGGCCTGTTTCGCTTGCGCCTGAATGCCGAGCGGCAAGCCATCGCCTTGCTCGCCGAGCGGCAATGAGATGGCAGGGATCCCGCAAAGGTTCGCGAGCGGCGTATAGGCGAAATTCTTCCAGAGATTGCCGAACCAGTCGTGAACGGAAGGGTTGCCGCTGGTCGTCAGGTACTCCGTTGTACCGATGCGCGGCGTCGGCAACGCTGTAACCGGCGTCAGGATGATGTCCCAGTCCTCGAAGAAGGCACCAAATGCTCGCGCGGTTGCATTGAATGTCGCCTGCATCTGAAATCGCTCGTGATACGTCGTGCCTATACCAGCCTCCCAGATGCGGATGTTGATCGGCTCGATCAGCTCGGCCGGTGGGCGTTCCAGTCCGCGCGCCGCCAGCATGCTGGCAATCACTTGTGCGAAATTGCTGATGTAGCAGGTCGTCTGGGCATCGAACGCGGTGCGGAAATCGATGTTGGGGAGCGCCCAGTCGACGTGATGCCCCAGGCCTTCGAGCAGGCGTCCGGCTCGCGCCAATTCGTCGACGAACTCGGGTTTCGCGCGATAATCTCCCCACTCGTGCGAGAGCGCGACGCGAAGAGGCTTGGGATCGCTTTTTATCAGTTCGGAATAGGGCTGAGGCGGCTTCCAGAACGGCATGAATTCGCCCGGAGCGCCACCGCGACAGTGATCGAAAAACGCGGCCGTATCGCGAACCGAGCGGCTGAGGCAGCCCTGCGACGAGACCAGCCCGGTCAGATCCGAAAGCGCAGGCGCGATCGAGAACACGCCACGTGAAGGTTTGAGCCCGATCACGCCGTTGACGCCGGCCGGAATGCGGATCGAGCCGCCGCCATCCGAGCCGTGCGACATCGGGATCACGCCTGCCGCAACCATGGCGCCGGTTCCTGCCGACGAACCGCAAGTCGTGTAGTCGGTATTCCACGGATTGCGCGTGACGTACACGGCAGGATTTTCCGCCGAGCTGCACACACCGAACTCCGGTGTCGTCGTGCGGCCCATGATGTTCAGCCCTGCTCGCCGGATTTGGCCCGCCAGGAAACTGTCCGACTGCGCCCGGTTGCCTCGCATGAACAGCGAGCCCATCTCCTGCAGCCGCCCTTTCAGCGTGGGACCGAGATCCTTCATCAGGTAAGGCACGCCGGCAAATGGACCATCGAGACGGGTGCCGTTGCCGGCGGGGTCTTCGACGGCATCGGGAAACACTTCGACCACGGCGCTCAACGTGGGATTGAGCTTTTCAACGCCCTGAGCGGCCTGATGGGCGAGCTCCGAGGGCGTTACCTCTCCGCTGTGGACCCGCTCGGCCAGACCGACGGCGTCGTGCCCGGCCCACTCTTCCCAGTTCATCGCCAATGTCACGGGCTCGTCCTTGCCATTCTGAAATGCAACCTTGAAATGCCGTTACCGTCTCGCCGAAGGGTTATGGAATGCAACAGCCAAACGGTAGGATTCAGGGATGTGACAGTCGAGGTAGAAGCGTCAAGGCGGATCTTCTCGACAGCGGTGATGATTGATTCTCCGACATATCGCGCCGCACGGAATGAAGAGGATGGTGCAAACGCGCTGCATAGGTGCGGGCACCACCTATCGCATCAGGTGCTGGTCGTGGGCGGGCGCTCCGCGCATGGACAGACTAGCCGTGACGTGCCAGTGAAGGGCACTCACGCGGGCTGAGCGACCTGGATGTCGCCATTGTGCGGCTCGCACGTCTGCGATTGCAGGGGAAACCGACATGATCCGACTTGGTTGTGGTGCGGGCTTTTCATCTGACCGGCTCGGTCCGGCCGTCGATCTCGCCGAAAAAGGCCGTCTCGATTTTCTCGTATTCGAGACGTGTGCCGAGCGCACCCTTGCCTTCGCGCACCGCGATCGCAAACTCGATCCAAAACGCGGCTACAACCCGCAGCTTCGTGCGCGCATGCGCGGTGTTCTGAAGGCGTGTAAGCAGAACGGTACGCGCATCGTCACCAATATGGGCGTCGCCAATGTTCCCGAAGCGGCGAAGGTGGTGGCGGAAGTCGCCAATGAGCTCGGCCTCAAGGGGCTTAAGGTCGCCGCGGTGCTCGGTGATGAGGTAACCGATCTGCTCGGACCAGACACGAAGCTGTTCGATCACCACGACAAGTGCATCAGCGAGGTCGGCCTGCCGTTCTCGAGCGCAAACGTCTATCTCGGTCTCGATGCGATCCTGCCCGCACTCGAATCCGATGCCGATGTGATCATCACTGGTCGCGTCGCTGACCCCTCACTGTTCCTCGCGCCGATCGCCCACAAATACGGATGGCGCAACGACAACTGGACGGCCCTCGGCAAAGGCACGCTCGTCGGCCATCTGCTGGAATGCGGCATGCAGATCACCGGCGGCTACTACGCGGACCCTGGCAAGAAGGAAGTCCCTCGCCTTGCTGATTGCGGATACCCCATCGCCGAGGTCGGCGAGGAAGGCTCGGCCGTGATTACGAAGCTGGCGGACGCCGGCGGCATGGTTACGCAGCGCACCGTGAAGGAGCAGCTTCTCTACGAGGTGCACGATCCCTCTCGCTATCTCACGCCCGATGTCACCGCCGACTTCTCGAAGGTTGAGCTCGCGGAGGAGGGTCGCGATCGCGTTCGCGTCCTCAATGGCAACGGCAGCAAGCGTCCCGATACGCTGAAAGTCACGGTTGGTTTCGACGGCGGATTTCTGGCTGAGGCCGGTGTCAGCTATGCTGGCCCGAACGCCACGGCGCGCGCCAATCTCTCGGTCGAGATTCTGAAGGAGCGGCTCGGCCGTGAGCCGGGCATCGGCGGGGCGGGTACGCCGATGCGCATCGAGGTGATCGGCATCAATGCGTTGCACCAAACCGCTCACGGCCCGCGCCAGGAAGCCGAGGATGTGCGTCTGCGCGTCGCGATGCGCACGGCAGACCGAGCTGCTTGCGAAACCATGCTGTGGGAGGTGGAGTCGCTGTTGTGCTGCGGTCCGGCTGGCGGAGGTGGCTATCGCGGCCAGATTACGCCATCGGTCGTCACCCACTCCGCGTTGATCGAGCGCGAGCGCGTCAAGCCGCGTGTCGAGGTGGTCGTGGCATGAGCGGGAAAGCTGTGATGCGCAAAGTGAAGCTGCACGAAATTGCCCACGCCCGCGCCGGTGACAAAGGCAACACCTCGAATGTATCCGTCTGGGTCTACGATCCCGGCGACTACTCTCTGGTAAAGGCGCAACTGACCGCGGAGCGTGTGAAGCACGCATATCCCTCGCTTATCCAGGGTCCAGTGCGCCGCTACGAACTCGATCAGCTTCACGGACTCAATTTTGTCATGGAAGACGCGCTCGAAGGCGGCGTGAATACGTCGTTGGGACTTGATTCTCATGGCAAATCCTGGAGCTTCCTGCTTCTCGAGATCGACGTCGAACTGCCTGAGAACCGAGGCCCTGCCGCCTCGACTTGATCGCGCCACCTTTGTCGCCATATTGGGGATCGGTGCTGCGCCGCGGCGCAGGAATTCGTGAACGCGATCAGGATGTTGCCTATGCGGCTCGGCAGGATGAAAACCTGGGCTTTGCTTGCCATGACAATTGCGGCGGCACTGGCCGGGCCTGCCCGCGGCGAGGTCGCGACGGATTGTTTCAGCGAGGATAACGAGCGTCGTTTTGCGGGCTGCACTGCGATTATCGAAAGCCCGAGCGCGAGCGATGCAGAGCGCGCCCACGCCTATTCCATGCGTGCGCTCTCATTGTCGCTCAAGCAGGAATACGGGAGCGCGATCCAGGATTATGACGCAGCCATCGCCATCAATCCGAACTTTGCAGTCGCGCTGAACAATCGCGCGTGGGCCTACCACAAATGGGGCCGAGGCAGCGAGGGATTGGCCGACGTCGAGCGCTCTTTGCGCATCAACCCGATGAGCGAGCATACCTGGGACACCCGCGCCCACATCCGACAGTCGTTGGGTAATCATTCGGGCGCCTTCACTGACTACCAGCAGGCCATGATCATCGGCGGCACGCGCATGGTGAAGCTCTACCAGTGCGGACTATCAGCGTCCGGCCTCTACCGTGGTCGCCTCGACGGCATTTTCACGGACGAGTTGCGCGATGCTTTGAAGACATGCGCCGATTCGACGACATGCGATCCATTGCCGGCTGATGAGGAATGTCGCGATCCGATCTCGTGAGCGGAAGTGTCGATCAATCCAGCACCTGGTATGTCTCAGCAAAGGTGTCGTGATGATTCCCATAGACCTGCGAGTCGCTTAGCAGCAGCCATCCGTCGTCTGCGCGCTGCATTTCGCCCCAGGGCGCTTTGATCTCGAAGCCGCCTGTCACGCGAATCGCTTCTACCGTGCCGCACGCCCGGAAGATCGCGCCATTCGGTGGGTCGAGAGTGCCCGGCAGCAGCTCGTACAGAGACGCAAACCGATCGGCCTTGATAACGTAGACGTTGAGGTGGCCGTCACCGTCCTTGAGCGGAGTGCCGTCGGCTGCGAGAGCAGTCACGATCCAATCGCCAGGAAAAGCTTCGCCTTCGGTTTCCTTGCCGTTCCAGCGTGTCTCTACGTGCTCGGTACGCGTCGCCTGCCGCGCCGCAACGCGCGTAATCTTCCACGCCTGTTTGATGTCCGCGCCAAGATCACGTGCCAGCGCCCGAAACTCGTCGATGCTCAGTCCATCCTGCGAAATGATACGCGGGAGTCGATGCGGACCTATGTGCTCGATGCGATACATGCTCGCGCCTTTATCTGGCCAGCCCCGCGTGAAGGAGCACTGCCACTCCATTGCGCGTAAGCGCAAGTCAACTTCGCGCTGGCGATTTCGATAAAGCCCAAAAATAAAGGCGGCACGAGTCTAAGCCTCGTTGCCGCCATTAGAAATAGGCGAGGCATAGATGCCACGCCGCCTCGAATCGCCTCAGGCCTTCACCTCAGCCTTGGCGGGTGCTGCCTTGGCTTCCTTGGCCTTCTCCGCGTCGGCGACCGGGTTCTCCTTGTAGCGTAGGGCACCTTTGATGCGAGCGCCTTCCTCTGCCGAGAATACGTTGTGGCAGATTTCGCTATCGACGTGCGCCGTTTTCTCCAGACGCACCTTGGTGGCGTTGATAATGCCCTTTGTCGTGCCGCGAATGACCACTTCGTCGGCCGTGATGCCGCCCTCGACAAAGGCATCAATGTCGATAATGAGCAGGTTGCACTTGATGTTGCCGTGCACCTTACCCTTCACGAGAATGTCGCCCTCGCTCTCGAGGTCGCCCTTCATCTTCAGCCATTCGTTGATGATGGAATAGTTGGCCTCGCGCGAACGGTTGGATGCAGAGGCAGAAGAATTGGCTGGCGAATATGCGGGCGCTGGGAACGAGCGCTCTGTGTCCATAGTAGTCGCGCCATTGGCGGACTCGGTTTTTCGGGGAGAGAACATTCGAGTCTCCTTGCAGGTATCGAGCGATTGCGAGAGTCATCACCAGCTTCGACATATTTTCTAACGTATTTTAACCAATTTAATGAGCGCCATAGTCGATTTTCTTGGTCTTTGATCTGCAACTGTCGCAATTTTGGCACGAGGCGGTATATTTTACTCTGGAAATAACTGCTCATAATGTCAGTTTAACGCTTGATGTGTCCGAAATTGATTCGATGTGCGAGTACAATTCAATGTTCTAGCTTGGCGGTGGAGTTATGTGCGCGCATTTCGCCAGCCGTTCGAATCAATCAGCGCCTGCTGGATCATTGAATCGCACGCAAGTCGTGCGCAATCTGCATCGAGTCCACAGTCAAAATAAATCCCGCGTGTGGAGCGTCGTTAGAATGCTTGCGTCTTTACGGCCGAAGTCGTGAACCGGTCTTCGGCCGCGCCGCCGCCTTCTATTGCTTTCCCTTTTGAGCGCGCTTGAATGCGGCCGCGAAAGCGTTGTC
>JBFWOB010000056.1:0-26562 GCA_050250755.1 Hyphomicrobiaceae bacterium
CAATCGATGTGACGAGCTCGCCGAGGGTCGAAATGCGTGCGGCGCGCGTGTGGTCGGCCTGAAGCCGTCTGAGTTGCGCCTCCGTATTCAGCCGATCCGTGATGTCGAGCAATGTAATGAATGTCGTGTCCTGTTGTTCGGGGGGTGTCGGATAGGTAACCGAGAACACGACGCTGCGGATCTCACCGTCAAATGTGAGGATTTTGGCCTGCTCGGTATGACTGCGTTTGCCTTCGAAGTGTGCGGTCATCACACGATCCGCCAGACCGGGCGCGGCAGCGAAGAGATATCGGACGGACTGGATGAGCTGGGCGGCATTGCGAGCGCGGAAAAGCGAAACCGCGGCGTTATTGACCTCCGCAACGCGAACGATGTCTTTGCCGAGCTCGACCACCTCGGGATGCACCTCGAAGTAGGCGGCTATATTGGTTACACCCTGCGTCTTGAGGTGAGTAAAGATATGCCCGACGGCCCGCGCATCGACCTGCAACAAGGCCGTTGGCATATGCTGGATCAGCTTGCGATAGCGATCCTCGCCCGCAGGCGGCGCGGCATCGTCCAGCGTTTCAACTGGCATGCCTTCAAGTATCCCAACCATGTGACGGAAACCCTCCATCGCAAGTCCTTCCACCAGTCCGCCCGGCTGGCGTCTTCCCCTATTTCTGTTTGGCCGTTTACGTCGATTGCTGCGACTAACCCTTCGAGGGCCCGCGATCATCGTCGCTATTGTTGTCGCTGCCATCTCGATGGAGCGCTACGTTGAGGTAATGAATGAGATCATCCTCACAGACTGGCTTGGTCAAATAGGCGATTGCCCCCTCATCCATGGCGCGCGAGCGCGTAGAAGCATCACCGGACGACGTGACAAAGATGACTGGCAACGGGGAACGCAGGGACTTGAGCCTCTGCTGAAGCTCCAGTCCACTGAGGCCGGGCATGCGGATGTCGGTGATGAGACATGAGAACAGGCCCGGCGCATAGGCAGCCAGAAAGGCATCAGCACGCTCGAACACGCGACATGGCAAATCAATCACCTGGAGGAATTCGAAGAGAGCCTCGCGCATGGCTTCGTCGTCGTCGACGACTGCAATGACAGGAGGATTGGGCAATCGAATATTCCTTGTTGCTGCGCCCCGAATGAGTCGCCTGCCCCTTGTTTCGCTGAAAAGTTCACGGTCCGTAACCACACCATGGTCTAGGTTGCCTCTCCGCCGCGGACCTCGGCAGGTAGCACCTCCCACGCGCGGATCAGCTCTCCAACCGATGTCGCTTGCATCTTTCGCATCACGTTGCTGCGATGCAGTTTTACGGTGACCTCGCTGATGCCGAGATCGAAGGCGATCTGCTTGTTGAGGCGGCCGCGTGCCACCTCGCGCAAGACTTGGCGCTCGCGCGGCGTGAGCGTAGCGAAACGGTCATAGTGGAGCTTTGCGCGTTGGGCCGAGGCGCGTTGTGCAATGTCCTGCTCGATCCCGGTGGTGATTGCATCGAGCAACGTCTGGTCCCGAACCGGCTTGGTGAGGAAATCCACCGCTCCGGCTTTCATCGCCTGGACGGTCATCGGGATATCGCCATGAGCCGTCAGGAAAACGATCGGCTTCATGTTGTTGTGCGAGGCGAAATGATGCTGAAGGTCGAGGCCGCTCAAGCCCGGCATGCGTACGTCGAGAACGAGACAACCCGGCCTCTCGGGAAGCTCGGCTTCGAGTAGCTCGCGCGTCGTGCCAAAGGTGGTCGCATCGATACCGGCCGATTTCATGAGTTCCTGGAGAGCCTCACGCATATCGGCATCGTCGTCCACGATCAGGACGAGGGGGCGATGTGCCTCAGAGCTTGCCGTCTTCATGGTCGCGCTCGCGAGTTGGTAAACGTCCGAGATGAGCGATTGTCGGTTGGTGCGTTCGCATGGGCCCCTCCGGATGACATCGATTGCGGCAGATGCGTGGTCTGCGTCGGCTAGTGTTTCTTACGGATGGTTGCGCGGCGCGCCGTTGGGCGCGGCTTGCCCAACCGGTTCTCGGCGCGATCGTCGATCCACTCGCGGACTTCCCCGGCGAATTGCGGTGGCGCCTTGCGCCCGAGGACGCGGGCAACATCGGCGAGAGATTGGCTGGCCAATGACTCGCGCATTGCCTTTTCGGCGCGCAGCATGACGGCATGAATTGCGCAGGTTCCCGTAGTCGCCCAGGTAGGCGGCTGCTTTCCGAACAACGGGCAACGGGCGCGAATCTCTTGGCAATCGAAAAGTGGCTTCTTTCCCTCGATCGCGTCCACAATCTGAAGAAAGCTGATGTCCCTCGGGGCCTTGGCCAGTACGTACCCTCCGCGGACACCTTCTGACGCCCGCACGATCCCAGCCTTCTCGAGCTTCGGAAAAATCTTGGCGACAAAGCTCGGGGAGATGCCCTGAAGCTCCGCAAGCTCGCGGCTGCTCAGTGGCTTCTCGCCAAAATCGGCAAGCCACAGCAAGCAGTGAGTGCCGTATTCTACGCTCACGGTCAGGTGTCCCATAACGCGGAGAGTATTAGTCTGCGTTATGTCGCGCAAGAGTAAACGCGGATAACTTGGATCCGTGTTTATTTGCGCACGTCGGACGTATCCGTCACATTGGGCGACTTGCATGTGAGCGCTCCCATCTGAAGCCCGAGACTTCTATGCTTAGGTCGAGATCACCCCTTCGTCGCGAACGGTTATTTGATCGCTACGTTTCCGTCTGTCGGGCTTCTTTAAGAGTGAACCTACCGATAAGCTTCTTTCGTCCATAGGTCGTAATTCCGAGGAGTTGTGCCATTCCCCGCCAAATCACCTTCTTCGTTTACCCGGGGTTTGTGCTGCTCGATCTGAGCGGGCCGCTCGAAGTGTTGTCGGTCGCCGAGCAGATCTCGCCGGGTAGCTACAGCCTCGAAGTCGTTTCCATGTCGGGCGGCTCGATCGAGAGCGCATCGGGACTCAAAGTCTTCACGGAGCCGGCGTCCCATTGCGTCGCCGACACGTTCATCGTTGTCGGATCGCCGAGACCGCCGATACGAAACCTGAGGGCGGGCTCTCTGGAGTTCATCCACTCGGCATCGAAGGGCGCGCGACGCACCGCCAGCATCTGCACCGGCGCATTTCTGCTTGCGGCCTGCGGGATGCTCGATCATCGCCGCGCGACGACGCACTGGCGCTATGCAGCGAAGCTCAAGGCCATGTATCCGTCAGTGCAAATCGAGGAAGACCGCATCTTCGTGAATGATGACGATGTCTGGACATCCGCCGGCATGACCTCGGGCATAGATATGACGCTGGCCCTTGTGGAAGAGGATATCGGGAAGGAAATTGCTCGCTCTGTTGCGCGGATGCTCGTCGTTTATTATCGGCGCCCCGGCGGTCAGCGACAATTCTCGTCGCTTCTGGACATGGACCCGGATTCAGATCGTATTCGGAGAGCTTTGAGTTTTGCGCGCGAGCATTTGCGCGACGATCTGTCGGTCGAGCGCCTGGCCAGTGTTGCTCATCTGAGTGTCCGACAATTCAGCCGGGCGTTCTCGCAATCGACCGGGCTCACACCTGCCAAGGCCGTTGAGCGGCTTCGAGTTGAGACGGCGCGCTCGCAAGTCGAAGACGGGCGCGAGACATTCGAATCGATTGCCCAGAACGTAGGCTTTCAAGACCCCGAACGGATGCGCGAAAGCTTTGTGCGCGTTCTTGGCCAAACACCGCAGGATCTACGTCGTCAGTCGCGATCGGTCACGGAACTCAAACCGCGTACGCCGACTGCAAGATTGCGTGGGCTGAGAACGTCGGTCTGAAGCGTAGCCTCGTAGCTGTGCGAGAGCGGCCGCTCCAGCGAGCGATGTGTTGTGCTCAGCCTGGGGTCTGAAGCTTGAAGAGCTGGCCCGCTCGGTTGACGGTGATGTCCCAGAAGCGGCGACGCTTGGTGAGAAGAGGGGCTAGCGTCTCGTAGCTATCGATCTGGACGTCACCAATTTTCACGACGACGTCTCCCGACCGGAAGTTGAACCGCTCGGCGGTCGAGCCCGATCGCACGCTGACGATGACGACGCCATCGGTCTGATCGAGGCCGAGGTCGTCGGCAAGCGGTGGGTAGAGGTTGACGACACGGGCGCCGTCCAATGGGTGCGCGCCGGCGAGATTGCGAATATCGTTCGTGCTGGGCTGTGGGGCGGCGGTGAGCGCCACCTCGACGACGATGTGCTTGCTTTTTCGAATGACATCGAGACGCGATTTGTTGCCAACGCCGCGCGTGGTGAGCCGGTATTGTACGGCGCGCGGATCGGACACCTCCTGGCCGTCGACGGCGACGATGACATCGCCGGGCTCGAGCCTGGCAGCGGCTGCGGGGCTCGCAGCATGCACGCGCATCACGGCGGCGCCCGTCGTGCGGTTGAGCTTCAAGGCATCGGCGATGTCGCGGTTCACCGCCTCCAGGCGCGCGCCGAGCCATGGCCGCTCGACCTTGCGGCCTGTGACAGCGCTGTCGACATAGACACGGACGAGATTCGACGGGATGGCAAAGCCGATTCCGTGTGATCCGCCGGAGCGCGAGAAGATGGCAGTGTTGATACCGATGAGACGGCCGGCCATGTCCACCAGAGCGCCGCCCGAGTTGCCGGGATTGATAGCCGCATCCGTCTGGATGAAGACCTGTGAGTCAGATTTCGTCACCTCGGTGCGGGAGAGGCCGGAAACGATGCCGCTGGTCACGGTCTGGCCGACGCCGAAGGGATTGCCGATGGCGAGCACCTGGTCGCCGACTTCCAGCTCATCGGAGTTCTCAAACTGGAGATAAGGAAAGTTCGCATCGCCGCCCTGGATCTTGAGTACCGTGATGTCAGTCTTCTCGTCCTGAAGGATCACCTTGGCATCGAACTCACGCTTGTCAGACAGAACAAGGCGGATTTCGGCTTGGCCGCCGATCTTGATGACGTGTGTATTGGTGACGACGATGCCGTCGGGCGACACGATGACGCCGGAGCCGAGCGAGGACTGGGCGCGCTCCGCTGGCATGCCGAACTGTCCACCGAAAAATTTGCGGAAAAATGGGTCGTTGAACGGCGATTGCTGAACCTGGACGCGGCCGCGCACGAACACGTTAACGACGGCGGGAGCGGTGCGTTTGACGATCGGTGCGAAGGAGTAGAGGACGGCTTCGCGGGAGGGGGGTACCTCGCGGACCTGAGCCTCGACGGGGCCAGTATGGCCGATCGCGGAGAGGCTTACGGCGATGAGCGTCAAGACGATAACTCTCGAGACGGCGGACGACGCGACGTTCGTCATGATGAGACCCCCATCAGTTCGAGAAGAAGCCGCGCAAGCTGTCGTCTGCGCGGCAAGCAAAGGTTTCAGGACGCCTTAGCGAGTCGCGCCGTTCCGGGCAAGCGACGGGACACCTGCGCCAGCGGATAGCGTGTCGCATTGAGGCGTGGAGATCGTCATCCAACTCGCAGGAGCCGATTCGGCTGTGCGCGAAACGTGATGGCACGCGTATAGTGGCACAGCGTCGCTTGCCGAATTGAGATCGCTCGGCTACCGGTCGCGGGATGAAACTCTACCGCGCGTTCGCTACGGTTGGTGGTCTCACGCTGCTCAGCCGCGTGCTCGGGTTCGTGCGCGATATTGCGCTTGCTGCGGTGATCGGCACGGGGCCTGTGGGGCAGGCGTTCGTTGTCGCCTTCCGGTTTCCTAACCTGTTCAGGCGGTGGTTCGGCGAGGGTGCGTTCAATGCGGCATTCGTGCCGCTCTACGCTAAGCGGCTGGAAGGCGAGGGTAAAGAAGCGGCGCGGGTTTTTGCATCCCAAGCGTTGTCGGGTCTGGGGTTCATACTGCTGGCACTCTCGGCCGTTGCGATGATCGCCATGCCCTGGGCGATGTATCTGCTGGCGCCAGGATTCGCGGAGACGCCCGAGAAGTTCGATCTCACGGTGTCGATGAGCCGGATTGCCTTCCCTTATCTGCTTTGCATGTCGCTGGTGGCGCTGCTCTCAGGTGTCCTCAACTCGGTCGGTCGGTTTGCAGAAAGCGCGTCGGTATCGATTGTTCTCAATGTGACGCTTATGGCTGCGATCGGGATCGCGCTGTGGCTTGGCTACGGGAACGATGCGCGAACCGGAACGGTGCTGGCGTGGGGCGTCTTTGCGGCAGGCGTACTGCAACTTGTGGTACTGGTTCTCGGCGCGAAGCATGCCGGTGTGTTGCCGAAGCTTGTCTGGCCGGTGTGGTCCGAGGACATGCGCCGCCTCGTCACGCTTGGTATTCCCGGGATCGTTGCGGGTGGTGCGACGCAGATCAACATCGTCATCGGCGGCATGATCGCATCGCTGCAAGATCATGCCGTTTCATGGCTCTACTATGCCGACCGTCTCTATGAACTGCCGCTGGCCATCATCGGTATTGCGATCGGTGTGGTGCTGTTGCCGGATGTCTCGCGTCATTTGAGAGTGGGCGATCATGTCGCCGTGATGGATTCGCAGAACCGTGCGCTCGAGCTGTCGATGCTGCTGACGGTGCCCGCGGCGGTGGCGCTCGCGGTTATTCCTGGGCCTATCGTATCGGTGCTGTTCGAGCGGGGGAATTTCACGACCGATGATACGCGGGCTGTCGCAGGCGCGCTCGCGATCTTTGCGCTCGGTTTGCCGGCATTCGTCCTGCAGAAGGTTTTCCAACCGGGTTACTTTGCACGCGAGGACACCAGAACGCCCATGCGTTTCACAGCCTGGAGCCTGGGCGTGAATACCGTGGGTTCCGTTGCCCTCTTCTTCTCGTTTCCCCTGTTCGGGCTCTCGCCGCATCTGGGCATCGCCGTCGCAACTACAGTCGGCGGATGGCTCAATGTCGTGCTGCTCTACCGAGGGCTCGTGCAGCGTGGGCACTACGAGATGGATGCGCGGCTGAAATGGGCGTTGCCGATGATCATCCTTTCGGCCGTCGTGATGGCCGTTGCGCTCGTCGCGGGAACCTGGCATCTCGCGCCGCGGCTCGCGGTGGGCCAACCGCTTGCTTTACGATCGGGGGCGTTTGCGTTGCTGATCGTGGCGAGCGCAGGCGTTTATTTTGCGGTGATCTTGCTATCCGGTGCGCTTCGGCCGGCGCAACTCGGACGGATGTGGCGCCGCTAGATCCAAGGGGGCTGCGGGCAACCGGCGGAGAGGCGGAACAATTGTCGTTCGCGACCGTTGGATTGCGCAATTGAAGGCGCTCACCGACAGGCTCCGCAGCGATGACGCAAGATCCAAAGGATGATCCTGAGCATATTCCGGTCGAGAAGCGTCTCTCGGGCGATTTCAGCTCGCCGATGGAGGTGCTGGGCGACCACGCGCTAACGCGGGATCAGAAGCGGCAGATCCTGCGGGTGTGGCTCAACGATCTCAGCTCGCAGCCGGAGTCCGGCGAAACGCGTGGTGTTCGAGACAGCGTCCGCGCAGCCCTGGCGGATCTGGAGCGGGAAACGCAATGAAATCATGGGCATACATGATCGCGTCGGCGGCGGCGGCCGGGATATGGCTTGCGGTCGTTCTTTCGGGAAGTGTGGCGCAATCGAACGAGCCGGTTGCGAATGCGGGGACGCTGACATGCGTCGCATCGCCAGGAGACAAGGACACGCTTGGACCGGAGCGGGCCGTGAATTGCGTATTCGAGCCCCTTAAGGGGACGAAAGCGAACCTTAGCGGCACGATCAGGCGTCTCGGCGTACAAGCGCCGGCGGACGCCAAACTCGTTCTCGTATGGTCGGTGCTTGGGCCGACGGTCGACACGGCCTCAAAGCAGCTCGAAGGCCGCTACGTCGGGACGGTTGGCGAAGGCCGAGGAGCGAATGCAGCGGGTCTTGTCGGCGGCGGGGATGGCCACATTGCGTTGAAGCCGCTGACACTCGATCTGGATACGGGCGAGAATGCAGCCCAGGCGGTGCTGGAGCTGCAACTCTCAGCGATGGACGCTTGATCAGGGGCGCGTGTTGCGCCGCAAGTCGGCCGAGTCGTCCCACATGAGAAAGTCCGGGCCGAGACTGCGGATGTCGGGTGCGCCCATGTTGCCCATGACGAGGTCGACCTCGTTCTTCAGAATGTTGAGCGCGTGCCCCGCCATAGGCTCGCCACCAATGGCCACGCCGTAGAGCGTCATGCGGCCGACGAAGCAGAATTTTGCCCCGAGGCAGAGCGCGGTCACGACATCGGAACCGCGGCGAATGCCCGAATCGAGCATCAACGTCATCTTGTCGCCGACGGCATCGCGGATCGCGGGCAGAACCTCGGCTGGCGATGGCGCGCGATCGAGCTGCCGGCCGCCGTGGTTCGAGATCATGAGGCCATCGACGCCAATGTTATGGGCCCGCTCGGCATCGGAGGGGTGCATGACGCCTTTGATGACCATTTTGCGCGGCCAGAGCTCGCGGAACTTCTCGATGTCCGACCAGTCGAGAGGGGGAGTGGTCTGGGAGGCCTGGAACGTCGCGACCTTTTCCGCATCGGTTTCGGCGCCGGGACCAGCGTATTTCGCCCAGTTCGAAAGCATCGGCGTGCCACCGCCGTTCTTGTAATAGTCGATCAGCCAGCCGGGATGTGTCGCGGCTTCGAGCAGGATGTGCAACGGCATTTTCAGCGGACGTGACATGCCGTTGCGCTTATTGCGCTCGCGGTTGGAATGGACGGGCACGTCGACCGTGATGACAAGCGTAGACAGGCCGGCATCCTTGGCCCGCTTGATCATGTCGTAGGAGATCTCTTTGTCCTTGGCCGCATACATTTGATACCAGCCGTGATCCGGCGCGACGCGGGCAAGATTCTCGATGGTATCCGTCGAGGCGCCCGACATGATGAAGGGCACGTTGGCCTTGCGGGCCGCGGCAGCGAGCATCAAGTCGGCGCCAGGGCGGAAGAGGGCGGCACCGCCGGTCGGCGCGATGCCGACGGGCTGGGCGTACGTGCGGCCGAAGAGCTCGGTCGTCTGTGTACGCTTGGAGACGTCGACCATGTAGCGCGGCACGATGCGGTGGCGCTCAAATCCCCAAGAATTGCGCTGGAGACCAGCCTCGTCATCGAGGCCGCCCTCGATGAAGTCGAATGCAATCTTCGGCAGACGGCGCTTTGCCGCGCGACGCAGGTCGTCGTAATTCAGAAGTTGAGCCATGGCGTTTCGGAGTCCCCGGGGCGTTCAGGCGTGGGCGCTTGCAGGCGGATGCGCTGATCCGGGAAGTAAAGGTGCCGTCCCGGATCGCCTGTTGCAAGCATGATGTTGGTGAGGCGCTTGGTTGGGTTAGCGCAATCCCGGACGATGGACTGAAAGTCGGGGAGCCGTGTGATCCCCCTCTGCTGGCCATCGTACGTAACATACCAGGATTGAGCGACACCGTGGATAGGTTATGCCGGCGTTAACGATTGCGAATAGCTGGTTCACGTTCCGTCGCCGGGCAGCGGACCCGATCTCGGATCGATGGGGACAAGGTTCGCAAGGTTGGCGGCGCTTTCGAACAGAGCGGCGGCGGCCAGCAGATTCGCCTCGCCTCTCGGCGCACCGACCATTTGCAATCCGATGGGCCGGCCGGAGCGATCAAAACCGCAGGGAAGGACCAGTGACGGCGTCCCCATCAGGGTGGGGATTGCGGTGACCAGCGAGCCGCCGAGGTAGTTCTCCAACGGTTTGCCGGCGATGGTCGCGGGCATGCGGCGCGTCACGTCGAAAGCCGGCGTGGAAGCGCCGGGCAGGAGCAGAACGTCATAGGTTTCATAGAAGGCTGCGACACGTCGGTAGAAAGCCGCGCGTTCGCGCTCGGCCCAGGCGATACGGGCAGGGGTGGATTTCAGGCCTTCCTCGAAATTCCAGATGATGTCCGGCTTGAACTTGTCGCGGTGCTCGGCGATCTGCAACTCACGGTCGACGACGTAAGACTGCGCGCGGAGAATGAGAAAGGCTTCTGCAATGCGACCCGGATCGGGGAACGCCTCCTCGACGATGGCACCCATGGACTCGAAGTGACGCAGGGCAGCGCGGCAGATGTCGCTTGTCTCACGATCAACGGGAAAAGCGCCGCCGAAGTCGTCCGTGTAGGCGATCCGGCGCGGGGCCTTTGGAGCCTCGGTCGCGGAGAGGAAGGATTGTGCGGGGGCGTCGAAGGTCAGTGGGTCGCGCGGACAAAAGCCGGCCATCGTATCGAGGAAAAGGGCGGTGTCGCCGACATTGCGCGCCATCGGACCTTGTACGGAGAGCGGTGCGTAGAGGTTATTGGACGTGCCACGCGTGACGCGTCCGGGAGATGGGCGAAGGCCGACAACGGAGCAGTAGCTGGCGGGCCTGCGCAGCGATCCGGCGTGATCGGAGCCGTGAGCGAGCCAGACTTCGCCGGCCGCGAGGGCCGCTGCGCCCCCACCCGTCGAGCCGCCTGGCGTCAGGGCTGTGTTCCACGGATTCGTGGTTCGCCCGAAGACCTCGTTGAAGGTTGAGCCACCGGAGGCGAATTCTGGCGTATTGGATTTGGCGATGACGATGCCGCCCTTCCGCTCGATGCGCTCGACGACGGCGTGAGACGTTTCAGGAACGTGGTCCTTGAAGATTGGGGAGCCATAGGTGGTCCGCACCCCGGCCACGTCGGTGATGTCCTTGATGGCGACAGGCAGGCCGGCCAGCCAACCGGGCTCGTCCGCGGCTTCGCGGCGCTTCCCCGCCATCAACTGCTTCGCGTGATCGCGAGCACGGTCCAGGCACAGGGTCGGCAAGGCGTTGATGGCTGGTTCGCATTCGGAAATGCGCCTTTCCGCGGCGTCGATCAGGTCGAGAGGCGTGATCTCGCCCTTGGCAAGACGCTGGACGGTTTCCCGAGCGGTTAGTTTGATGAGTTCGTCGAACATGGTGGCAATGATCTCATGGTGGAGGCCGATTAACGCGAAGCACGGCCCTGGAGGGGCCGGCCGTCGAGGTTGTCGAAGGAAATGTCGAGATGGGTGAGAACAGTCGGCGCGATATCGATCGCGGACGATGGCTCGTCGCGTGTGGCGCCGGGCCTGAAGCCAGGACCCTGAACCATCAGGAATGGTGACTGCTCGTATTCGGCGAGGCCGCCATGTTGGCCGCAGCCCAGGCGATCAGGTTTGCCGGCGTCCGGCTTGGCTGCGAAGCTCTGGCCCGGAATGCCGTACGAATTCGGTTCGGTGTTGGCGGCCATGGGCACAGCAAATGCGAGACCGTGACGTGCAGCCTGGCCAATCTCGGTCAAGCGGTCAACTCCGAGAACGTCGCCGGCCCACGGCTGGTTACGGAGAAAGTCGCCGATAGCGTCTATGCGACCAGCATGATCGGGATGCACGTAGATGAGCGCAGACGTGCCGTTCGAGACGGCCAGAACGTCGCCCGACGCGGCGGACTGCTTGAGGCCGGCCGCAACAAGCTCCGCATTGACGTCAATGACCGCGGCAACCGTTTGATGGCCGTGGTCGGACGCGACGAAAAGGAGGATGTCGTCGCCTTGCTCACGCGCCTTGTCGACGGCGGCAATGACAAGGGCCGCGTTGGCGTCGGCGGTTCGGATTGTGGCAAGGTGGTCCGGTGAACCGAGCGGATAAGCGTGCGACGAGGCGTCGGGCTCCGCAAACCAAAGGACACCGAGCGCAGGTCTTCTTTCTCGTACAACGTCGTTGACGAACCGCTGGGCCATGGCGTGATCGCGGGCCACATCAGGCGTTATGCTGTCGGCCGGCCAATCATCCAGAGGCACACGGCGCGGACCGAAGGAGCCGGCGCGGTGATAGACGATGCCATTGCCGTCCGGGTCGTGTGCGTAGGCTGCGCCGGGTGAGACGTTCGAATAGATAATGGCGCCGCCGTTGTTCTTCAGGCGTTCGGCCATGGTCGGCATGGCGAGCGATCGTCCCGTCAGGCGCCGCTTGTGCTGAAGGAAATCCGGATGACCGGCGTCGTGTTTCACGAGACGCCCATTCTCGATGAGCACGAGACTGTTGCCGGCGAGCTCATGTTTTGCGGGATAGCATCCCGTCGATAGCGATGACGATACGACTCGGGTCGCCGAAGGAAAAACCGAGCGGTGCTGCGCGAACGATTCCGCCGATTTCGCATGGCGGACGAGTGTGGGCGTGAGCTCTTCGCCGATCATGTCGCGCCGAAGGCCGTCGAGCACGAGAATGATGGCGCGGCGCATGGGAGTCTCCGTGAGAAGCGACGGGGCGACGGCAATGGTGATCGAGGTTACGGCGTTTCGCCTTTGAAGGGAAACTGGGGATCCCGGCCTGACGCGGCAATCGCTATCGGACCTATCGGACAGGCGTCGTCGCCGCGAAACGCCGCTGGTGGGCGTGCACGTGCGCTTAGGGATGCGGATAATCCAGAAGACGCGTCAGCTCTTGCTCGTCTCGAGACACCGCAGAATTTCATTCTTCAGGGATGTCTGGGTCTCGGACCAAGGGGCGCGCTGGCTCAGGACGAGATTGGCTTGCGACCTCAGGATGACGCCGTCGTCCAGTACGCGAAGGCCGTTGGCCCTCAGCGTGGATCCGGTCGAAGTGATGTCGACAATCAGTTCGGCGAGGCCGGCTGCAGGAGCGCCCTCGGTTGCACCCAGGCTCTCGACAATGCGGTACATAGTGACCGTGTCGACGGCGCGAGGCTCGTCGCCATAGCGGTGGCCGGAAAAGAACATCCGGGTCAGCGTGCGATATTTGGTGGCGACGCGCATACGGGTGCCATGGCGGCGACGAAAGAGGATTGCCGCCTCTTCGAGGTCCGACATGGTCGATACGTCGATCCAGAAGTCTGGAATGGCGACGACGACGTCGGCGTGCCCGAAGCCGAGAGGCACCAGGAATTCGACCTCGGTCTCGGCGTCGGGAATCAAATCGCGAACGAGGTCCTCGCCGGTCACGCCCAGGTGAACCTCGCCCTTGCGTAGGAGGTCGGCGATCTCGGCCGCGGATACGAATGCGACCTCAACGCCGGGAAGCCCCTGCACCTCGCCCCGATAACCGCGCTCGTTGCCCGTGCGTGCGAGCTTCAGTCCGCCGCGGGCGAGGAGATTGGCGGTCTCTTCCATCAGCCGTCCCTTGGAGGGGACGGCAAGAATGAGCTTGTCGGTTGTCGCGTCGCTCATGGGCGGCCTCCGCGAACAGCGAGCAAAAGTCGGTCGGTATGAATGGCCGAGCCGACCGCCGCGATTGGAACTTTTGCGCCCACCGCCTCAAGCAACCGATCGTAGCGACCGCCGCCGGCGAGCGGGGCTTCTTCACTCAAGAGCGGCGACAGGATCTCGAAGACGAAGCCCGTGTAGTACTCGAATTGCCGGCCAAAGCCGCCCGAGAATGGGGCATCGGAGATGTCGATGCCTTCCTGGGCAGCGAGGCGTAGGCGCTCGTCGAAGCGGTCGAGGGCGGGTTCGATGTCGATGCTGGTGCCTTTCAGCAAGGCGCGAATGCCTTCGGTTGCCGATCGCGCGGGCGTCGCGAGCTTGATGTAGGCATCGAGCAAAAGCGCGGCGCGCGGATCGAGCGGAGGCGATTTCAGATCAGCGGCGAGGCCTTCGAGCTGCCAAGCGATGGCGTCGAGCGTACGGGTGCCGAAAATGGCCAAGCCCTGTGCTTCGAGATGGCGCTCCAAATCGGCCACCGCATCGCCGTGACGGATGCTGCCGCGACGGGCGGCCTCGATCGCCTGGAACAGAGGCTCGGCAAGCGCACGTCCGAACTCCTCGGGCTTCATGAGCTTTTGGAGTTGGCGGCGGAAGGCGGCGTGATGCCAGAAGTGATGCCGGAGCTGGGTGCGCCAGCGATCCGGCATGTCGATGGCTTCGAGAAGCGCATTGAAAATGCCGAGGTCGCCCACCCGGAACGTGAAGGCGCGGAGGCCGGCGGCGCGGATCGACTCGGCGGAAAGTGCGAGGATCTCGGCTTCGGCCTGTTCGGGGTTGTCGGGCGCGAAGGACTCGATGCCGGCCTGCGTGAATTCGCGTGGGCGGGCGAGGCTGCCGCCGCGGCGCTGATAGCGGAAAACAACGCCTGTGTAGGACAGTCGCGCCGGCTGGCCAGTGTCGCCGAAGCGATCGAGGTAGAGGCGGGTGGCCGGTATGGTCAGGTCCGGACGCAAGCAGAGCTCGGCGCCGTCGGGATCGGTGAACACGTAAGTGCGCGCGCGGAGATCCTCGCCGATCAGATCGAGGAACAGATCAGCCGGTTGGATGACGGGCGGAGAAATCGGTTCGAATCCGGCCCGGGCGAAGATCGACGTGATGATGGTCGATTGGCGGCCGTGGGCTTCAATCCAACGCGACGAAATCGGCATTTCAGTGGGGACGGAGAGCGGTTCCACGGCTCAACCTCCGTGACGTGACACGATCTCGCGCACCGCCTCGACGAGGTGAGCGCGGGGCGCGGAGATCTGGGCGGGACGGGCGGCTTTCCAGGCGGCGTTGTCCTTGATGGCCTGCGCGGCCTTGGCGCCTTCGATGAGATCCTTGATCTGGACCTCGCCCTTGGCGCGCTCGTCCGAACCTTCAATGACAACGCAGGGGGCATTGCGCCGGTCGGCGTATTTCATCTGTGCCTTCATGCCGGAGGTGCCGAGGTACATTTCGGAGCGAATACCAGCGCTTCTGAGCTCCTGGGCGATGGCCTGATAACCGGCGATCTCGGCCTTGTCCATGACCAGCACCAACACTGGACCCAGCGGCGCGGTGTCGGCTGTCTCGCGAGCCTTGAGCGCGGCCTGCAGGCGCGAGATGCCGAGCGAGAAGCCGGTCGCGGGAACGCGCTCGCCGGTGAAACGAGCCACGAGATCGTCATAGCGTCCGCCACCGCCGACGGAGCCGAAGCGAACGGGGTGGCCGTCTTCGTTCGTGACCTCGAAGGTCAGCTCGGCCTCGAAGACCGGGCCCGTGTAGTAATCGAGGCCGCGTACGACCGAGGGGTCGAATGCGATCAGCTCGCCGGTGGTGCCTGCGGCTCTCACAAGCGATTCGATGCGGCTGATCTCGTCCAATCCTTCGCGGGCGCGCGAGCTCGACTCGACGAGAGGGGCGACGCGGCCAACGAGACTTTCGCCCGCATGGCCAGACGCGGCATCGAGAAAGCGGACGATGGTGTCGATCGGGCCGGTATCGAGGTGGGCACCGGCGGTGAAATCGCCGCTCTCGTCGCGGCGCCCTTTACCGAGCAAAAGCGTGACGCCCTCCGTGCCGAATTTGTCGAACTTGTCCATGGCGCGAAGGACAGTTAGGCGGCGCGCGGCGTCGGCATCCGAGGCCGGATCAATGCCGGCTGTCTCCAGGAGGCCATCGAGCACCTTGCGATTGTTCAGGCGGATGCGGAAGTCATCGATCCCGAGCCGGCGGATGACGTCCGCCATGAGGAGGCACGCTTCGGCGTCAGCGGCGACATTGTCGGTGCCGACCGTATCGGCGTCGCATTGAATGAACTGGCGGAAGCGGCCGGGCCCGGGTTTTTCGTTGCGCCAAACGGGTCCGACTGCGTAGCGGCGATAGGGACGGGCGAGGCGGTTGATATTTTCGGCGACATAGCGGGCGAGCGGGGCGGTGAGATCGTAGCGCAGGCTCAGCCACTGGTCGTCTTCGTCCTGGAGGGAAAAAACGCCGGCGTTGGGACGATCCTGATCTGGAAGGAACTTGCCGAGAGCATCCGTGTACTCGAAAGCGGGCGTGTCCAGTGGCTCGTAGCCGTAGAGCTCGTAGACCTCGCGGATTGTGGCGAGCATGCGGTTCAGCGCGCGGAGATCGTCGCCGGCCATATCGGCAAAGCCCTTAGGAAGGCGTGCCTGGGGCCGATTGGCCTCCGTCCGGGCTGGCTCTTTGGGCGCTGACATGGGGCGCGTCGTCCTCTCGTGGTGCGGTGCCTCGCCGCGGAGCGCACGGGTAACCGCTTCGTTCTGGCCGCCTTATAGACCAGCTCAGGCCGCCAGCGAAACGCCGCGAAAGCAGATTTCATGCGGAAATGAAGGTTAGGCTTCAAGGCCCCCGCGACTTCCGTCGCCAGCCAGCCAGTGTTCGAGCCATGATCGCTCCAGAGGAACGGGGAGGGCTTCGAGGTGTCGAGCGGCGGCAATGGATGCCGCCGTGCCGGCGACCGCGGCGTAGATGGGCGAGGCCAGTCCAACCGTCACGTCGCGGACGTGGACGGGACGATTTGAGATGGTAGTTCGTGCAATTGGTGTCTCGTCGCGGCGCACGCGTTCGAGTACCGCGCCGATGCCTTCCCCTGTGGCCTTGGCGAGCGCCTCAAGGCGCGTCCACGCCTGGAGAAAGCAGGCGTCTTCGGGAGTGGTGGGCAATGGCCTCTCAGGATGGAGCGAGGCCGCAGCGGCAATCAACGCGTGCCGCCGATGCTCGGCGATGCGAACGTGGCGCGGGGTTTCGAGGTCGACTCCGATGGGGCCGTCGAAAGATACGGCGATGATGGCCGCGGTGTCGCCGTGGGCCAGGCTGAACTGGAGCGGCGGATTCGTCCTGGTGGCCAGCGACGGTTTCCCGCCTTCGGCGATCTCGAAAGGGCGGCGCGCTTCGGAGGTCCCGATATAACCGGCGAGCAGGATGCGAAGCATAGCTCTGGTCGCGTCGCGAGGCGTGATCGGGGCAGTTGAGGGACCCTCGGTCTCGCTCAGGCGATGTTCGCGGGCGATCTCATTGATGAGAGTGGGATCTGTGGCAATGTCGAGGAGCCACAGATCCAGGGGGCATTCAGATGAAGCACAGGCATGGGAGGGGACAGGAGGCGCGCCTCCCATCAGGCCAACCGCCTCGTGCTGCGTTGCGATTTGGCCCGTGATGTCGCACTTGTCTCGCTGCTCAGGATATCGCGACAATTGATGAGCTCGGCGATCACGGCCTCGATGACGTTCCGGGGATCGGCGGCAGACGAGCCACGTGAGCCAGCGCGTGCGGATGAGCGGCGTGTGGCGACTTTGGCGCGACCGCCGGTCAATACCGGTGCCACGGGTGCAGCCTTGGGCGTGGTGGGCGCAGTCGCTCCGGCGGCGAGACGCTTCTCCTCCTCGCTGCGGGCGCGTTCCTTGACCGCCTCGACCCCCTGCTCGCGCAGGATCTTTTGCACGCCCTTGATCGTGTAGCCGTCGCGATGGAGAAGCTGACGGATACCGCGCAGAAGCTCCATGTCCTCTGGCCGGTAATAGCGACGGCCACCGCCGCGTTTCATCGGGCGGATCTGACTGAATTTTACTTCCCAGAAGCGGAGTACGTGCTTCTGGATATCGAGGTCGTCGGCGACCTCGCTGATCGTGCGAAAGGCGTCTGCTGCCTTAGCCATGGCTCGGCTCCGGGCTCGGGCGGCGGCACCAAGCCGCGCGCTGGGCACTCATAGACGAACTGTTACGGCTACTCGGCCGCTCTTTTGCGCGCGCGACCGTTATTGATGCGCGACTTCATGATGTTGCTTGCGCGGAACACCAGCACGCGACGGGGCGTGATCGGCACTTCCTCACCAGTCTTTGGGTTCCGGCCGATTCTCCGACCCTTCTGGCGAATCCCGAAGGAGCCGAAGGACGAGAGTTTCACGCCTTCGCCTCTTGCCAGAGCGGTCGAAATTTCTCCCAGCACCAACTCCACGAGATCCTGCGACTCGTTGCGAGGCAAACCTATCTTGCGCACCAGCGCTTCAGCCAAATCCGCTCGAGTCAACGTCTTGCCGCCCATTTCTCAATGCCTCCCCAGCATGCCCTTGCGCGAGATGCTATCCGCAGGTCGGCGAGCGGTCAACGACGCAGAGTGCCAACATTCTGATGCGCAAAGGTAATTGCGTCGGGTTATCTGCAACCTACCAGCGAACGAGCACTGCGCCCCATGTCAGACCACCGCCCATCGCCTCCATCAGGATCAGCGAGCCCTCATGCAGGCGATGTTCCTCGAATGCCTGATTGAGTGCCAGAGGAATCGACGCGGCGGACGTATTTCCGTGGTTTGCCAAGGTCATCATGATCTTGGATGAGGAAATTCCCAGCTTCTTGGCAATGCCGTCGAGAATGCGCTGGTTGGCCTGATGCGGCACGAACAGGTCGATGTCCTCCGGCGCATAGCCGGTCATGACGAGGGTTTCTTCGATGACGCCGGAAATTTTCTGAACGGCGTGACGGAAAACCTCACGGCCATTCATGCGCAGGTGGCCGGTGGTCTTGGTCGATCCCGGACCGCCATCGACGTAAAGCAGCTCCTCGAAACGGCCGTCGGAGCGGATGCGCGTTGCCAGCACGCCACGATCTTCCCGTGCCCCACGTTGGGACTGCGCTTCGAGCACGATAGCGCCTGCGCCATCACCGAACAGGACGCACGTTGAGCGGTCCTCCCAGTCGAGGATGCGCGAGAAGGTCTCGGCGCCGATCACGATCGCTCGCTTGAACTGGCCGGTTTTCAAGAAGTTATCGGCCGTCGTCAGGGCGTAGACGAAGCCCGAGCAGACGGCCTGGATATCGAAGGCCGCTCCTTTGACGATGCCAAGGCCGGCCTGGATACGCACCGCGGTTGCCGGAAAGGTCCGATCGGGAGTGGCGGTCGCGCAAATCACCAGATCGATATCAACGGGGTCGATGCCGGAGCGCACCAGGGCCTGCCGCGCGGCGGCGATGCCGAGATCACTCGTGTGCTCATCATCGGCGGCAATGTGTCGCTGGCGGATTCCGGTACGCTCGACGATCCAGTCGTTCGACGTATCGACACGCCGCTCGAGCTCCTCGTTGGTGAGGATGCGCTTCGGCAGATATGCGCCGACGCCCCGTATTACCGATCGATTGACCGCCACGTCTGCACCTCGTTTCACAACCTCTTTTTGCATTCCCGTGTTCCGTCTCGCGACTCGCCGGCCTCAGGACGGACTGCCGAAACACTGCAGCCCGCGTCAACGCGGCGATTACTCAACCTGAGATGCACCCGGAACGCTGCGACTGCTGCGCTTTCCCGGCACCTCCCCCGTCAACTCTGCCCGTCGCCGGCCGGTGCACCGAGCTTGCCGGCGATCGAGGTAATGTCGGCTGCGATGCGGTCGATAACGCGCTTCTCGGCCATCTCGTACCCGAGATCGACCGCGGTCGCAAAACCCAACGCGTCCGTACCCCCATGACTCTTGATCGTAATGCCGTTCAGTCCGAGAAACGGACCGCCGTTCAGATTGCGCGGATCCATCTGGGCTTTCAGAACGTCGAAGCCGCTCTTGGCCAGCAATGCACCGATGCGGGTGACGGGCGATCGGTGCATGGCATTCCGCAAGTAGGTCGCAATCTGGCGGGCCGTTCCCTCAGCAGTCTTGAGCGCGATGTTACCGGCAAAACCCTCGACGACGATTACATCGACAATGCCCTGTCCGATCTGGTCGCCTTCGACGAAGCCGCGATACTCGAACGGTAATCCGAGGTCGCTCTGCTTCAGTAAAGCGTGCGCTTCCTTGACCTCCTCGTTGCCCTTGATCTCCTCCACCCCGACATTGAGAAGGCCGACTGTCGGGCGCTCGATACCGAGCTGGGCATGGGCCATGGCTGCGCCCATGAGGGCATATTCGATAAGCTGCCGTGCGCTCGCGCCAATGTTCGAGCCGACGTCGAGGACAATGCAGGGCCTGCCGATCGTCGGCCACTGGGCCGCAATCGCCGGTCGCTCGATGCCTGGAATCTGGCGCAAAATCAGGCGGGAAAGGGCCATCAAGGCACCCGTGTTGCCGGCCGAGACGGCCGCCTGCGCTTCGCCGTTCTTGACCGCTTCGAGGGCAAGCCACATGCTGCTGCCCTTGCCGCGGCGCAGCGCCTGACTCGGCTTGTCCTGCATGCCTATGGCCAGCTCCGTGTGCACGATCCGCACTCTGTCCATCAGTGCGGGATGCTCGCGGAGGCAGATCTTGATGCGGTCTTCATGGCCGGCCAGGATAAAGCTCAGCTCGGGATGTCGCGCGAGTGACAGTGCGGCGCCGGGAACGACCACTTCAGGTCCATGATCGCCGCCCATTGCGTCGAGCGCGAGTGTTATCGAGCTTGCCATGCTGTCCGCCCGTTCTGCCTTTTCTGGCGCAGCGCCAATGCCCCCGGGATGCGCTGCACAGTCTTCATGCGGCCGGCCGGAACATACGCCTCCTCGGCAGGGAAACAATTGGAATCCGAAGCGTGGGATGCGCAAAACTGTCCATAGTGCGACGTCCGGCTCTAATCCGGCGTTTGCGCCTTGCGCAGGCGCGCGAGCACAGCGAAGGGATTATCATCGGCGGCGTCGCCCTGCGCGTCGGTCCAGTCGAAATGTGCATCGGGGCGGCGCGGATAGGGATCGAGGCCGCTCAGCAACTCTTCGACGACAATGCGACCCACGTCGACGATGCCATTGTCTATGGGCTCCTCGTCGGGAGCATCGAGATCCTCGAGGGATCCGCCCGTTATTTCGGCGCCATCCGTGCGGGGCACGAAAACGACATCGAGCGGTAGTGAAAGGGCCGAGGTGAGTGGCTCGAGCGTGACAACGCATTCCTGCGTGACGCGAGCCTCGATGCTTCCCGTCAAGGCGAGGCGCCTGCCGGACCGTGGCGTCAGGCGGTATTTCGCGACGAGCTTTTCCAACGAAACGATGTCGAGGGCTTCGGCCAACCGGGCGGACTCCTCGGGCGTCGCAGTGCGCTCGATGGCCACGCCGTCGCTTGGAACGTCACGGACGGCGTGGGTCCAATCGAGAGGTGTCATGATCGAGTCTCCAGGAGGCCGGTCTCGGTGGCGACAGGCGGAAATGTCAGCTTACCCGAAAGCAGGTTGCCAGACGGCATGGAAGCGAGCGCGGTCCGAACATTACGAGTGTAGATAGCCAAGTGGCGCGCCGCGACTTCGGTCTCGGGAGGTGGCGAGGTGCAATCAACTCCATACACATGCTCGAAAAACGCTGCTTCGAGCTCAGGCGCTGCTGTGGAGGGATCGTTGGGCGCACCCGAGGGGGACGGCTGGAGTGCAGCTTTGTAGTCTCGGGTTCGCTCCATGAGGGCGCCAGCCAGGCGCTTGATGCGTGGCGCGACACTATCATCGCCGAGGCCGATCCGGCGCAACGCATCATCGACGCCCGCGACCAGTTGTTCCATCAGATGCTGCCCGAGGCGCTGACCAGCAGGTCCTTCCGATTGAAGGCGATCGAGAACCAGAACCGTGTGCAGCAGAACCATTTCCAGGCGGCCATCCATCGTGTCCGGTACGCCACACGCTTCGTAAAGTCCCGGATCGCGTGCTTGTGCCACAATCCGCTCATAAAGCTGCTGCCCTGTGCGTCGGCGTAGCGATCTGCCCTTGAGCCACCCAAGCATGCGTCATCCATCGTTCGTGTGCGCGGCAAAAGACCGGTCGCGGAGGGCTCTCCGAGAAAAACGGATCGCGCACAGGCGTCTCGGGGCGGGGCGTTGTCAGAGCCTCGGGTTCCGGCTAGTCGGGGGCTTGAGGCGCAACGCATCCGATTCTCGTGCTCGTATAGCGCTGGAGACCGGTGGGCGCCAGTGACGGGGGAATTCATGGCGGGCGATCGCGAAGTGATCACGGGCGGGATAGCGAAACGCTCCACCGCGACGAAAGGTAGGGGTGGGCTGTGGCCCGCGGCAGGTCTTTCGCTTGCGCTTGCGCTAACCGGCTGCGCTGCGACGACGCTCAAGCACGGCCATCAGTTTCACGAGGCCGATCTGCAGCAGATTCAACCGGGCATGACGGAAGACTCCGTTCGGATGGCGCTGGGAACGCCAGCGACCACATCGGCCCTGCCGGGTGGCAACGCGTATTACTATATCTCGTCGACGACCAAGCAGAGTGCCTTCATGAAAGAGGAAGAGGTCGATCGGAAAGTCGTCGCGGTCTATTTCAATCCGACGGGTAGCGTCGAAAAAGTGGCGCACTACGGGATGCGCGACGGACGCGTGTTCGATTTCGTGAAGAACGAGACGCCGGCGCACATGCGGGATAAGTCGTTCATTGCCAAATTCTTCCGCGGAATCGGACCAAAGCAGAGCATCGTCGGCAACGACAACGATAACCACTGAGCAGGGATCGCGCTGCGCCGGGCGTTTTGGGTTTAGTCGAGGCGATGGCTTTCGCGCTGTAAAGACAAGAAAGGCGGGCTCTTGGGCCCGCCCTTTTTATTGTCGTCTCGGGAAGTTACGCCCGTGCTGAGGCTGCGAGCGCCCAGCGAACTCCGGGTGCTACTCGGAACCGCCGAAGCGGCGTTGCCACCAACCGCGTCTCGCCGGGCGAGGCGGTTCGGCCTCGGTGGCGACGGCTATGGCAATATGGTCGTGCTGCGGTTCTTGCTCCGTTTGCGCCGCCAACGGCTCGTCATCGTGTTCTGCATGGCCATTGGAGCGACGAGGCGATGGCGCCGCGGGATGGTCATTGTGATCGTCGGAATGCGCCACACGCTCAGGCGCGCCGCTATGCTCGGGTGCTGGTGGCGCGGGCATCTCGGCTGTCGTGGCGGGCACTTCAGCCGCTGGTGCGGGCTCGCTCGGACGAGGAGCTGAGATTTCGTCAATCGCTTCTGCCGCACCCATCGCAGCAGCGACTGGTTCGACGACATTCGTCGATTCCGCTGCTGGTTTCTCCTCCAAGGCTTCCGGCATTTCGCCCGGCTCCGCTGCGACCGGCTCCTCGACGATTCTATCGGGTGGCGTAACGGATGGCTCGTCGGGGAGGCGATGCGTCGCCTCTTCTTCAGCCGTTGTGCTCGCGGTCGGCGCCTCAGCCGGCGCCTCAGGCGTACCTCCGGCCAGTGTTACCGCCAAGCGGACGGCCTCGGTCGAACAGAATGTGAAGTCCGAGGTCTCGGACGAGCGGCTGATGCTTTCGACGATTGTGGCCTGGGTCGAGCTGCCGTCGCGAGAGGTTCTTGCCTCCATCTCCACCGAGCTGACCAGGTTCAGCGAACGCTCACTCTCGTTGACTGGCAACGGTTGCTCGGCGCCGGGGCGCGCATATTCGGCAACACCCCATTCGTGGCGATCTGTGTCGTCGATCGAGACCACTGCCTCGGACGCACCTTCGCCCTCGCGCCGCCGCGAACGACCTCCGCGACGTCCCCGCCGACGGCCTCGGCGGCGAGGCTCGCCTCCGGCTTCATCGGGTTGATCATTACCAGCAGCTTCCACCGTCTCCTCGGCGCCAGCATCCTGCGTGGCGGAAGTCTCGTCGTCATTCGGAGCGGACTCTGCGTCTTGCTCGTCGCCTTCGACCGCAGTGAACTCGTCATGTGGTTGGTTCGGACCGTTAGCCGAGGCGGCCTCATGCGTTTCACCGTCGCGATCACGACGTCCGCGACGCCGACGGCGGCGACGTCCTCGGCGTTCCTCGTCAGAGGCGGCCTCGCCGCGTGTGGAAGTGCCTTCGCTTGCCGCTTCATGTACCTCGTCGGGAGATACCTCGACCGTGGTGTCTTCTACTTCGTCGGTTGCTTCGTCGTCGCGGTCGAAGCCCCACTCCATGCTGACGGCCGGACGGGCGGAAGGTTTCGCCATGGCAGGCGTCGCAATGCGTTCAACGCCGAAGTTGGCGCCCTGCATGCGATCAGACGCTTCGACGCGGATGACGACGCCATGCCGGCGCTCCATCTCGCTGATGTAGGCGCGCTTGTGGTTGAGGATGTAGAGCGCGACTTCCGCCGTCGTCGTTGCGATCAGGGAGGAGGGTTGCTTCAGAAGCTGATCCTCGAGACCGCGCAGGACGGCAAGCGCGACCGACTCGATCGATCGGATGATGCCGGTACCCTGACAGTGCGGACACTGCGACGTCGAGCCTTCAAGCACGCCCGCGCGCAGACGCTGGCGGGACATCTCGAGAAGACCGAAGTGGGAGATGCGGCCAACCTGGATCCGTGCCCGGTCGTGCCGAAGCGCGTCCTTCAACCGGCGCTCGACGGAGCGGTTGTTGCGCTTCTCCTCCATATCGATGAAATCGACGACGATCAGTCCGGCGAGATCGCGCAGCTTGAGCTGTCGGGCAATTTCCTCGGCGGCTTCGAGGTTGGTGTTGAGTGCCGTTTCCTCGATCGAGAACTCGCGCGTGGACTTGCCGGAGTTGACGTCCACCGAGACCAGCGCCTCGGTCTGGTTGATCACGATGTAGCCGCCGGAGCGCAGCGTGACGTAGGGGCTGAACAACGCGTTGAGCTGTCGCTCGACCCCGTAGCGAGCGAACAGCGGCTCCGGCGCGCGATAGTTCGCGACGTGGCTGCCGCTGCCGGGCATCAGCATTTCCATGAAGTCTTGTGCGTCGTGATGGGCGCTATCGCCAGCCACGACGATGTTATCGAAGTCCTTCGAGTAAAGATCGCGGATGGCCCGCTTGATGATGTTACCTTCCTCGTAGACGAGGCAGGGGGCTGTGGACGACAGCGTCAGGTCGCGCACGCTCTCCCAGAGGCGCAGCAGGTACTCATAGTCGCGCTTGATTTCCTGCTTGGTGCGCGCCGCGCCTGCCGTCCGGATGATGAGGCCCATGCCCTCCGGCACGTCCAATTCCTCGGCGATGGCCTTGAGACGCTTCCGGTCCTGGGGCTGTGTGATCTTGCGCGAGATACCTCCGCCACGGGCGGTATTCGGCATCAGGACGGTGTAGCGGCCGGCAAGCGAAATGTAGGTCGTGAGCGCCGCACCTTTGTTGCCGCGCTCCTCTTTGACGACCTGCACCAGCATGATCTGGCGGCGCTTGATGACCTCCTGGATCTTGTACTGGCGGGCGCGCCGGCGGGGGCGCTCGGGGACTTCCTCGAGCGCATCATCCTCGACCGCAACCTGCTCAACCGTCTCGTCGTCGGCTGCACTGCTGCCGGGGGTGTCTGTGTCGTCGGACTCGTCATCATCGTCCACGTCCTGGACGGGGGACGTCACATCCGCGTCATCGACCTGAGCGGTGGAAAGAGCCGTGCCTGGAACCTCGGCCGGGCGTTCCATGCCGCGCGGGTATGCGATCGGTGGCGGCGTCGGGCCGCTCTGCGCAACCGGTTCGACAGGCGGCGCTACATCGGCGACAGGTTTCTCTTCGCTCGACGGAGGTGCCGTATCATTGCCGGGCGTGGGCGCCGGTGCATCGTGAAACGAATGTACGTCGTGACCGGATTGCGTGTCCTCGTGTTGGGGAGAGGAGACGGACTCAGGCTCAGCGCGCAGCACGTCGTCTTCAGAGCTTTCGTGGCGATAGGGCTGAGACGT
Source organism: Hyphomicrobiaceae bacterium (assembly GCA_050250755.1). Lineage (GTDB taxonomy): Bacteria > Pseudomonadota > Alphaproteobacteria > Rhizobiales > Hyphomicrobiaceae. The sequence continues at coordinate 25,149 of JBFWOB010000056.1, forward strand.
GGACGGTGGCGACGCCTCAGCGTCGTCATCGATGGTGGGGCCGGAGGTCCGGTAGCCGTCCTCGAAAGTCTCAATATCGTTCGACTGGTCGTGGTCGTCGTGCGCCTCGTGGTGCGTGCCCTGGCCATTTCCATTGGCATTGGAGCGATCGCCACGGTTTTTGCGACGGCGGCGTGGGCCGCGTGAGCGGACGCGCTCTTCGACCTCTGCCTCGGCGCGCTGCTCGGCCTCGGCCTCTTCCTGCTTTAGGAGCTCCCGATCGGCGACGGGGATCTGATAGTAGTCAGGATGGATCTCGTTGAAGGCGAGAAAGCCGTGCCGATTGCCGCCATAGTCAATGAAAGCGGCCTGAAGGGATGGTTCGACCCGTGTTACCTTTGCCAGATAAATGTTGCCTCTGAGCAGCTTGCGCGCTGCTGACTCGAAATCGAACTCCTCTACCCGGCCGTTCCGTACTGCCACCACCCGAGTTTCCTCGGGGTGGGTGGCATCGATGAGCATCTTGTTCTTGTCCATTGCGTCTCATTCCTGACGCAACGCCCAGGGCCTCGCGGAGCGACAGCCTTTTGGCCGCGCGCCCGCAATGCGCCTGTGACGGCGCCTTGTTCTTGTAAGGTTGATAGGGTGTGGGGCGGGGCGATCGCAACGCACAGGTGCAGGCCAGCATCCGCGGAATGCGCAGTGAGGCATCCCGGGCTGCGGCCGCGTTCGGCCGGATCTTGCGACCCGTTCCTGGCGTGCGTGCTCTCGCTCCGGCGTGTCATATGTTCCTCAAAAGGACCGCAAGGTCCTCAATGCGTCGGACCTTCCGGTCCAAGTGCTGGCCGCGAAGCGGTACAGCAAGCTCAGTTTTGGCCTCTTGCGCCTAGTCCCACGCCCGGCGTTTGGGGCCACTTCAATCATTCCTGCCGTCGACCGTGTCCTCGGGTGGCCAGCAAGCAAGGGCTCAAAAATGGCTTCGACCGCTGCGCCTGCCGATCTCGCCTGATTCCGCTTAGGAATCAAAATATTGTCTAGCCTGGCCCGGTTAGGATCACAGCTTGACAACGGCACGGCGCAGTTGCGTCGAGTTCGCTCGAACATCGTTCGTCTCTGCCCGAATGTGGCATCAATGCCCGCTCGTAACATAACGATTGGGCCTGGACCGACGGAGCGGCAGACGTGCGTGCCGAGACGCGATATACGTTTACGGGTCGGAAGTGAACAAGGCAAGCCGTCAAGCGGGCCGAGTTCTTTTCATCGACAGAGAACACAGAGCGGCCGATTCGGAAAAGTTTCGGTTAACGAGGGGCATAAGGCGACGCGGGGGCCGGTTTTCCGGGGGGAATCCAGGTGTGCGGGGTGCGCTCATACAACCGGGCGACCACCCTGTTTCGGGTGGGCCGATGGGCGTTCCTGATCGTGGTCTGGGCTG
>JBFWOB010000057.1:0-25166 GCA_050250755.1 Hyphomicrobiaceae bacterium
AGCCGGACGGGGAGGTATATCCGGCGACGGTCGGCAAACCGGGCCCTGAAGTCGAGATCAAGCTCGAGGAGGGCAGCGGCGAGGTGCTCCTCAAAAGCCCAGGGGTCTTCTACAAATACTTCAAGAATGACGAGGCGACGGCCGCCACCAAGACGCCGGACGGATGGGTTCGTACCGGCGATGCCGGCTTCATCGACAATAACGGTCATCTGCGCATCATCGACCGCGCCAAGGATGTGGGACGGCTGACCGGTGGTGCGCTCTTCGCGCCGAAGTACGTGGAGAACCGGCTCAAATTCTATCCCGAGATCAAGGAGGCTGTTGTTATCGGCAATGATCGCGATTTTGCGACGGCCATCATCAACATCGATCTGACGAGCGTCGGGAGCTGGGCCGAGCGCAACAATGTCGTCTATGCCAGCTATCAGGAACTCGCCGGACACCCACAGGTGCGCGAGATGGTCGAGCGGCGCGTCGACGAGATGAATCGCTCCCTCGCCAAGGAGCCGATGGTGGCCGGGTCGCAAATCCGACGCTTCCTGATCCTGCACAAAGAGCTGGACGCCGACGATGGCGAGCTGACGCGCACGCAGAAGGTACGGCGAGGGTTCATCGCGGAGCGTTACGCGCCACTCATTGCCGCGCTCTACGACGGTTCACGCAATGCGCACATTTCGGTCGAGGTGACGTTCGAGGACGGGCGCAAGGGCCGGATCGAGGGTGACGTCGAGATCGTGGACATGGACGTCTATCCGGCTGCGCAGGCGCCTGTGAGGGAGGCAGCCGAATGAGCGTGGAGGTTCAATCTTCGACGGTAGCAAGCGAAAAGGTATCGTCTCTCGGAGACGCGATGTTAGCGGCGGAGAAAGTCGCGCAGGCCGAAGACAGTCGACGCCGCTCCGGCGAAGTTCTCCTTTCGGTTGAGAATGTATCGCTCGCGTTCGGCGGGGTGCGGGCCATCACCGACGTCTCGTTTGATATTCGAAAGGGCGAGATCCGCGCAATCATCGGGCCGAATGGCGCCGGCAAGACGTCGATGCTGAACGTGATCAACGGTTTTTATTTTCCGCAGCAGGGCGTGATCACGTTCAAGGGCGAGAAACGGCGCGAGATGCGTCCCTATTTCGCCGCCACCTCGGGTATCTCGCGCACATTCCAGAACGTGGCGCTGTTCAAGGGCATGACCACGCTCGACAACATGATGGCGGGTCGCACGCTCAAGATGCGGCGAGGCCTGTTCTGGCAGGCGCTGCGCATCGGCCCGGCCGAGAAAGAGGAAATCGCGCACCGCGAAATCGTCGAGAAGTTGATCGACTTTCTGGAGATCGAGCACATTCGCAAAGTTCCGGTCGGCAAGCTGCCCTATGGCCTCCAGAAACGCGTGGAACTCGGGCGCGCACTCGCCATGGAGCCCGAGCTTCTGCTGCTGGATGAGCCCATGGCGGGCATGAACCTCGAGGAAAAGGAGGACATGAGCCGCTTTATCGTCACCATAAACCAGTCGCTCGGCACGACGATCGCGCTGATCGAGCACGACATGGGCGTGGTGATGGATCTTTCGGATCGTGTCGTGGTGCTCGAGTACGGGCGCAAGATCGCCGATGGTACACCGGACGAGGTTAAACGCGATCCGAAGGTGATCGACGCTTATCTCGGCGTCTCCCATTAATCGTTTTATTCGCAGGTATCGAGCCAACAATGTGGGCGATCAGTTTTGCAATCCCAGGCGGCATCGGCGCGGTTCTCGCCGGATTGATGTTTGCCCTGCTGAAGGGCGACAGACGGTCAGCGCTCGATACGACCGTGCATTTCTTTCTGGCCGTTATCACCGCATTGTTCATCGGGTTCCTGGCGGCGAAGGCAATCGATAATCCTGGAGGTTTCACCGAAATCCTCGTGGGCGGCTTGTTGTCCGGGGTCCTTTATTCTCTTGTCGCCCTTGGCTTCGTGCTGATTTTCAAGGCCTCCGGCGTTTTTAACTACGCGCAAGGGGCCATGGTGCTGGTGGCGGGCCTTGCCCTCGTGCGATCGCTCGATTTCATGCTGGCGAAAGGAGTGACTCCGTACGCGGCGATTCCTTTGGCAATCCTGTTTTCTGGGGCGGTTATGGCGCTGTGCGCATTCGTCATCGAGAAATGGGTGCTCCGGCCACTTCTCAACCAGGACGGTCTTATTCTTTTCATGGCAACCATTGGCGCTACCTTCGTACTCGAAGGGGCGTCGCAGATGGTCTTCGGCTCCGACGTCTATCCATTACAGCTCTTCCCAACCGATCCGATGATCCTGCTGGAGAGCGTGTTTCCAGGCGGCATTCTGATCAACAAGCTCGACGTCTGGGGCGCGGTAATTGCCGGCGCGCTTGTGGTGACGTTGGCGCTCTTCTTCCAGTACACGAAAACGGGGCGGGCTCTGCGCGCAGTGGCTGACGATCACGCGGCGGCGCAGTCGGTCGGCATCCCGATCTCGTGGATCTGGTTCATCGTCTGGCTCGTCGCCGGACTCGTCGCCCTAGTCGCAGCGACCGTTTGGGGCACCAAGCTCGGCGTGCAGTTCTCGATCACATTCCTCGCATTGAAGGCGCTGCCGGTGCTCATCATCGGCGGCTTCACGTCGGTGCCCGGCGCGATCGTCGGCGGATTGATTGTCGGAGCGGGCGAAAAGCTTGCCGAGCTCTATCTCGGCGAACTGATCGGCGGCGGCATCGAGTACTGGTTCGCCTACGTGCTGGCACTCGCCGTGCTTCTCGTCCGGCCGCAGGGCCTCTTCGGCGAAAAGATCATCGAGCGGATCTGAGAGGCAGCGACCCATGCTCTACCGCGAGACCGGCCAGTTCAAAACGACCTACGCGTCGGACATGGCGATCTTTCCGCTCAAGCAGGATCGCGATGCGCTCTACGTGCTGCTTGCGGTTGCTTTCATTGGCGTGCCGCTGCTCGCGCATTTCCGCATCTGGCCATTTGGAAGCGAGTATCTACTGAGGGCCATTTTACTGCCGTTCCTCATCCTGTCGCTGGCTGCGATCGGCGTGAACATTCTCAGCGGCTACTGCGGACAGATCTCTCTCGGGTCGGGCGCCTTCATGGCGATCGGGGCCTATATGGCCTACAAGTTCAGCAACGGCATTTCCGAGATAGGTTTGCCTGCGCTGCCGGTCTTGGTGTCGATTCTGCTCGGCGGGTTTTGCGCTGCTTTCGTCGGTATTCTGTTTGGCATCCCGTCGCTGCGCATCAAAGGGCTCTACCTCGCGGTCGCCACCCTCGCGGCTCAGTTCTTTTTCGACTGGGTGTTCCTGCGCGTGGGCTGGTTCACGAACTATGTACCATCGGGTTCGGTGAGTGCGCCGGAGCTCAATTTTCTCGGTTGGGTGGTCGACGATCCCATCGAGCGCTACATGCTTTGCCTGATATTCGTGACCGCGTTCGCGCTCATTGCGAAGAATCTCGTGCGCGGCAATATCGGCCGGCAGTGGATGGCGATCCGGGACATGGATATTGCCGCCGAGCTGATGGGGATCCGGCCATTTTTCGCGAAGCTTTCAGCCTTTGCGGTATCGTCGTTCATCATCGGCGTGGCGGGTGCGTTGTGGGCGTTCGTCTATCTCGGAGCGTGGGAACCGCTGGCGTTCGACATCAACCGGTCGCTGCAGCTTCTGTTTATGGTCATCATCGGTGGCCTCGGCTCCATTCTCGGCTCGTTCCTCGGGGCTGGCTTCATTCTGATCCTGCCGATCCTGCTGAACCAATTGCTCCCGATCCTCGTGTCGCCGTTGCTGGCCCTTGGCGATAGCCTCGGGGCGATCTGGCTGATCGATTTCGCGCATCACATCAGCTCGACGGAAACGGTCTCGCATATCGAGTTCATCATCTTCGGGTCGCTGATCTGCCTGTTGCTGGTCAAGGAGCCGCACGGTTTCGCGCGGCTCATCTCGCTCGCCAAGGAGAAGCTGCGGCTCTGGCCGTTCCCCTACTGACGCCGAATACTTCTGAGAGCCGCGCGGTCGGGCTCCACGAAGCGCACACGAGATCACGCCCGCACCTGTCGTCCGGCCGCCGCTCTCGAAGGGGAGGCCAATAAAAGTGGAGGAAATACGATGAGATCTTTACTCGGCATCTCGGCGGTTGTTGCCGCTGGGCTTCTTGCCGCGCCGCCGGCGCTCGCCGAGGGCGAGCAATTCATTCCGTCGCTGGTTTATCGCACGGGGGCTTACGCGGTAAACGGTGTGCCGTGGGCGAATGCGACGGCTGACTATTTCGAGCTGCTGAACGCCCGCGACGGTGGCATCAATGGTGTAAAGATCGCTTACGAAGAATGCGAGACGGCCTACGCCACGGATAAGGGCGTCGAGTGCTATGAGCGCCTCAAAGGCAAGGGAACGACCGGCTCGGCCTATTTCGCGCCGCTCTCGACCGGCATCACGTTTGCGCTCACCGAGAAGGCACCCGGGGATAAGATCCCGCTCCTGACGTTGGGTTACGGCCGATCAGAGAGCCGCAATGGCGCTGTCTTCCCGTGGAATTTCATCGCTCTCGGCAGCTACTGGACCGGCGCGAGCGTCGCCATTCAGCACATTGCAAAGGAGTGGGGCGGTTTCGACAAGCTGAAAGGCAAGAAGATCACGCTCGTCTATCACGACAGCCCGTACGGCAAGGAGCCGATCCTCGCGCTCGAGGCCTTGGCGAAGAAATATGGCTTTATCTACAAAGGCATTCCGGTCACCCACCCTGGCGTCGAGCAGAAGTCGCAGTGGCTCTCCATCCGTCAGGATCGCCCGGACTACGTGCTGCTTTGGGGCTGGGGCGTGATGAATGGTACTGCCATCAAGGAAGCCGCCGCGGTTGCCTATCCGCGTGACAAGATGCTTGGCATCTGGTGGTCCGGCGCTGAGCCTGACGTCGCACCAGCGGGTGACGGTGCCAAGGGCTACAAAGCTCTTATGCTTCAGCATCCGGCCGGCAAGTTCAAAGTGCACGACGACATCAAGTCGTTCGTGCTCGACAAAGGCAAGGGGCAGGCCAAGGACGACTTCGGTCAGGTGCTGTACAATCGCGGGTTGGTCAACGCTTTCATCGGCACGGAAGCCATTCGCACGGCCCAGGCGAAGTTCGGCAAGAAGCCACTTACGGGTGACCAGATCCGCTGGGGCTTCGAGCATCTCGACATCACCGATGCGCGCATCAAGGAAGCTGGCTTCGACGGGATGATAAAGCCGGTCAAGCTGAGCTGCGCCGATCACCAGGGTGCCGATCTCTCCCGCGTGCAGCAGTGGGACGGCAAGGAGTGGAAGATCATCTCGGACTATTACACTGCCGATCGCTCGGTGCTCGATCCGCTCGTTGCCGAGCAGTCGGCCAAGTATGCCAAGGAGAAGAACATCACTCCGCGTGATTGCTCCAAGGAAGACTAGCTCCAAAGGGGAGGGCGGGCGGTGGGTGCCTCGGAGCGATCCGGGTGCCTGCCGCCCGGTTACGCCGATAATGTCGTCTCGTCTCGCCCGGAATCGACGCGCATGACCGCAGCCTCTGCTACCGCAACGCCGACCCCGACACCGATCGTCGATGTGAACAATATCGAGGTGATCTATGATCACGTCATTCTGGTGCTGAAGGGCGTGTCGCTTTCGGTGCCGCAGGGCGGGATCGTTGCGCTTCTGGGGGCCAACGGTGCTGGCAAGACGACCACGTTGCGATCGATTTCGAACCTCCTGAAGGCCGAGCGGGGCGAGGTCACGAAAGGCTCGATCACGTTCAAGGGAGAGCGCATCGACGGGTTGACGCCGAACGAGCTCGTCAAGCGAGGCTGCATTCAGGTGATGGAGGGCCGCCACTGTTTCGGGCACCTTACCATCGAGGAGAACCTGCTCACCGGCGCCTTTACCCGACGGGATGGGCGTGCAGGCATCAACCAGTCGCTGGAGCGCGTTTACACCTACTTTCCACGGCTCAAGGATCGACGCGGCTCGATGGCGGGCTATACGTCGGGCGGCGAGCAGCAAATGTGCGCGATCGGGCGGGCGCTGATGGCAAATCCCAGCATGGTCCTGCTGGACGAGCCGTCGATGGGGCTTGCGCCGCAGATCGTCGAGCAGATCTTCGAGATCGTGAAGGACATTAACGGCAAGGATGGCGTGTCTTTCCTGCTGGCCGAGCAGAACACGAACATGGCGCTGAGATACGCGACGTACGGTTACATCCTCGAGAGTGGCCGCGTGGTGCTCGATGGTGATGCAACTGCGCTTCGCGAGAATGCGGATGTGAAGGAGTTCTATCTCGGCACGGGCGGTGCAGGTGAGCGCCGGAGTTTCCGCGCCGTGAAGCACTATAAACGGCGCAAGCGCTGGTTGGCGTGATGCGACGTCGGTCGCTGCGAGGCACAGCCGTCAGACCAAGGTGACCCGCGCCATCAGCGACGTCGAGCGTTTGCCTTACCCTTGGGCGCAGGCGCCAAACGCGGCGAGACGCTCGCGATCAAGGTTACGAGTGCCGCTGCCATCAGAAGCGTCATAGCGCAGGCGAAGTTCTTCAGCGTAAAGGGTATGTGTGGGAGAATCTGGGAAATCGAGATGGTGGCGGAGATGATCAGACTCGAAACAGTCACGGTTGGTCTCCAGACTTTTCATACGCACTGAACGAGGTTGGCGCTTTCAGGTCCGCCACGATCGCATCCTGTTGCAAGTGCTGGCATAAATCGCAGCGTCGTGATTGACCATCAGTTACCAGCCGTTCCGCGCAATGGGCGTGCCGCCTTCATGGCGTGTCCAGATCGACGGACTGTAGACCGATGCAGGGAGGAGTGATGGCCCAGGAATTTCTCGATACGCTCGAGACCCGCCCCCACGAGGCGCGCGAAGCCGCGCAAATGGCTCTTTTGCCGGGATTTCTCGAGCGTGCCATCGCCGAATGCCCTGGCTGGAAAGACCACTTGCGTGGTGTTGATGTGGCCACCGTGACGTCGCGAGAGGCCCTGGCGGCCCTGCCGTTGGTGCGCAAGGCGTCGCTAAAGGATCTGCAGGCCGCGCGGCCGCCATACGGGGGGTTCGCGACGAGTGAGCCCGGTCGACTGGGCCGCGTGTTTATGTCACCCGGGCCTATTTTCGAACCGGAGGGGCTCAGTCGCGATTGGTGGCGGTCTGCGCGCGCCCTCTATGCGATCGGCATTCGAGCGAGCGACGTGGTGCACAACACCTTCGCGTATCATCTCACACCCGGGGGATGGATCCTCGATGCTGGTGCGCGGGCGCTGGGGTGCACGGTGATTGCCGCAGGTCCCGGTGCCACCGAGCAGCAACTCGAGGCGATCGAACGGTTGCGGCCTAGCGTATATGTCGGCGTCCCCGACTACCTTAAGATCCTCCTCGACAAGGCCGAGGAACTGGACCGCGATGTGTCCTCGATCAAGCGGGCGATGGTCGGGGGCGGCGCGCTTTTCTCGTCGCTCCGCAACGAGTGCGCCGAGCGGGGCGTGGCTGTCTTCCAATGCTATGCGACGGCGGACGTGGGCCTCATCGCCTACGAAAGTCCGGGTCCTGACGGAAGCGTGGAGGGCATGATTGTCGACGAAGGCGTGATCGTTGAGATCGTCAGGCCGGGCACAGGCGATCCCGTGCCCGAGGGGGAAGTGGGGGAGGTCGTCGTGACCGCCTTCAATCGCGATTACCCGATGATACGTCTCGCGACAGGCGATCTTTCGGCGGTTCTGCCGGGGGAAAGCCCGTGTGGTCGCACCAACATGCGCATCAAAGGTTGGCTGGGGCGAGCCGACCAGACGACCAAGGTGCGCGGCATGTTCGTGCATCCCGAGCAGATCGCGGAGGTGGCGAAGCGCATCTCCGGGCTCGGCCGGTTGCGCCTCGTCGTCAGCCGGTCCGGAGAGCAGGACGTGATGACGCTCAAGGCCGAGGCGTTGGAACACCGAGCCGGGCTGGCCGAGAGTTTGGCGGAGGCGGTGCAGGCGGCGACCAAGCTGCGAGCTACTATCGAAGTAGTGGCACCGGATACCTTGCCTAACGACGGCAAGGTGATTGCCGATGAGCGTTCGTATGGGTGACACGCTACAGCGATGAACGCCGGTTTGCGTCTTATGCCCAGGCCTCAGGATCCTTCAAGACGGCGACAATCGCATCACGGCACACGGCGGCGAGGCGGTCGCCCTTTTCCTTGGTGGCCTTTCGGGCATCACCGACCACGCCGGTCTCGCTGAATGAACGGAACGACCTGTAACGGTCGACGCCAAGGGGAAGCGGCGTCGTCCGCGCAGGGTCAACGGCGCCGGAAAGCTTATCGTGTCGTACGAGGTCCGGGGCCAAGGCCATCATCAGAGACGTTTCACCCTCGCAGGCGTGACGGATGCGCTCCTGGTCTTCGAGGATCGGATCGATTGCCGCTTGCGCGAGCTCGAAATAAGTGGTCGCGCGCACCTTGAGCTTCGTCTCGACCGCGAAATCCCCCAGGAAGCTTGCAAGCGCAGAAATGTTGCCGCCATGTCCGTTGACGATCAGCACCTTTGTGAAGCCGTGTCGCTCGATGCTCTTCAGGAACGCCATCAGAACCGCGCGGTACGTCGGGATGTCGAACGTGAAAGTGCCGCCGTAGGCCATGTGGTGCTCGGCCATTCCGCACCAGAGAGTCGGGGCTACAATCACGGGTAGATCATTCTGCGCGGCTTCCGCAGCTAGTCGGCAGATGCCTTCGCACAGCACGGTATCGACTCCGACGGCAAGGTGTGGCCCGTGCTGCTCCATGGACGCGACAGGAAAAATAACCGTCGCATCCTGGTCAGCGAGCGCGCGGATCTCGGCGGCGGTGAGCTCTTTCCACATCGGTGATCGTGCCATGATTTCGCTCCTGATTACTGGCGTGCAACCTCATTACCGCACCGGACGGCGAGGGGACCGTAACGCTGTGACCCATGCCGCTGCAACGTGGGCAAAAGATCGGCGCTCCGCCGGTCGAGAAAGCCAAGGGGTGCGCATCGGTGAGGGGTGGCCTTAAGCTCGCAGTGCCAGCGTGGTCCGCGCGACGCCTCTCCGCCCAGCTCGAATAGGAGCGATTGCCATGACCGATCTCGTCCTCGCCCTCGACCAAGGCACCACTTCCAGCCGGGCAATGTTGTTCGATCGGCAACTGACGGTGCGGGGTGTTGGCCAGGAAGAACTGACACAGCATTTCCCGTCGGAAGGCTGGGTCGAGCACGAGCCCGAAGACATCTGGGGGACGACGATCTCCAGCGCTCGTGTCGCGCTCAGGAAGGCGGGTGTCGCGGCCAAACAGGTATCTGGCATTGGCATCACCAACCAGCGCGAGACCGTTGTGGTGTGGGACCGCCGAACGGGACGTCCGATCCATCGCGCCATCGTCTGGCAAGATCGGAGGACAGCCGCCGATTGCGCAAGGCTGAAGGCGGACGGCATGGAACCCATGGTGCGAGAGCGGACGGGGCTGGTGCTCGATCCCTACTTCTCAGCGACAAAAATCGGGTGGCTTCTGGACCATGTCGAGGGTGCGAGGCAGGCCGCAGAGGCAGGTCATCTCGCGTTCGGCACGGTCGATTCCTATCTGGTCTGGCAATTGACGGGTGGCCGCGTGCACGCCACGGACGCCACCAATGCCGCGAGAACGCTGCTCTGCGACATCCGGCAGGGAACATGGGACGAGGACCTATTGCGCCTGTTCCGGGTGCCGCGCGCAATGCTGCCGGAGGTGCGCGACACGGATGGCGATTTCGGTACGACGGAGGCCGGGATCTTCGGCGGCCCCATCGCGATCCGCGGTGTCGCTGGCGATCAGCAAGCCGCAACGATCGGACAGGCATGCTTCCGCCCCGGCATGATGAAGGCAACCTACGGCACGGGCTGCTTTGCGCTGCTCAACACAGGCGATACACCGGTCGCTTCCTCAAGCCGTTTGCTGACCACCATCGCTTGGCAGATGGGAGGCCACCGGACATACGCCCTCGAGGGCGCGATTTTCGTCGCTGGGGCTGCGGTGCAATGGCTGCGTGATGGCTTGAGGCTGATACGGTCAGCAGACGAGACCGGACCGCTCGCGACGCGCGCGGATCGGGGACAGGACGTGGTTCTCGTGCCGGCCTTTGTTGGCCTCGGAGCGCCGTACTGGGTTCCCGAAGCGCGAGGCGCACTGCTCGGGTTGACGCGCGCCGCAGGGCCGGCCGAGCTTGCACGCGCGACGCTGGAAGCTGTCGGCTACCAGACGCGAGATCTCATGGAAGCCATGCGGCGCGATTGGCCGGGCGTCGCCGAGACCGTGATCCGGGTCGATGGCGGTATGGTCGCCAGTGACTGGATGCTGCAATTTCTCGCCGACATGCTGGAGACACCGGTCGATAGGCCCACAATGCTGGAGACGACGGCGCTTGGCGTTGCTTGGCTCGCGGGGCATCAGGCGGGCGTATGGCCGGATCAGGAGGGGTTTGCCGAGCAATTGCATCTCGACAGGCGATTCGTGCCCGCCATGTCAGCGGAAGAGCGAGAGCGGCGATACGGCAACTGGCAGCGCGCTATCCGGGCCGTGATCGGGTACGCGGGCGGCGATCAAGCCTAAGCGAGCAGCCATTTCTGCATGTGCCCATGGGTTGGCAATCGGGATACGGAAGGGATAACCTTTGGCCGCGACAATTGCCTGGCTCTGCCAGCACAGATCGGACTGAGCCTATGCCAGAGATCACCATTACCGTGAACCACACGACGCATAGCGTCGAGGTTCCGGACAACATGCTGCTGTCGACACTGCTGCGGGATGTCCTCCGGTTGACCGGAACACATATCGGCTGCGACACGAGCCAATGCGGCGCCTGCACGGTTCATGTCGACGGGCGGTCGATCAAGAGTTGCACCATGCTCGCCGTCGAAGCCGACGCGAGTGACGTGACAACAATCGAAGGCCTAGCCAATGGCGATGCTCTGCACCCGATGCAGGCTGCATTTCGCGAGCATCATGGACTGCAGTGCGGGTTCTGCACACCGGGCATGATCATGGCAGCCGTCGCGTTTGCCGAGCGCAATCCAGCGCCGACCGAGGCAGAGGTCAGGCACGGGCTCGAAGGCAATCTCTGCCGCTGTACGGGCTATCAAAACATTGTCGAGGCGGTCATGTCCGGGGCTCGCGCCATGCACACGGCGAGGGCGGACCGATGACGCCGTTCAATCTACATCGCGCGAAGAGCATCGAGGACGCAGCGGCAGCTTTCAAGACCGCAGAGGAAGCGCGTTTTCTCGCTGGCGGCCAGACGCTCATTCCGGTGCTGAAGCAGCGTCTTGCGGCGCCGAGCGATCTCGTCTCTCTCGCCGGCATCAACGGGCTCGCAGGCGTCTCGATCGATGACGGGAAGGTGGTCGTCGGTGCGATGACACGCCATGCCGATGTTGCCGCCAACGAAGATATTCGCCGGCTTATTCCAGCGCTCGCGCATCTTGCAGGCGGTATCGGCGATCCGCATGTGCGCAATCGCGGCACGATGGGAGGCTCGCTTGCCAACAACGACCCGGCAGCCGACTATCCGGCCGCCGTTCTCGGTCTCGGTGCCACCATCGTGACCGATCGTCGAGAGATTGCTGGCGACGATTATTTCCAGGGCCTTTTCACGACGGCGTTGGAGGAAGGCGAGATGATCACGCGCATCGTCTATCCGGTACCGGAATGGGCGGGCTACGTGAAGATGCCGAATCCGGCATCCCGTTACTGCTTGGTCGGGGTGATGGTCTCGAAAGGCCCCGCTGGCGTGCGTGTTGCGGTGACCGGCGCGGGGCAGGACGGTGTTTTTCGCGTGCCCGACATGGAAACCCGGCTCGAGGCAAGCTTCGCGCCCGATGCCCTCGCGGGAGTCAAAGTTCCGGCAGACGGACTGATGTCCGACATGCACGCAGGCGCCGACTACCGGGCGCATTTGATCGGCGTCATCGCCCGACGCGCGTCAGCCAAGGCTATCGCCTGAGAAAAGCGCCCAGTGATGAGGAGGGCCTCAGAGCGCGAGGTATCGGGCTTTGACGTCCTCGTTCGTCTTAAGAGCCTGGATCGTATCGCGATAGACGATCTCGCCCTTGTCGATCACAGTCGCGTGGCTCGCAATGCCGAGGCAGAAGTGCATGTTCTGCTCGGCAAGCAGCACCGTCACGCCCATGTCGCGCAACTTGCGCAGCAGAGCACCGATCTGCTGCACAATGACCGGCGCGAGACCTTCGCTCGGCTCATCCAGAAGTAGGCACACGGGGTTGCCCATCAGCGTTCGGCCGATGGTCAGCATTTGCTGCTCGCCGCCCGATAACCGCCCAGCCATCCGGTCTTTCAACGGCTCCAGGAGCGGCAGCACCTCATAAATGCGCTGCAGATTCCAGTAGTCCTCGCCGTTGGGTCCCTTCTTCGCGCCGATCAGCAGGTTGTCCTCGACCGAGTGCTCCGGAAAGACTTGGCGATCCTCGGGCACATAGCCGAGACCCGCACGCGCGATCTGATAGGGCTTGCGGCGCTGCATTTCCGAGCCGAGCACTGTGATCTTGCCGCGACGCGGCGGCGCGATGCCTGCAAGGGCCTTCATCGTCGTCGATTTGCCGGCGCCATTGCGGCCGAGAAGCGCCATTGTCTGCCCTTCCTCAACAGCGAGGGAGAGGGCGAACAGAATCTGGCTGGTCCCGTAGAAGACATCGATACCCTCGGCCGAAACGATCGTGCGGCTGGCGTTGGTCGTCATGCGTGCGCTGCCTCGAACTCGTCGCCCAGATAGGCTTTGATGACCTCGGGATGTCGGCGGATCTCCTCCGGCGTGCCCTCAGCGAGCACGCGGCCATAGCTCAGCACCGTGATGCGCTGGGCGATCTTGAAGACGATCGACATGTCGTGCTCGATGAAAATGAGCGTCATGCGCTCTTGCTCCCACATGCGATACACGGTGTCGATCATGGCCCAACGCTCTTCGGGTCCCATGCCCGCGGTCGGCTCATCGAGTAGGAGAACACTCGGCTGAAGGACTAGTGCGAGAGCGATATCGAGAAGCTTCTGATCGCCGTGCGAGAGGTTGCGCGACAGAGCGTTCGCCTTGGGCGTCAGGCCGACGAGGTTCATAACGTGTGCCGCGCGATCCCTTGTCTCTGCGAGGGGGAAACGTCGGCTCATGACCGTGTGCTGGCGCGTGTGAGCCTGGACGGCACACAATATGGCGTCGTGGACAGTCATAGTCGGGAAGATTCGCGCGATCTGGAACGCACGGCCGATGCCTCGCCGAACGATCTCGGGAGGTGAGAGACCCGCTATATCCTGACCGTCGAGCAGGATACGCCCGGCGTCCGGCTTGAAGGCCCCCGTGATCAAATTGAAGAACGTGGTTTTGCCAGCGCCGTTCGGGCCGATCACAGCGGAAAGTGAACCTTTGGGAAAGTCCAATGAGACATCATTGGTAGCTGCGACACCGCCGAATGACTTCGAGAGATTCTCGATCTTCAGCATTATCTCACCTCCCCGGCCGTCACGGCTTTGGCGGCCTGGTCAGCACGTTCGGGTCGGCTTTCGGCGGCCATTGCGGATTGCCGGCGACCACGCCAGTAATCGGCGATGAAATCGAGCAGACCTTTTCGCAATCCGAGCGCAAAGAGCAGAATCACGGCACCGAGAACCAAGCCGTAATGGCTCGTTACTTTCGTGACGACGTCGTTCAAAACGAGGAACATCACGGTGCCGACCAGCGGACCGAGGAAGACAGTAATACCGCCCAGCATGATCATGAAGATGGCCTCGCCCGAGATCGTCCAGTAGGCGAAGTCAGGGAATGCGCCCGAAACGAAGAGACTGAGAACGATGCCGCCAATCGCGCCGAAGGCACCGGCAATGACATAAGCCATCAGGCGAACCCGAAAGACGCTGATGCCGAGGAACGGCGCGCGTGAGGCGTTGTCGCGGATCAACCGCAGTGTGTAACCAAACGGCGACTGCACGATGTGGTGCATGGCAAGCAGGCTCAGCACCAGCAATCCCGCACTGAACAGATACAGATGGTAATAGTCGTCAAGCCGGATGCCGAGGAATGGCGGGCGCGGAATTCCGCCGGTGAGGCCTGTGTCGCCACCGGTAATGGGCGTCCACGCAATGATGAGACTGTGCAGCAGCATCTGGAATGCGAGCGTCAGAAAGGCGAAGTAGATCTCGCTTAGATTGACGCAGATCGCGCCGACGACGACCGCGACGATGACTGACAAGAGGATCGTCAATAGGAATGCGACGGGAATTGAAACGCCGAAATTCTGCATAATCAGCGCAAAGCTATAGCAGCCAAAACCGAAATAGAGGCCGTGGCCGAAGCTCTCCATGCCGGAGTAGCCGACGAGCAGATTGAGCGATGTCGCGAAGATGCCGAAGGCCGCGAGGCGTACGACGAAGTCAGAGAAACCGCGCGACGGAAAGAAATACGGCAGCGCGGCGATCACAAGAAACGCGACGATGGCAATCAGGCAGTCACGGGCGAGGGACGAACGGCCTCCCATGTCAGCGTCCCTCCTTGCCGAAGAGCCCGCTCGGCTTCAGCACGAGCACGATCACCATCATGAGGAACATCAGTCCTTCGGTGAAAAGCGGAAAGCCGATGCTGCCGAAACTGCGTACCAGGCCAATAAGAAGCGAGCCGACAAGAGCGCCAGCGACCGAACCCATGCCACCGATCACGGTCACGATGAAGCTTTCGATCACGACGGAAAGTCCCATGCCCGCGGTCAGCGAGCGGACGGGTGCCGCCAACCCACCTGCAAGTCCGGCAAGCAGGCCGCCGAGAACGAAGACGCTCGCGTAAACGAGACCTGTATTGATGCCGAGAGCGGAGACCATCGTCGGATTGACGGCGGCGGCGCGTACGATCTTGCCATAGCGTGTGCCCGTGATGAGCAGGCCCAGCAACGCCGCAATGATGAGCGTAACGATGATGAGGAAGAGATAGAAGACGGGGATGACGCCGCCCCCGAAGAGAAATGGAAGAGCCTGGAACGTGTCCGGCATGCCAAATGACAGAAAGTCGGCCCCCCACACGAGTTTCACGACGTCGTCGAGGATCAGGATAGCGCCGTAGCAGACGAGAAGCTGCATGAGGACCGGCGAGCCATAGACGCGGGCGATCAAGAGCCGCTCGAAGAATAGTCCGAAGATCGCAACGCCAATTCCGCCCGCGATGACGGCAGCGGCATAGTTCCCGGTGATCTGGTAGGCCGTGTAGGCGAAATAGGCGCCGAGCATGTAGAACGAGCCGTGCGCGAAATTAATGACCTTCAGGACGCCGAAGATCAGGGACACGCCGGCTGCGACGAGGAATAGAAGCAATCCGATGATGAGGCCGCTGGTCGTCTGCGTGATGACGCAGGACGGCGAGATCAAACAGTCGGCGAGCGCAGAGAGATCCAAGCGGCCACTCCAAAATCATGGAAACGCGCCGGAGGATGCCCCAGCGCAACAAGACCCGGGCGCTGCCGCGCCCGGGCCGCTAACTCCAAACGGTGTCAGAGATAGTTGTTCTTCTTCTTCCACTCGGTCTCGTGCTCGAAGATAAACTTCCAGTCGGCTGGCTGCACGTCCGGGAGGAAGGGTTCCTTCGAGATGGTCTGACCCCAGCCGTTGTCATAATTGATCAGCGTGTGGTCCTCGGCGCGCATCGTGAGCTTGCCGTCGACGCCGAACGGGCTCTCGATGGTCATGCCGGCTATGGCTTCGGCGAGCTTCTTCGAGTCGACGCTATTCGTCTTCTTCATGGCCTCAATGACGAACTGGGTCCCGGCGTCGTTTTCCCATGACCAGTTCAGCGGATGCTCTTTGAAGCGCGCCAAGTAGTCGGCTGCCCACTTCGCATTGGCTGCGGTCTTGGGATAGGACGCGAGGTAGCGCGTGCTCGAGTGGATGCCCTTCGGCAGGTTCTTCACCGCCGTGACAATGGCATAGTCTGCCGTGTTGACGGCGAACACCTGCATCTGCGCGAACAGGTTATAGATCGAGCCCTGATCGATGAACGCGGTCAGGTCGCCGCCCCAGAGCGCGGAAAAGAGCGCATCCGGCTTGGCCTGCAGGATTTTCGTGAGGTGCTCGGTATAATCGGGCTGGAAGAGCTTCGGCCAGCTCTCGCCTACGACCTCGGTTTCGGGGTGGAACTTCTTCAGATATTCGAAGAAGAGCTTGTTGAGATCGCGGCCGTAAGCGTAATCGGGCGAGCATCCCATCCAGCGCTTCAGGTTCTTTGCCTTGGAAACCTTGGACGCGTAATCTGCGCAGGCGATGCAATCATGTATGCCCTGGCGGGCGGCGCGGAATGCGGTCGGAGCCTTGAGCTTCGGGTCGGCGGTGAGGGACGACGTCTCCGGCGTCATGTGCATCGTGAGCACGCCAAGCTCGCGGGCGACCTCCTGGATCGCAAAGCCGGCCGCTGAAGTGTCGGCGTCGAAGATGATCTCGCAGCCTTCGCTGTTCACAAACTCGCGCGCAAGACGCGTAGCTTCGTCGGGCTTGCCCTTGCTGTCGCGCAGGATGAGCTCGATTTTGCGGCCGCCAAGGCCGCCTGCGGCATTGAACTTCTCGATCTGCATCAACGCCCCTTGCGAGGACGACGAGCCGATCATCGCAACGCGACCGGATTGAACGGTAACCATACCGATTTTGATCGGCTTGTTCTCTGCCCGGGAGACGAAGGGAAAACCAGCGACGGCGGTAGCGGCTGCGGCGCCTGCCCCTTTGAGCACAGTTCGACGACCGACGCTCGGCCGGCTCCGTTGAGTCATAATTTCCTCCCGAGATTTTAACCACCAAGGCGATGGCAGACTTCTGTCGCAAAATACCAAGTGATTTTCGTATGTCCAGTCATCGAACGGCCCCATTGATGCGCTTTGGCGGCGCACCCCGAGCGGCTTCTCCGGCCGTGGGCATCGCATCTGTCTCTGCCCAAAGCCGAGGCAAGGTTGACGAGCGTGCCATCCTGGGGCGTTGGCGTCGGTTCGGCGATAGGCGACGCGTGTGCGCCCGCCAACGTGGCGGCTCGTTCAGGCTGCGTCGTGAAAGATGACGCCCAGCGTATGACGGCGGCCGGAACGGATCCGGCTGACGCCATGGCGCATCTTCACGCGGTAGCTGCCGCGGGTGCCCGAGACCGGACGCTCGTTGACGGCAAAAATCACGGCCTCGCCTTGTCTCAGCGCGAATACTTCCGGCCGCGATTGCATGCGTGGGCGCTGCTCGACGAGGACGAACTCCCCGCCGGTGAAATCTACATTGGGTTCGGACAGAAGGAACGCGACCTGTATGGGGAAGACGGTCGGACCGTAGAGATCCTGATGCAGGCAATTGTAGTCGCCTGGGTCATACCGAAGCAGCAAGGGCGTCGGACGAGCCTGCTCTGCGGCGTGGCATCGCTTCAGAAAATCACCGTGCTTTTCCGGAAAGCGGGTGCTGCTTCCCATGCGTTCCATCCATGTCGAGGCGACAGGTGCGAGGTGCGCGTAGAGTGCCGTCCGCAAGTCTGAGACAAGAGCTGGAAGAGGGTAGGCAAAGTACTTGTATTCACCCGAGCCGAAGCCGTGCCTTGCCATGACGATACGTGAGCGGAAATCGGCGTCCGAGTCATAGAGCGCGGCGAGCGCATGGCATTCCGGAGCGGTCAGCAGGGGGCCGATCGTGGCGGCGCCGCGGGCGTCGAGATCAGCGGAAATGGAGGTCCAATCGAGAGTCGAGATACGATTGGAAATTGTCGGCCCGGGCTTCTTGGAGGACATGGCTGCCGCGCGTTCGTTCGGTCGAATGGTTCAGGTGAAACGCCGTCAGGCCGGTAAGATCACCGGCGCAGCCGTCGTTCCTCGAACGCTAACGCCCAACCCGAGCCGCTGCGACCCGAAAGCTGATCAGACGGCGCCGGGCTCGTGCTCAAGACGCTGCTCGACAAGACGAGCGAACATGGCCGCGCCAAAGGGGATGGCCTCGTCGTTGAAATCGTACCGGTCATTGTGGACAGGAGCACTTGTCTCGCCGTTGCCAAGGTAGATGTAGGCGCCGGGCACCTTCTCGAGCATGAAGGCGAAATCCTCGGAGGCAGAGGCAGGCGGCTTTTTACGGTCTAGCTTTGCTTCACCAACGATCTCTGCCGCGGCATCGGCGATGGCCTGGGTCGGCTCGGGAGCGTTGACGAGCGGCGCGAAGATCAGCCGGTAGTCGATCTCCGTTCTGGCGCCGAGCCCTTCTGCGACGCCCTTCGCAACGCGCCGCAGCCCCGCCTCGATCAGCGACAGCGTCTCGCGCTTCATGGCGCGAACTGTACCACCCAGGCTGGCGCGCTCCGGAATGACGTTATAGGCGTCGCCACCCTGGATCTTGGTAACGCTGAGGACACCCATCTCTCCGGGAGGAACGTTGCGCGCGACGACGGTTTGGAGCGCCGTGACGATCTGGCAAGCCGCAACAACGGGATCAATGCTGCTATTTGGCCTGGCGCCGTGTGCACCGCGACCGATCACGGTGATGTCGAAGAACGCACCGCCGGCCATTCCGGTGCCTGGTGTGATACCGAACTGGCCGACCGGCATGCCCGGATGATTGTGCAGGCCGTAGAGCTCATCTGCCGGGAAACTTTCGAGGAGCCCTTCATTCAGCATGGCCAGCGCGCCGCCTGCACCTTCCTCGCCGGGCTGGAAGATGAAGTTGACGGTGCCGTTGAACGCCTTGGTCTCGGCAAGGTAGCGCGCGGCGCCAAGCAGAATGGTCGTATGCCCGTCGTGACCACAGGCATGCTGTATGCCCGGCGTCGAGCTTTTGTAGGCGGCGCCCGTTGCCTCATGGATAGGGAGTGCGTCCATGTCCGCGCGCAGGCCGATGGCACGCGGGCCGTTGCCGTTGCGCAAGACGCCGACAACGCCGGCACCGTTGACCATCCGGTGCACCTCGATGCCCCACGATTGAAGCAGGTCGGCCACAACATCAGCCGTTCGATGGGTTTCGAGGCCAAGTTCCGGATGCGCGTGGATATCGCGACGCACAGCAACGAGCGCGTCCTGATACGAGCGGATGCGCTCCAGGGTGGCTTTGGCATCAGTTTCTGGCATGGCGATTCCTCGCTGACACAACATCCCGGCGGTTCGCCGATACAATCGCCACCCTCGACGGGTCATGCAACGCCGAAAAGCGCAACACGGCGCTGGCTCCATGCTGCGCTTGACGAATGTCCAGCGCGGCTCGACCATCCCCGACGCTGGCTGGCTCGCGTGTCGCTTCGTTTTCGCGAGGATGGCGGCATAGTGCATCGCATTCTCGGCAGCCGAGGCGGTCATCTGCGGACGACCGTGCGCTCGCATCTGGAGGCAGGAATGACCGTCGCCGTCGGCATAGGCCTCATGGAGTTTCCCTTCTCGTCGGCTTCCGCCTACTGGCGGTGGGTCGACCTTTGCGAGCAAGGGGGCATCGACAGCTTCTGGCAGACGGATCGTGTCGTCAGCCGCGAGCCGATTCTCGAGTGCATGACCGCCATCGCCGCGGTGGCTGGACGCACGAAGCGGATGAAGTTCGGCATGAACGTCGTTTCCCTGGCGCTGCGCGATCCGGTGCTGGTCGCCAAGCAGTGCGCGACGATCGACGTGCTTTCCGAGGGACGTCTGCTGCCGGCGTTCGGGGTGGGCAGCCCGGCGGCACCGGAATGGAAAACACTCGGCATCGATACGAAGGGGCGAGGCGGAAAAACCGACGAAGGTCTGGAGATCATCAAGCGCCTGTGGAGCGAAACCAGCGTCGACTTCGATGGGCGATATTACAAGCTGAAGGGTGCGTCGATCTCGCCGAGGCCGGTGCAGACCGATATTCCGATGTGGATTGGAGGAAGCTCCGAGGCGGCGATCGAGCGGACTGGCCGGGTCGGGACCGGGTGGCAGGCTGGCGCCGAAACGCCGGATCAGGCGGGCGAAGTAGTGCGCGCCATCAAGGCTGCGGCGGCGCGACATGGGCGGACTATCGACGACGATCACTACGGGGCCGGTTTTCCGTTCTATTTTGGCCACGAGGGCGATCCGGTTCTCGACCGGGCGCGCGAGTCCTATCAGAAGCGGACCAAGCGAGATCCGGCGGGGTATTTCGCGGTTGGTGACGCGGCCGACATCGTGCGGCGGATCGGCGAGTACGTCGACAACGGCGTCGAGAAATTCGTCGTACGCCCAGTGGGCCGCGACGACGAGGCGATCTTCACGCAGACGCGACGCCTCGTGGAGGACGTTCTGCCCGAAGTGGCGCGACGCTGGCCAAAGCCGCCGAAAAAGGCCGCAGCGGCCGAGTGAATAGACTTACTGGATTGGGCTGTGTGCGGCGCAGTTCAGCGGCGCGCGAAGCCGGCTGCCGTGGCAAGGCCAAGCAACGCCATCACGCCTGCCGAGATCGAGACCGTGGTGACCGCGCCGAGCGAGGTGAGGCCGATGCCAAACAGCACGGGGCCGATGGCCTGCCCGAGGAAAAAGTTGAAGGCGTGAAGGGCAACCGAGGCGCCGCGTGCTTCAGGGATCAATTCAGTCACCTGCGTCTGGATCGAATTGTGGATCATGTAGAAGCCGAAGCCGACGGCCACGAACGCGATCGCTTTCGGCACCCAGGCATGTTGAAGCGCCAGCGCGATCAGGCCAGCAGCACAGACGAAGCCGCCCCAGCGAACGAGATTGAGGTAGCTCATGCGCCGCAGCATCGCGCGGACGCTGAGCGTGTAGAGGATGCCGCCCAACGCCATGCCGGCGATGATGAACCCGCCTTCACGGATGCCGCCGGTGCCATCTGCTTCGAGCATGGCGGCGAGGTACGGGAGGATGCCGAAGATGGCCATGCCTTCCACGAGAACGGCGCCGTAGCAGACAATGGCCCGCGGATGCTCGAGGACACGCCCGTAGCTGACGAGCATACCTTGAATGGTGAAGGGCTTGCGTTTCGCGCCCGGCAGGGGGTGGAGCCATCGCAATGCGGCCGCGAGCGCCACGAGGCTCGCCACGATGGTGATCGCAAGCACGACGCGCCAACTCGTCTCGCTGGCGATGATGCCGGCGCCGATGGCTCCGGTCAGTTGCCCGATCAAAATCGCTGAAAGGATACGGGAGAGGGCGACCTGACGATCCTTCATCTCGAAACGGTCGCCTACTGTTGCAAAGCAGAGCGGCACGATCCCGCCCGACGCAAATCCAGTGAGAATGCGCGCGGCAAACAGGAGTTCGATGGATGGCGCTAAGGTTGCCCCTATCGACCCGAGCGTGAGCAGCGACAAGCAGATCTTGATCATGCGCGCCTTGCCGATGGCATCGCCAAGGGCGCCGAGAAAGGGTTGGCCGAGGGCGCAGGGAAAGGCAAAGGCGGACGCCAGCAAGGCGACGATCGTGACTTGCGTGCCGAGATCTCTCGCCACCTCCGGCACCATCGGATCAAGGATGCGGATCGAGAATGCGCTGGAGAAGGCTGCCAGGGACAGGAGGGCAAGGAGAGGCATGATCGCTCGATGCTACAGCCCGGCGCCACCGGGATTGACGAATTCGGGGGGAACGAGGAAGGCGCCAGCGCAGTCGGCGAAAGCTCGATGCCGAGCTGGAGAGCGAAGCGCTTGCGGCGCCCGAAGGCGCCGCAAGGTCATTTCTTAGCCAGGAAACGGCTTGGCCGTCTCGGCCAGATATTGCATGGCAGCTCCGACGCCGCCGGGCTTGTGAGGCACTTTCGCCAGTCCGAGACCCATCTCGATACCCGCAAGAGCGCCGATGACCGTGACATCGTTGGTGTCGCCCAAATGGCCGATGCGGAACACCTTGCCGCCGACTTTCGAAAGGCCGGTGCCGAGCGATACATCGAAGTGATCGAGGATCGTCTTGCGTAGCGCGTCGGAGTTGAAGCCTTCCGGCACGCGCACCGCCGTGACGACCGGCGAATAGTGCTGCGGATTGAGGCACTGGTTCTCGAGACCCCAGGCGGCAACCGCGCGGCGGGTCGCCTCGGCCAGACGAGCGTGCCGGGCGAAGACGTTGTCGAGCCCTTCCTCATGCAGCATGTCGATCGCGGTCGACAGCGCGTAGAGCATGTTGATCGCCGGCGTATACGGGAAATATCCGCCCTTGTTGTTGGCGATCATGTCGTCCCAGCCCCAGAAGCCGTGCGGCAGCTTCGAGTCCTTCGATGCGGCCAGAGCCTTCTCGGAGATGGCGTTGAAAGAGAGCCCTGGCGGAAGCATGAGGCCCTTCTGAGAGCCGCCAACCGTGACGTCAACGCCCCATTCGTCATGCCGGTAGTCGGCCGAGCCGAGGGACGAGATCGTATCGACCATGAGGAGAGCGGGGTGGCCCGCGGCGTCGATCGCGGCACGAACCTCGTCGATGCGCGAAAGTGTCCCCGTGGCTGTCTCGTTATGGACGACGCAAACGGCCTTGATGGCGTGTGCCTTGTCGGCCTTCAGGCGGGCCTCGATACGGGAGGCATCGATACCGGATCGCCAGTCGCCCTCAATGAACTCTGGCTTCAGGCCGAGTTTCGTCGCCATATTCTTCCACAGAAAGGCGAAATGGCCCGTTTCGTACATCAGCACGCTGTCGCCGGGCGAGAGCGTGTTGGTCATTGCAGCTTCCCAGGCGCCAGTGCCGGATGCTGGATAGATGACGACCGTGCCTTTTGTCTTGAATACGGTCTTGAGGCCATCGAGAACCTTCAGGCCAAGCTTTCCGAACTCGGGGCCGCGGTGGTCCCGGACGGGCATATCCATGGCCCGGAGAATGCGGTCGGGAATGGGGGATGGCCCCGGAATTTGCAGAAAGTGACGGCCCGCGCGGCGCGGCTCGTTAGACATGAGCGAAACCTCGGATTGGGTAAAGACTTGCAGCCATCTGGCTGATCGTGCCAGCGATAGGTTCCGTTTCCGAGCCTCGTCAAGACATTCCGCCGTGAAAGCCCTGCCATGAACATCCACGTCCCCCCGCATCAGGCCCTAGCAGATCGGCTGCGGCGGGAGATCGAAGGTGAGGTGCTGTTCGACGCTGCGAGCCGAGGGCGATATGCCACCGATGCCTCGATATATCAGGTCGAACCGGTCGGCGTGGTGGTGCCGCGGACACTGTCGGATGTCGAAGCGGCACACCAGATGGCGCGAGACGTGGGAGTGCCACTCTTGCCGCGCGGCGGCGGAACGTCGCAATCCGGGCAGACGGTCGGTCGCGCGCTGGTCATCGATTATTCGAAATACGTCAATCGCATCATCGAGACCGATGCAGACAATGCGACCTGCGTGGTGGAACCGGGGATCGTGCTCGATGAGCTCAACCGTCAACTCAAGGCGACGGGGCTTTGGTTTCCGGTCGATGTCTCGACGTCGAGCCGGGCCACGATCGGCGGCATGACGGGCAACAACTCGTGCGGTACCCGCTCGATCCGCTACGGAATCATGCGCGACAATGTGCTTGCGATCGACGCCATGCTGGCTGACGGCACGAAGGCGCACTTCGGTGAGGTGCCAGCCGATTTCGCCAAGATCAACGCCCCCGACGCCGCCCGGGATCTCTTTCGTGATCTTTTACGTATCGGCGAACGCGACGCCGCCCACATCCGCGAGGCATTTCCCGAGGTGTCGCGCCGCGTTGGCGGCTACCTGATCGATGCGCTGCTGCCGTCCGACAAGCCGCGCAATCTCGCCACGATCTTGTGCGGATCGGAAGGAACACTCGCGCTTTCTGAGCGCATTCGCCTCAAGCTCTCGCCACAACCGAAGAACAAGGCGCTCGGCATCTGCCATTTCGCGACGTTCCGAAAAGCAATGGAGGCCGCTCAGTACCTCGTCAATCTCGGGCCTGTGGCGGTGGAACTCGTCGATCGGACATTGATCGAGCTGGCGCGGGACATCGCAATGTTCCGTCCGGTGATGGAGCGTCACGTCCGCGGCAGGCCCGATGCGTTGCTGCTTGTGGAATTCGCAGAGGACGACCAAGGCGAAAACCTCCGCAGGCTAGATCGCCTGGAAGAGCTCATGGGCGATCTCGGACACCCCAAGGCGGTGGTGAAGGTCGCCGATGCCGCGGAGCAAAAAGCTGTTTGGGAAGTGCGGGCGGCCGGCCTCAACATCATGATGAGCATGAAGACGGAGGGAAAGCCCGTTTCGTTCATCGAGGACTGCGCGGTGCCGCTCGAGCATCTGGCAGACTATACCGAACGGTTGACTGCCGTTTTCGACAAGCACGGTACGACCGGCACCTGGTATGCGCATGCGTCGGTGGGGTGCCTGCATGTCCGGCCCGTGCTCAATCTCAGGCTCGACCAGGACGTGAAGAAAATGCGCGCCATTGCGGAAGAAGCCTTCCAGATGGTGCGCGAATACAAAGGCGCGCATTCGGGCGAGCACGGCGACGGCCTTGTGCGCTCGGAGTTCCACGAGGCGATGTACGGCCGGCAGACGGTCGAGATCTTCGAGGCGGTGAAGGACCGGTTCGATCCCAAGGGGCTGATGAATCCGGGAAAGATCGTGCGTTCGCCGCGCATGGATGACCGAAGCCTGATGCGTTACCCGCCCGGCTATCGTGTGCGCAACGTCGATCCGGTGCTCGACTGGTCGGCTTGGCCCGGCGCGGGCGGCGGTTTCCAGGGCGCCGTCGAAATGTGCAACAACAACGGCGAATGCCGGAAGCTTGCAGGCGGTGCGATGTGCCCGAGCTATCGGGTGACGCGGAACGAGCGAGACGTCACACGCGGACGAGCCAATACCCTGCGCCTCGCGATCTCCGGGCAACTTGGCATGGACGGCCTCGGCTCGGATGCCGTTATGGAGTCGCTGCAGCTCTGCGTGTCGTGCAAGGCCTGCCGGCGTGAGTGCCCTACGGGCGTCGATATGGCGAAGATGAAAATCGAGATGCTGGCGGCGCGAAACGCACGACGTCACGGCTGGTTGCCGCTGCGCGATCGGCTGATCGCCTATTTGCCGCGCTATGCCCGCGTGGCCCGGACGTTGGCGCCGCTCGCGAATTTGAGAAACCACTCGGCCACATTGGCGCGACTAGCCGAACGATGGATCGGCTTCTCCGCGAAAAGGAAGCTGCCGACGTGGCGGCGGCGCGTTTTCGACAGTGCTGTTCCGACAACTCAACGGGGTGCGGGCACAAAGGGAACGGTGGCCCTGCTGGCGGATACCTTCAATCGAAACTTCGAGCCGCAAAATCTCGAGGGCACCGTCGAGGT
>JBFWOB010000058.1:0-23245 GCA_050250755.1 Hyphomicrobiaceae bacterium
AACGGTTGCCACGATGGCCCGGATCCCACCAAAAACCGTATCCAAGTCCGATGCCGAGGTGATGTCGAACCTCGAAAAGGACTTGAAGCGGCTGGTGTTCGGCCAGGATGCGGCGATCAGCGCCTTGGCTTCCGCCATCAAGCTATCGCGGGCAGGTCTCAGAGAGCCGGAGAAGCCGATTGGCTGCTATCTGTTCTCTGGCCCGACCGGCGTCGGCAAGACGGAAGTTGCCAAGCAGCTCGCAGCTCTGATGGGCATCGAGCTCCTGCGCTTCGACATGTCGGAATATATGGAGAAGCACACGGTCTCACGTCTGATCGGTGCGCCTCCGGGCTATGTCGGCTTCGACCAGGGCGGCCTGCTGACGGATGGCATCGACCAGCATCCACACTCGGTGCTTCTGCTCGACGAAATCGAGAAGGCGCATCCGGATCTGTTCAACATCCTGCTCCAGGTGATGGACCACGGGAAGCTCACGGATCACAACGGTAAGCAAGTCGACTTCCGCAACGTGATCCTGATCATGACCACGAACGCGGGCGCCTCCGATCTCGCCAAGGCGGCGATTGGGTTCAATCGCTCGAAGCGTGAGGGTGACGACGAGGAAGCGATCAACCGGCTGTTCACTCCGGAATTCCGCAATCGGCTCGACGCGGTCGTGGCGTTCTCGGCGTTGCCGCCGGATGTCATCACCAAGGTGGTCGAGAAGTTCGTGTTCCAACTCGAAGCACAGCTTGCCGACCGCGGCGTGACGATCGAGCTCGACGAGGCGGCCACGAGATGGCTGGCCGAGAAGGGCTACGACGCCAAGTTCGGCGCTCGTCCGCTGGCTCGCGTGATTCAGGAGCACATCAAGAAGCCGCTCGCCGAGCAGCTTCTGTTTGGCAGCCTGATCAATGGCGGCACGGTGCGCATCAAAGTCGAGGGCGAAGGCGACGAGAAGAAAATCGGCTTCGACTACTTCCCTGCTGAGCCCGGTAAGAAGCCGCGGGCGCAGATCGAGGAAGAGCAAGAGGACGACGAGGGCGACGATCAACCGGACGTTGGCGAGGCGCTTGTTGGCGCCGGACCAAAGAAGGCTCTTCCCAGCCCCAAGGGTGAAGGCGGGAGCGGCCGCCCAGGCGGTGCGGTCCCCTCTATTCCGCGCCGAAAGAAGGACGAATAATCGTTCGCCCGGCCGATCAACAAAGCCCGCGCCAGCATCCTGGCGCGGGCTTTTTGCTTGGTCTATCGCGCAGTTAGATAGACCCGACTGTTCGTCGTGGGGATTACGGCTGAGGCCACGAACGCCATCACTCCCCTCTCCTTGACGGGGAGGGGAACGTGCCTGCAGCGAGGCGCTGCACGTCCCCAGCGCATCACGTGCTCGCCCAAGCCTCGCGCTTTTTGCCGAAGTGTCTCAGTACAACGTATGCTCGCGCCGCACGATTTCCCGAAAGGACGCTCCCCATGTCGAATACTTCCGACGATAAGCCGCTCGACCCTGTCGCGAGCGATCCGATCGCGCTTGGGTGGATGCAGGGATTTCCGCCATCGAGCGATCGAGCCGTCACGTTCGCCGATGGGTCATTTCGGCAATTTCCCCAGTCTCGGTGGGGGTTCAGCCATTATCGGCAGTTCATGCCGACAAAGGCCGTGTGGCGCGGGCACGGCCCGGTCTCCGAGTTGCAGAGGGATGAGCAGGATCTCAGCCCAATTCCGGTAACGGTCGCCGATGGGCGTCGCATTACCTTCGCGCAAGCATTGTCCGAGACGTACGCCGATGGCGTCGCGGTCCTGCATCGAGGCCGGCTGGTCTACGAACGCTATTTCGGAGTTCTCGAGCCGCACAAGCCGCACATCGCGATGTCTGTGTCGAAGTCGTTCACCGGCACGCTCGCCGCACAACTCGTTGAGGACGGCGCCATCGACCGTTCGGCTCCGGTCACAACCTACGTGCCGGAACTCGGTGACAGCGGGTTCAGCGACGCCAGGGTCGGGGAAGTGATGGATATGACCACCGGCCTCGCCTACACCGAGGTTTACACCGACCCGAAGTCCGACGTCTGGGCCATGCGCCGAGCCAACGGCACCGCCCCTCCCCTTCCCGGCGCCCCACAGACGTCGCTGCTCGAATACCTGACGACGCAGCGGAAACAAGGCGAGCACGGTCGCGTCTTCGCTTACAAGACCGTGAACACGGACGTTTTGGCCTGGATCATCCGGCGCGCGTCGGGGCAATCGTTGACCGACCTTCTGTCGAAGCGGATCTGGCAGCCGATGGGCGCGGAAGAGGACGCTTATTACACCGTCGATCGGCTCGGCATCGAGTACGCCGGCGGTGGCCTCAACACGACGCTTCGCGACCTCGCGCGTTTCGGGGAGCTGATGCGCAATCGTGGCCACTTCAATGGCCGACAGATCATCTCGGAACGTGCCGTCGATGAGATTGCACGCGGCGCCGATCCCGATACGTTCGCTAAATCCACCTACCCGACGCTGCCCGGCTGGTCATACAAGAATCAATGGTGGGTGAGCCACGATACGCACGGCGTCTACATGGCTCGCGGCATCCACGGCCAGTCGATCTACGTCGACCCAAAGGCCGAGATGGTGATCGCGCGCTACGCGTCCTTCCCGGCGGCCGGCAACGTCGCCAATGACCCGATTACGCTGCCGGCCTTCAAGGCCGTTGCGCTCGCACTGATGGGATAGGGAACCAGCGAGGCGTGCCGACCCGCGTCAGCTTTCGAGGGCGGCCTTCAGTTTTGCCGCCGCGGCGGCCAGCACGTCCGGCTTCTCCATCTGGCCCGTGTGCGGCTTGAGGGGCTGGCCGTCCCAGCGCGGCAGCACGTGGAAGTGCAAATGGAAGACAACCTGGCCGCCTGCGGGCTCGTTGAACTGCTGAATGGTGATGCCTTGCGCACCGAATGCCTTGATCTGGGCCCGTGCGATCTTCTGCACCGTCGCAAGGCAGGCCGCGAGTTGGGCAGGATTCGCATCCAAGATCGTCCGCGCGGGGGTCTTGGGGATCACCAGGGCATGACCTTCGCAGCGGGGCATGATGTCCATGAACGCGAGGGTGTCGGCGTTCTCGTAGACCTTGTGCGCGGGCAGTTCGCCACGCAGGATGCGCGCGAAAATATTGGTCTCGTCGTAGCTCATTGCCGGACGCTCCTTTAGGCCATTGCTCAAAGGTGTTAAATGCGGCCCGGGACGGAGCGTCAAGACACTCGGGCATTAAGTAGCCGGAAACCCTGACACCGTAGTCTCGCCGGCATGTGCCCAGCGCTTCCAGCTCCCGCCAACGACGACTTCCGCCCATCGCAGACGGATGTCGTCGCCCGGCATTTCGCCACCCGCGGCTATCGTCGCGGTCTGTCGGCGATTGCGACGTGCTGCGCGGCCGCGATCCTTGCGCTGACGCTGCTCAACGGCATGCAAGCCGGGCGGCCATCAAGCGACCCGGTTGTCTCGTTTCACCTTTGATCGCAACCATCACAACGATAGCGACTATCCTGCCGACTTCTGGCAATTGATAAGCCACGCAACGCCGTAGCGATCTTCCAGCATGCCGAACCGATCGGAGAAGAATGTCTCACTCAGCGCATGGTGAACCGTACCGCCTTCGGCGAGCTCGGCGAAAATGCGCTCCGCGTCTTCGGGTGTGCTCACGCCTACGGCCACGCTGAAGCCCTGCGGCTGCTTGAAGCCGCCTTCCTGCGTATCGGAGCCCATGAGCATCTGGCTGCCGGCCACGAGCCGTGCGTGCATGATCCTGTTTTTGAGGCTATCCGAAACGGGCTGATCGGAAGGCGCCTCATCGTACTTGAGCATCATGACGATTTGCCCACCAAGCACCTTTTCGTAGAACTTGAAGGCCTGCTCGCAGTCGCCATCGAAATAGAGGTACGTCGTAAGATCCATGGCCACGTGTCCCATCTCGCCAGCCGGAGGCACAACGCCCCACGACATTGCGCCGGCTATCACAGCCTAAGGACGCGCGGGCCGCACACGTTCCGACAGCCGGGCACAAAATTTCAGCCCGCCCGCCGGCATCGAACGTCGGTGCGACTCGACAGGCCTTATCGTCTCACTGGCCGCGAGCCAGCGAGAAAAGAGAGCCGATCAGCTTGAAGATGCAGAAGAGGATGAGTTCCACGGTCGCCGTCAAAAGCAGGAGGAACAGCGAGCGTTGGCCGAGGTCGTCCGTGATCGCGCCCCGGACCTTGAACTTCACGTCATCCGGAAGATAGGTCTCGACGAGGGCATAGAGCGCGTTCGTCACCGGCAGCAGTTTGGAATAGAACCAACCCAGCCAATCGAGCCGGAATGCGTGCAGATACGCGTAGATCACCCAGACGATGATAATCGTCAGGCACAGCAGCACGACCTTGGTCAGAAACTGCGCCAGGAACGACGGCTTGCGATATTCGTAGGCGACATCCACCATTGGACCGCTCTCCCCCATCTAAGTCGGGCGCGTATGCGCCCTCCCCGCCACATTGCAGCCCTTGCCACGCGACTGTGACAAAGGCGGGGCAGCCATCTTGCTGGAGCGGTCAGAACGCCCGTTCGTAGACGACAATCGGATAAGCCGAGCCCGTCACCCGGCCGAGTTCCGCAAAGCGGCACCGTCTCATGAGGGCATGCGCAGGACGGTTTGGCTCGGCGACGGCGCCGAGGATGGCAAAGGTCACGCCATCGGCAAGCCCATGCTCGATCACGGGCTCGACCGCCTCCGTGGCCAACCCTTTACCCCAGGCATCCGGATGAAATGCGACGACCAGCTCGAGGCTGCGCCATCCGATCGGGCGCAGCGCCAGCGCAGAGGTGCTCGGCCGCCAGACACCGACCAATCCGAGCAGGCCAGTGCCGTCACGCGTCGCCACGCGCCAGAAGGATGCAATCGACGAGGGATCGGTGGTTGCGTCGATGATCTGTCGGATTGCGCCGCCGGTCGGAACCTGCTCGGAAAGATAGCGGCCGACCTGCGGATGCCAGAACAGCGCACAGAGCGCGTCCTCATCCGCAGGCGTAACGGGCATCAGACGCAGGCGCTCTGTCGCAATTTCGCTGACCATCGTGCGGCATCCACCGACGGGAACTGGCGCGGCTACCGCTCGAACCTCTTGAACTTGATGCGGTGCGGATTGACCGCCTCCTCGCCGAGGCGGCGCTTTTTGTCCTCCTCATAGTCGGCGAAGTTGCCCTCGAACCATTCGACGTGGCTATCGCCTTCGAAAGCGAGAATGTGCGTAGCGAGACGATCCAGGAAGAAGCGATCATGGCTGATGACCACGGCGCAGCCCGGGAAGTCTTCCAGCGCCGACTCGAGCGCGGACAGGGTCTCGGTGTCGAGATCGTTGGTCGGCTCGTCGAGCAGCAACAGGTTGCCGCCCTCTTTCAGCATCTTCGCCAGATGCACGCGGTTGCGCTCACCGCCGGACAACAACCCGACCTTCTTCTGCTGATCCGGCCCTTTGAAGTTGAACCAGCCACAGTACGCCCGCGAGTTCACTTCCTTCTTGTCGCCAAGCTTGATCATATCGAGGCCGCCGGAGATTTCCTCCCAGACAGTCTTCTTGTCGTCGAGATGTGCCCGCGACTGGTCGACGTACGACAGCGTCACGCTCTCGCCGAGGCGGATCGTGCCGCTGTCGGGCTCCTCCTGGCCGGTCAGCATCCGGAAGAGCGTCGTTTTGCCGGCGCCGTTCGGGCCGATCACGCCGACAATGCCTCCGGGCGGCAGCTTGAACGAGAGGCCGTCGATCAACAGACGGTCGCCGAATGCCTTCGACAAGCCTTCTGCTTCAATAACGATGCCGCCGAGACGCGGCCCGGGCGCGATCTGGAACTGAGCCTTGCCAGCCTGATCACGCGCCGCCTCGTCCGCCAGACGCTCATACGCGCTGATACGGGCCTTCGATTTCGCCTGCCGGGCCTTGGGGCTCGACCGGATCCACTCCAGCTCGCGGGAAAGATAGCGGCTCTTGCTCTCCTCCTGGGCCTTCTCGGTCGCCTCGCGCTTGGCCTTCTGCTCGAGCCAGGACGAGTAGTTGCCTTTCCACGGTACGCCAGCTCCCCGGTCGAGCTCGAGGGTCCACTCGGTGATATTGTCGAGGAAGTAGCGATCGTGCGTCACGAGGATGACGCAGCCGGCGTAGTTCTTCAGATAGTTCTCGAGCCAGGCGACGCTCTCCGCGTCGAGATGGTTGGTCGGCTCGTCGAGCAGCAGGATGTCCGGTTTCGAGAGCAGCAGCCGTGTCAACGCCACGCGGCGCTTTTCGCCGCCGGATAACGTCGACACATCGGCATCGCCCGGTGGGCAGCGGAGCGCATCGAGCGCCTGCTCGACCTGAGTGTCCAGATCCCACAGCCCTTCGGTGTCGATCTCGTCCTGGAGCTGCGCCATCTCGTCGGCGGTTTCGTCGGAGTAGTTGGCTGCGATCTCGTTATAGCGGTCGATCTTGGCCTTCTTTTCCGCGACGCCCTCCATGGCATTGCCAAGTACGTCCTTCTCGGCATCGAGCTCAGGCTCCTGGGGCAAATAGCCGACCTTGATGCCGTCGGCAGGCCACGCCTCGCCGACGTAATCGTCGATCTGGCCGGCCATGATCTTCAGCAGCGTCGACTTGCCCGCGCCGTTGAGACCCACCACGCCGATCTTGGCGCCGGGATAGAATGACAGGTTGATGTCCTTCAGCACCTGCTTGCCGCCCGGATACGTCTTGGACAGCTTGTGCATATGATAGACGAATTGCGGATTGGCCACGTTCGGCCTCCTTGGGTGCCGGAATGTTCGGGAGTTGGCCCGCTTTTAGCGGATCGGCAAGACCGGCTCAAGGCGCCGATGCGCTAGATTCGAACGACAGCTTCGCACCCGACCCGGCGATGCCGTCGATTTGAAAGCCGAGTTCGAGCTCCGGTCCTTGCACCAGCCACCCGATCATCGTCTCTATATGGCATGGCAGCGGCTGATCGACACTCAGCGGCGGCAGAACGACATCATGCAGGAGCGACGGCAATGACTCTTCCCGCGCCGAACGACCGGCATTTCATCTATTTCGCCGACCCCATGTGCTCGTGGTGCTACGGATTCGGGCCCGTCATGCAAGAGCTGGCGAGCCGCTTCGAGGGCCGCTTGCCGGTTCGTGTTGTGATGGGCGGTCTCCGGGCGGGCAATCGACAGCCAATGCGCGACAAGGACCGCGAGTATATTCGTCGCGCATGGAAAGCCGTGCATGACGCATCGGGCCAGCCGTTCGATGACGCCTTCTTCGAGCGCGAAAGCTTCACTTATGACACCGAGCCCTCGTGCCGGGCGGTGGTCACGATGCGCCGTCTGGCGCGCGATCAGACGTTGGCCTTCAACCGGCGCGTCTCCACCGCCTTTTATGCCCATAACCGCGACATAACGGACGACGAGGTGCTCGCCGACATCGCTGCCGAAGCCGGACAGAATCGAGCGGAGTTCCTGGCCGAGATGCAGAGCGAGCCCGCGAGGACTGCGACCTTTGGTGACTTCCTGATGGCCAAGCAATCCGGTGTCGAGGGCTTTCCGGTGCTTGCTGCCGGGACCCAGGCATCCGGCTTTGCACTTGTGACGCAAGGTTTCCGGCCGATCGATGGGCTGGTCGAGGCGATCGAGGACTGGCTTGAGAAGGGAGCACCGGTGACGCAGCCCCAGGCTTCCAGCTAGCTCGGCCAGGGCCACCGGGTTACTTTTTGGAGATCGTCAATTATCCCGCCAGATGGCCCTCGCATCGGGACGTGGTGCATCGTGCCACACGCGCCGACCGCGAACCGGGTTGCGAACGATAGTCAACCGATGATGCGACTATGCCCGAGGGCGTACCCGCTATGAGCCAGGATCAGCCGCTGGAGAACCGTCATCGGATCGCCCATAATTTTGCACGAATCGGCATCTGGACGTGGTGTCGGTCGACCGGCGTCATTGCCTGGGACGAGCGGGCTTGCGAGGTCGTCGGCGTCGCGCATGGTACAGACCTTGATCTGAGCGGCTGGGAAGCGTTGGCGCAGCCGCAAGACCGCCCCTTTGTCAGGGATGCCATCGAGCGTGCGCTCGACCCATCCGGCGACGGTGCGCTCGCCGTCGAGGCGCGGTTCATACGCCCCCTCGATCAGGCGGCTCGATGGCTGTCGGTTTGCGGACGCGTCGAATTCGATAATGGCGTCGCCGATCGCATTTCCGGCGCGGTCCAGGACGTCTCCGCGGCGCGAAGCAAGGAATTAGCCACCGAGCGTGTCGAGGCTCGGCTCGGGGCGATCGTTTCGATAGCAGCCGATGCCATCATCTCCCTTGATAGCGCGCAACGCATCACGCTGTTCAACGACGGCGCGGAGCGCATGTTCGGCTATCGGCGCGAGGAGGTCATTGGCCGGCCGCTCTCAATCCTGCTCCCACCGCGGTACCGTTCCGCCCACGCCAACCATGTGCGCAAGTTCGGCAGCGGTGGCAACGTCTCCCGCGCGATGGGCGAGCGCAGTGAGATTTTTGCGCTCCGGAAGAATGGGGAGGAGTTTGCCGCAGACGCCTCGATCTCGCATGTCGAGATCGACGGCGAGCGCATCTATACGGCCGTCGTACGGGACGTCTCGGAGCACAAGCGGACTGTCGACATGCTGTCTCTCAGCCGGAACGAGCTCGAAGCGCGCGTTACCGAGCGAACGGCCGAGCTACAGTCCGAGATGAGGCGCCGGGAGGATACCCAGGCGCAGCTCGTGCGAACGCAACGCATGGAGGCGTTCGGCCAGCTCACCGGCGGCGTCGCGCACGACTTCAACAATCTTCTGACCGTCATCACCGGCAATCTCGAGCTGATCGAGATGCGGCTCGAGGAGGAAAGGCTCAGAACCCTGCTCAAGCGGGCACAAGACGCTGCGGAAATGGGCGCGCGCCTCACGTCGCGCCTGCTCACGTTCGCGCGGCGGCGTCATTTCTCGCCAGCTCCGCTCAATCTCAATGAGTTGGTCATGGGCATGGTCGATCTGCTTCGCCGCACGCTCGGAGAAGATGTGGATCTCAATGCGCGGCTTGCGCCGAGACTATGGACTATACGCGCCGATCCGAGCGAGATCGAGAATGCTGTGCTGAACCTCGCAATCAATGCGCGAGATGCCATGCCGAAGGGCGGACAGCTCGTGATCGAAACGGCCAACGTCATGGCCGAGGATGGCCAGATTGGCTCCATCGAGCGGCTGCGCGCGGGCGCTTACGTTCGAATTTCCGTGTCCGATACGGGGAGCGGGATGGACGCCGACGTGCTGACCCACGCCTTTGAGCCATTCTTCACCACCAAGGAGCCAGGTCGGGGAACCGGACTTGGTCTCAGCACGATTTACGGCTTCGCGCGGCAGAGCGGCGGTACGGCGACCATCTACTCGGAGCCAGGCATCGGCACGACCGTCACCCTGTACCTGCCACGCACGGACGACGCTGCCGTTGAGGCGGTTGTCGATCGCGAAGGGCAAGCCGCCGACAGCAAGGGCGAGACGGTGCTGCTCGTCGAGGACAATCCGGATGTGCGCGAGGTAACACGCCGGCGGCTCGAAGGCCTTGGCTACCTCGTCGTCGAAGCCGAAAACGGTCCGACTGCTCTCGCCATACTGAAAGCGGGCGCCAAGGCCGATCTCGTGTTCAGCGACATGGTCATGTCTGGCGGTCTTTCGGGTTACGACGTCGCCCGGGAGGTACGGCAACGCTGGCCCGAAGTTCGGCTTCTGCTGACATCGGGATATCCGGACGACATCCTGCGCCAACACGGCGCGGAGCTGCACGAGCTCCGCATTCTCCGCAAACCGTATAACCGGCAAGAGCTGGCGCACGTGCTGCGGGAGATCCTCGACGGCTGAGCGCAGCACGAAGGACCTGCGCCGCAAGCTCAGCCTAGGAGCTGACCGCCGTCGACAACGAGTGTTTGCCCGGTGACCCAGCTTGCGAGATCGCTCGCCAAGAACGCCGCGACGTTGGCGATTTCCTCCGCATGCCCCATTCGCCCCCAGGGAATCGATTTCAGGGTGGCGTTGTAGAGGTTCGGATTCTGCGTCTTGCGTTGATCCCAAACGCCGCCAGGAAACTCGATGGAGCCCGGCGCGATCGCGTTGACACGGATCTTTTTCGGAGCGAGGGCCAGCGCCTGGCTGGACGTGTAATTGTTGATTGCGGCCTTCACCGCGGCATAAGGCGCGCTGCGCGTGGATGCCGCGAACCCGGAAATCGACGAGATATTGATGATCACGCCGCCCGCTTTCTCGAGGAACGGCAGTGCAGCATGCGATGCGCGCACCGTCGCCAAGACATCGATGTTGAGGCTTGCTGCCCAGCCCGTCTCATCATCGGTGTGGCCAAAGCCCGACGCGTTGTTGACCAGAACATCAATTCCACCCAGCGCCTCGCCGGCCGCCGTCACGTAAGCCTTGACCTGATCGCCATTGGCGAGATCGCATACGCCCGCATGGACCTTACCGCCATGCCGACCGAGTGCGGCCGCGGCTTCGTCTAGTCCGGCCTTGCCGCGCGCGCAGATGGCGACGGCGGCTCCATCACGGGCAAATGTCTCCGCAGTCGCACGGCCAATGCCCCGGCTACCACCACAAACGACCACGCGCTTGCCTTTGAAATCGAACTGCATGAAGGAGCCCTCGACATTTGATACCTGGTTCGTGTGGCGCGCAGGTTTGCATCCCGCGACCATGGTCGCAATCGCGATGTGACGCGCGTTCGACACGCTGCCCGATTAATGGGCACACTTATCCGGCAGACCCCGCTTGTCGCCTATTTTTTTGGCGACTCTTTGCCCCCTGAAATCTGCATTCTTATTTTCTTTCATATTATTCAATATCTTACTTCTCTCTCTCGAATTGGCACAGGTTTTGACTCTTCGGTTCTGCCTGCCCGCAGCAGGCTGGGGCAATCAGATCACGTCCCATGGGGGTCAACGGCGGCGAGAGAGGTCAATCCATGAAGCTGATCACGGCGATCATAAAGCCCTTCAAGCTCGAGGAAGTCCGATCGGCGCTCACCGATCTGGGTTTCCAAGGCATGACGGTCACTGAGGTCAAAGGTTACGGCCGTCAGAAGGGCCATACCGAGATTTATCGCGGCGCAGAATACGCGGTGAATTTCCTGCCGAAGGTCAAGATCGAGGTCGTGGTCGCGGACAGCGAAGCCGACAAGGCTGTCGATGCCATCGCAACAGCGGCAAAGACCGGCCAGATCGGCGACGGAAAGATTTTTGTCGCCCCGATCGAGCACACGGTCCGCATCCGGACGGGGGAAACTGACGACAACGCCCTCTAAGCGCGCGCCATTACTTCATCCACAGCACAGAGACGGGGAAGAACGTAAAATGTCGAGAGCTCTAACGCGCCTCGGGGCACCAGTTGCGGGCGCATTGCTCGCGCTCGGGGCCTTTGCGCTTCCGGCCTTCGCCCAGGGGCCGGCGCCGGTGCCAGCGAAGGGTGACACGACTTTCGTGTTCATCGCGACGATACTTGTTCTTTTGATGACGATCCCGGGCCTCGCCCTTTTCTATGGCGGACTCGTACGCGCCAAGAACATGCTGTCCGTGCTGATGCAGGTGTTCGCCATCACCTGCATGATGATGCTCGTCTGGGTCATCTACGGCTACAGCCTCGCCTTTACGAACGGTGGGTCGCTCAACGACTGGGTCGGCGGCTTGAGCAAGGCGTTCCTGAACGGCGTAGACGCGTCATCGGTTGGTGGAACATTCTCGAACGGCGTCGTGATCCCCGAGTACCTTTTCATCTGCTTCCAGATGACGTTCGCCTGCATCACGCCGGCGCTCATCGTCGGTGCGTTCGCCGAGCGGGTGAAGTTCGGCGGATTGATGCTGTTTATCCTGCTCTGGTCCACGGTCGTCTATTTCCCCATGGCGCACATGGTTTGGTACTGGGCGGGCCCCGATGGCGTCGGTGATGCTGCCAAGGCCGCCGCAGCCGCGACCGGAGATGCCAAGGCTGCAGCCGAAGCCGCACTCGCAGTCGTCCAGGCCGATGCCGGCATGCTCTACAAGTGGGGTGCTCTCGACTTTGCCGGTGGCACGGTGGTGCACATCAACGCGGGTATCGCCGGGCTCATCGGGTGCCTCGTGATCGGCCCCCGTGTCGGTTACCGCCGCGAGCAGATGGCGCCGCACTCGATGACCATGACGATGGTCGGCGCCGCGCTGCTGTGGGTCGGCTGGTTCGGCTTCAACTGCGGCTCGAATCTCGAAGCGACGTCCGGTGCCGCTCTCGCCATGATCAACACGTTCGTGTGCACGGCGGCTGCTGCGTTGGCATGGATGTTCGCGGAGTGGCTGGAGAAGGGCAAACCGTCGCTGCTCGGCTTGGTGTCGGGGGCCATTGCTGGCTTGGTCGCGATCACTCCTGCGGCGGGCTTCTCAGGCCCTATGGGCGCCATCGTGCTCGGCCTCGTCGCGGGTGTGGTCTGCTTCATCGCTTGTACGACCGTGAAAAACGCCCTCGGCTACGACGACAGCCTCGATGTGTTCGGTGTCCATGGCATCGGCGGCATCGTCGGCGCGATCGGAACGGGCATCGTTGCCGCTCCATGGCTCGGCGGCGCCGGCATCGTCGACTACGCCGTCAAGCCCGGCGAAGCGACTGCCGCCGCCTACGACCTGATGGCACAGGTCATGACACAGTCGAAGGCGGTCGCCTTTACGATCGTCTTCTCGGGCGTCGCCTCGTTCATCCTCTTCAAGATCGTCGACGCCATCGTCGGTCTGCGTCCCGAGGAGCAGGCCGAGCGCGAAGGCCTCGACATCACGCAGCACGGTGAGCGGGCCTACAACAGCTAGACCCGGCGCCTTACTGCCCACCGTACACGCGACCCGGGTTGGTCTCCGGAGGGTCGCACGCGAGGCGAGGATATCCGTCATCCTCGCCTCGCATCTTTTCAAGGGCTTGCAACGCCAACCGAGACGCAGCCCGGACCAGAGCGATGCGTCACCGCCGGATCACGATCCGAGCTCCACGCCCGAGATGGATGAGCAGCCGCCTCAGATCCTGCTCGGCCAGAGCTATGCAGCCTTCCGTCGGTTCGTACGCCGGGCGCGCGACGTGCATGAAGATCGCGCTTCCCCGGCCGCGCACGCGAGGGCTTCTATTGTGATCGAGCACGACGACGACGTCATAGAGATGGTCGTCTCGCCAAAGCCGCTCGGCGCTAGCCGCATAAGGGTGTCGAACGGGCCGGTTATAATTCCGATCGCCTGGAGCATCACACCAGCCGTCATCGGTCCGGATGGCGCGCACGGGAAGCCGGCAGATCGGGCGACGGCCACGGTCTCGTCGCCATAGCACCTCGAGAAGGCGCCATGTGCCCGCCGGCGTCGCGCTATCGCCCTCCCGTTTTCTCGCGACAATCCCTGCCCGCCCGATGGCACAGCGAAGCCGTAGTTCACCGAGTTTCAGCATCGCCTGGGAGGCCGCGGTCGAGCGCGTGTGCAAGTGAAGCGTCCGACATTGCCGCCGTCGAGGCATTCCATATGTCCTTGGGTTGTGCCAACTCTCTTTCGCGCCCGATATTCAGGCCGTCCGTGAGGCTGTTTCAAAGAACGGGCCGATGCTACTATGCCGCGACGTCTCAACGGCACGGGAGCCCCCCATGAGAACGGCCCGAACTATTCTCCTCGTCGATGACGACGATGAGCTGCGAGAGAGCCTGAAGGACCAACTCGCTCTGCACGACGAGTTCGATATTCTGACGGCGGCCACCGCGGGTCAGGGCATCGAGATGGCGAAGAAGGAACGGCTGGACCTCATCATTCTCGACGTCGGGCTGCCGGATATGGATGGCCGCGAAGCCTGCAAGATCATGCGGAAGGGCGCCTTCAAAAGCCCCATCATCATGCTCACGGGAAACACGGCCGATTCCGACGTCGTATTGGGCCTTGATGCTGGCGCCAACGACTATGTCACCAAGCCCTTCAAGTTTGCGGTCCTGCTTGCGCGCATTCGGGCGCAATTGCGCCAGCACGAGCAGAGTGAGGACGCCGTCTTCGCGATCGGCCCATATAGCTTCAAACCAGCCTCCAAAATGCTGATCGACGAGAAGGGCTCGAAAATCCGGCTGACGGAGAAGGAGACCTCGATCCTCAAGTATCTCTACCGCTCGGGCGAAAAAGTGGTGACGCGAGACGTGCTCCTGCACGAAGTGTGGGGCTACAATGCAGGCGTGACGACACACACGCTCGAAACGCACATCTACCGGTTGCGCCAGAAGATCGAGAAGGATCCGTCGAATGCCGAGCTCCTCGTAACGGAGATGGGCGGCTATAAGCTCGTCCCATAAGGGTCGCTTCGGAACCGCGCGGATGACCCGTTCGTTGAGCCTTGCGGACCGCGCATTGGACGCGGACGCGCGCTCAACCCCGGGGACGCGGATGCAATCCTTTCACTGCACGAGTTGCGGAAAAGACGTCTATTTCGAGAACTCGGTTTGCCTGAATTGCGGTGCAGAGCTGGGGTTCGATCCCGAAACGCTGGCGGTTACCGCAGTGCTGCCTGATGCAGCGCAAACCGGCAATCTCGTCACGCTTGGCAGTCCATCCAAACCGATGCGACGCTGCGGAAATGCGGCTTACGCAGCGTGCAACTGGCTGCTGGCTTCCGGAGAACCCGGCAATCTCTGTCGCGCCTGTTCACTCAACCGGACTATTCCCGACCTCAGCGATCCCAGCTTGCTCGCTGCCTGGCGCGTCGTCGAGCATGCGAAGAAGCGGCTCGTCTATGCTCTGTTACGCCTTGGCCTGCCAATCGCGGGTTCAGGCGAAACAGCGCCCTTGACCTTCGACGTCATCCCGGATGCGCAGACCGGGCATCTCGACGGCGTCGTGACCATCGATCTGGCGGAGGCCGACACCGTGGAGCGCGAGCGACGGCGCGAGCACTTCGACGAGCCGTATCGTTCGCTTCTGGGCCATCTGCGGCACGAGTCGGCGCACTATTACTGGCCGATCGTGGTCGAGAAGGCGGGATTGGTTGAGGAGTTTCGCTCACTTTTCGGCGATGAGCGCGCCAACTATGCCGATGCCCTCGCGAAGTATCATGCCAACGGCGCTCCGCCCGACTGGCAGCAATCGTTCGTCTCGGCCTATGCGACTGCGCATCCCTGGGAGGATTGGGCGGAGACCTGGGCTCACTATCTTCACATTCTCGCGTCGATTGACACTGCGGAAGCGGTGGGGATCGAGCCGCGCTCCAAAGGTCTGGTCACGGGCGCCGTATGGCCGTGGCAGCGGACCGACGTTTACAAGGGCGTCGAGATCGCGGCGCTGATGGAGCGGTGGGTTCCGCTGGCCTCCGCGCTCAATGATCTTACCCGCAGCATGGGGCACCGTGACTTCTACCCATTCGTCACGTCCGTCGCGACATTGCCGAAGTTCGCCTTCGTGCAGCGCGCGATCCGCCAGGCCGTCTGCTGAGGCGCGAATCGTTGCTTGCGGGCGACGCGCGACCCAGGACTAGCCGCCTCTCCCCAATCAAGGTCGATCGTTTGCCGGGCCGACTGCGAATCGCGCAAGGTCTCGCATGCGTTCGGCCGTACCCATCCGCGCCGGAAAGGACCTCCGATACAATTGCCTGGAGACCTCTATGGCTCTCGACCTCATCGCCGCTCGTTTGTCTCGTCTCGATATGTTTCGCGGCCTGACGCCGGCACAGCTCCAGCGATTGGCGCGGGACGCCGAGCGAATGGTTTTTCGCGACGGCCAGACGATCATTGCGGCCGGTGAGAATGGCGATGGTGCGATCGTCATTATCTCCGGGCGCGCGATGGTTCTCGCGGATGCAGAGCTAGGCTTGGAGGCGGAGGACGTCGAGACCGGATCCATGCTGGGCGAAGCGGCCATGCTCACCGAGCACACGTATGGGCTGACGATTACCGCCGTCGGCGATGTCCGGGCCGTGCATCTCACACGCGATGCACTTCACGCGCATCTGGAGGACGATCCAGAGCTGGCCGAGCATTTCCGGGAGCGCCTTGCGAACCGTCTGCAGCGCGTGGCTGTGGAACTGCGGCTGATCGACGAACGACTGGCGGTTGCGAGTCAGATTGCCTTGTCCGAAGCGCCGGCAGCCTAGGGCCACGGGCCCTAGGCGCAGTGTCCTGGCTTACGCGTTACCGACCGGCGTGGTTTGGCGCTTGCGCGCATAGAGCGCACCGAAGTCGACAGGATCGAGCATGAGCGGGGGCATGATGCCGCCATCCCGCGTCATATCGGCGACGATCCGCCTGACGAATGGGAAGAGCAGCGTCGGGCATTGGACGTGCAGCACCGCATCCAAAATCTGCGCGGGGGCGTTCTCGATCTTGAACAGACCCGAATACTCGAGTTCGATGTCAAAGATGATGCCAATCGACTTGCTTTCGGCGCGGGCCTTGAACGCCAGCGTCGCCTCGAATACGTCGGGCGCGACCTGCTCGGGGGTGACGTTCATTTCCAGATTGAGATTGGGATTCTCGGCCTGGGAGGTCATCAGCTTACGGATGCTGGGGCTCTCGAACGACAGGTCTTTCACGTACTGACCGAGGACGCGGATCTGAAGCTGTTGCTCCTGCGGGGCGCCCTCAGGGACGCCATTGCCGTGCGCAGCGTCGGTCATTCGTGCATGCTCCTTCGTCTCGCTCAAACTTGGTTAGCGGCGTGGCTATCACCGCACACCCAGACCGGCAAGGCGTTTGCTGCTTGCCCGGTATATTCCCGAAAAATCAGTGCGGTCCGGGCGGGGTAGAGCTGCTGGCGGACGTAAGCTGCCCAGATGAAATTCTTAAGCAATGCGGCTGACGAAGACCAAGCATGCAACGAGCGCATGGCATATATGCGATTCCATAACCTTGACCACAGTATCCTTGATGATAGTAACTGTAGATACTATCTCTGTGAGCACGTCGAGTCCGCGGTAACATGCGGCATGTATGCCGGAGGAGTCGCGATGGCGGACGAGAAGGCAAATTTTGGATGGCTGACGACTGACATTGCACGTCTAATGCGGACGGTTTTCGACCGACGTGTCAAAGCCTTAGGAATTACGCGGCCACAGTGGCTCGCAATCGTGCGCTTGAATCGCCGCCCCGGCGCCAGCCAGTCCGAGCTGGCCGATATGATGGAAATCGAGAAGGCACCGGCCGGTCGTATCGTCGATCGATTGGAGGAGCGTGGCTGGGTCGAGCGCCGCGCGGACCCCGTCGACCGGCGTATCAACAGG
This sequence comes from Hyphomicrobiaceae bacterium, assembly GCA_050250755.1. Lineage (GTDB taxonomy): Bacteria > Pseudomonadota > Alphaproteobacteria > Rhizobiales > Hyphomicrobiaceae. The sequence continues at coordinate 17,239 of JBFWOB010000058.1, forward strand.
ATTTTCCTCACAGATCGCGGCGAACGCGTTTTCGATGTCATCTCGCCAATCGCGCGCTCGACCGTTAACGACGCGTTAACCAATCTTTCCGACCGCGATATCGCTCTTCTCATGGAGTTGCTGGCGCACGTGAAGTCGCGCCTCGGCGAATTGGCGGAAAGCGATGTGACAGCCGAGGCGGGGCTGTTCGACGGACTGGAAGAACGCGTCATGGGGGAGGCCCATACGCTCTGAACACATCGTATCGCAATTCTCTCGTCCGAACACGGACTGAAAATCATCTAAGACGAACCGAGGCGATCACTGCCTTCAATCCGAGCGAGACCGAACTCAAATGCGCTTATTGAGACCTTTCCTGCTTATTGCCGTACCGGTGGTGGCTGTCGCCGGCGCATTGCTTTGGTACTTATGGGGAGGCCGCTACATTTCCACCGAAAATGCCTACGTGAAGGCGGACATCGTGCATGTCGCCGCGGAGGTGTCAGGACGGGTCGTCGAAGTGGGTGTGGAAGACCATGCGCTGGTCAAACCCGGCGACCTTCTCCTGAAGATCGATCCCGAGCCCTACAAGCTCGCGCTCGACAAGGCGGAAGCCGAACTCGACCAGACGCGCGCCCGCGTGGCGGCATTGCGCCACGAGTACCGCGAGGCGATGGCCGAGCAGAAGGAAGCTGAGGACAAGGTCCAATTCTACGATGCGCAGCGCGATCGCCAGAAGCGCCTCGCCGACAAGGGCGTCGGCAAGGCCTTCCAGTTCGAGGAGGCGGACGCTAACGCTGACGCTGCGAGGGCCAGGGTCACGGCGTCACGGCAGAAGATGCAGCGAGTGCTGGCACAGCTCGGCGGGAACCCCGAGATTCAGACAGCGGACCATCCCTTGGTACGCGAGATGGTTGCGGCACGCGATCGCGCTAAGCTCGATCTCGACCGCACTGTGGTCAGGGCGCCCCTCGGCGGTCTTGCCGTCAACGTAAAGCTCCTGCCGGGTGAGCACGTGCGCGTCGCCACGCCGCTGTTCGCGCTGGTCAGCAGCTCTGCTCCGTGGGTTGAAGCGAACTTCAAGGAGACGGAACTCACCTATGTGCGCCCCGGACAGACGGCCACGGTCGTGCTCGACATCTATCCTGACGTGACGTGGCAGGCAGAAGTGGCAAGCATCAGCCCGGCAACGGGTGCCGAGTTCGCGCTGCTGCCGCCGCAGAACGCCTCGGGTAACTGGGTGAAAGTGGTGCAGCGCTTGCCGGTCAGGCTGAAGCTCAGACCAGTCGATGAAGGGGAGCCGCTTCCATTGCGGGCCGGGATGACGGCGTCGGTAACGGTCGACACGCAACGTGAGCGTCGCATCAGCACATTGTTCGGCGGCCGCAGCGTAGCCGCGACAGTCAAGCCGTAAGCGCCTTTTTTCAACGTCTCGAATGGATTGGCGGGGCGGGAGAGCGTGGCTCTCCTGCCCCAGTTCATTATTGATTGACGTCGAATGACGATTCTTTCCCGACGACGCGACGGAATGGTGCCAAGATCAGCGTTGCTTACGTACGCCCGGGGAAACTCTCACTCAGAAGGGAAGCATGCAATGAAGCTGTCGTTGAAGCTGTTGGCACCAGCAGCACTGCTGATCGCTGGTCTTGCCGTGTCGAGCGCCCAGGCCGCGCCGGCGGGCTCGGGCCTCACGCCTCTCAAGAGCGTGTCCGAGACGTCAACGCTCGCCGAAAAGACCCGCTGGGTGCGCAGATGCGTTCGCACGCGCCATGGGCTGCGTTGTCACCGCGTCTGGGTGCAGCCGCGCCACCATCATCACCGTCATCACCGCCCCCATCATCGGCGGCACCGCTAACGCGCTCGCTTCAGCTTTTGAAGCGTAAAAGGCCGCCTCTTCGGGGGCGGCCTTTTGCATTTTGAGCGCGGCGGCAAGCGATCACATCGGAAGAACTTTGCCGGGGTTCATAATATTCGAGGGATCGAGAGCCCGCTTGATGCGTGTCATCAGCTCAATCTCTACTGGGCTTTTGTAGCGTAGGTTCTCCTCGAGCCGGACAAGCCCCACGCCATGCTCCGCGCTGATCGAGCCACCGAGATCGACGACGATATCGTGCACGATCTTATTGACCGCCTCGCGCTCGGTATTCCACTGGTCGAATGTCCAATCCGCGGGCCGCACCGGATTGTAGTGCAAATTGCCATCGCCAACGTGACCGAAGCAACAAAAGCGCGACGTGGGATACGCGGCGCGCATGGCATCGTCGGCCCTACGAATGAACTCCGTGATCCGCGACAGCGGCACGGACACATCGTGCGCCACGGCGCCTCCGGCTGCCTGAACGCCGAACGGTAGATCCTCGCGGATTTTCCAGAGTTTGCGCGCCTGCTCGCCGGAAGTGGCGAGAACGGCGTCCTGCACCAGCCCCTTCTCCGCCGCCTTTTCCAGCGTGCGAGACAGCGGCTCGGCGAGCGACCCCGGCGCGCCCTGTCCTGTCACCTCGGTCAGCACATACCAAGGGTATGACGTGGCCAATGGGTCGGCGGAGCCTGGCACACCGGCCAAGAGCAGATCTACGGTCGGCCGGCTGATCAGCTCGAACGATGAAACGCTCTCGCCAAGCTCCTCGCGCATCGCGCCCAAAAGCGCCACGGCATCATCGGGCGTTGCGACGGCCACCCATGCCGATTGCGATTCGCTTGGTCGCGGAAAGAGCTTCAGCACGGCGGCCGTGACGACGCCCAGCGTTCCCTCGCCACCGATGAAGAGCTGCTTCAAGTCGTAACCCGTGTTGTCTTTGCGCAAGCTGCGAAGGCCGTTCCAAACTTGGCCATCGGGCAGAACGACCTCGAGGCCCAACACGAGATTGCGCGTATTGCCGTAGCGCAGAACCTGAATACCGCCGGCGTTCGTCGAGATGTTGCCGCCGATCTGGCAGGTCCCTTCAGCTCCGAGACTCAACGGAAAGAGGCGATTCACCTCGGCCGCCTTGCGTTGGATCTCCTGAAGCACCACGCCGGCCTCCACGGTGATCGTGTCGTTCATCAGGTCCACTTCGCGGATGGACTTCATGCGCGCGGTCGACAGAATGACCTCATTCATGCCGGAGCCTGGCTGGCTGCCGTAGGTGAGGCCCGTGTTCCCTCCTTGGGGCACGATCGAGGTGCCGGTCTCGGCGCAAATTTTCACAAGGGCGGACACTTCCGACGTCGTGCGCGGTCGCAGGAAGATGGGAGAGGCGCCTTGCCAATTTCCGCGCCAGCTCTTGGCATAGGGAGCCACGTCCTCCGGCTTGTCGAGGTAACCGCCGGGTCCAGCGGCCGCCTTCAAGCGCTCGATGACTGCTGGCGGAATTGGAGGACGGGCAATGCTTTTCGGAATGGCCATGTGATTTCGGTCTCGTGTTTCTTGTGATCGGCGATGCGGCAGCCGTCGTCGGCTCGCCCGAGTTGCTATGGGTTACCGACCGGTCCATTGAGGCTTGCGTTTCGACAGAAACGCGTCGAGCCCTTCGCGGAAGTCGGCGCTCGTGTAGACCCTGGCGACGAGATCGTGGTCATCCACCTTCGGCGCGGCGTCTCGGATTCTGCGCATCAGCTCTTTCGTCGTCGAAAGCGTCAGCGGGGCAAAGCCGGCGATCTGATGTGCGAGCTCGTTGGCGCGCGCCATCAGACCGGGGTGATCGTCGACGATCTCGGTGACAAGTCCGGCGGCGAAGCAGTCGTCAGCGGTCATGAGCCGGGATGTGAACAGGAGATCGACAACGCGCGGCGCTCCCATCAGCCCGGTAAGCCGTTGCAAACTGGTTGCCGAGAGACAATTGCCGAGCGTCCGTGCGATCGGGAAGCCATATCGCGCGTCACGTGTTGCGATGCGCATATCGCAGCAGGCGGCGATCGCGGCTCCGCCACCCGTGCAGGCGCCGGCAATAGCGGCGATCATCGGCACCGGGCAATGCTCGATCGCAGAGAGGATGCGATCGACCTCGGCCTCGTATCGCAGGCCGTCGTCAGGCGAAGTGAAGGCACGGAACTGGGCGATGTCTGTGCCGGCAGCAAACGCCTTTGCACCCGCGCCGGTAATGACAATGACGCGGACCGAGCCGTCGCGCGCATCCCCCTCGCAGATCTCGGCGAGTCGCGCGTACATGCCGAACGTGAGTGCGTTATATTTCTCAGGACGGTTGAGGGTGATGGTCATGACAGGCCCATCGCGCGCAACGAGGACTTCCTCGGTCATTTCCTGCCTTTCGATGTCGATGTTCGATCGGATTCCAGCAGTGGAAGATCAGAAGCGCAAGTCTTGCGCATCGTCTCGATTGCCGCGCACCATGAGGCGCGGTCGCCGATGAACGATCGCGGATTTACCCGAACGCCCGGCCTTGTCGGTAGCAATTAGAGGTCCCAACCCCAATGAACTCTGCTCTGGCTTTCCTGGCGCGCTTGCTGATCGCATCGCTGTTCCTTGTCGCGGGCGCTCGCAAAGTGCTGACCTTTCAAGGCGTGGCGCAGATGATGGCTGCGAAGGGATTTCCCTCCCCTGAGATTCTGTTGGTTCTGACGATCGCTCTCGAACTCGGCGGCGGCTTGATGCTGATCTTCAATTGGCAAGCGCACATCGCGGCGTTCGCGCTCGCCGCGTTTACCATCGTGGCGGGCTCGATTTTTCACGATTTCTGGTCCTATCTCGGCGGCGACGCGGGCCAATTCAGCAATCAACTGAATCATTTCCTGAAGAACCTCGCTATCGTGGGCGGCCTGTTGCATGTGGCCGCCGCCCGCCGCGTCGAGTCCGTTACGTCTTCGATAGACGCTTGACGACCAGCTCGTGCAGTTTTGCATTTGCGCAAGCGAGGATGCGGCCGCCATTCTCCGCGCGACCACCATCCCAGGTGGTCACGATGCCGCCGGCACGTTCGATGATCGGAATAAGCGCAACGATATCATAGGGCTTGAGCCCGGCTTCGACGACGATGTCGATATGACCCGCCGCAAGCAGGCAATAGGCATAGCAGTCGCCACCGAAGCGTGTGAGCCGTGCATCGACTCGGAGCCGGGCAAACGCTGCGCTCTCGTAGCCTCTGGCGAAAAGATCTGGGCTTGTCGTCGTCATCCGCGCATCCTCGAGCCGCGCGCAGGGAGAGGTACGGACGCGTCGTACGCGGCCGTCGGTGCCGCGCCAGTGCGTCGCGGATGCTGATGACCACACCCGCTCGCGCGTGTAGGGCTGGTCCATGAGGCCAATCTCGGCGCGATCTTCGCAGGTCACGCCGATCAGCGTTCCCCAGAGTGGCATCCCGGTGATGAATGCGCGCGTGCCGTCGATAGGATCGATGATCCAGGTATACGGGGCACTGCCGACCTTGGTGCCAAGCTCCTCGCCGACGATCCCGTGATTGGGATGCAGCATGGAAAGCCGTTTGCGGACCGCGCGCTCGCCGGCGCGATCTGCTTCCGTGACAGGGTCAAAGCTGCCGCCGGCAGCCTTATTGTCGATCGGGATCTCCCGACGAAAGTGTTTGAGAATCGCCTTGCCCGAAGCATCGGCAAGGTCATGCGCCGTTTCGACGAGCTTCGCTGACGGGATTCTCTGTTCGTTGGGCATTGGCGCAATGTTCCTCTCGTTCGCGTACCGCCCTGCCCGCCATCGACGATGTAGTGGGAGAGGCTGAGCTTGCCAAAATCCGCGCAGCCTCGACCCGCCGCTGCGGCATCAGCGCCACGATGACGCGAGAATGTCACAAAGCTCACGGGATCAGACGTTGTGCGAATCAATCGGCGCTCGCATATCATAATCTTCAGTTGGGGCGACACGCTCACGATGATCTGGCGTGCGCCAGCGTCTCGATCGACGTTTCCTCCCTTGACCTGGGCCGCCCTACGTTGGGGCGGCTTTTTTCTTGTCCTGACGTTCACGTCAATCCGAGATGGGGTTTCGCGGCCTTTTATTTTCCTGCATTTCTGCCATGCAACAGCAGCATGACCATTGATTTATATAGTGTTTTTCTACGCGAATCTGCCCTTGCCGCAG
>JBFWOB010000059.1:0-20141 GCA_050250755.1 Hyphomicrobiaceae bacterium
CCCCCCCCCCCCCCGTGGGGGGGGGGGGGGGGGGGGGGGGCGCCCCGTCACGCTTCATCGCTCGCGACAACGATCATCCGGCGAATGTCTTGCTTCGTCATCTGCGATCGAGCAGTTCAATCCCCCCACCCCTAACCCCTCCCCGCGAGGGGGAGGGGAACGGGCCTGTAGCAAAGCTGAATAGACTCGCCAGTTTCACAAGCGAGCCCCTTATTCATCTCAAGGAAGCACGCTCCAGCGGCGGGGCCGGCGCCCCGCTGCACCCGCCCCGTGGCCTCAATTCGCAATCTTCACGCCGGACTGGCGTTCCATCAGCCGGATGAGCAGGTTGACGTCTTCGCTGGCGCCCTGGTCATTGATGGCGGTTTGGAACACCTCGCGGACGAGGTTGCAGATCGGCATCGGGGTGCCGGATGTCATTCCGAGCTCGGTCGCGAGGCGAACGTCCTTGTGCATCAGGGCAAGGGTGAAATTGGTCCTGATGTCACCACCCTTGGCGAGCTTCGGGAGCGTGATCTCTGTCGTGTAGGAACGCGCCGATCCCTTGTGCAGAACCTCGGCGATCTTATCGATGGAAAGGCCGTTCTTTACGCCCATCGCGATGGCTTCGAACGTCGCGGCGCGAACGCTGGCTGCCGTCACGTTGTTCACGAGCTTCATGACGTGGCCGGCTCCGACGTCGCCACAGTGGAAGACGTTGGGGCTGATCACCTCGAAGACCGACTTTACCCTCGCGAACAGGGCCTCAGACGCACCCACCATGATCGCGATGGTGCCGGCCTCGGCGCCGTGTGGGCCTCCCGAGACCGGGGCGTCGATGAGCGTGATGCCTTTCGGCGCCAGCTCCGCCGCCATCGCCCGCGTGGCATTCGGGTCGCCGGTGGTCATGTCGGCGATCACGCCACCAGACTTCATGCCTTCGGCAAGGCCATTCGGCCCGAAGATCGCCGCGTGCACCTCCTTCGACGTCGGCAGGCACGTCATGACGACATCGCACTCTGCGCCCAGCGCCGCCGCACTCTGCGCCGCGGTTCCACCTTTCTCCACGTGCGCTGACACGCGTTCGGGCATCAGGTCGAACACGCGCAGCTTTCTCTCCCGCAACAATCGGCGCGCCAGCGCACCACCCATCGCCCCAAGGCCGACGTAGCCAAGTTCCATCGTCATTTCCTCCAGTGCTGATGATCGCCAAAGCGTCGGCAGACGCCTCAAACGCGATAACGTCCGTGGCGACCGGCCGGCGGTGGACACGCGACTTCTAGTTCATTGCGTTTGCTGTCCCATGGGTCCTCGCGACGAGCGCGAGGATGACATTGTGAGAAGCGATGCGGTAGATCGGATCGCGTCGAACCGGCACCTATTGCTCTTCGTCGTCACCAGCGCAGCGCACGTCGCAGGCACCCGCCCATCCTTTGACGGTCATCCTCGCGCTTGTCGCGAGGACCGATTCCTCGGTTTGCTCCGTCGGTGCGGATATCGTGGCAACGTCTCGACCAGCGTCTCGACCCGCCATCCTTAGTACAACGTCTCGGCTTGCCGCTTCGGATAGGCCGCATCGTAGACTTCGGCGTTGTATTTTCCGTTGGTGAGCGCTTGCAGAATCTCTCCCGTCGACGGCAGCTCCGAACGTGGGATCCGCGAATCCGGGTCCCAGAGACGAGAACGCACCAGCGCTTTCGGACACTGGAAGTAGACCTTCTCAGCCGTCACTTTCAGCACCGTTCTCGGCAACATGCCCTTGAACGCGAAGCTCTCGTTCAGGGCGGGATCATTCACGATCTCGGCCGTGCCGTTGATACGCAGCGTGTTGCCGATGCCGGGGATCAGGAACAACAGGGCGCAGCGCGGGTCACGCACGATGTTGCGCAGCGCATCGATGCGGTTGTTGCCGCGGCGGTCAGGTATCATCACCGTCTTATTGTCGACCACCCGCACGAAGCCCGCGGGATCTCCCCGCGGCGAGCAGTCGAGCCCTTCCGGCCCCGCCGTGGCGATGATCACGAACGGCGCCTTGTCGACGAAGGCGCGGTAATGATCCGAGATGTAGTCGATCTCCTTCAGGATGGACGCTTCCACCGGCTCTCCGTAAAGCGCATCCAGCTCCTCGAGCGTCGTCACCTTGGTCATGTGTCCTCCGTGGCGTGGAAACTCAGATCGGCAGCATTCCTTCGGATCAACCTAACCGCGTGACAGGTCTTGCGCGGCTAGGCTAGCATTTGTCCAGACATAAGTCGGAGCCCTATTGCATCGGCTCGAACGACATCATTCTTGAGGGAGAACGCGCCATGGGCCAAGCCCCCCGTTTCGCCGTGCAGATTGGTGCTGTCGACAAGCTGAGTGCCAGCGACGGCGAAATGTATCGCGAAGCCATTGTCGATGCCCGGTTTGCCCAGCAGCTCGGCTTCGACGCCGTTTGGATGGTCGAGCATCACTTCTCGGACTACTACCCGACGCCAAATCCGCTCATGTTCCTTTCGCATCTCGCGGCCGCCGTTCCCGGCATGGGGCTCGGTACCGCGGTAATGGTTCTGCCCTGGTATGATCCAGTGCGCTTCGCCGAGGATCTGGCGATGGTCGCAAATCTTGCGACAGGCCCCCTCCACATCGGTATGGGCCGGGGAACTGCCAAGCTCGAGTACGATGCACTGCGTATCGACATGAACGAGGCACGCGACCGTTTCCAGGAGTGCTGGGATGTCACTCAGCTCGCGCTCAAAGGCGAGCCTTTTACTTACAAAGGCCGGTACGTGACCCTCGAGCGGCCGATCACTGTCCGCCCGAAAGTCGATCCCTCACGGAAGATCAACTTCTATGGGGCGATCGGCTCGCCGGGATCGGCGGAAATCATCGCCGACTACAATCTCGCGCCGCTCTCGCTGTCGCAATTCCCCGACTACATGCTTGTCAAAATTCTCGAGCGCTGGCGGCGGCGCATGGCCGACAGGCGGCAAGCGGTTCCTACCGACATCACCCTCCCCGTATCTACGAAGTGTTTCATTGGCGATACCGACGCGACCGCGCGCGAAGAGGCGCGGGGTCACATGGCCCGTTTCTATAAGCTCCAGGCTGAGCACTACACGACCGACACCACACCTTGGGGTGACATCAAGGGATATGAGCAGTTCGCCAAGATTTTCGCCAACATGAAGCTGATGGGCGATCCTGCGCAGAACGATCCAATCCTCGAGCGGAACCTGATCGGCAGCCCGGAAAGTGTCGCGCGGCGCATCAACGAACTGCGGGCGATCGGCTTCAATTACGTGCTCATCTCGAATGCCATGCACGGCGTCGAGCGCGAGGTGCGCCATCGCATGATGCGCCGGTTCGCCGAGGAAGTAATCCCGCTCGTTCACAGTCTGCCTGTACCGGACGCGCCCGTCTTTGAGAAAACGCGCGCCGCCGAATAGCGGCATCCGCTCCGGCACACCCTGCAAAGCTTCACAAAGGATCAGGCAAATGCCCGAGACAATCGGCTTTATCGGCCTTGGCGCCATGGGCGGCGGCATGGCGGCGAACCTGGCCAAGGCCGGATTCAGGGTCGTCGGGATGGATCTCAATTCGGAGCGGACAGCGGCGCTCGCCGCCAAAGGAGGCGTGATCGCGAAAACGCCTGCTGACGTTACGCGCGCTGCAAAGCGTGTGATCACCATGGTCGAGACGACCGCCCAGACCGAAGACGTCATCAATGGCGCGAACGGCGTGCTCGCTGGGGCTGAAGCGGGCCACGCAGTCGCTATGATGTCGACGATCGACCCGATCGCCGCGAAGTGCATTCACGACGACCTTCTCTCTAAAGGCATCTCCATGGTGGATGCGCCCGTGTCAGGCGGCGCGGCGCGCGCAACAGAAGGATCGCTAGCGATCATCTGCGGTGGCGAGATAGCTGACTTCGAAGGCTGGCTGCCGGCTTTCAAAGCCATGTCGGCCAACCAGTTTCATGTCGGCAGCATCGGCCAGGGGCTGGCGTTGAAACTGGTCAACAACATGCTGATCCAGACCTCGACGGTCGCCATTGCGGAGGCGTTCGTGATGGGTGCCAAAGCCGGTCTCGATCCCCGCATCATGTATGACGTGATCAAGGTCTCGACGGGCGCGAGCTTTGCACTCGATTTCCGCGTGCCGCGATTTCTCTCTGGCGATTTCAGTCCTGGCGGGACGGTCGACATCTCGTACAAGGATCAGGAGCTGGAAACGGCCTTCGGCAAGGCACTCGGCGTGCCCTTGTTCATGGCCAACATCTCGCAGCAGATCTACCAGATGGCGCGGGCGCGCGGCCTCAACAAGCAAGACGGTGCGTCGGTCGTGACGCTCTATGAGGAAATGGCCGGCGTCAAGCTCGGGCCGAGATAACTGAACCTCCCGGCTAAGCGGGGGGCACCGGTGGAAACGTCAGGAGAGACTGTCATGACCGAGAAGAGCGATCTTTACAAGAAGGGCGAGGCTGTCCGCCGTGCGTTGCGTGGAGACGCGGAGTACGACAAAAACATGAAAGAATATGCGTCTGATCCGCATACCCAGAAGTTCATCGACCTCGCGACCGAGACGGTATTTGGCGCGTTGTGGGCTCGTCCCGCACTCGACTACAAGCTGCGCTCGCTGATTTGCGTTATCACCGACACGACGATGGGTCGCCATGACGAGCTCGACATCCACCTGCGCTTTGCCCTCAAGGAAGGCTGGACGGAAGACGAGTTGATCGAGGTAATGCTGCATATGTCGGGCTATATCGGCGTGCCCCTGATCCGTGAAGCGATCTATTGCGCCAAGAACGTCTTCGCGGACGAGCGCGCAAAGAAGGCAGCCAAAGGCTGACCTGCCGACCTGATCATTCAAGAACTAACGGATCGAGACGAGGAGCGAGATTTCCATGGCCCAAGCTAACGTGCACTACATTGCAAACCGGGCGGACTGGCTCGCTCGCGTCAAGGAAACGCCGCTCGAACCAGAGTTGCCGATCGTCGATCCGCATCACCATCTTTGGGATCGGCCGAACTGGCCCTACCTGTTGCCAGATCTGCTGGCTGATACGGCAAGCGGCCACAACGTCGTCGCCACGGTCTTCGTGCAATGCCGGGCGTTTCACAAGGCCACAGGCCCCGAGGAGATGAAGCCCGTCGGCGAGACGCAATTCGTCGCCGGCGTCGCGGCGATGAGCGAAAGCGGCCAGTATGGCAGGACGCGGGCGTGCGAGGGCATTGTCGGTCACGCCGACATGCTTCTCGGCTCACGCGTGGAGCCGGTGCTCGAGGCACACGTCGCCGCAGCCAACGGCCGGTTTCGCGGCATTCGCCACATCACGGCCTGGGATCCCAATCCGGTCGTCATGAACCCGGCCTACACGCCACCGCGGTACGTACTCAAGGACACCGTCTTCCAAGACGGACTGCGCACACTTGGACGGATGGGCCTCTCGTTCGATGCCTGGCTTTACCACCCGCAAATCTCGGACCTTACGGCGGCCGCGCGTGCCGTACCAGAGACCCGCATGGTGCTCGACCATGTCGGCGGACCGCTCGCCATTGAAGGCTACGCGGGCAAGCGCGACGAGGTCTTCAAGGACTGGTCGATCGCGATCAAAGAGCTGGCCACCTGCCGCAATGCCTACGTCAAACTCGGCGGCCTCGGCATGCGTATCAATGGCTTTCATTTCGAAGACGCCGCCGATCCGCCCACCTCGGAAGCGCTTGCCGCGGCCTGGAAACCCTACATCGAAACGTGCATCGAGGCGTTCGGCGCCAACCGCTGCATGTTCGAGTCGAACTTCCCCGTCGACAAGGGCTCCTACAGCTACGGCGTCTTCTGGAATGCCTGTAAGCGACTGGCGCAAGGCGCCTCCGCCAGCGAAAAGGCGGATCTCTTTGCCGGAACCGCACAACGGTTCTATCGACTGTCGCACACGGCTTGACGCAACCGACGAAAGCGAAACGATCATGAGCGCAGCAGAAAAACCGGTTTCGACGACGCCGGTCCTTACCATTGCCGAGGGCAAGGCAACGATCCGCCTCCATCGGCCGGCCGAGCACAACCGTCTGGAACCGGCAGATCTCGAAGCGTTGATCGAGATCTACGACCGGATCGCCAAAGACCAGTCGATCCGGGTGCTCATTATCACCGGCACGGGCAAGAGCTTCTCATCGGGCTTCCATATCGGTGCCCTGAAGGAGCGGAAGGACGGCAAGCAAAAAGACTACGATCCAAACGCCTTCGAGAAGATGGTCGACAAGCTCGAGGCGTTACGGGTTCCAACGATCGCGGCGCTGAATGGCGGGGTCTACGGAGGCGCGACAGACCTGGCGCTCGCCTGCGACTTCCGCATCGGCGTCGAGGCGACTCGGATGTTCATGCCAGCGACACGGCTAGGCATCGTCTACTATCAGAGCGGGCTCGGTCGCTACGTTTCGCGGCTCGGCCTCAACAACGCAAAGCGCCTGTTCCTCACCGCCGAGCCGGTGGAGTCGAACGAGTTGCTCGCGATGGGATACCTGACCGAGATCGTACCCGCCGAACAACTGATGACCCGTGTGGATACCCTCGCCTCGCAGCTTTCAGCCAACGCACCTTTGGCGCTCGCAGCGACCAAGAAGGCCCTGAATGATGTCGCGGCTGGCCGGCTCGATCCGGCTTGGCACGACGACGCGCGCATAGCCTGCGCGAAATCCGAGGACCATCAAGAAGGCCTCAAAGCATGGGCCGAGAAGCGCAAGCCGGTGTTCAAAGGGCGGTAGGGGAACTCCCCCGGTTCCTGCGAGAAAGGCCGGTGCGCTCTCGGAACGCACCGGCCTCGGTAGTGCCTGCTCGCTTTCGCGAGCCCCCTTATTCTGCAGCCGCAGTGGCGACCGAGTTGGCTTTCTGGGTGCGGCTCTTGCGCTCACGGCTCAAGAGGTCTGCCACCAGGAAAGCAATCTCCAGCGATTGCTCGGCGTTAAGACGCGGATCGCACAGCGTTTCGTAGCTGCGTGCCAGATCCTCATCGACGATCTGTACGGCGCCGCCCGTGCACTCGGTGACATTCTGGCCTGTCATCTCGATGTGCACGCCGCCAGCATGTGTTCCGTGCACACGATGAATGGCGAAGAACCGCTCCACCTCGTCACGCACGCGCTGGAAGGGCCGCGTCTTGTGGCCCGTCGAAGCTGTCACCGTGTTGCCGTGCATCGGATCACACGACCAGACAACCTTGGCTCCTTCCTTCTGCACAGCCCGGATCAGCGGCGGGAGGTGCTTCTCGATCTTATCGGAGCCAAAACGGCAGATGAGCGTCAGACGGCCTGCCTCGTTATCCGGGCTCAGAATATTGATCAGACGGATGAGCTGATCCGGCTCGACGGACGGCCCGCACTTGAGCCCGATCGGGTTCGCCACCCCGCGACAGAACTCCACATGCGCGTGATCAGGCTGACGCGTCCTGTCGCCAATCCAGATCATATGCGCGGACGTATCGAAATAACGCCCTGTGCCTAGCACTTCGTCACGACGCGTCATGGCCTGCTCGTAGCCAAGCAACAACGCCTCGTGGCTCGTGTAGAAATCGGTGCTGACCAGCTCGCGCGTATTGGTTTCGTCGATGCCGAGCGCCTTCATGATCTCCAGCGTGCGGCCAATCTCGCCGGCCAGCCGCTCGTACTCGTGCTCGATCGGCTTGTCCTTCATGAAGCCAAGCGCCCAGCGATTCACGTTCTCGAGGCTCGCGAAGCCGCCCTGGAGGAAGGCCCTGAGGAAGTTCAGCGTCGCGGCCGACTGCCGATACGCCTGCAACTGGCGCTGCGGGTCGGGAATCCGCGCCTCGGACGTGAAATCGAAACCGTTGATGATGTCGCCGCGGTAACTCGGCAGCTCAATACCATCCCGCTTCTCGACATTCGAGGAGCGCGGCTTGGCGAACTGCCCGGCAATACGGCCAATCTTTACGACCGGCATCCCGCCCTGGAACGTCATCACCAGCGCGGATTGCAGGAAGATGCGGAAGTAGTCGCGGATATTGTTCGCGGTGTGCTCCTTGAAGCTCTCCGCGCAATCACCGCCCTGGAACAGGAAGCTCTTGCCTTCAGCCACCCGCGCGAGCTTGGAGCTCAGCGCCAGCACCTCGTTGGCAAAAACGAGCGGAGGAAACTTGGCAAGGCGCCCCTCGACGTCCGCCAGGGCGGCCGAGGGCGTGGAATAGGGTTGGCCATCGTACTCGGGCACCTGAACGATCGGCTTTGATCTCCAGCTTTCGGGGGACCAGGTTGCCGGCATGGCACTCTCCTCAACGAGATGCGGCAACGGCCGGTCCTGCACTGGCTGCAGGCCGGGGCCGCTCCGCATCATGGCATGATGACGCTTCTATAAGCTAACTTCGTGCGCGCTGCCAATCGTTCGCTCAATCGCGGCGCTATTGGCGGAGCCGGAACGTCGACCGGCGCTATTTCGCCAGAGACGGGGTGGCTACCCGCCGGAACTCGCTGGGCGGGCCGAGCCGCCGACGGAGACGCCCTATCGGCGCACCGCCTCGACCTCGATCGCTACGTCGATCTCATCCGAGATGAGTGGCGCGCCCCGACCCAGCCCCCATTCGCTTCGAAGCAGCTTCGTCGTGGCGGAAAATCCCGAGACGAACTTGCCAGCGAAGCTCGGGTTGACGAGGCCCAAGGGGTGCTCCCCGGAGAAGTTCCACGTCACATTGAGAGTCACCGGGCGTGTCGTGCCCCGGATCGTCAAATCACCGCTGACTTGTCCGGACCGCTCGCCGGTCACCATCACCTGCGTGCTTTTGAAAGTAATGGCCGGATAGCTCGAGACGTCGAAGAAGTCCGGACTCCTCAGAAGTCTGTCGAGGGCTGGGACGCCACTTGATAGATCGGCCGGATCCAGCCGTACATCGACCTGCCCCATCTCCGGACTGGCCGGATCGAATTCCAGCGAGCCCACGATGCCGACGATCCGTGCGGTATGATGCGAGAGCCCGGCATGGCTCCAGCCGATCGTCACCGTCGAGTGCCCGCCCTTGAAGTGGTAGGTCTCGGCGACAGCGCATTGGCTCGCCGCCAAGGCTCCGAACACCATGATGGCCACAAACGATAACCACCAACTCACTAGCAGACGCGCGCGCACGGGTTGCCCTCCGACTGACGATTGCGGCTTTGCGTAGAGCAACACTGTGGCAACACCGAAACCGCGCCTCACCGAGATCAAAGCTGCGCTGTCATACCGCCATCGACGGCGAGCGTCGCGCCAGTGATGAACGACGCCTGTTCGGAAGCGAGGAAAACGACCGCCGCCGCAATCTCCTCCGGCCGGCCAAAGCGACGCATCGGTGTCTTGTCGATAAGAGCCTTCGCAAAGGCGGGGACTTTCAGCACGCGGGCCGTGAGCGCTGTCTCGACGAAGCCTGGACAAACTGCATTTACGCGAATGCCGAACGTCGCCCACTCGACCGCGAGGCCTTTCGTGAGGGCTATGAGAGCGCCTTTTGTTGCCGAGTAAGCCACCAGTTGGCGCATCCCATGCTCGCCGAGTATGGAGGCGATGTTGATTACCGATGCATTGCCGGAGCGGCGCAAGAGCTCGAACCCTTCGCGCGCAAGCCGAACCACGCCGTCGATATTGACGTCGCGAACCGTCGCCCAATCGGCTTCGGAAAGATGGCGGAAATCAGAGCGTACGTTGAGGCCGGCATTGTTGACCAGAATGTCCAGCTTGCCGTGGGCTGCATCGATGGCCCGCAGCATGGCCTGCACATCCTGCCCGAGGGTTACATCCACGACATGAGCAGTGACAACACCGCCCGTCTCGCGGATCTCTCGGGCGACGGCCTCTGAAGCTTCCTCATCACGCTCAGCGAGATGGACGTGCGCGCCTGCCGCCGCCATTGCCATCGCGATGCCGCGACCAATCCCGTTGCCGGCACCCGAGATCAGCGCGATCCGTCCCTTGAGACATGCCATCAGGGCTCTCCCGTCACGCATCTCCGTCGCGTCTTCACGCAATTCAAGGCCACTAAACTACAACGCCGCCACCCCATATGAAGGATGGCGGCGCAGGGTCATCGCCTTATGGTTATTTCATGGATCCGTAGTTCCGATAGTCGTCCGGATGGACGTAGGTATCGTGCGCGTAGTCGTGACCGATTTTGAACTTCAGGCCGACCCGAACAACGTGGGAGTCGATGTCCGCCTTGTGATCCTGCAACGGCACCAACGTACCCTGTGGGAGGGCGAAAGTGGTCTCACCAAAGTTTCCGTAGAGGTATTCTGTGAAGACGGTGAAATGACCCGACCAGTCAAATTCCGTGCCGACGCCGCCGACGAAGCCCGTCAACGTCTGGGCGGACTTCAGACCGACGCCCGGCTGCTGGGCCTCGATGCCAAGGAAGCCGACACCCGCTGTGCCATAGATCAGCCAACCGGGGTGAGCGTAAACGCCAAGGCGCCCCCGGATCGTGAACAGGTAATCGTGACCGTAGTCGGTGAAACCGACCGTCTCGCGCGCATCACCAAAGCTACCATCGGCCTCAATACCAATGAGCAGGGAGCGATAAAGCGTCAGGTCATATCCTGCAGAAACACCGCCGGCGATACCACTCGCGGTACCCGATGCGATAGCGGGCAGACTCTGATCCACGTCAAGCATCGTGGCTTGTCCGAAAACGCCGAACTTGACGAGGCCGGAACCGTCGTAGTTCTGGGCGTTGGCTGCCGCTACACCAGCCGTCGCAAATACAAGCGCAGCACCAACCGTCTTCAGCAATCGTCCCAGCATCAGTTTTCCCCGCGAAGACCCTTTGGGTTAACGGGATCGCAGCGTTTGCTGATTCGGGGAAGCCTTCCCTCTCGTTGCGTGCGATGTTCCGCGCGAGCGTTGCCCACAATCGACACGCCGCGATTTCCGGGCCGGCGGTCAGACTGGCCGCTATGTGGGGGGCGGAGTCCATTTCTCGCGCATAGTCACCAGTTCCTCGGCCGCACTGGGATGCAGTGCCATCGTTCGGTCGAAGTCCGCCTTGGTAGCACCCATCCGCATCGCGATGGCTGCGACCTGCACGATTTCGCCGGCATCCGGTCCAACGATGTGGCAACCGAGCACGCGGCCAGCCTTCGGCTCGACGACGAGCTTCATGAGCATCCGCTCCTCGCGCCCGGATAAAGTGCCGCGCATAGGCCGGAAGCGCGATTTGTAGATATCGACCTCACCATACGCGTTGCGTGCCTCTCCCTCGGTCAAGCCGACAGTGCCGATCTCGGGGGTCGAAAAGACGGCACTGGGAATCATCTCGTATTCTGTCGTCCAGGGCTTGCCACCAAACAGGCTGTCGGCGAAAGCGTGGCCCTCGCGGATCGCCACGGGCGTCAGGTTGACACGGTCGGTGACGTCCCCGACCGCATAGATGTTTTCGACATTCGTGCGCGACCTCGCATCGACTTTGACGGCACCACCGGGCGCAATCTCCACTCCCGCCGCCTCCAGGCCGAGACCCTTGGTGTTGGGGCTGCGTCCGATCGCGAACATGATCTGATCGGCTTCGAGGCGTTCGCCTTTTGACAGAGTGCCGGCCAGACCACTCGACGTCTTCTCGATACGCGTAAACACCTGCTCCGTGATGATGCGGATACCGCGCCGCGGCAATTCCTCCATCAACGAATCGCGCAGATCCTCGTCGAACCCGCGGAGGATCTTGGGGCCGCGATAGATGAGCGTCGTCTCCGCGCCGAGACCTGCGAAAATGCCGGCAAATTCGACCGCGATGTAGCCGCCGCCAGCAACGATCACGCGACGCGGCAATTCGGGCAGATGGAATGCCTCGTTCGAGGTGATGACGTGCTCGGCGCCTTCAAGCTTGGGTTCGATATTCGGCCAGCCGCCCGTCGCAATCAGAATGGTGCGCGCGCTAACGGTCTTGTTCTGCTTGATGAGGTGTACGCTGTGCGGGCCTTCGAGCACCGCCCGGCTCTCGAATGTCGTCACGCCGGCGCGCTCGAGATTGCGCTTGTAAATGCCTTCGAGGCGAGCGATCTCCTTGTCCTTGTTGGCGATCAGCGTCGCCCAGTCGAACCGGGTTTCGCCAACACTCCAACCGAAGCCTGCGGAATCCTCGAAATCATCGCGAAACCGGCTGGCGTAAACGAGCAACTTCTTCGGCACACAGCCTCGGATCACGCAGGTCCCGCCGAACCGGTACTCCTCGGCGATGGCGACCCTGGCGCCGTGTGTGGCCGCGATACGTGCGGCCCGCACCCCACCGGACCCGGCGCCGATTACGAACAGATCGTAGTCATAGTGCGTCATCTGCATGGCCCCTGGCTGTGCCTCGCGTGTCTTGAAGCGGCTGGCTGGGAAAAGCTTGTCGTCAGATCGGAACGCCTCTCTTTCGCAGTTCCTTGCGCATCTCTTCATCCACCTCGCGACCGATGCGTGCGCCCCATTGCTGACCAATGGCCATCGATTGCGGAAGGATAACCAGTTGCTTATCCACGTAACGCTTGCCCACGCCGTCTGCAAAGAACTTTGTCAGCTCCTGAAGCTCGGCGACCGAGAACTGTTTCGCGTAGAGTTTGGCGATTTCGGCGATCAGCTCTTCCTTGCGCGCGCTCATCCGGACGGCGATTCCCTGGAAGGCCTCCCGGATCGTTTTTTCATGTGCCGGCTGCTGCTGGATGAAGATCGCCATCATCTGCTGCACGAGGGCCGGCACGACGGCATCGAACTGGCGCGTGGCGCCTGCGACGTTCATCAGCTCCCGGGCAGCGGAGACGGCCGCAGGGTCCGATTCCGGCGTTTTCTGAGCCAGCGTGGGGAGTGTCTGGGCGAGCACGAGTACGGCGGCGGCCGCGAATGCCACCTGCCGGACGCGACGCAGCGGACGCCAGTTGGTTCGCAGCCCTATAGCGGTATTCCGCGTACGATCAGCTTCACTTGAGGGGGCAAGCGACGTCGTTTGCCGGGATGTCATCGAGCCGTCTCCGCGAGATCTCGGGGCGACCGATGGGAATCACGTCGCCGCTTCCAGGCCAACTCCTATCGCTTCCGAGATGCCCCGCACAGGCCGGACAAGGCGCGCTCGGACGGGACTAATCGTCGAAGTCCGGCGCGCGCAGTGTGACAACGCCATTTGCCGTGGCCACGAACGCTATATCGGCGATCCCGATGAAGAGGCCCGTCTCGACAACCCCCGGTACCGACTTCAGGAGATCGTGCAGCATTTCGGCATCGTCGATTTCGCCCAGCGCGCAATCGAGGATGTAGTTGCCACCATCCGTGACGAACGGAGCCCCACCGGCCGCACTCCTCAACGATACCGTGCCCGTGCATTCCGCTTCATCGAGGCAAGAGAGGACCCAGTCCTCGGTCGAACGCCAGCCGAAGCGCACGATCTCGATCGGCAGCGGAAAGGCACCGAGGCGCGCGACGCGCTTCGATCCGTCGGCAATCACCACCATCCGCTCGGAGGCCATCGCGACGATTTTCTCGCGGAGAAGCGCGCCTCCGCCGCCCTTGATGAGTTGCAGATCATCGTCGAGTTCGTCGGCGCCGTCGACGGTGAGGTCGAGCTCTGACGTCTCGTCGAGGGTGGTGAGGCGGATACCAAGGCTCTCCGCATGAAGGCGAGTCGCTTCGGACGTCGGCACGCAGACGACGTCGAGGCCGGCCTTCACGCGCTCGCCGAGCAGATCGACGAAGTGCCGCGCGGTCGACCCTGTGCCAAGGCCGAGCCGCATCTCCGGCACAACCAGTTCAACGGCCTTTTGCGCGGCCAGGCGCTTCATGTCCTCGAATGGCACGGCGATCAAAGTCCGCCCATCAGCATGTACTTCAGCTCGACGAAGCCATCGATGCCGTGGCTCGAGCCTTCGCGGCCAAGTCCAGACTCCTTGACGCCACCGAACGGCGCAACCTCGGTCGAGATGATGCCTTCGTTGATGCCGACGATGCCATACTCGAGACTTTCGGCAACCCGCCAGACGCGGCCAATGTCGCGCGCATAGAAGTAGCAGGCGAGGCCGAACTCGGTGTCGTTCGCCATCCGGATACCCTCCTCCTCGGTCTTGAATTTGAAGACCGGTGCGACGGGACCGAAAGTCTCCTCCCGCGCGCATTTCATGTCGGGGGTCACGTTGGCGAGCACGGTCGGCTCGAAGAACGTGCCACCGAGCGAATGCCGCTTTCCACCGGTCACGATTTTCGCGCCCTTGGAAACGGCGTCCTCGATGTGCTCCTCCACCTTGTCGATGGCCGCAGGGTTGATGAGTGGTCCCTGCGACACGCCAGCATCGACGCCGTTGCCGACCTTCATGGCCGAAGCGGCCTTGGCGAGCTTCGCAACGAACTCGTCGTAGACGCCTTCCTGCACGAGCAGGCGGTTGGCGCAGACGCAGGTCTGACCTGCATTGCGATACTTCGAGGCCATCGCGCCTTCGATCGCCTTGTCGATATCGGCGTCATCGAACACCAGGAACGGCGCATTGCCGCCAAGCTCGAGCTCGACCTTTTTGATGGTCGAGGCCGACTGCTCCATCAGCACCTTGCCGATCTCGGTGGAGCCCGTGAACGTAATACCGCGCACCTTCGGCGAGGTGGTCAGTTCCTTGCCGATCTCCGCCGACTTGCCCGTGATCACGTTGAAGACGCCTGGGGGAATCCCAGCCTGGCGGGCGAGTTCGGCAAGTGCGAGCGCCGTCAGAGGCGTTTCGGTTGCCGGCTTGCACACCACGGTGCAACCCGCGGCGAGCGCCGGAGATATCTTCCGTGTGATCATCGCGTGCGGGAAGTTCCACGGCGTGATTGCGCCGATAACGCCAAGCGGCTGCTTGATGACGACGATCCGCGTGCCCTGCTTGAACGTCGGAATCGTCTCGCCATAGATGCGCTTCGCTTCCTCAGCGTAGAATTCAGTGAACGAGGCGCCATAAATAATCTCTCCGCGCGCCTCGGGGAGCGGCTTGCCCTGCTCGGACGTCAACAGAAGCGCCAACTCGTCGGCATGCGCGATCTGCAGATCGAACCACTTGCGCAAGATGGCGGAGCGCTCCTTCGCGAGCAGCTTGCTCCACGGGCCGAGAGCGCGTTCCGCAGCATCGATGGCCTGCTTCGTCTCGGCCTGGCCGAGCCGTGGCACCTTGGCCAGCTCTTCGCCTGTCGCCGGATTGGTGACCGGTATCTCGGGCGTACCTACCCATTGTCCGTCGATGAAGCACTGGGTCTTCAGGAGCGTGATGACCTTTTTGTCCATGGGGGCCTCCGGCGGATGTATGGGACGAAGCGGAGAGCGCGGAGCTGAGGCCACGCCCGTATTCCTCCTACACCTAGGCTGCCCCGGAGGCCCGCGCAAGCCGAGCGACCCTGGCAGTCGATCCGGCTCAGTGATCGGACGCCGTCGAGAAATCCTCGGCGGCCCTCCCGCGCGAAGGCTCAGCGGGACGCGCAATGGGCATCGTTGCGACGGTACCTTAGGACGCACTGATTGAGCTTGCGCCACAGCTCCATCGGGAGAACAACATCCGGCGCGGTCGAATTGTACGGGGACATCGGGGTGCCATGCGGGATCTGACTATTGCTTTCGACCTCGACGGGACGTTGGTCGAAACGGCACCGGATCTGATCCGGGCCACGAATCACGTGCTCGGTTTGATCGGCGAAGCGCCGGTCGCGGCAGCCGAGATCCGTCCCTCGATCAGCTTCGGCGGCCGCGGCATGATCCTCAAGGCGCTGGAAATCAAGAAGGCTCGGCTGTCGCCGGCGGAGATCGACCACCTGCTCGAGCACTTTCTCGGCCATTATGAGGCGAATATCGCGGCCGAAAGCCATGCTTTTCCCGGCCTGGAGGCGGCCCTCGACGCACTCTCTGCCGAAGGCGCGCGTCTCGTCGTATGCACGAACAAGCGCGAGGCCCCGTCGCGCCTGCTGCTAGAGACCCTCGGCCTCGCGCACCGGTTCGCGGCGATTGCCGGCCGCGACACGTTTCCCGTCTACAAGCCTCATCCCGACCACCTGACGGGAGTGGTTCGGCTGGCGGGTGGCGATCCCCACTTCGCCGTGATGGTCGGCGACAGCGCGACCGATCTTCAGACGGCTCGGGCGGCTGGTGTGCCGATGATCGGCGTTCCGTTCGGCTATACTGATGTGCCCATGCGTGACCTTGGACCGGACGTCCTATTGGAGCACTACGATCAATTGTTCGCGACCGTTGCCCAAGTGAGGCCGCCGCGCCATACCTGAACGGCTTCTTCATTTTCGCGTCCCTGTCCGGTCACAATCGACCACGATATCCGCCTCGCGTGAGCGTCGAGCCCCCGAGACGAGGACATCCTATGAAGAAGCGTTTGGCATCGGCTGCAGCCCTGACTCTACTCCTTGCCGGAGCCGCCATTGCGCAAACTGCCGCCCCACCCGCAGAGGCGGTGCAGGCGGTGCAGGCGGGCGAGACAACCACAGATCCATCCACGGCCCCAGCGCCGACGGAGGCCGAGTCCGCGGCACCTGCGCCATCAGAGACGGGATCCATCCCGCAGCCCGCGGAAGCTTCGGCTGCCCCCAGTGAAAACGGATCAGCCGCTGAGGCTTCGCCCGACACTGCCGCCGTGCCGGATTCTCCAGAGACCTGCATCGCCGCTGCCGCGAATCTTGGCTCCACGGCCGAGAGCAAGCCCCTCGCACCGGATTACGCCGACCGCCTTGATGCACTCTTCTCGAAAATGGAGACGCTGTGCGACGGTCAGCAATATGCCGAGGCGATGGACGTCGCGAAGGACATCAAGACAATGATCGATGCGAACTGAGGCATCGCCGCCTTGTTCGCTATGCGGAGGGCGCGCCGGCAAGGCGCCCTCTTTGCCTTGCTCTGTTGAACTAGGTCGCGCGCGCGATATCTTCCGCGAACCGATCTATGGTCTCTGGTTGCGTGTCCCAGGCGCACATGAAGCGGCAACCGGTCTCGCCCAAGAACGTGTAAAATTGCCAGCCGAGCGTCCGAACCGCGTTTTGTACTGTGACCGGAATATCGGCGAAGACCGCGTTGGCCTCGACGGGATAGAGCAGCCGCACGCCAGGTATACGCGTCAATCGTTCGGCAAGCCGTTTCGCCATCGCGTTCGAGTGACGCGCATTGCGCAGCCAAACATCGCCTTCAAGCAGGGCGCACCAGGGCGCGGCCACGAATCGCATCTTCGATGCGAGCTGACCCGTCTGTTTCACACGCCAGGCGAACGCATCGGAAAGAGCGGGATCGAAGAACACGATCGCCTCGCCGACTGCGAGCCCGTTCTTCGTCGCGCCAAACGAAAGAATGTCCACACCGGAGCGCCATGCGGTCTCTGCCGGATGGCAACCGAGCGTCGCTACGGCGTTCGCGAACCGCGCACCGTCCATGTGGACCTTGAGGCCGTGCTCGCGTGCCGCCGCCGTCAGCGCACGCAACTCGTCGATCGTGTAGACCGTGCCGACCTCGGTCGATTGGGTCAGTGACAGCGCTCGCGCCTTGACGTGGTGGAAGCCTTCATAACGTGCCGCGAGCCGATGCACCGCCTCCGGGACGAGCTTCGCGTCGGGTGTGTCGGCGACCAGGAGCTTGGCGCCTCCCGAGAAGAACTCAGGCGCCGCCGCCTCGTCGGTCTCGATATGCGAAAGTGCGTGGCAGATGGTCGCCTCGAACGGCCGGCAAAGCGCGGCGAGCGCGAGCGCGTTGGCCGATGTCCCATTGAAGACGAGGAACGTCTCGCATGCGTCCGTCTCGAATAGGGCGCGCATGCGTGCACGCAGTTCGGCGGTCCATTTGTCGTCGCCGTAAGACGGCTCGTGCGCCGCGTTGACAGCGGCCATTGCGGCGAATGCCTCCGGACAAATACCGGCCTGATTATCGGATGCGAACTGCTGCATCGCGGACGCTACTCCCGGACATTGCTCATGGCCCGAGCCTAGGCTGAGCGTGGGGCATCCGCCACAGGCTGTGCGTTCGGAGGCTGATAGGGGAACATACGCCGAAATTGCGCGATGGTTGCTGGCAGGATCACGAGCTGGCCAACCAACGAGGCGAAGAGGCAGAGCCCGGCGAGCCGACCGAACAGCCGGAGCGACGGGAGGTGCGAGAGAATGGTTACGCCCAGACCGAGCGCCAGGACAATCGTTGTCAGCACAACGGCCGGCCCAATATGATGCACGGTGCGGATGAGCGCCTCATGCGTTCCGGCAGATGATGGGCGCGTCTCCTCGAGGCGGAAGCGATTGAGGAAATGGATCGTCGAATCGATCGCCAACGAGAACGCTACCGTGATGCCGATGATCGAGGCGAACTGCAGCCCCTCCCCTGACCAGTGCAGAATGGCGCCTGTCGCGAAGATCGGAAACAATGACGGCAGGATGCTCGTCACGCCTGCGAGCGCTGAACGAAGTGCAATGCCGAGGAAGATGAAGATCACGAACATATCGCCGACAAGCCCCCAATTGAGCTCACCGATCAGCCGGGCTGAATTGCGCGCCGCTATGGCTGGTAGACCGGTCACGGAGATTTCGTAGCCAGGATGCGCTTTGCGAACACCATCGAGCGCATGGTCCACCTTCTCGACCACGGGCAGGATTTCGCTTGCATCGACATCGGGCAACCGGCCCGTCACCAGCACCGACTTCTCGTCCTCGGAGATGAAGCGGCGCACGAGATGCTTCGGCAAAACCTTGACGTAGCTTTGGATCGTCTCGATGCGCGTGTCGCCGGCTTCGGCGAGCCATCGGCGCAGGCTTTCCAGCGACCATACGTTGCCGAGACCGGCAGTCTTCTCCAACACCTGATGCGCACCGGCGATGACGTCGAGGGTCCGCGGGTCATAGAGCCCGACCGGACCCTGCCATCGGATCATAATGTGCACGGGATTAGCGCCGGTGAGCTTCGAATCGAGCCGGCTGGTCGCCGCTAGCGCCTGCTCCTTGTCCGGCACCTGATCGGCAAGCCGATACTGCGGGACGAGCTGAGCATAGGCATATCCCGCGACGACGACCGCTACGATGCTGGCGAGCGACCATGCGAGCGGTGCCTTTATGACGGTCCGCACGATGCCCTCGGTTACAATGCCCAAGATGCCAATACCGCCATCGTGGTTCGGCTCGACATCGGTGCGCGGGGCCGTCTCGCGCCGGATCAGCAATGCAGCAAGTGTCGGCACCACGACGGCGACCGCGAAATAGGAGATTCCGACCGCAAGCAGCGCGGCTGTGCCGAAGGTCCGTATGAGCGCACTCTCGGCGAATGAGAATGACACCAGGGCCAAGGCCGCGTTCATGGCGGTCAGCAAACACGCCGGCGCCACGTCCAGGATCGCATTGCGCGCGGCTGTGACGCGATCGACGCCGGCCATCACGTCGCGACGTATCGCGAAGACGAGGTGCATCGAATCCGAGAAACCCGAAACCAGGATCAGCGGTGTGATGACGTTGATGAAGAGGTTGAGCCGATAGTCGAGCCAGCCAATGGTGCCGAGGGTCCAAAGAATGGCGATCGAGGGCCCTGCAATCGCGATCAGTGTGAGCGAGACACGTCGGAAGAATAGGAAGGCGATGCCGGCCCCCAACAGAAAGCCGAGCCCATTGTAAACGAGGCGGTCGCGCTCGACGGCGTTGCGGATCTCGAGCTGCATCACCGGCGCGCCGGTGAGCTGAACCTTGAGGCCGGTTCCCTCCAACCCCTTCTCTGCCGTCTCGCTAATGCCACCGATGACCGCCGCTGCGCCAAGTCGCTCGACCGCTCCCCGATCGAGCGACATGACGGCGAGCGCAAGCGTGCCATCGTCGGAGAGGAATTTGCCCGCCACGATCTCGTTGCTTCGCAGCGTCTTGATCATCTCGTCGTAGGCTGGGCCTTCCGGCAGCTCGTCCGGGACAACCGGCGGCGCGTACCCCGAGGCGTCAGGCTTGCCGCGGGCCGACAGCATCGACACGAGGCCGTTCACGCCCTCCGCGAGTTGCAGGTCCACCATCGTCGAATTGACGGCCGCGAGCTTGTCGCGCTTGAGGAGATCCGGCCCTTCGATCACGATGAGAACATCGTACTCGCTCGAGGGGAACAGGCGGTCGATCGCTTCGTATTGGTGGAACTCGGGCGTGTTCGTGCGGAACAGCTCGGAGAGACTGTCGTCCACCTTGAGACGCATCACGCCAGCCAGTGAGATCGGAAGAGCGTCGTGTAG
>JBFWOB010000060.1:0-20096 GCA_050250755.1 Hyphomicrobiaceae bacterium
GCCCTCGCGCTGCTGACGATCTGCCATTTCCGGCTGTACGGCCCCCTCGCCGGCGTTGAGCGTGGGTTTTTCGGTGAGATCGAGCGCCTCGACCTCGAGCAGGAACTGACGTGGGGCGAGCAGGACCGCGCCTTCCTCGAGGCGGCCATCAGCGCCCTCAAAGGAGGATGCTAACCATGGCAGAGACGAAACCCGCCCCCGCTCCCGCGCCGACGATCGAACTTTCCGACCTTGCGCGTCAGTTTCTCGACCTCGCCGCGGAGGAGCGCACCGCCAACGACCGCCTGAACACAATCAAGGTCCATGAAGGCCGCGAGGCTTTCGACTTTGCGGCTCGAAAGGCTCTGCAAGCGCAGGCCGCGACGCGACGCCTAGCCGAAAGCATCAGCACGATGCCGAACCGAGACTTGAGCACCGTTATCGAAAAGGCCCTCGTCGCGCGGGAATACGGCAATCGCTGGAAGGACGGGACCGCTATCGATCTCACCTTGTCGGACCTTGATCTGGCCGCAGGCGCGCGCGCCGTGTCCGGCATCCTCGCCCTCGCCGGCCTTGACGATGTTCCCGTCCGGAAGTCCGGCGCAGCTCTGGAAAACGACACTCTGGACCGCCGCGCTCGACGCCGTGGCGAAGATCCCAGCAATGAATGGCGGATCAACCAGGCGGAGTATGCAGTCATCAAAATCGACGCACTCGCCAAACTGATCTGGAAGCTTGCCGACGCTTTCACCGATGAAGAGCAGGAGACGATTCAGTACATCGCCAACCGCCTTGCCGACCACCACGACGACCTTCGGACGGCCCTCTATGGCGACGCCCGGACGCTGGCCGCGAAAGGGATGCTCTGATGTGCCAGTGCCACCCCAACCATGAGCCTGACGTGCTTCGCTTGACCTCAAGCATGGACCTCACCCTCAGCCGTGCCGAGTCCGCGATGGCGGCTCTGCGGTTGATCAGCCATGACATCGCCGAGCTTCCCGATCATGCTCACCGTGGCAAGGTGGAGCAGACGTGCGACGCTACCCTCTATTTGCACCTGCACCTGCAGGAGCACCTTCAGCAGTTGCGCAAAGAGCTCGACGCCATGTCGGCTGCCAACAAGGCCGCACGCGCGACCTGATAGAGATCCAGACCATCGGCCAGCGACCTTATCGGCTTCCCAGCGAAAGGTTACGCCATGAACGACGCCAGACCCTACAGCGTGAAGACCCTCGCCGAGCGGTGGGGGTGCTCCGTCGACACGATCTACGATCTGATCGCAAAGGGGCGACTGCCAGCGTTCCGCGCTGGCGGCCGGCTACTGCGAATATCGGCGCGAGCGGTTGAACGATGGGAAAGCGCCGAGGGACAGATTGAGGGAGCTGGCATCGCTGACGCCCCCTCAATGGCCACGTCGTCAGCGTCCGGCAAGGTACGACGTGAAAAGCACACAGCCGAATATTGGGCCTCCATGGACCTGGGATCGCTGCGGCGGTGAAAAAAAGATCATGCCTAGGCATGGGCGCCAAACACGCAACCCCTAGGCGGCGTCAAATGCCTAGGCACAACATATTTGCCTAGGCACTTACTTTTCGCCTAGACAACACGCATATGCCTAGGCATATTGAATTGCCTAGGCATTGACTGAAAGCCTAGGCATATGTATCTAAACAATGCCTAGCACATGATATTGCCTAGGCATTACAATGGAGCCTAGGCAATGCTGGTTATCGCGGTCCTGAACACAAAAGGCGGGGTCGGCAAGACGACCTTGACGACATGCCTTGCAGTGCGAGCCGCCGGCGACGGCAGTGTCGCAATCTGCGATCTCGATCCGCAGTTGTCTCTCTCATCCTGGCACGAGCGGCGCGGTTCACCGGACAATCCCGACCTTCTCAAGGGCGCAAAACGTGCCAGTTCGGCAATCGACGGTCTCGATGACGGAGCTTACGACTTCGTGTTTATCGACGGACCACCAGGTGCGCTGCGAGTGACCGAGGATGCAATCGAGACGGCTCATTTCGTCGTGCTCCCGGTCAGGGCCAGCGGTCTTGACCTCGAAGCGGCGCAAGACGCCATTCAGCTCTGTGCCGACCTCGAGCGCCCCTTCATGCTCGTGCTCAACGACGTCGGCACCCACGACAAAAAGCTGCTCGAAAACGCGCGGGAGCTTTTATCGAGTTGGGGCGTCGCAGTCGCGGATACCGCCATCGGCCATCGGGTTCAGTACGTCAACGCGATGACGACCGGACGCACCGGCCCCGAGAAGGACGCCAAGGCGGCCGACGAAATCAATGCGCTGTGGGGCGAGATCAAGAAGGCCACGAGGAAACTCGCTAAGGCGAGGGCGCGGTCATGAGCGGTGAAAATGTCGATAGCTTCCTCTCGATGTTCACGCGCAAACCCGATCCCCGGCAACGCCTCGAACGTCGGCACGATCGCGAGAAAGACGCTTCCAAGAGCCGCGCGCAGCTCAACCGGCGGAAGGCGGAACGCACGGCGCAAATTAACTTCCGGTGCAGCCCGGCCTTCAAAGATCGCCTGAAGGACATCGTTGATCTGGAAGGCTCCGCCATGGCGGATGTGCTCGAGCGCGCGCTTGAGCTCTATGCCGCCTCCGAGGAACACGCGAAAGCCGTCGGAGACCAATCATGAACCCGGTCGCTCGCACGCTCGCCGGCGTTGTCGGAGTTGGCATTCTCGGCTGCGTTGCTCACGCGGCCGTAATGGCGACCGGCGGCTATGGCACAACGAGCGCCCCGATGCTTATCGCGCTCGCCGCTGGCCTCGCGGTCGGTTCCGGCTGCATCGGCATCGCCTGGGGCCAGAAGCGCTGGATCCTTGCGCTGATGCTCGCACTCGGCCTCATGGCAGGTGAGGCGTATGCCTTGCTGATGACCGCCGAACGCACGCTCGCTCACCGCGAAGCACAACAGGCGCCGCTACGGGAAGCCGCGACAGAGCGAGCCAAGGCAGAGACGAGGATTCAGCGTGCCCAGGATGCTGTTGCGGCGATCAACGCCGAGAGCCCTCGCGTGAACGCGGCTCTCGCGGCCAAAACTGCTGCCGACGCCGCGGTTGTCGCCAAGTCGGCCGAGCGTCACTGCCTGAAAAACTGCCGCGAACTCCTGCAGCAGCAAGCGGACCAAGCGAACCGAGACCTTGAGGCGGCCCGTGCAGATCGTCAGCGCGAGCGCAATGCGGTCTCGGCCGAGCTCACGGCTGCGCGCGAGGCTTTGGCCGCGATGAAGGCCCCAGCATCGCCGAATCCCCTGGCCGACCGGCTCGGGGTGCCCGCATGGACGCTAGACCTTGCCGCCGCCGGTCTCGCCAGCCTCGCCGCAAACGGCCTAGGAGCGTTCCTGCTGGCCTTTGCCACTCATCGGCACCATCCCTACCGGCCGATAGTGATTTCGGCGCCAGCGCGCGAATTTGAGGCCATCACGACGATCGTAGAAGCCCATCCGGCACGCGACGCGTTACAAGAAGCCGATCTTTTCGCCAGATCGGCGCTACAACCATCCGCCGGCGGCTTCGTCGCGCTTGTCGACCTCCGAGAGGATTATCTCCGCTGGTGCGGACAACGCGGCATCGAGCCGTTGCCCGACACGCAAATCGGGGGCGCGCTGAACGACTTGTTCTTCCGCGTCGGCCTTCGCCTCGAGGGCCAGGGCCGTGAAGGAATTGTGCGCGGCATCGAGCGGAGGACTGGGCAATTGATACGGGCAGCTTAAAGCGAGGTGACGGCGGTGCTGATGGAGTACGAATATCTACTTCTGCGGTCGAATATTTTTCGGGAGCTCAGTGTCGCCGATCCGGAATTATTGCCTGACGGCGTGACGTTCAGGTTCGATGGCGATCGTGCTCTGGTGCGCTTCACATCGGGGAAGGCGACTTCCGGTTCCCACTTGTCGCTCCGCGAACTCCGGGGCACCAATTGCCCGATGGTCAAAGCAGCGGTTGCGCAGATGCTTTCCGATCTTGCCCGTTTCAAGAGGCAGGGTGGCTGACCGGTCGCTTCCGGTGGCGAGCACGGCAACAAGGTGCTTTCGCGCCCGCGCGGCGCCTTCGATGCTGGGCACACATATTACGGCTCCATAGGCTTTTTTTCTACAATGAAGACGAAATCGAAGACATACCTAAGTAACTCTCCTAATACGTGCAGCCCGCATGAGATGAAATTGCTCATGATCTTGAAATGTTCCTACTAAGTCTTATATAGAAAGCATGTCACAGCTCCTTAAATTCCGGATCGCACCGCTCGCGACCAAGCATGTCTTGGCCCGGAGCGGGCTTGCATCGGATTGACTGCGAGCCCTTTTCTCTCCGGGTTTCTCACACATCGATAAATCCTTGTGTTGACGCGCGAACAGCGCGCGGCGGAGTTGGAGCTGTGACTGTTGGTTTTCCCTTATCGCAGTGCACTGGTTGCGAACGCAGGCTGCCCCGGGCAGCTGCCCGGTGCCCCTGGTGCCTACGACTGGTGGAAGGTGGTTTGGTCAATCCGGTGCCGGGCGGGGCACACCTCATTGCGAACCATAGCAAACTGAGCAGCTGGAGCTAGGTGCCCGGCCCCGCTAGCATATTGAGGAGGTTTAATGATCGATCGACGTAAAGCGACACCGCCGTCTCAAAACAACACCCCGCCGGGGGCGAAGAACCGAGACTGTTTGCTCTGCCGCAAAGAATTCCTGAGTGCCTGGGCGGGCGAACGCATTTGTCGTCCATGCAAGGGGACATCCGCTTGGCGCAGCGGCATAGCGTGATCCGCCTCGTCTCTCGGGCGTTCTGCGGTACAAAACCGGCTTCCGGCGACCCTGTGCTGGCTTTTTGCCGTTTGGCTAGCACCCTACCGGCGACCCCTTGCGAACACATCTGGCGCGCCGGATTTCGGCCGTAGCGGCGACCTGCACTGAGAACACTCCTGTGGATTCCGGTGAGGGATGCCGACGACACGCATCCGTGTCGCTGCAACTGGCGCTAAAGTCGACACGACGGGCTAGGCCGGCCAGCCGACAAGTCGCGCTCTCCACGCGGTTGCCCGTCGTTTTTCCATGGAGGCGCCAGGAGAGCGCAGTATGCCCAAACCTCGTGGATCTCGATTGCGTTTCACCGGCGCGCTCAACGAGCCAATCATCACCACTCCATTTAGCGCCTTGCAAGCACTCGTCTCTCCGGACAAGCCGAGGACCCCTGAGCTTCATAAAACGCGCAACGAGGCAATCGTCCAGGGCAAGCGAGACATCAAGCTCAAGATGCTCTGCATTCATTTCGGAATAGATCCCGACGACCCCGACTGCCACAAGGCGCTAGCAATGGCTCTCGCCATTGAAACGGTGCCCGGCTTCCGACACGTCGAACAGTTCCCGCGCTCGCCTGGCCAACCGCGCAGCGTCTACAATCCCGAAAACCGGAAAACCGTCGCGCGGTGGGAGCGCGAGGCCCTCGACAACAATCTCAGTGCCGGCCAAGCCATCAATAAGCTCGTCGACGAGCGATCCATTCCGAAGGGCTCATCCAAAAGCCTGGAGGTTAAGAGACTTCGGGAGATGATACGGAGGTACGTGAAGGCGTTCGGGGTTGGCACGCCAGACGACTACTTAAACACGCAGCGGGATATCGGCGCGGAGGCAAAGGCCTACGCTGAAAGGCTGGCGGGTCGGCAAATCGATGGCGAGATGCAGGACGAGTCTCTGGCGAAAACTCGTCGCGCCTCCCGCATCAAACGCCTACTAAGCTAGGGATCATCAGGCAGACATCGCTTTCCCACAGCTCAGGACGCTGAATCAGACACGGTTATTGCGCACTCACTTGTTCATGTCGTGTCACTCTCGTAGAAAGCCTTATCCAAGGCGCTCCATGAGGGTTAACCATGGCCATTGAACAACGCATTTCTCACCGCAAATCACTCTCCGCTAGAGCCGCGCTCGGCGAAGCAACGGGTATCGATCCTCTCGTTACGGAAGACGAGCTGTGCGCTCTCTCCACCGAGAGCCGATCAACCGTCCGGCGCAAAGTCGAGCGCGGTGAGCTGCCCAAGCCCCTCAAGATCGGCAAGGCGAGGATCGCGTGGCGGGCATCGGAGCTGCGCGCCTATCTCGCGTCCCTTCCGCGTGCCGCTTGAAATGCGAAGGGGGCCAGCCCGGCTCGGCAGCCCCCATCGCGAATGCTTCAAATCATGGACACTAACACTGTAGTCTAGTTTCGCGCAAAAGGCCAGTCGCCGAGTGAAGGTGTCCGCAGGTTCCGACAGGAAACCATGGACACAGCAGCAGCAAGCTCACACTCCGACCTCATCACGGTCCGACTTCACGCGATCGCCGCGGACCTCGCATCGCGTGGCATTGCCGTTCCCATCGAAAACCTCATTCGTCGCATCGCGCGCGCACCCGTTGCGGCAGAGCAGGGGAGGGCCGGCCGATGACGAACGCCGCGCACTCAATGCCCGCGGTGCAAAAGCCTTTCGCGGAAGTCGCATTTCGACTGCTCGAGATGGGCTATTCCCCGGTACCGGCCAACGGCCAAGCGTGCGTCGGCAAGGGCTGGCCGGAACGCTCGCGAGAGCTGCATTCCCGCGATGAAATCGAGCGCTTCGGCCACTCGCCGCTCAACTACAACGTCGCGCTCGCACTCGGCTTCAATGGTCTTGTGATCGTTGATCGCGACACCGACGAGCCGGCTGTGCGGGACGCCCTACGGCCCATCTTCACTCGCATCTATTCTCGCGGCGGCATCCCATGTGCAAAATTCGGCAGCAAGGGCATGACGACGTTCTTCCGATGGGAAGGTGAGGCGTTCCGCAATCGCTCGTTCAATGATCGCCACGGCACCGTGATCCTCGAGCTTTCGGGAGCTGGCCGCGCAACAGTCGTTCCGCCCTCGATCCATCCGAAAATCGGGCAGCCGTATCGCTGGACGACGCCACGGACGCTGCTCGACACCTGCCCGCAAGACCTCCCGAGGCTGCTGCCCGAGGATTTGCAGGCCATAGAGCAGGCATTGGCCCCGTTCCTTCCGCCGCAACGAGAGCCAGTGCCGATCCGGCCAAGCGTGGCGACCGCCGATCTCAGCGAACAGGACCGCCGGCGGCACGAGAGCTATGCCCGGCGGATCCTCGAGGCGGAAAGCCAGACCCTCTCGGCGATGCGACCCGAGAGCGGGCGCAACCATCGCATGTTCAACTTGGTCTGCCGGGTCGGAAAATGGGTGCACGCCGGCATTCTCCCGCCGCGGGATCTGACCCTTAGCATTCTCGCCGCGTGCGAGAGCAACGGCCTGACTTCGGAATCCGGCCGACATGCTGTCGTGGCCACGATCAACAGCGGCCTTGCCAAGTCGCGCAACGACGCGCTGCCGGACCTCGGGGGGCGCCGATGAACGTCACGCCCTTTCCACGTCCTAGCAAAAGCGACTGGCCCGCAGCCAATCGCGAGGGCGCCATCATTCACAAGGCGCAAGAGAACGTGGCCTATTTCCTAGAGCAGGTTAGGTGCGAGTTGTTCACCGACGCGTTCGCATCCCGCCTGATGCTCTCTCGCGAAGGCACGACTGCGCCTCTGGACGATGCGGCGACGCTCAAGCTCTACTTCGAAGCCGACGCTATGGGGCTCAAGCCACCGAAGCCCTGGTTTATCGATTGCCTTACCAATCTCGCGCACGGCGATCGGCGCAATGCCGTGCTGGACGAGATCAACTCCCTTGTATGGGACGGAACGCCTCGGCTCGACGGCTGGCTAGTGCGGCATGCTCACGGTCGCGACACCGAGTACGACCGTCAGGCCTTCATGCTCTGCTGCATCGCCATGGTTCGGCGCATCCGGCATCCAGGAACAAAGTTCGACCAGATACCGGTGCTCGAGGGAAGCCAAGGCGGCGGGAAATCGACGTTCCTCCGAATTCTCGCTCGCCACGACAGCTTGTTCACCGATGCGCTGAGCATCGGAGCGAAAGACAAGGAAACGCTCGAAATCACTACAGGCAAGCTGATTGTCGAGCTGGGTGAACTTGCCGGGATCAGCAAGCAGGATCTCAACCACGTCAAAGCGTTCGCATCGCGCCAGTCAGATCGTGCACGCCTGCCTTATGCGCGCTTCGCGGTTGAGATCCCACGCAACTTTACGGTTTGGGGCACAACAAACGATCACGAGTATCTGAGCGACCCGACAGGCAATCGCCGCTTCTGGCCTCTGAAGGTCGGCAAGTTCAATATTCCACAAGCCACAGCGGACTGTGATCAGCTTTGGGCCGAAGCCGCCGCCCTCGAGGCGAACGGACATCCCATCACACTACCCGAAAGTCTCTGGACGACCGCCGCCGAGACACAGGCCGAACGACTGGTTTCTGACACTTGGCAGGAGATCGTCGCAGAGAAGCTCGATCTCTTCCGCGATATGCCGATCAAGGTTCGCTCCCATTGCGCCATCAAGGCCATCGGGATCGAGCCAAATCGGATCGATCGAAAGGTCGACAATCGTGTTGCCGCGATCATGCGGCGGCTCGGTTTCACCGACACACGGATTGGCCGAACTCGCGCCCGCGGCTGGATAAAGGGCGGGCCAGGAAAGGTAAGCACGCTTCTGTGTGACACCCTGAATGGCAATTTTCGGATCACGGGAGAGCGCGAATGAACGATGCCCTTTCCCACGTTGTCCGCCCCGTTGTCCTACCTGATGGTCTACCCCGTTGTCCTACCGATTCCACATTAAACTCAAAGACTTATAAAGAGAGTAGACCATCAGACCATCTAATAGGAGAGAAAACACAATCAGAGCATAGGGAAATTCAAAAGTGTTGCAGGGTAGGATGGTCTACCCCCCATTTTTCGCGTTTTTCATCGGCGAATCAATTTGTTACAGTAGACCATCCTGACGATGGTCGCGGATGGTCACACCCCTTCTCTGGCTCGCAAAACGGCATTCGGTTACCGTGTCCCGCTGAGATTTTTGAGGCGTCCGCCACAGCTTCCGAGTGCGGTCACGTTGATTACACGCAAGCGGATCGGATGGCCCTCGAGGCGGCCGGCTTTGCATCGTGGGATGACCTGGCCGCGGCTCATGCTGACAGGATATCGACCGCCCTCGACCGTCTCCCGGCGCCATGCGATGCGACCGGCGCTCGACTGCTCAGAGGCACACGACGGCTGATCACTTCGCCGATCTGGGCGCAGTGCGTCGCCGCCGGCGCGATCGTCGCTGTCGCCAAGGGGCTTTGATGAGGCCCTGACCATCCTCGACGCGTGGGGCGCGTTCGAGCCCGCCAGTGAGAAAGGATCGATGCAATGATCGGAATTGAAGCCGCGTTCACGGGCACGCTCGCACGGCTGCCGGATCTCAAGCTCTCGAAAGCCGGCAAGACATGGTGCGCCTTGCTCGTGCGCGTGGGCGAGGGGGACGTTGCACAATGGGTCCAGGTCGCCGCTTTCCAGGAGATGGCCGAGACGGCGGGCAAGCTCGACAAGGGCGCTTCGGTCTACATCGAGGGCCGCCTGACGTTGAAGAGTTGGACGGCGCAAGACGGGACCGATCGGCACGGCTTGAATGTGGCAGCCAGCATGGTGATGCCCATTGCCCAGATCGGCCGCCGGAAGCCGAAGCAAGATCGCGGAGGCAAGGTTGCCGCATCAGACTGGCAACGGCCATTCGATCGGGAGCCGGCGGGCATGGACCAGGAGATGCCCTTCTAGGTTGTCCTGATAATCCCCTGTAGTTTCAGGTGTGTGCTTTGATTTTCTTTTGATTGTTTTTGATTAAATTCAAGTTGGGCGACGTGTTTCACGTGCAACATTAGTTTCGTTAGGATGAAACAGCTAGATTTGCCCACACAAGCAGGACTAGGGCCACGGCAACGAGACTGAGGGTGATCTTCAACCACATGCTCAGTGCAACGAGCAAATGTGTGCTTTTGTTCCTCGTGCCGCAGGCGCAGGGTCATCTATCACGCCACTGTTTCGTAGCCCGGTTCAGTGCCTCTCGGGATCGAGCCCGCCAATCGTGACCCCGAGTTGGGCCGCTCGACGCTGGTCGCGGCGTCTCTGCAACCCGGACTACTTTCCTCGACTGCCTATGTAGGACTGATTGCTGGGCATCTTTTGCACTCTGGTAGACGGCCTTCGCTGGTGGTTTAGGGCGCACGTCGGTCTCAGCACCGTCCGGCACCGAGAGTTGATAGCAACTTGTGTCCTGCACCTCGCGGATGACGCCTAGCTCCGTACGCTCCCGACGCCGGCGGCGATGTCGGATGACGAGGCCAAGACTTTCGAGGGTGTCAAGGCAGGCAACCGCCGTGCGGCGGCTCATCTGGCCCATAGCGGCCAATCGCTCGATTGAGGGGAATACCACCGCGTGCTTGCGCGCCAGGGCCACAAGCGCCAGCAAGATCGATCTAGCGGTACGCGGGATCGTCCGGCGGATTGTCCGCTGCTCATGGCGCGCCCAAGCCTTATCCGCGGCGTATGTCTCGCGCTCCAGGCGGGCGAACCATCGCAATAGCCTGTCGAGCTGGTTGCGGTCCTTCACGGCCACGGGGCGGGCATAGTCACTGCCTTGCCTGATCCTTGCCCAATCCGGGCCATGGGCTACGGCCTCCGCGTGGGCCTTCTCTACGGCATCCTGCTCGGCCGAGGTCCTGGCCTGTGACAGGGCATGCCCGGCGATCCGCTCGAGCTGCTCACGCCATGCAACGGCTCGGCGGGAGTTGCGGGCCGACGTGCGGCGTTCACGCGGGGCATTGAGACCGGGCAATAACTCTCCGGCCACGGCAGCGAGGGGCTGCATGGGTCGCTCTCCGTCAGCCGGGAGCGGGCACAGCGTCGCCGCGCTGAGAAATCACTTTCTCAGTTGACGAGTACCGGCCAAATCATGGAGAGATGGGTTGCCACACTCATCTCATCGGCCTCGGCCGGTGCCAAGCCCGCCTTCACGGCGGGTTTTTGCGTTTAGGGACTCAACGCTACGTGGACGCTGACGCTGCCTTGGGTGATTGCTCGGGGTCGAGCTCACCAAGGCGCTCCATCTCGGCTTTAAGAATACGCGCCATGATGTAGCTGGGGCTCCGGTCCTCACGCTCTGCAATGCGCTGCACGGCGGCCGCAACTTCTTGCGACACACGCGCTGAAAGAGTGATCGTTGCAGTTCGTGCGACTCGGCTCATGTCCACTTTGTAGACAGATTTGCACAGGTTGTCCACCGACCACTCCGGGCGGGCGGCCGCAATCATTGCCAGAGGCTTGGCAGCGTTAGTTATCGTTGGATGCGCGATTTCTCGCGCATCACCGTGCGCCTAGGTTGTCGCCGGATCAGCGCGAGTGGGCACTCCCGCTGGAATAGACGCAGCATCGAGACGGATGTTCAGCGCCTTTATCACACCGAGCAGGGTCGAAAGGGTCGGGTTCCCGGTCGGTGACAACGCCTTGTAAAGCGCTTCCCGGCTCAGCCCGGCTTCGCGCGCGACCTGCGTCATGCCGCGGGCGCGAACAATCACGCCAAGGGCATGGGCGATATATCCGGCCTCTCCAGTCTCCAGGGCGTCGCGCAGCAGCTCGACCTGGGCCTCTGGGCTGCCCAGATATTCTGCGGCGTCAAAGGGGGTGGTTTCGAGGGGCATTCAAACCTCCTTCGCCATCGCAATGGCCTTCTTGATGTCCCGCTGCTGCGAGGCCTTGTCCCCTCCGCAGAGCAGGATGATGACGACCGCCCCGCGGCGGCAGAAATAGACCCGGTATCCCGGCCCGTAATCGATCCGCAGCTCACCGATGCCATCGAAGAACTTCACGTCGCCGAATAACCCGTACTCGAGGCGCACGGTCCTTTGAGCGATCCTCTCGACGGCGCGACGGTCCCGAAGTCCCTTCAGCCAATTTTGGAATTCAGAGGTCTGCCGGACTTCGTTCGCCATATGTAGCTTTTAGTTATCACCCTTCTCTTTGTCAACTATACGTTACACTCATTGGATGCGCTCTCACGATTGAGACTACACGAACCCCTATGGCACCTCTTGACACTATATCGGTTTTGTCAGTATTTTCTGAGAAATACTGACAGCAATCGGGGGACGGTCCGTGTCAACACAGGGAAAAGCCGGACAAGAACGTACAAAGGCCCTGGCCTATCTCCGCACCAGTTCGGCCGCAAATGTCGGCGCTGACAAGGACAGCGACAAGCGTCAGCGCGAAGCGATCGACCGGTACGCTGAGAGCGCCGGCTATGAGATCGTGGGCCAGTATTACGATGCCGCAGTGTCCGGGGCCGATCCTCTCGACACCCGCCCGGGCTTCGCGATGATGATCGAACGGATCACCAGCAACGGCGTGCGCTGCATCCTTGTCGAGACGGCCAACCGGTTCGCGCGCGATCTCATGGTTCAGGAAGTCGGCTACCGTCGTCTCCGTGAGCTCGGCATCACCCTCATTGCCGTGGACAGCCCCAACTCATTCGTCGACGACACCCCGACCGCCGTCCTCATACGCCAGGTGCTTGGCGCCGTCGCTCAGTTCGACAAGGCCATGACCGTTGCAAAGCTCAAGGGCGCTCGCGATCGCCGGAGCCTCGCTATTGGACGCCGCATCGAGGGTCGCAAGCCCAACGCTCAAGTTGCAGAGGAAGCCGTTAAGCTGGCCAAGCGGCTCTATCGCAAGAATCCAAAGACAGGTGACCGCCGGTCTCTCCGTGAGATCTCTGCCACCCTGGCTGCAGAAGGCCACGTCAATGAGCGCGGTAAGCCCTACCACCCGCAAAGCATCCGGGACATGGTCGAACGGTAAGTCTGCGGTCGAGCCGTGGGGGAACCGCCCGCGCGGATTAGAGGTTTCCTTACCAGAGCGCCGGGTGACAACCGGGCCTAAGGGAGACGGTGGACGTAGCTGATTTTCCCGGTTTCTGGCTACGGCATCAACGCATTGGTACGCGTCTACACCTAACCCCTTCCCGGCCGCTCATCGAACGAATAGTGGCAACTGAGCTCGACTTCGTATTGGGCGGTGCGAGCACTTTTTATGAGACCGAGCGGAACCGTGACCGTACGTTACAGCTTCACCTCTTCGATGCCGCTGTTCGATCCCGATCTCTGCAACGCGGCATCAGTGGCCTCGCCATCGGGTCTTGTGGCGGGGCCGCCTTCCCCGCCGTTTTGAGAACACGATGGCCTTGCTCGCATGCCGTTCGCACGACGGTGCTTTGCGCGTAGACGAACATAAAAAAGCTCCGACCGGGAGGGGACCGGAGGGAGCTTAGGCAGACCGGAGGGGAACCGTCCGCCAACGAGGCCGGCAAGGGGATCCGGGACTTGTATCAGCCTCGCAGAATGTCAATTCGCAAACATGGCTGCGGTTCCCCATGATTTTTCAATTTCGAAAAATTGGCCCCGCCCCCGTTCCCGGCGGGGCCAGCAGCGCGCCTAGCCCTCACTCAGCACGCCACGGACATTAAGAGTCTAGGGAACCGCCCCGTGCGTAACGGGTTCCCGGAAACATCCTTTTGACTGGAGAATGCTATGCCGCCGCACCATGATCAAGAGCAAGTCCCCAAATTGCAACCTTGGATAAGTTGGAGCATGCTGATACTACTCCTCCTCGCAACCGCGGTTGTCACGGCCTTATTTGTCGTTAATGTTCCGCATTCGTAGTAAGCCCGAGGCTGATTCCCTTTAGGCGTCGGGATCGGTGTGTCTTCATTAGTTGCTTGTCAGTGCAATTTCCCAGTGCGAGTTGCATCACTAACCCCCGCGCGGGCCGTCTCAAGCTCATCGCTGCTGATCTCTTTGCCCGTGAGGTTTGTGGGGTCGGCTTGCGCCGCATCCTCGTACGCCCGATCGCAGAGCGCGATCAGGCCGCCGGCGACGCGCGCCGCAGTCATGCCGCAAGTGCGGCAGGCCAAGTCGATCAGATAAGCTAGGTTCGCCATTTCGGGGTCCGTGAGATGCAGCGTGTAGCGCACCTCCGGCTTTTCGAGGTCGCTCAATTTAGGCCCTCTCCGGCTTTCCGCTCGTCTTCGCAGCGATTGATGATCTCCAACAATTCGGCTTCCGTGTAGTCGCGAGGATCATTCGATGCCGGATCGATTTTCAGTTCTTTCGGCAAGGTCGAAGCGATGATCTTGAGATAGACATGCGGCAACTCTGTCCGCACTTTCTCAATCACCTTCTGGCCATGCTCGGCGAAATCGGCTTGCAGGCCAGCGAGGAATTGCTCGCCGAGCTTGTGCCGCGATCCAACGGGGCGGCCCTTGGGATTGCCCGACTGCCCGGGCTGAAACCGGCCGGCATTGGGTCGCGTATGCGTTTCGCTCATCGTCTCTCGTTCCATAGGGCCGCTAGCCCGCTCGTAGGCCCGGCCAGGCCGAAAGGACTCGGCCGGGGCGCTGCTGCCCCCATCCCACCGGCGCCGCCCGTGGCTGCGCTGGCGCTCGCTCTGCCGTATGCGTTTACGACGGGCTTGAGTGCGGCTCCTGCTGCCGTGCGAGCAAAGATGCTGTTGGCGCCGATCATCGAAAGCGTGGCGTTGCCGATCTCTTTCAGCAGATTGCCCATCGACACGCCTGACCAAGACGTATTCGGGTTTCGCTGGGAAATGTTCTGCAGAATGCCGGCGAGCCGGTTCATCTGCGCCAGCTCTTGCGGCGTGTAGAGCATTTTCGCGATGCTGCCCTGCGAGTTCATCGCAGTTTTTATGGCGTTCGACAGGGCGGCCGGCCCTCCTACATCGCCCGTCTTCGTCTCCGCAATCCGCATCCAGTAAGCAAGCCGGATGTCATCCCACGCGGCCTTGGCGGCTTCGGGCGGCAAATGCGTATCGTAGGCCTTCTTGAGGCTGTCGAGCGCCTGGATCGCACCGCCTTTGATCTCGCTGCGGCTCGGGGCCGAAAACAGAGCGTTGACGACGCCCTCAGCGCTGTCCGCCGTCTTCAGCACATGTGCCATGATCCGAGCGCCGGGCGTTCCTTGTGCTCCATCAAACACAGCATGAATGTCACGCGAGATGCCCCGCGCTGCGACCATCTTCGATGCAATCGACGGATCGCCACTAAGCTTCGCGGCTTCGACAATCCAGTCATTGAAGCCATCGTAGAGCGCCTTGGCCGCGCGCTTGTCCGTGGTCGTTGCAGCTTCCTCCATCCCGGCCAGCAGCCGGCGACGCATGATGTCGACGTGCCCGGCCAATGAGCGGTCGACGTACTTCGAGGCGTTTGCTGGCATCTTGCCCGCCTGGAAGTTTTCGATCATGTCGCTCATCTTCTTTGCCGCCGGCGTCAAGCCTTCCTCGATGACGTTCACGCCGCGAGTCTTCAGCGCGTTCGGAATGATGGTGTCGATCGCCGCGAGCGCCTCGTCGCTCGCGCGGAAATCGTCAGGGACCGCCTTCCACGCCGCGTTCTCGGATTTCTTGGCTGCCTCGTAGGCGGCTTGTGTGTTGGCGCGGATATTGCCGCCGAGCTCGTCTTTACCGAGCCGCGCACCCGTTCGTTCCGGCGCGATCTTCCCTGCAATGCCGGGCTCAAGCGGCGACATCATCCCACGCGTAGCATTGTCGATCGCTTCGGTTTGAGACCTGCGGAACGCGTCCATATGCTCTGCGGCGTCCTTGCCGTACGCGCCGCCGTGCAACTGCTGTTCGCGCAAAAGCTGGTTCTTGCTCCCGCTGATCTCCCCTTGCGTCATCGGGATTCGAAACTCATTGCGAAGCGCTGGCGACGCCGCGGTGACGGGATCGCCCGTCTGGGCCATTGCCCGACCGAAGTCCCGAGCGAATTGCTGCGGCAGGCTCGCAGGATCAAGCCCGGCCGAACGCGCCGCATCTTCGCCCGCGGGAGTGAGCTGGCCAGTGGAACGA
Organism: Hyphomicrobiaceae bacterium; assembly: GCA_050250755.1. GTDB lineage: Bacteria > Pseudomonadota > Alphaproteobacteria > Rhizobiales > Hyphomicrobiaceae. The sequence continues at coordinate 15,800 of JBFWOB010000060.1, forward strand.
TTGAAGTAGCGCGGTTCCGTCACGAGCTTGCGCCAGCCATAAGCGAGCGCCTGCCCTGCGACCTCGCCGGCAGCGCCGCCGGCCGCCGCGACACCGGCTTTCACTGCCGAGCCTTTAACATCGACACCGGAGACGCCCGAGGCCACACTGGCCGCATCCTGTGCAACGCTTGTGGCCCCTTGGCCGAGTGCCTGCCCCACCATGCGCGGAAGCAGCGATGCGCCCTTCATTGCGCTTCCTGCGATCATGCCGGTTCCGACGAACGGCGCGATGCCGGTTGCACCCCGTACGGCGTCCTGTAAATCGAGGCCCGGCTGATTGACGTAGGCTTTCGCCTCCTGGCCGTCCTGGCCTCGATACACGATCACCGGATAACCATTGGCGTCGGTCTCATCACGCACGAAGCGTTCGCCGAGCATACCCTTATAGACGCCGGCCATGTCCTTATCGGAAGCGCCGGTGAGCCATGCGCCGGACTCACGCGCGGCATTGCCGAAGGTCATCGACCCATCTTGGTTCATGACGTCGGCCATCCTGGGCAGCCCTTTGTAGCGGGGATCACTCTTGCCCATGACGTCCTGAACACGCCGGCCGAGCCACGTCGGCGCATCGGGCTCCGCCATCCCTGGGGGAGCCGAAGGGGCGCTCGCCTGCGGCGCCGGCGTCGTCCCGAAATTCTCATCCCACGCCGACCTCGCCGCGGGCGCCGGAGCCGCAGGCGCTGCTGCCGGACCGGGACCTGCCACTGTCGTCACGCCACCGCCGAAGTTCTCATCCCAGGCGCCCATCAGATGCCGAACTCCTGCTTGAGCTGACGATTACGAAGCTCTCGGTACTGCTGGGGCTGCAAATTCGGCTGACGCTGGCGAAGCTCCTGCTCCAATTGATCGGCGCGCTTGTCGTAAATGCCCTTCATATCCTCGAGCCCGGCGAAACCTTCGATCCGACCGGACTGCGCAAGCTCTCTGATCTGGCCGGGTTGCAAGCCTTGCGTCTTGAGCCAGTTGTATCGGGCGATTGCGTAGCGCTGGATGCTCATTTGCTCATCCAGCTTTGCCGCGAACGTGATCGGATCGTCATTCTCGTTCGGGTTAGCCGCATACATGCGTTCCTTTTCCTGCCCCGATACGGCGGCCCCGGCGAACGCTTTGATGCGGTTATTGAGGCGATCGACGGTCGCAGTCCTGAACCGCTGGTAGTCTCCGAGAAACTTACGATCCTCCGGCGAAACTGAGCCGGAGTCGATCCAGGCTTGCCAGGACAGTCCGGTCGCCTTCAGCTTCGACGAAACCTCGAGCATCTTCGGGTTTTGCTGGATCTTGCTGCGAATATTCTGAAGGTCGCTCAGATCGCTGATGCGATTGATGAGTTGGTCCTCCACTTCGCCGGTAGCCTTCTTGCCGAGCCGGTTTTGGTTCGCGGCGTCGACGAAGATCCTGCCCGCGTCACCCTTCCCGGCGAGGCCGAGCGCGAAGCCGAGCCGTTGCGCTTGCTCTATCGGCATCAGCCCCAGCGGCGTGCGGACCATATCGGTGCTAGGCTGCGGTGACGGCTGCGGACCCTGCCCGTTTTGAGCGAGAATGACGTTCGGGTCTCGCGGCATGGGATTGAGCGTTCCGCCGCGCCCCGTGCCCGGCGTCTGTCCGTCCGGCGAACGCGTCAATTCCAAGAGCGGGCTGGGAGGACTCGCATCCGGCGGTACGTAGAGTGACGGCGTTGGCGCATTGCCGGTCATGCTTTGCTGACGAATGGGGTTTTCAGGTGGGTCGACTGGCGGCGGCCCATTGGCAGCGGGAGAATGGGGGATCGCCCCCCGGATCATGCTTGAAATTGTGGTGTTGAGCTCATCCTTCTGCCGCGCTGCGCTCGCCTGTGCTTCGTACAGCCCGGTTTGAGCCTTCACCATCTGCAGCTTCAGCGGCGCCAATTGCGCCTCCGTCGCGCCGTTGCGGCGCGCTTCCTCGATTTGTGCGCGCAATAGATCCTGTTGCAGGGGCGCCGAACTCGCTGACCTGGCTTCCTGGGCCTGCTGTATCCCGAGTTGCGCGTCCGCACGCGTGTTCTGAAGATCGAAGCGCCGCTTGCTCTCGGCAGCCTCGGCCTGGGCTTGCTGCGCCCTCTGTCGCGAATCCAGCGCGCTCGCCAGCGGCGCGAGGTTAAGCAAAGGGCTCGCTTTGTATTCCGGCAAGGGGATGTACTGCACCATCAGAGCCTCGCTATCGTCGGAGCTGCAGGAGCGGTCGCCGGCGGGGACACGAAGCGAACCCCTGGCGCGGGCTCAACGAACGTCACAACACCACGACGGGCGAAGGCTTCCCGCATCGCCTGGACGGCGGCCGGTTCCTGCTTGTCTGTGGGAATGGTAGCGTGCATCTCCCAATAGCGGACCGTGTTCATGGTCACGTCCGCGTCATCAGCGAGATCGGTGAGGCGTAGCCCGAGCATGGCACGAGCCGCGCGGATCTGAGAGCCAGATGTAATCATAGGCCCGCTAGATGAGCCGCGGCGTGACTCAGAACAACGAAAATTACTGATCAGAACTAGCGAAGCTTTTCGACCGGTCACTATGAGACACAGCGACACAATAATTGTGTCTTACGGGCACCATTACCACCATCGATTCCATGAAGAACTCCGCGTTAACTGCGCTCATGGGTGTCGCACTGCGGCGAGCAACTCCAAACTACCTATTGGTGTTCTGATCTTACAGAACTGGAGCCCCCATGGCGCCGAGATCACATCAACTAGAAGGCCCCCGTTTCGAGCCCAACCGTCCTGCAAAGGTGCATTTCGGCGATCAGAGCCTGCCCGCGCGTTGTCTGGACCTTTACGAGGGAGGCGCACGGTTGCGCTGCGCGACTTCCGAGTGGCTGCCGTTGATTCTCGAGGTCGAAGACGCGATGGGCCGCCGCTATCGCGCATCTCTCCTATGGCAGGGCGAAGATGAGATCGGAGTGAGGTGGCTGAAGGACGGCCAGAGCGTGCCAAGTGCGCCATCGTTCGGGCGGCGAGGCCGTACCTAATTAGGACCTCCACAGCGCGCCAAGGATAAACCCTAGCCCAGCAAAGAACGCTAGCGTGGCCGTCGGCTGTTCGCGCACCGATTTCAGTACAGCGGCTTCAAAATTGCGCTCCACTTTGCCGAAAGGAGCGATCGCCTCGGACACTCTCGCCTCCGCGTTCGAAGCAAAGCGAGATACCTTTTCTTGGGCATTAGCAGCCATTTGCTGGGCGTCCTGCTTCGCCTCATCAAGCAGTTCTTCCTTCAGGGAGGTCATGGGTGCACTCCGGAGGTACGGCGGCGGGACGGCGGACCGTATTGGTGCCGCCGCTCTTCCAGCAATACGGTCAGGCCGGTAGAGGGTTCCGTCCTACTTCACGCGAAACAAAGGCCGTTCAGTCAATCGGGCGATTTCGGTAACGGCTAATTTACCTTGTCGGGCCACCATGGGGACGTTGCGCATATTGGCGCCGCCGGTCCTCCCAACCCCGCCGGCGGCGCTATTTCCGTGTCTGCGGTTGAAGCCGGACGCCAGGGCCGCCCCCTTCCGACTGCGCACCGTCGCCGAGAAATTCAACGCCGGCATCTTCCAGAGCCTTCCGCAAGGCCCGCATGCTGATCCGACGCGGCGTACGCTTCCCAGACTCCAAATCCTTACACGTCGATAAGCCCACGCCGGCCGCCTCTGCCAAGCGCTCTTGGGTCCAGTCGATCAGGGCACGTCCCGCGCGACACTGCTCCGGGGTGATTTCTTCGTGTTGCATAGCGCAATTCGTAAAACGCGAATCGGCATTACGCAACGATATTGGACGACATGACTGAAACCGGTTGACACAACCATATCTTAACCATCTATTTTAGCCGTTATCTACTTTTTTGGATGTTCCGTGTTGCCGTTTAATGGAGCCTGAGTCATGTCTCTGAGTGCCTTGTCCCGCCGGGTCGCCCTTTTAGGCATCCCGGCCTTCGCCGCGAGCCCCGCCCTCGCCGTTCAACCCCTTCCCTCCGACAATCCCGATTTCTGGTCCGCGATCGCACGCTATGAGCGCGTGTGCGCACAGATGCGCGCTCACGCCGGTCAGGATGACGACGTGCTCGACGCTGACCTTGATATGCTCGAGGACGCGGCGGCCGGCGTTCTTCGCTGCCCGGCCCATAGCCCAACCGAAGCCCTCGCGCTGCTGACGATCTGCCATTTCCGGCTGTACGGCCCCCTCGCCGGCGTTGAGCGTGGGTTTTTCGGTGAGATCGAGCGCCTCGACCTCGAGCAGGAACTGACGTGGGGCGAGCAGGACC
>JBFWOB010000061.1:0-18692 GCA_050250755.1 Hyphomicrobiaceae bacterium
TCCCCTTTCCGGAGCTCCTTCGACACGCTGCTAAGAGGCTGCGGATGACGGTCTCCAGTGCCTCTTTCGGGCGTAATTTCAGGGCGGAAGTGCAGTCTGAGTTGGCTGGGAAGGACATCAAGATAAAAAGATGGAGTCGTTGATGCAAAGAAGCGCCGTCGTTACTGGGCTTCACGCGACTCCAATTATATGCGCGTAGAGTCAGCGCACGAAACACGCCTTGTAAATCGGGCACTTTGCACGACTCCGTCTTGACGAGATCGGGCTTCGCAACATCTCCCCACACAACGCATCATTGGGGGATCACCATGGTTCAAGACGACTTCAAGCCGAAGCTCGGACGCATCCGCGACACCGCAAGCAACGCGCAACTGCGCACCAATACGCAGGTGCTCAGGGAGACCGGTCGTGCCGGCGCACGCGCCGCGCAGCAGCGCGGCCACATCACATCGGCAATGCCGAAACGGGGGATGGGCGCTGGTGTGCGCGCGGCCGCCGGCCTCATTGCGCCAGGCAGCCGCCGCGTCATCGTCAAGGCGCGCTACACGCGCATCACCGACGGCGATATGGGCGCCGCGCGTGCACATCTCAAATACATCCAGCGCGATGGCGTCACCCGGGACGGAGATGTGGGTCGGCTGTACGATGCGCAGCATAATGATGTCGATGATCGCGCCTTCCTCGAGCGCTCGGCGAACGACCCGCATCAGTTCCGCTTCATCGTCTCCGCTGAGGACAGCGGGCGGCTGCCCGACCTGAAGCCGTTCATCCGCGACCTCCTCGCGCAGATGGAACGAGACCTCGATACCAAGCTCGACTGGGTGGCGGTCGATCACTTCAATACCGGACACCCTCACACTCACGTCGTTATCCGCGGCCGCGACGCCCAGGGCCGCGACCTCGTCATTGCCAGGGACTACATCGGCCATGGCGTGCGTGCCCGTGCCCAAGCCATGGTGACATTGGAGCTCGGCCCCGAGACGCAGCTCGAGCGCATCCAGAAGCTCTTCGACGAAGTCGGGCAGGAGCGTCTGACACGCCTCGACCGTCAGCTCATGGCGCGTGCCAAGGACAGCATCCTCGTCATCACCGCCGAGGAGGAGAATGATCCGACGCAGCGGACACTGCGGATTGGACGGCTCAGGACATTGCAGCGCCTGGGGCTCGCTGCGGAACGGCAAGCCGGCGTATGGTCTCTCGACGCCAATGCCGAAACCAAGCTGCGCCAGCTTGGCGATCGTGCCGACAAGTTCAAGATGATGCAGCGTGCCCTGAAGGAAGCCGGCATCGAGCGCAGTGCGGCCGCCATGGCGCTGTTCGAACGCGGACCGCGCAAGGCGCCGCTCGTCGGCAAGGTGGTCGACGTCGGCATGGTCGACGAGATCACCGATCGCACCTGGGTAATCATCGATGCCGTCGACGGCCGCGTGCACTATGCCGATCTCGGCCGACTCAAGGCAGAAGCTGTGCCGGCGCGTGGCAACATCGTTGCCCTGGCCGGTGGCAGCCTCAACGAGAAGCCATCATCGGTGCCCCGCGTGCATCTACTGTCCGCGACCGACCTCGACCGGCAGCCGACCTACGAGGGGCCGACCTGGCTGGACCAGGCCATCGTGACCAGGTGGCAGCCGGAGATCCGGACGACGGGCTTCACGGCCGAGGCCGACAAAGCCCTCAAGGCGCGCGTCGATTGGCTCGCCAGCCAGGAGCTCATCGAGCAAGCGCAGGACGGCAAGCACGTGCCGCGCGCCGACATGATGAAGGAACTGCGTCAGGCTGAGACCCAGAACATCGCTGCCGATGTCTCGCGGCGCCTCAACGCCGCCTTCGTGCCACCCACGCCCGGAGCCCGGATCACCGGCACCTACGATCACGCAATCACGACGCCGACAGGCAAGATCGCCGTCATCCGCCGTGAGGATACCTTCACTTTGGCACCGTGGCAGCCGGCGCTCGAGCCCTTCCGCGGCCAATCCGTCGCCGGGATCGTCGGTCCCACCCGCATGACCTGGACGCACGCTCGCGTCAGAGGGCTGCCGGGACGCGCCTGATTCCGCTAGTGTCCAAATTTGAACGCCGGCAGATCCACCAATTGCCTTCCAGCGCGCAAGGCCACTACCCACTTCGCAACAATCGGATTTAGTGGCCTTATCGTTGCGATGCAGAGAGCCTGTGTGAAAACGCGGGGTGGTGAGCGAAGCATGTTATCGTTCCCGCATCGCGAGCGGGGGCTCATATGAAGCGGTTCATCAAAGGGCTTGATCGAAGCCAGACTACCCTCTTGCCGGACTGCATCGATGATTATGTCGACGACGACAATCCGGTCCGCGCGGTCGATGCCTTCGTCGACATGCTGGATCTCGCCGCGCTTGGCTTCGACATTGAGCCCGAGGCGACAGGGCGTCCCGGATACCATCCGGCGACGATTCTCAAGCTCTACGTATACGGCTATCTCAACCAGATGCAGTCATCGCGCAGGCTGGAGCGCGAATGCGCACGCAATCTGGAGCTGATTTGGCTGCTCGGCCGCTTGAAGCCTGACTTCAAAACTATTGCCGATTTCCGTCGCGACAATGGCCCTGCGATCCGCAGGGTCTGCCGGCAGTTCGTCGCGCTCTGTCGCGACATTGATCTTCTGGACGCCAGCCTCGTCGCGATCGACGGCAGCAAGTTCAAAGCCGTGAACGCCAAGGCCAAGAGCTATACGCGTGAGAAGCTCAGGCGGCGCCTCGGCGAGATCGACGCCGCGATCGACCGGTACATGGGTGAGCTCGACCGTGCTGACGAGGTTCTGGTCAAGACCGGCATGCACCCGATCGAAGCGCGGCTGTCGCGTGTGATCAAAAAGCTCGCGCATTACCGAAAGGAGGGACGTACGCTGCGCTCCATCGAAGAACGGATGGATGCGACCGGCGAGACGCAGGTATCGCTGACCGATCCCGACTGCCGGGCCATGGCGACAACGAGCAAGCAGCCCCGGGTGGTGGGCTACAACGTGCAGAGTGCCGTCGAAACCAAGCACCATTTGATCGTCGCGCATGAGGTGACGAACCTCGGCTACGACCGTGATGCCCTGTCGATGATGGCGCACAAGGCGCGCGATGCGATGGCCGGCGATACGATCGAGGCGATCGCCGACAAGGGCTACTACAAGGGTGAGGAAATCGTTGCGTGTGAGCAGGCGGGAATCGCCGTCACCGTCTCAAAGCCGCACACCTCCAATGCCGCAGCGGTGGGTCGCTTCGACAGGGCTGACTTCGTCTATGACGCGGAGAAGGACGCCTACGAGTGTCCGGCTGGCAGATGGCTCCCTTACCACTACACGAACGAGCAGGACGGTAAGACAGTCCGGAACTACTGGACGAACGACTGCGTGACCTGCGTGATCAAGCACAGGTGCTGCACCGGCAAGGAGCGACGCGTCAAACGCTGGGAACACGAATCCATCCTGGAGCGCGTCCAGAAGCGGCTCGACGACGATCCCGCCAAGATCCCGCTGCGCAGCAGGACGGTCGAGCATCCGTTCGGGACGATCAAGGCCTGGATGGGCGCGACGCACTTTAAGATGAAGACGCTGATGCACGTCGCGACCGAGATGTCCTTGCACGTGCTCGCCTACAACATCACGCGCGCGATCGCGATCCTCGGCGTTCCCGGATTGGTGAAGGCGATGAAGGGGTGAGAAGGGCTCATTGTTACGTTGAGAGCGCGCTCAGATCGCGCACCAACGAGGCAGGAGGTTGAGAGCGGCGCTCAGATCCTCTATCCGGCCGAAATGCCGTCAGCGACCGAGCCATCGACCGTATCCGCCCGAACGGTGCGTTCTCACACAGTCTCCAGAGTTAGCGGAAGTCACGCAGCAACATCGCTCGGCTCGAGAATGTTACTAGTGTCGTGGCCGCTCGACTTCGAGAAGCGGGCGAAGTGAGCACGAGACCAGCGGGCTCGGTCAAAGCGACGCCGCGCACCTGCCGCCAAGGATTATCGAGATCCGCGAAAGCCTATCCAAAATGCGCGCGGCTATTGACTGCAAGCGTGAAGGCCACTCACTGAGTGGACTCCGCCGATGCTCGCGCGGATCACTTCTTGATGTTCAGTCTCCCGGAGCATTCCAATATGCCGTCAGTTCGCGTGCTTATTCTTCCCGCAGCTATCGCAGCAGTAATGCTTCCATTAGTGCAGACCGCGAATGCAAGCAGCCCCGAGAGGATGATGCAGGTGTGCCGCATTCGGGCACATGAGGTCATTCATACGCGGCTGCCGGATGTGGAGACGAAGTACGAAGGACAGCGAACCGATGGCACGCACGCTGTGAACGGTACCGCTTGGGTGAGCGGGCGGACTGAAACATTTCAATGCAGCTTCGACAGGCACGGCGGCAATATCATCCAGTTTGTTGTCAATCAGCCGGCCGGCGGCTCGACGGCAACCCCGCTCCCCGAAAGCGAGCCGCAGACGCGAACGGTCAACGTTGATTTCCGCGGTAACGCGGTGCAAGAGTTTCGTGAGTCACTGTATCCGGGAGAATCCGTCCGCTATGTGTTTCGCGGCGGTAATCGGAAATTCCTCCAGGTCCATTTGTACACGCGCAATAATAGAACATACTTCAACATATTCACTCCGGACCGGCACACGCTCTATGAATCAGCGCGCGCCGGAAATGACTATCGGGGCCAGCTCTGGCTGGATGGTGAGCATGTGGTCGAGGTCTACAATACGAGCCAAGCGCGAGCGTCTTTTGATGTGACGCTTCAGCTTCAATAGCAAGGGTGCGGAAGGTTTGGCACGCCCGCCTTTACCTTCCGTCGATGACGACTTCCAGGCGATAGTTTGCTCGCTCGCCGCGGCGGGCCGCGCTCCTCATCATATAGACGCGCACTTTGTAGTCGCCGGTCTTAGGGAGCGGGCCCTCGAACTGATTCTCCATGACCGAGCCATTGAAGAAGGCCACCGTATCCTGCCCCGGAGCCAGGATGTTGAAGTAGGTGGCTGTATTCTTCGTGGCCATACTGGCATTCATGTACTGCCCCTTGTTGGCCCTGAGCACATAGTCTACCGTCTCATAGCCTACGATATCTCCTTCGATCGTGGCACTCGTTGCGCCTTCAGAAAAGGTCACGCGCTCGGTTCTATTTTTCGGGCTCGAGGCTTCCGCTGCGAGAACCAAAGCGCCGAAAGTGCTTGTCAGAAAGGGATCTCCGGGGCTTGCCCTGAGCGGAATGCCGAGTAGTAATCCGGCACCCACGAACATGAGCAGAGTGCGAACGCGAGGTTTGCGCTTCTCACTCGTGACTATGCCCATTACGCACTCCTCCCAACATCTTGGCGACCTTACGTCTGCTCTGCAGCGCCCTCGTTCGAGTACGATCGCGAATATGCGAATTCCGAGTATCCGATGCTTCAGACAGACGATCATCCCTGTAGCCACGCATACGATCGTTCTGAGCATCGATTCTAACGTGCCTCTGACACGGGAAGCACCAGCCGCTCATTCGCTCGGTCGGTACAGGATAGGTCTCTACAAGGGCGCCGCACGCAAGGCACTCGATATCATCCACCATCCCAACCCTGGCCTAGGCGATTCCGTGTCGGCCGATATGGCCTGCTCTGTTCAAGCATCGACCTTCGCTACCTGTCCAATCGTCGAAACTCCACCCGCCGATTCATGGCGCGCCCGACGAGACTATCGTTGCCCGAGATGGGGCGGCTCGCCCCATAGCCAACGGCAGCAACGCGTGCGGAGTCGATCCCTTCCTCGATGAGGGCCCTGCGGACTGACTCTGCGCGCGCCGTCGACAGCCGCTGATTGTATTCGTCACCGCCAACTGAGTCCGTGTGCCCGGCGATCCTGATGATCCAGCTCGGATTCTCCTTGAGCATCTGCGCAATCTCACCGACAAGCTGCGCAGTGTCGGGGCGCAGAGAGGATTCGTCGAAATTGAAATGAAGCCCATAGATATCGTACGTCCCGAGTGTCCGAAGCGAGTGCACCATGTCCCGATGCAGGCCGGGCCCAGCAACAACGCGTGTGATGCGCTCTGTCCGAGGTCTTTCCTCCCACGAGAAGTGAAGAAAGGATTCGATCAGCACCGGATTGTTCACGTCATTTGCAATAATCAACTCTCCGCGGCCACGCTGACCATCCGCCTCGCATTGAATCCTCGCCTTGACGGCAGGGATCGACGCGACGCGATCTTCGATGATCATTGGAATTTTGATATCAATTTCGTCCGCTCTTAGGCTGCAATCAATGCGCTCCAACTGCGCTGAATGGATGAGCGTGAGCGACGCGGCGCCCGTGGAGCGCAGAGTCTCTAGAACGCGCGCGGAGATGCCGAGCGACGTAGAATTCGGAATGAATTCGGGCATACGAGGCGCAAATCCAAGCACGTAAGCATCGGCCGTCTGCCGGTCCGACACGCTGATGCTGCGGCCAACATTGAGCCCTCGCGAGCTGGAGTAGCTCAACTGGATCATGGACGATGAGACGGAAGCAATTGTCGTTGTCGCGTCCGCGTCGCGTCCAAACTCGTTGGTGAAATGGGTAATTAGGCGCTGGCCTTCATGCAGCGCAAACGGACCCTGGGCAATAGCTTGCGTGGAGTGGATTTGGAGAGCCAAGGCAAGGACGAGCGCGGGGCCGATTGTCGTGAATTGCATTGATCAGCTTCTTTACGATCGAGGGCAAGACCAAGAGATTGTGCCAGCCATTGAATTTGGATACGCCAGTGTATTATGGTTGCAATCTCAATGTCGGGTCCTTGGAGCAAGGTCAATAAAGCTGCGCAAATTGGATATATTTTCGCATTGGTAAGCTAGCGCGCCAAAAGGTCGTCAATGAACAGGGTCATCTCAAAGCGCTCGCGATTTCAGACCCCTTCGCAGCCGCTTGCGCGGCACAAGTCGCTCGTGGCGAAAAGTAGCGCGGAGGCGCACGAGCTCGTGTTGACAGGCTTTCCTGGGCTTTACGGTTTCTCTTTTCTCGATCGCGCGTACCAGTCGCTGTCCAGTGCAATGGTGGCGATCGATCAAGCCTACTTATCAACGGTTAGGTCATCCGGCCATGAGATCTGGCTCGCAGACGAAGACCGCGTGGCCGTGCTATTTCCAATCTCCGGCGCCATCGAGGTGGAGCGGCGGCGCGAGACGAGAAACGCCGGCCCCGGAGAGGTGCTCGTCGTCGGCGTGGGTGAAAGGAAGACCAGGCTGAGCCGGGACTATCTCGGGGTCCTCATCAAGCTCCCGAGGGACGTCGTCCAGGAGCGGATCCGCCATCAGCTCCAGGACCCACCCGACGTGGCACTCGAGGGTCCGGGTGTTGCTTCGGCGAATGGCGCGGCAGAAGCAGCGCGGAGGTATGCGCACTACCTCGTGCAGGAGTTGGACGCGTCCGATCACTTGCTACACAACGCTCAAGCTGGCGTTGCTGCCAGCAACCTCCTTATAGATCTAGTCGCCAGTCATTGGATTGATGCGCTGACCTACACGGATCGGCGCGAGCTCGCAGCGGGCCCGATCAAGCTCAAGCGCGCGGAGGCCTTCATCCGAGCCAATGCGCATCTACCTATTTCGATGAGTGACGTTGCCTCGGCAGCCGGTGCAAGCTTGCGGGCACTGCAGATCGATTTTCGTCAGTATCGAAGCACGACGCCGCACGGCTTCTTGATGGAGTGCCGATTGCAACGGGCCCGCGAGATGCTTCTGCGGCCCGGCGCCGAAGATAATGTCACCCAGATCCTCATGAAGTCAGGCGCCCTCCATCTTGGTCGCTTCGCCGATGTCTACATGGCTAGGTTTGGTGAGCTGCCGTCGAAGACACTCGCTCGTGCGCGCCTGCGCTTGGGGTGACGCTCGCGTTGCGCTGATCCATGGGCGCGCAGAGATATTCAGATTGCGAATCATGGTTGACTTCGAACAGTCCGAGACCACACCTTGCAGATCTACATAGCAGGCAGTGCAGCGCGGAGTAACGATGAAGTCCAGGCGGAATTTTCTTTCATTGTGTTTGGGTGCCGTCACCTTGCCATTGGCCGCCGATGGGGTCGCAGGGCCTGGACGAACTGGCACACAACTCCGGGCCGGAGAGTTCAAGTGGCACCCCGAGAAATCACCGGAAGGCCCGGTGACCGTGATCGTATCGCTGCCTGAGCAGCTGGTTCATATCTACCGCGGCGGCATCGAGATCGGCGTATCGACTTGCTCATCAGGGCGCCCAGGGCATCGGACGCCTACGGGTGTTTTCACGATCCTCGAGAAGCAACGCGACCACGTCTCGTCCATCTACAAGGGCGCGCAGATGCCCAATATGGAGCGCCTGACGTGGGGTGGTATTGCTCTTCATGCGGGAAATCTACCGGGCTATCCCGCGTCGCATGGATGTGTTCGGCTGCCGCGAAAGTTCTCCGAACTCCTGTATGGCGTAACGCATATCGGAACGATTGTGATCATCGCCGACGAGCGCACGCAGCCCCGGGAGATTGCTCACCCCGGAGCACTCCTTTCTGAAGTCGCAGAGAGCGAAGTCCGAGCGATCAGCGGCAGTGTTGCAGAGAAGCGCGTGCATTCACCGTGGGAAGCCAAGGTGCAGTATCCGATTACATCCGTTGTCATCTCCCGCGGCGACGGACTGGCGTATGTGACGCGTGATCGCGATCTCGTCGGTTCCTATCCGGTTGACTTCAGCGAAGGGAACCGTCCCATCGGCACGCACACGTACTCCCTGATCGGGCCGGCGGCCGACGGCAGCAGCCTTTTGTGGCTCTCCTTCGGTATCGGGAAGTCCCGCAAGGATGCCCACATCGTGAGCTGGCAAGCCGATAGGGCCATGAAGCGCGTCGTTTTCAGGGACAGGGCGAGAGCCCAAGAGATCGCGCGGACATTTCATGCTGGCACCACGTTGCTGATTACCGACGCACGGGCACCACGAACTACCCGCAGTACGCCTGATGATTTCTCGGTACTAACGAGCGAGCCGGTCACATAAGGAGGCATTGCCCGATCGATTGATGCGCTCGGGGAGTCGAGGGCACAGTGGTGTCGGAGAGGTGGGGTTGTCCTTTTAACCCCGCCGTAGAGCCAACGGGGGGTGATATGGAAACTACATTGGGCTCAGGCCTCGGTGTTCTCATCGGGCTGGCTATTATTGTCGTGGTCGGCGGCGTCGCTGGGTGGCTTGCCGCTCTCCTGGTGACCGGAAGCGGGCTCGGTCTGGTCGGTGACGTGATCGTCGGGATTCTCGGCGCGCTCATTGGCGGATATCTGTTTCCCAGCATGGGTCTGGCGCTAGGAGGCGGGTTGTTGGGAGCGATACTGACGGCAGCGCTCGGCGCCGCGATCCTGCTCGTGCTCGCAAAGCTGCTCAAGCGCACCTGAGCCCTAAATTCCATTGCTTCTGATAGGAGACCCGCATGGGTGAGCGTTCGATAGTCAACACTTCGCTCTGGGCAACGAGTATCTGCGCCGCAGTGACGTTCCTGGCCTGCTCTGTCAAGGCGCAAGACCTGCCAGATGAAGCCCGGGGCTATCTCACGCGCAAACAGAATGAACACGACGAGATCCGGGAAGCCATTCCACGCTCTCGGTACTTCGCGAAGACAGCTGCTCAGGCTCGCCGCAAACTACCATTTGGACGGATGTTCGTACTGGTCAACCTTCCAAGCCAGACGCTCTATGCATTTGACCGCAACGGCAATGTTGCCGTGCGATCGAAAGTCGTCATTGGCACGAAGGAGGCGCCGACGCCGGTATTTCGCGGAACGATGATCTCGACAAAGTGGTTTCCAGATTGGAGTGCGCCAGCAAGCATCGGCTTCGAGCGTTTGGATTCCCGCGTTAGCGGCGGAATGATGGTGCGCGACAACAGGTACAACCTCTTCAAGCCGCAAAAGCGGGTCGACGATCTATTTCAGGTAGTGCCTGTTGATTGGCGTCAAGGCGCAAGAGGTGCGCCACTCACGGTTACATCTCGAGACCTCATTGATTTAGACTACCTTTTCTACATTCCGCCCTCCAACTCCGGCCCCATGGGCAAGGTCAAGATTCTCGTCGCGGGCGGAGACGGGGTTTTCCTCCATGATACGGATCAGCCCGCACTCTTCAATGAAAGTAAGCGCCTGTTCTCGCACGGCTGTGTTCGCGTGGAGAAGGCCCTCGCGCTGGCAGCCTGGTTGCACGGACGTGAAACTGAGTGGGCGGACGAGCAATCTAAGATCGAGGAAATGCGATACGTCAAACTCAGACGACGAGTGCCTGTCGTGTTCGGGTACTTCCTCGAAACCGACTTCGATGGCGGCAGGCTCGTTCGTCACGACGACGTGTACGAGGTTGCTCGGAGCAGGTAGGACAGAGTTGCTTGGCCTGAGCGCAATCCAAATTGGAGGCGGTAGCACATGAGCTGGGACCGTGTGGAACGCGATTGGGAAATCGTCAAGGGACATGTGCTAGACCAATGGTCCAATCTCACCCATGCTGATCTCGACGTCATCAAGGGCGGGCGGGACAGGCTGATTGCTCTCCTTCAGCAGCGGTATGGCCAAGCCAGGGAGCAAGCGGAACGCGAAGTTGAGGTATGGGCTTACGCGGTTCAGCCGCGTCTGGATCACTCCACGCTCGTGGCGGAAATCGAAACCCTAAAGGCCGAGATCTCCCGGTTGGCCGGTAGCGCGGGCGAGGCTGTGCGCGGTGAAGCCGCCGAAGCCGCGCAAAAGGCATCCGCGCTGGCAAAGGAGTTCGAAACCTCGATTGAGCGAAATCCCATGCAGGCGGTCCTCATTGCTGTGGGGGTTGGCCTCATTCTCGGTTGGATGACTAAATCTGATGGAAGATAGCCGAGGCCTCCCATGCTTGGTCGATTGATGGCGGGTTGGATATCGAAGACTACTTCCCGAGTTGAGGAGGAGATCGAGGAAAAGGCAAAGCTCGCAGCTCTCTGGGTCCTCGCCGGCGTCCTCATGGCGGTTGCCGTAGCGTTCGCCACCTGGCTTATTTATGACGAGCTCGTCGCTATCTACGGCGTGAAAGCAACGCTCGGCACCATAGCCGGCATGTTCGCCGGACTATCCGCAGCCATCATGTGTTGGGCGATATATCTCGCCCGTCACGCCTCGACCGCAGCGGACAAGGCAGCGTCAGTTGGTTCCGTTGCCCATGAACATGCTTCTCCGAACAAAATCCGTCCTTTGGGCACCGCAGATTCGGAGACAAGTGCAGGCTCGGAAGATGTGCAAGCGACCGTTGCCAAGCTAATCGAAATGTTCGGCAACACGGGAATGAAGAAGGAAGCACTCGGCTTGATGGCGGCCAAGGGGGTGTTGGGAGATGTGAAGCCGGTGCAGCTCGTCTGGATCGGGCTACTTGCAGGCTTTCTGGTCGGGCGCGGCAAGTGAGGGGAGGTATCCTAGGCAGATTCTACCCCTTCGGCAGTGTGCGAGAGGTGCCGTACGACAATCGCAGCTGAGATCAGCAAGGGAACCGCGAGAAATGCTCCAACCGGTCCCCACATCCACGTCCAGAAGGCGATAAACAGAAAGATCAGGAACGGATTGAGCGTAAGCCTGTGACCGACAACGGTCGGGGTGATGACCTGTCCCTCCAACGTGGTGATAACGAGGAATGCCAGCGGCGCGATCAAGGCGTTGCCGATCGTAGCGAAGCTGATCAAGCCGATCACGAGTAAAAGGCCGATGGTGACGGCCGGGCCGATATAGGGAATGAAATTCAGCACGCCTGCGAGGACGCCCCAAAGCAAGGGATGCGGGAGCCCAACGGCCCACGTCATGACCGTTGTTACTGCGCCGAGGGCGACATTGACTAGGAACAGCGTACCGAAGAATCGGCTTACGTTACGCTCCGCATCGTCGAGGATATTGCGCACAACGATCCGCGCACCATCGCCCGAGAAAAAGTAGACGATGCCGGTTTTGATCTCCCGCTGGTAGAGGAGATAGAAGATCATGGCGAAAAAGAACAAGACAAACTCGCTGACGAATGGCGTCAGCACGGAAAGCACGCCCCCGATGATGCTCGTGCTGCCAGTGTCCACTGTGATGGCCTGCGGCGCGCGACCGGAGAGTTCAGCCAAGGCTTTGCCCATCTCATCGAGCAGAGC
Organism: Hyphomicrobiaceae bacterium; assembly: GCA_050250755.1. Classification (GTDB taxonomy): domain Bacteria; phylum Pseudomonadota; class Alphaproteobacteria; order Rhizobiales; family Hyphomicrobiaceae. The sequence goes on from JBFWOB010000061.1 coordinate 12,107, forward strand.
GAGGGGCTGGCTCAACAACTCCATCTTCTGCCTGAGGAGCGCCCCGAGCTCGGAAGTACGCCCTATCCAGTAGGTCAGCGGCGTCGAAAGCAAGCCAATGATACCAAGCGTCGTGATCAAGGCCGCAGCCGAAATCAAGATGACTGATGCGGATCTCGGCATATGCCATCTCGTGGCGACATCGACCAACGGCAGAAGGATAGTACCAACAACCCATGCCAGAATAATCGGGACCAATACGCCTTGAGTCAAATAGGTCGTGTAGCCGAGGGCCAGGCAGAATAGACCAATCACGGACAGCCGCTCGGCCCACGACCAAAGATCGAGCGACGATTTCTCTGGCTCTCTGAGCTGGGGCTGGAAGGATGATCGCCGAGCGTTAAGCCAATGGTCAGGTCCTCGTCTCTGCATTTCCTGCCCTCGTCCTGTCACCGCCAAACTAATGAAACTCGAAGCATTCGCTGATCGCGCAAGTGAAGTAGTCGAAGCTATCCGAGTGGCGCTTGCGCCTCAAATCGAAAGCCGTCGCACCACAAACTTGCGCCGACATCGTTCGATGCCATCGAACCCGGAAGGGAGCTAGGAGAAATGTTGAGGCCAGCCTGCAGATTTGCTCGGATCGCCTACATTACTGCCTGCGTGGCGGCACTCGCGATCGTGCCGCTCAGCAATATGGGCGCGTTCGGGTTGGAGCCAGACCCGCTCTCTGGCGTGTTCGCGGTTGCTCTGAGCATGCCCTGGTCGTTGCTAGCCTCCCGTTTGCTCGAGGCTGAGAGCGCGATTGTCAGTTTGTTGCTATTGGCTGCAGGAATGGTCGCAAATGCAATCATACTACTCTGGGCATGCAAACTAGTCAGCCCCTGTGACGCGTGAAGATCGTCAATCGGCAGACAATGATGTTGGGCTACCTGTGCAGCTTCCCGTTGGAGCTATCGCTCACGCCGACTTCGCAAATCGCACAGAGTTGCGCGATCTGGATTGCATTTGTTGCCGGTCGGCAACGCGCGACGATCATTGCCGTGCAGCGCGCAAGCATTGATGGATTTTGGATAGTCGAATCTCTGCCACTACAGCATGTTCAGCGCAAAGACTATCGAGCAAGGAGCGCATCTCGATGCGAGCGCTAAGGTTTGCTACGTTGATATTGCCGTTGATTGCCCCGGTTGGAGTGCCGTCTGCTCTGGCCGCCGACTTGGGGGGCGGGCATCGTTCCATGAAGGACGGTCACGAGTTTGCTCCACCTCGCTACCTCTGGACCGGCATGTACGTCGGTGCGCAGGCTGGATACGGTTGGGGTTCGTCCGTCCATACCGATTCGTTTAGTGCGTCATCGGGTCGATTCGATATGGATGGGTTCGTGGGCGGCGGTACCTTGGGATACAATTTACAGGCCGGCCAGATCGTCTGGGGTATCGAGACCGATATTTCGTTCGTTGATGTGTCCGGTTCTGGTGGGCCTCTCAATCTCTACACGAGCTCCGTGGATTGGCTTTGGACCGTTCGCGGTAGGCTCGGTGTGGATTTGAATGGCTGGATGCCTTATGTCACCGGCGGCCTCGCGGTGGCCGATGTGTATGCGTCGGCTTTAGGCTCGTCCAACAGCGATACTCTGATGGGCTACACGATCGGCGGCGGTTTGGAAATCAAACTCGATCGAAGCTGGAGCACAAAAGTCGAGTACCTGTTCGTGGATCTGGGAGACTTGAGACTGCCCGCAACCGTCCGAGCGGACTTTGACGAGTTGCGCATTGTGCGTGCGGGCATCAACTACAAATTCTGAGATCTTCGGTTCAATAGCCGGTTCCGTGCCTTCAACCTCGGCCAATTTGGCGCATCGATTGGTCGGTCGGTGGGGTTGACCTTGCCCCCTGTCAAACGTCATCCCGAACTGCCCCCTTCGCGTCATGAAGAACTGCCCCCTCCCCGGCTAGCTGAGGAGAAAATCCATGAACGAGGAGCGAATCACGGGAAGCCCGTCGTGGAGCGATCCGCGGGGGGAGGCCATGAAGTCGCCGGACGACGCGGCGGCGATGTTGCGCTTGTGGGACGTAACGCGGGAGAGTTCTTGTTCGCGGTCGTCATGGCCGAGGCGGATAGATGACATCCGCTACGCGCGGCTCGCCTAATAATGGCTGGCGAGCCTTGGACCCGATCGTTCAAAGTTTGGCACACGCTCCCTGCAGGGGACGAAAGCTGTGCTGATCTGCCAGCAAACCAGTCAACCTCCGACCGGTCCAGCTTCTGCTCGGGCACTCCAAGATCGAGAGCACGGTGCGCTATCTCGGCATCGAGGTCGACGATGCGATCGAGATCGCCGAGGAAATCGATATCTTATCGGTCTTCGAAGCTGCTCCGATTCCGGACATGGTCAGCGGTGCCTCGCGCGTCACCGACTACGGTGGTACCGATGACCGCAACTGGGATTCATCGTCCACCGGCTCGGTACCGCTTTCATAGCCATTGAACGCCATCTTGTAGCTTGCCGTCGACGGGCGGGCGACAAGCGTCGGGAAGGCGAGCGCAAGCAACACGCCGAGTGGGACTCGTCCTCACGGAAGAGCAGTTTCTGATAGTTTCTCAGTCGGCCGTCCAGCGTCAGAGGTTTTTGATTCTGGATAAGGGTTGGGCGCCTCGCGGCCGCAAGCGGCCGCGACTGGGCCCTACCTCGCGGCGTTCGGCCGCTCGCCCGAGCCCCGCTCGGCGGGTCTCGGCCCATACGGGTAACGGTCCCGTGGCGCGGGACGACGACGTTACGAGAAACGGCACTCCACTCGTCGATCAACGCGGCTGCCCGCGATTCAAACGCGACCGGTGGGCGGCCGCCGGCCGGCTGCCGAGGAGAGAGGCAGAGGAGCGCGGCGGTCGTCGTGACGGGCTGAAGAGGTGAGAGAGAGGCTCTCGCCGACCCGTCGCGGAGACCCGCGATGTCCAGTTCAACCACGCGTAAGCGTTCCGGCGGCGACCGGACCAACTTCTACGACGACATCACCAACAAGATCATTGCCGAGCTCGAGAAGGGCCGCTTCCCCTGGGTGCAACCTTGGGACGCGCCCTCGGCCAAGGCGCAGCTCGCCATGCCGAAGAATGCATCTACGAACCGAGCGTATTCCGGCATCAACGTCCTTATTCTCTGGGGGGAGGTGATAGAGAAAGCGTACACCGGTCAGAGCTGGCTGACGTTTCGGCAAGCGCTGGCGCTTGGCGGCCATGTCCGCAAAGGCGAGCGAGGCACCACCGTTGTCTACGCGGACCGATTCATTCCGGATGATGCGAAGCGGCGTGCTGCGCAGAGCGGTGGTGAAGCGCGCGCAATCCCCTTCCTGAAACGACTCACTGTTTTCAATACGGATCAGATCGATGACCTCCCGGATGAGATCGCCACGGCCGCGCCACCACCGCCGCCCGGCACCATCGAGCCGCGCGTCGAAGCGCTGATCAAGGCGACGGGCATCGACTTTCGCATCGGCGGCAACCGCGCCTTCTACAATCCTTCGCAGGACTACGTGCAGGTGCCGCCACCGCCGGCGTTCTTCGAGCCCATCAACTGGCACAGAACGGCGCTGCATGAGCTCGGTCATGCCTCGGGCCATTCATCGAGGCTCAACCGCGATCTCTCCGACTCGTTCGGATCGCGCAAGTATGCCTTCGAGGAGCTGGTTGCCGAAATGAACGCCGCCTTCTGCTGCGCGTCGCTTGGGATCACGCCGACCGTCCGCCACGCCGACTATCTCGCGTCCTGGCTCGAAGTGCTGCGCGAGGACAACCGCGCCATCGTGCGTGCCGCGTCGCTGGCCAGCAAGGCCGCCGACTATCTGCTCGGCTTCCTGCCCGAAGCCGGCAACGTGCCCTCGAGCGCGGGGAGGGCCGCGGCATGATCCTCCTCACACCAGAGCTGCGAGACCGTCTGCTGGCCAACGGTCGTCTGCGCGAATTCGACCACATACCCATCGTCAAGTTCTTCAATCCGGTCGGTGCCGCCACATGGCTCGCGACCGAACTCGATGAAGACAACGACACGCTCTTCGGGCTCGCCGACCTCGGCTTTGGTTGTCCGGAACTCGGCAGCTTCAGCCTCATCGAGATGGCGACGGTGCGCCTTGCGTTCGGGCTCGGCATCGAACGTGATCTCTACTTCGAAGGCACGTTCCCGCTTTCCGTCTATACGGAAGCTGCGCGGAGAGCCGGCCGCATCGTGCTCGACGAACGGCGTCTGCGGGAGGCGGAAGCCGCCTTGCGCGAGCGCGGGTGAGACGTGGCCAGAGGAAGAGAGGGGTGGTGAGTTTCGCGGCGGGCTGAAGGTCGAGAGAGTGGCTCTCGGCTGCCCGCCGCGGAGAACCATCATGACGAAGACCACTCAGAAGATCGCGCTCAGTGCATCGCGTGACATCCCCTTCAACAACCTCGTGCTGAGCCAGTCCAATGTGCGGCGCATCAATGCCGGCGTCGCCATCGAGGAGCTGGCCGAGGACATCGCGCGGCGCACGCTCCTGCAGAGTCTCACCGTGCGACCCGTGCTCGATGGCGACGGCAATGAGACCGGGATGTACGAGATCCCGGCCGGCGGTCGCCGCTATCGCGCTCTTCAACTACTGGTCAAGCAGAAGCGCCTTCCAAAGACGGCGCCCATTCCCTGCATTGTCCGCGCGGCCAATGCAGATATCTCCGCCGAGGAGGACTCGCTCGCCGAGAACGTCCAGCGCGCTCCCCTTCATCCCCTCGATCAGTTCCGCGCGTTCATGGCCCTGCGCGAGAACGGCCAGCCCGAAGAGGAGATCGCAGCCGCGTTTTTCGTCTCGGTCAATGTCGTGCGCCAGCGACTGCGGCTCGCCAGCGTCTCGGCGAAGCTGCTCGACGTCTATGCCGAGGACGGCATGACGCTCGACCAGCTCATGGGGTTCACGGTCAATCCCGATCATGAGCGCCAGGAGCAAGTGTGGGATGCTCTGCAGCATTCCTATAACAAGGAGCCCTTCCACATCCGCCGACTGCTGACCGAGGGCACCGTGCGGGCCTCCGAAAAGCGCGCGCAGTTCGTCGGCACTGACGCCTATGAGAAGGCCGGCCGCACGATCCTGCGCGATCTCTTCGAGCCCGATGACGGCGGCTGGCTGCAGGAACCACCCTTGCTCGAGAAGCTTGTGGCCGAGAAGCTCGAGCGTGAGGCCGACATTGTCCGAGCCGAGGGCTGGAAGTGGATCGAGGTGGCGACCGAGCTTCCTTACGGCTTCGGCCATGGCCTGCGCCATCTGAGAGGTGGCGAGGTGCCCATGACCGACGAGGAGACGGCCACCCGCGATACGTTCCAGGCCGAGCTCGACCGGATCGAGACTGAATACGCCGAGGCTCCCAAGATGCCAGAGGAAATCGACCAACGGCTTGGTGAGATCGAGACGGCGCTCGAGGCACTCGATGACCGTCCCGTTGTCTATGAGCCGCACGACATTGGGCGTGCCGGTGCCTTCGTCAGTATCGACAGCACGGGCGCGCTGCGCGTGGAGCGCGGCTATGTGCGGCCCGAGGACGAGCCGCCACTCGCGGAGGTCGACGAAGCCGAAGGCGATCAAGCCGATAGCCGGCGGATGACGTCATCCGGGGAGGACTTCGACGCGGATAAGAGCGAACCCGTCGATGAAACCGAGGAGGAAGACGGCAATCGCCCCTTGTCGGATCGACTGATGACGGAGCTGACGGCGCATCGCACACTGGCACTGCGCGAAGCCGTCGCGAACGATCCAGACGTGGCGCTGCGCGCTGCCTTGCACGCGCTGTGCCTAAAACTCTTCTATCACTACGGTTTCGACACATGCCTGGAGATCGAGGCGAAGAGCGTCTTGTTCGGCCACACGTCCGGGCTTGCGGACACGCCGGCGGCCAAGGCGATCGACGCGCGGCATAAGGCCTGGGACGAGGAGATGCCCGAGGATGCCGGCGATCTGTGGAACATGCTGGCAGAGCTCGACAGCGACAGCCGGCAGGCGCTCTTCGCCCATTGCATCGGCCTCACGATCAATGCCGTGCATCAGCCCTACGACCGACGGCCAAAGGCGCTGCGCCATGCCGGACGTCTCGCGTCCGCGGTCATGCTCGACATGGCGGCGGCCGGCTGGAGGCCGACCGTCGATGCTTTCCTCGGCCGCGTGACCAAGGCGCGCATTCTCGACGCAGTACGCGAGGCCAAAGGCGACAAGGCAGTCGAGCGCATGGCTCATCTCAAGAAGGCAGAGATGGCCAAGGAGGCCGAGCGCTTGCTCGACGGGACCGGTTGGCTTCCCGAGCCTCTGCGCGCGATCGGCATGGGCAGCGCGACAGCCAAGGAAGTCGATCATGCGCCGCATGTGATGGCGGCTGAATAGAACCGCTCACATCCCGTTCCCACTTCGCCCGGCCTCTTGCCGGGCATTTTTCCTTCGGAGGACCGCCATGACCTATGGCACCTACCTGCGTCTCGACATCACGGTCCACGACAGTTGGCGCGCCGTCGTCCGCGCGGCGGCCAAGAATCTGACAGCGGAAGCACGCCACGATCCGGCCAAGCGCGAATTGCGGCATCGCTTCCATCGGCAGATGCTCGACGATCATCGCGAGG
>JBFWOB010000062.1:0-16795 GCA_050250755.1 Hyphomicrobiaceae bacterium
AATTCCCGAACGGCTCAAGCAACTTCCAATCGCCTTTACGCCAGCCGATGCACGATCAACATATGGCACGCATAAGGGTGGACCGTGCATGGCAAAGTCGTCAGAAATCGCAGAAGCCTTTGGCCGATTGGCGCTGGTGCGTGACAAGGGAGATGCTGCCGCCCGGCACCTCTCTGAGCTTAGTGCCGACAATCCGGAGATGATGCGGAAGGCCGCTGAAGCCTTCGCCGAGATCGCGGAAATTTTCACTCGATGGAAGGAACGAGCACGCGACAGCCAGCGACCGGGCCATAGACCGGCGCTTATGCATGCGGTCATGCGCAACGACCCGGAAAAAATCGCTGGCTTGATCAAGACGGGGGTGTGGCTCGACGAGACGGACGGGGGGGAGACGGCGCTGCACTGGGCGGTGTCACGCCAGCACACCGAGATCGTCACCATGCTTTTGGACGCGGGCGCGGACCCGAACGTGCCTGATAACGACGGCTATACGCCGCTGCATGACGTGGCGGAAATGGGAGATTGCCCGCCAGCACGGACAATGCGCGAAGCGCTGCTTGCCGCCGGTGCCGATCCCAGCCGGCAAGAAAAGAACGGGCGGACGCCATCGGAACTGGCGGAGAGCATGGGCTATGCCATGCCGAGTTTCCAGACGACGCTCCCGCAATCCCCGAGCAGCTCCCGCGCTGCCGACGATTTTGCGATGATCCGAGCCCGTATAAGGGACCTGCGCCGCGACCAGTAGGAATCCTCAACTTATATAGCGTAGCCCGCTCGGATTCCGCTGGCATGGCCGCTGGTCCGCTTTCCCGCCCGACAATCATTCTGTCCGGTTTGGCACCGTCAGCCCTAAATTGGGGATTTATATACGTGAGCGACCCATGAGTTAGGATGAGACCTTTCTAAAAATCAGAAGCGGCGTCATTCCGTATGCTCCATTTGGACGTCCCAGCCATTCCCGCGCGACGGGACCTAGACGTGCCGCTATTTGTCCAACCATTGTTCCCGCCAAATCCACGATCGCATTATTGAGTCCTTCCGTGGATGCAAAATTCGGATAGGCATCCAATATTCCAAGCATGTACCAATCGCCAGAAATCGACGTGTCATACTTCAACATCAAATCGCTAGACCGACCGACGATAGACGCTTCGTCGAGCGTACACCAAATTACGTTTTCGTTTCCAAGCATCTGCGCTTGAATTGAATGCGGCATCATTGACAATAACGCCATAATCATTTCAAATTCAGTGTTTATAGAATTCTTATTAGTCCCCATCGCCACCGCGCGCCGCTGATGGCGATTTCCAGGCGGCTGTTGGCCTTGTAGGGATTGCACGACACTTTGTAGAATACCTTTTCTGATCGAAGAAATATCCCATGCCTGTTTCATCATCGCGAGATCAAGCACAATCAGGCTACCGGAAGCTAAAACAAATTGCCCGATAGCTGCTTGCCGCGTATCGTATTGGATAAGGTTAGCTCCACTAAGATAATCAAGCAAAGCTCGCGCATTTGTCCAGAGCGGATCATATACACGCTCACTAGCCTCTGCTCCACCCTCGGCAGGAGTTCTTCCTCCCTCGGCATTGGCAGACCCTACTAGGGCTATGCTGCCCCCGAGTTTGAATTGCCAGCCGCGCCTTTGTCCTTTAACCGCTCTCTCGGATTGAATTACCTGCTGTAGATGGCCAGAGTCATCGAATTGTGCCAAAAATGAACCTACGCGCCGGACATCATGATAGAGAAAATCATATACGGAATCGTTTTGGGGATCGCCTTGCCCCTCTTCTGATACTATCAACTCGTTCTTGGACGTATCGCTCAACGTTCTCTCCCTTCCGCTTGGCCTCTTCTGCCAGATCGGCCAATTCCTTGGGATTAGTTTGGATGAAGCGTCGGAGGGCTTCCCCAAAGTCCATTTCTAATTCCGGATGATCTTTGTCGTTCTTTGTCATGAGATCAACGCCTGATAGGTGAGCCTCTTTCCAGAGGCGACATCCAGCATCGCGTTTACACGCGCTCCCTCTGCCATCTCGCGCCTGTTATATCGCCAAGTAAATTCGTCAAGGTATCTGTCCGTATGCTTTGCGCTAATCCAATGGTGAATACCAAAAACTTGTCGTTTGAAGTGAGACCAAGCGCCTTCCAGTCAATTCACATGGATAAAATAGTCTCTGACATACTCGCCAACACCGTGCCTGACCGTATAATGGGAGAACCCTCCTTCCAGACCGCGATGCCCAGCAAACTCGTCGCTCATAATTTCAGAGCCGGGGAGAATTTGATCCGCAATGATTTTCTTGACGGTCTTCCCATCGACGTTATCTACCTTCATGGCCCGCAATTCGCCGCCGCGTTCTAGCATACCGAATACGGCAGTCTTCCCCGCGCCCCCAGTTCCGAGATGCTTGCGCTTTGCTGCGTGCTTATTTTTCTCTTTTCCGCCGACAAATGTTTCATCAGCTTCCACTTGTCCAGAAAGAGGTTTGTTGAATGATTTTGTTTTCGCAGCATGACGCAGGCGGTGGAGCATGAACCATGCCGTTTTCTGTGTTACGCCAACATTGCGAGCCAACTGCGTGCTGGCGATCCCCTTTTTGTGACTGGTTAGAAGCCAAATCGCGATGAACCATTTGCGAAGCGGGAGCTTTGTGTCCTCGAAAATTGTTCCTACTTTGATCGAGAAACGCTTACGGCAGTCGGCGCACTTATAGGTTCGGCCATCTGAGAAGTTGTAAACACGCATCCCGCCGCAGAGTGGGCAGAACGCGCCATTGGCCCGGCGGATAGCCCTGAAGTGCGCTATGCAGGTTTCCTCGTCGGGGAAAGCGGCCGTCAACTGGTCAAGGGTCTTGAAGCTCTGGAACATCGCCACGTCTCCCGATCGTCCCTAGAATATAGGCGCTTTCGGGGGTTGGGTCAAGCTCATATATAAATCCCCAAAAAAAGGGGGTTGAAGATCAGGCCATTGGCCGTTCCCGTGGCGGGCTGAGCACCAAGATTCACATGGCCGTGCGCGGCTTGGGCTGTCCCGTGCGCTTTGCTCTCACGGCCGGCCAGCGCGGTGACGCGCCTCAGGCCGAGCCGTTGACCGACGCCCTGCCGGCCGAGGCGGTCATGGCCGAGGCGGCTTGCGATTCCGATCGGCTGCGCCGGAAGATCGCCGAGAAAGGCGCCGTCGCGGTGATCCCGAACAACCCATCTCGCGCCAAAAATACCCTCTCGACAAACATCTCTACGCTCAGCGCCACCTCGTCGAGTGCTGCTTCAGCAAACTCAAGCAGTTCCGACGTGTCGCCACCCGCTTTGAAAAGACTGCCAGACATTACCTCGCCGTCGTCACCCTCGCCGCTATCGTCCTCTGGCTACGCTAAATGTCCACAGAACCTAGGCCTGCTAATGGGGGCGGTCGTCTTCTGCATGGAGCGCGTACTGGTCGCCTCAATCCGTCAGGACGCCTCGATAGCTGCTAGAATAGCTGCTCTCGCGTGGCGCGGCGTCATTGCCTCGCTTGCGGCTACGCTGGTCACGATCCCCTTTGCCCTCGCCTATTTCGACTCCGGCATTCTCGCTCGCCTGGATGACGAGAAGCTGGCCCTCATGGGCGAGAAGAGAGGCGCGATCGGGGAGCTGTTCGGGCTGAATGAAAAGACGAAAGCAATATCCATGATCGACCACGATCTTGTGTCGAACCGCGAGCAGCGGGATCAATTGCCGGCAGACATGCAGGCATTATCAATGGCTGCTACGGAATGCAACCGTGAGAACGCGATATTGCAGGGTTCGCTACGACCGAAGATCGGCGCAGCAAACGCGAGATACACGGCGATGCTACGCGAGGTCAGATCCCGCGGGAATGGGTCCGATCAACTGCGGTACCGCCTTGCTGTCCTGAGCAAACAGATTGCCGACTGGAAAAACACGCTCGCGGCCAAGGCACGTGCTTGCCGGGACGCCAGCGAACGCTTCGACAGCGCGAAGCAGGAATATCAGGCGCACCTCGACCGGGAATGGGAGGAGGCGACGACACGCAAGCAGGTGGCTCAGCGCAGGCTCGATCAGGCGCAAAACGATGCAATAACCGTGCTCGCGCAGTCGGATGGGGTCGTGGCCCGAGTCACCACACCCGATCTCGCGGCTCGCATTCGCGCGCTCGGTCAAATGGCCGGACACGACACCCTCGTAGCCCTTGTGTTGGCGGTCACGTTTTTCTTTTTCTTTCTGATCGATATCATGCCGGTGCTCGCCAAACTCGTTATGCGAACGGCCTATGATCGGCGTACATCCAGCGATTATCGGCGCCTCGCGGCGAGGATCGCGCTAGAGACCGCCATCGCTGAATCCGACGTAGCAACGCGCGTGGCAATCCTGCAAGCCGAGAAGGTTGGGGTCGAAACGTTGCTGCGCCAAGGAAGGAGCGAGGCGGTTCGTGATTTGGCGGCTCTACGGATGAAGATAGAGACCGAAAAAGCCGAGATAACTGCGCCATTCACAGCGGTTGACGCCCTCGTGCAAGAATTCCATCAAACGCAAGCCAGGGTGGACGATATTGCCGAGCGATATGCCGGTCGAGCAGACTTGCTCAGCCATATCGAAGCGGTTCGTGAATCTCTTATCCGGGCCATGCAGCGGGCAGCTTCGTCCTTTTCAACTCAAGCCTCTCCCACGCCGTCAGGTTAACCGATGAGTGTGTGGACGGGCGGATAGTAGCGGGAGTCTGCCCTGGAGCCGGAACCACGGGGAGAACGCATATCAGAAGCTGGAACTTTATTGCGAAAGGATCACGCGTCCTGGGGTGACAGGACGCGCCCCGGAACGCAAACCAGCACCCATCGGCATTCTTCAGTGCTTCCCTTGAGACATGCCGAATTTCTTTGTTCGGCGCCATCGCAGATGAGGCTGAGAGTACCCGTTCATGACTGAGCCGCTTTATATCGTCGCCTACGACATCGCCGACCCGCGGCGTTGGCGTCGGGTCTATCGGCTGCTGCAGGGTTATGGTGAGTGGGTTCAGCTGTCGCTTTTCCAGTGCCGGCTCGATCCGATGCGTCGCCGACTGCTCGAAGCCGAGCTGGCGCAACTGATAGAGCCGCGCCTTGATCGCGTGCTCATCGCCCGGATTGCTGAAGCCGAGAAGACCGGTCAGATACCCCGGCCGATCACCAGCCTTGGCCCGCGATTCGTCCCGCTCCGGCGAGTGACCCTGGTGCTGTAAGGTAGACGATACTCCGCCATCATCATGCGCAGTAAGGTGTAGCGGTTTTCGCAATTATCGGCGCCCGGGCTCGCAATCTTAGACGATTTGGGCTCACACTCGGTGGGGTGGTCTCTGCTTACGATGCCGTCCATGGATCGATCACGGTAAGGCCGCAGCCCGCAAAGCTGGCGGTATCGCGCGTGGCAATGCTGGCGCCGGCCGCCAGCGCGGTTGCGGCGATCAGCGCATCGAATTTCTCGATCGGCTTCCCGGCCTGACGAGGAGCCAGGACGATCTCGGGATAACGGGCCGCCGCGCGCGCCTCGAAGGGTAAGACCCGCCCGGCGAAATCCTCGGCGAACATGGCTTCAGCCGCAGCTGCCAATGCCGTCCGCCGGCGTCCCTCAGGCAGAGCGGCAATTCCGTAGAGGATCTCCGCCTGACTGACATAGCTCGCATAGAGCAGCGAGCGCGGCTGCGCCGCCACCCAAGACAGCACCGCCGGATGCGGTTCGCCGCGCATCAGCTCCGAGATCACGTTGGTGTCGACGACGATCACGGATCGAACGAAGGCGGCTTGCCGACGAATTCACGCGGTGGCAGTTCGAGATCAATACCGCCGAGCGAGGCAAAGCGCCGGCGGATCGCCTCGGCCAGGTTCGGCTCGGGCTGATCGCGATCACCGGCCACGGCTTCGCTCAAAATCGTGCGTGCCTCGGCTTCCATCGATCGGCCATGCCGGGCGGCGCGTAGGCGCAATCGCTCTTTGCACCGCCGCATCGACATTGCGGATCGTCAAGGTGGCCATCAGTATCTCAAGCTGTGTCATGCAATCATATTATACAAAATGCTAGCAATGATTGCAATCCTCGATTTTACTCTTGATAATAGATTTTATCAAGATTAGGATTGCCGGAAACACGGGGGGCCATAGACCTGTCATTTTGAACATTAAATGGCGTAGAATTTTGAACAATAAGTGGCGCAGCGGGTCCCAACTATGTCCGCTCGCGTGATGACGGTTCCAGAGCAAGTTCGACGCTGCGTACAGGCCGATACCCGAGGCTCCGATAGCCCGCTTCTCGCCTGGCGGCCATCTTCATGAGAAGCGGCTCATTCTCATCGATATAATCGTAGATGACGACGTCGCGCTTCGAGGCGTGCCGGCGGTGGAGCCGGCCAGCGTACTGCGAGAGCGTCCCGCGCCAGGAGATCGGCATCGTCAGGAACAGGGTATCGAGCCGCGCGTCGTCGAAGCCCTCGCCGAGGTAGCGGCCCGTGGCGACAAGCACCCGTTCTTCAGTATCGGAGATTTCCTCCAAAGCCGCGCTTGTCGCCCGGGAACGGCGCGCGCCCATGCCGCCACGCAGAACGATCACGTTCTTGGCGAACTTCGATAGGCGGCCGGCCAGCATATCGAGATGATCCTTGCGCTCTGTGATGACGACCGGTGAGCGGCCGTCCTCGAGCGCCGACAGGATGTCATCGAAGATCAAATCATTGCGTGCAGGGTCCTGAGCGAGCTTCGCGTATAGTTCCTGAATTGCCGGCTGCTCATCCGGCTGGCGTCGAGGCAGCTGAAACTCAGTACGTCGGAAAGCGACCTTGTGTTCGAACGGTCGGCTCGCCGCCTGCTTCCTGGCATCGACGCGATAACGGATCGGACCGCATTGCATGAAAATGATCGGGTGGTGGCCATCCTTCCGCGTCACTGTCGCGGATAGCCCCAGCACGTATTTGGCCTTTGCTGCCCGCGCGATCGCTTCAAAACCCACGGCTGAGAGGTGATGGCACTCATCGACAACAACATGGCCGTAATTGGCGACCAAGTCAGAGACAACGCCCATTCGAACCAGGCTCTGCATGAGGGCGACATCGATGATCCCGGTCGGTTTCTTCTTCCTGCCATGGATGATTCCAAGGCCGCCCGGCGGGATGTCCAAAAATGACTGTAGCCTTGCGACCCATTGCTCCAAAAGCTGCCGGCGATGGACAAGAACCAGGGTATTGCGCTCCCGTGCCGCGATCATTTTTGCGGCAACAACGGTCTTGCCGAATGCCGTCGCCGCTGCAAGCACCCCGGTTTCATGCTCGAGAAGAGCCGCGGCGGCCGTACTCTGTTCCGGCGTTAGCTCGCCGAGAAACCGTGAGGTGAGGAGCTGTCCTTGCTGGCGCTCGTCGCGCAATTCGATGGCAATACCGACGCTGTCAAGAAGGCCCGTCAGACCATTGAGGCATCCCCGCGGGAGAGCGACGTGCTTGGAGAACAGCTCGGCACAGGCGATGATGCGTGGCTTGCCAAATGTCGGCAATCGCATTGCCTGCGCCGCGTAGAACTCAGGATTCTGGAATGCGGCCAGCCGTGCGATGCGGTTTACCAAGCCCGGCGGGAGGTCCGATCTATTAATGTAGACCTGATTGCCAAGGACAACCTCGACGGACTTCGGAAGCGGCCCCTCGATCGGGGGTTCTCTGTTGCGGTGGGACGGCAATGCGGCCCATGGCTCATCATCCTCGTCCGCCGGGGGAAGCTGCACGCCAAGGATCCGGCCGGCCGCCGCCGCTTCGGTAATGATCGACAGCATCTCGCTTCGCGGCAGTCTGCGGATCATTGATAGGTACGCCCATTGGTCTTCGTACGGACAGAAATCGTCATCGACGAAGACGCTGTTGCCGTTCTCGCGAGGCCGGCTTTGAAAGGGCAGAGCAATCAAATTGCCGAAGCCGCCCGCGGGCATGGTGTCTTGGCTCGGAAAGAAGCGATCATACGAATCGAAGCCGATATCGGGGCAGCGGTCCATTGTTGCCGTGATAAGGAGCGCTCCGAGGCGCCGCGCGTCACCCGCCGCAACAGGTTCCTCGAAGAAAATCCATGCATGCGCTCCGTTTCCCGAGCGCGATCGTTCGATCGCGACGGGGACGCCTTTCGCCCGTGCCGTGTCGCGGAACGCGACAACATCCCGCTTCCAGGATTTCTTGTCGAAATCCGCCGCTAGGAACCAGCAGGTTTCGTCCGCCCGCATGGGATAGATACCGGCTATGAAATCGCCTGCGTTCCCGGCCGCTCGACCCGTCAGATGGAAGCGAATGATATCGTCGCCGAATGGAACAAAGGCCTGATTTGGGCACTCACCGCATTTGACCTGCGGCTTTCTGCAGATCCCTCGGACCCACTCATTCCGACAAACAGGCGAATAGCCCGATTTTTCGCTCTTCGGATTCTCCCATCGGCGGGGAAACACCTCCTCTCGTCCACGGAACAAGCTCCGGAATAGAGCAATCTTTTCTGCGGTTGGTGAGGCTGTCGTCACACGCGCACCAAGGAGTGGCCGCGGCTTCGTCGATGCCTTGGCCCGAGCAAGTTCGAGCGCACGCAATCGATTAGCAAGCTCCAACCGTTCCCGGTCGAGCGTAGTCAACCGCTCATTCAGGTCCGCGATCTCGCGATCGATGTCGTCAGTGCTGGCGATCAGCCGCCCCCTTTTCAGCCGTTGGAAACAGTGGGTGACATATTCTCGCCTGCGGCGAGCCGAAGGGCTTCGTAGAGCGCAGTCTTACCGACTTTCAGCCGGATAGCGGCTTCTCGCACAGTCAATCCTTTCGCGACCATGCTGCGGGCGCGGGCCAGTTTCTCGGCATCGACAGCCGGCTTGCGCCCGCCCTTGCGGCCTCGCGCAGCGGCGGCAGCAAGCCCCGCGCGCGTGCGTTCGCGTATCAGGTCGCGCTCAAACTGCCCCAGCGCGCCGAACAGGTGGAATACCAACCGACCGCCGGGCGTCGTGGTGTCGATCGCCTCGGTAATCGAGCGGAACCCGACACCACGCTGTTCGAGCACCGTCACGGTTTCAATCAGATGTGCCAGCGAACGGCCAAGCCGGTCGAGTTTCCAGACGACGAGCACGTCGCCATCCCGCACGTAATCGAGCGCCTGCCGTAGGCCGGGACGATCGGCCCGCGCTCCGGAGGCGCGGTCGTCGAAGACCTTGGTGCATCCCGCTGCGGCGAGCGCGTCGAGTTGCAACGCCGGGTCCTGGTCCAGAGTGCTGACGCGGGCGTAGCCGACGAGCGTCACAAGTGTCCGCCTTTCCATCCGATAATCATCTTGTCCGAATTGCCGTTTTCAGTCCAGTATTTCCGGACAGTTGCGGGATGGCCGCTCATCGTTCGTTTGTCGGACAGCACAGTGGCCGCCGCTGCCCGTGCAGCGGCATCATGCGGTTCCGATTACAAGGCTCTCGCGCGCAGCCTCGACGACAGTCGCGGTAACCGCCTACAGTTGGTTGATGCCGAGAATGCGTTCGATCTGCGACAGCAGCCGCCGGAGCAGGCGGAAATTGCCGCCGGTAATGCGAATGATAGCGGCGATCGCTTCCTGGTCGGATATGTCAGAAGTCGGAGGTGTCAAACCGATCTCCGATCCATGCTCAACAAGCAACCGGCGGATTTCTTCAGCGCGCAGGGTACGAAACGCATGGACGAAGCCAACGCGGGAATAGAGCTGGGGATAGCGAGCGAGGCGCTTTTCGATTCCTGGCATTCCTGTCAGCACCAGGCCAACCTCATTGCGATCAAACAGGTCACGGAGTTGTTCCAAGCTCGTAACCTTGAGCCGATCGGCTTCGTCCACAAGGATCAAACGGGCGGGTATCAGCGACGACCGTCGCGGAACGACGGGAACGGCGACGATTCGTGGTGCCGGCTCCTCCTCGGGAGGCGGCGCGAACCAATCCCCTTCAAGCAGAAGTTCCCGGCTCCTTTGGTCCTCCTCGCGAGCCCGCGCCCTGGCGTCGGCTTGGTCAGTCCGGCGCTGTGGCTCCTGTTGGATGCTGCTTAAGCTTATGCAAAGACTCCTTACGCCATTTGCCACGGTGCTCGGACTGTTCACGATCTCCGGCGTGTACAAGACGGTATCGGCACTGGCGAAGGCGGCGAGGGCTTCGTCATCGGCCTGCCATACGGACGGCAAAGCCTCAAAACGATCCCAGTCGGCGTAGTGACGAGCTGACAAAGTTTTGCCGACCCCGGGCGGCCCGTAGCACAGGCCGACATAACGATAGTGCCGACAGGCATCACAGAACTCGGCGAAGCGGCGATATTCGCTGGTTACAAGGAACGAAGTGGCGTCATTCATTCCGGTATCGCTTGAGCACAGGTGCGGGCTTTGGTTTGCTTTCGCCAGTCACAACCGGCTCGGTCATTGGCTGGGGAAACCCACGACGCAGATCGAGCAGCGTTTCGACGGTCTTGCGCCGATCCCGCAACGTGTCGCGGAGATCGCGGCGCCGTTGATCGCGCGCCCGCTTGATGTCGCGCAGCGGCACGGTTGCGCCGGCAAGTTCCGGGCAAATCGCGCGGCAGAGGAATTTTCCCTGATGAAAGAGCCGCACCTCGGCCAGGTCGCGCGGGTCATAGCGTAATACCACGCTCTCGCCGACGTACGCGGCGAGGGTAGGGTCGATGTAGCGCATGCCCCGAAAGCGCACGCCATCCGTCTGGACCTTGCGCATCTTGGCAACGGTCAGAAGCAGCAGATCGAGATGTTCCAAAGACTCCGCCATGCGCGGGACAAATCCGCCATGCTGCCAACGTTCCTGGGGCGCAACCTTGGTTTCACCATGCGGCCGCGCATGGTACTCACGAAGGAATTCACGGAAGCCGCGATCAAGGTCCGCCACGGTCAATTCTGCTCGGCCGCGAACGGCGCCGGCCTCGATGTAGCCGGGTAGCGTGCACAGAAACATCTGATTGACGGTCTCGAAGAACCGCTCGATGCGCCCGCGTCCGCGCGGCTGTCCCGGCGCGGAGAAAACCAGACGCATCTTGATGTCGGCGGCGACCTGTTCGAGGTGGATGGAGGTGAAATCGCTGCCATTGTCCGTGTAGAAGATCTCGGGGATGCCGAAGACGATCCAGTGTGCATCCGCTTTTCGCCAGATTGCCTGGCGCAACGCCAACGCGGTGCGCGCCGCTGACGGGTTGTCGAAAGAAATGTAAAAGCCCGCAATCGCGCGACTGTAGTCGTCGATAATGACAGTCAGCCACGGGCGCTCTGCCTTGCCGTCGGCCCGTTTGGCCCAAAGATCGAGCTGAGTGTGATCGGCTTGCCAGATCTGGTTCGGGCGTTCGGCCTCACGCCGATGAACCAGGTCATAAGCTTCCCGGTAGGCCTTCTCGCCACCCAGGGCGAGGGTTTTGAGGTCGTCGGGGATAGCGCGGATCACGTTATAGATCGTGTGATATCCGGGCGGCTGCTCGCCGCGGGCCCGCGCAATGCGGCAGATTTCCCGGTAAATGGCGCTGGGCCCGAGCGGCGGTCGTTCCAACGCCAGCCCTTCGGGGAGGCGGCGCAGATTGTCCGGTACACGACGCCGCTTTCCTTGATCGATGCGGCCGGCGCGGATCAGCCCGATCAGGCCAAACCGCCGATATCGACTAACCCAGCGCTGCGCCGTGCGCAGCGGCAGCGACGCCTCCCTGGCGACACCCACAAGCGGCGCATCCTGTTCCAGATGCGGACGAAGCTTGTGGTACCGCTCCAGGGCGCGCTCGCGCTGTTGGTCCGACAGCTCGGTCAGGGACACGCCCGTCATGGCGTCGCCGGCAGGGGTTGTCATGCCCCAGTTTACGCCAGATAATGTTCAAAATTCTACGCCATTTAATGTTCAAAATGACACCTGACCCCTCCCCTTGCCCTTGTCCATCACGCATGATAACGTCCTTTATCATGCAATAGAACTGTGCTAGGGAAGGGGTCAAACCTGGGCTTTCAGGGAGGATCGATGTGGCGGTTGATGCAGACGAACGCGACGACGGAATGGATCGAGGCCGGCAGCTTTGAGACGCTGACCGCGGCGGCACGGCGCATCCGCGAGCTCGAAGACTATCCGGTGACCGGGGTCTTTCTGGAAGCGTATTGCGACACCGAGCTCGGTAGCGATGATGAAGCGCTCAGCTATTTCGAGCACAAAGGCCGTCGCTCGCTTTACGTCGTCAAACGCCAGGTTAATTGATCCCACATGAGCGATCAGCTTCCCACCATCGTTGCGCCGGGCGCTGTCGTTCTGCCTCTCGACAGCTTGCCGGTCCCGGCTTTGATCGCCGATCTCGGAGACCCAGCCGCGTGGCGCTATGTCGAATTCTTCACGGCCAACATCCGCAACCCGCACACGCGCCGAGCCTATGCGCGCGCGTGCAGCCGGTTCTTCGCGTGGTGCGAAGACCGCGGCTTGATGCCGGCGTCGATCCGGCCGCATGACGTCGGCACCTATATCGAGCAGCTGCAGCAACAAGTCTCGGCGCCGTCGGTTAAGCAGCAGCTCGCCGCGATCCGGATGCTGTTCGACTGGCTGGTCACGGGCCAGATCGTGCCGCACAACCCGGCTTCCGCCGTGCGCGGCCCGAAATATGTCATCAAGGTCGGCAAGACGCCGGTGCTTGAAGCCGAGGCGTGGCGCAAGCTGCTCAAATCGATCCCGACTACGAGCGTGCGCGATCTGCGCGATCGGGCATTGATTGCGACACTGACCTACAGCTTTGCACGCATCAATGCTGCCCTGAAGATGAAGGTCGAGGATCTGCGGCCGCGCGGTGCCGGCTGGTCGATCCGCCTGCATGAGAAAGGCGGCAAGCAGCACACGATGCCGTGCCATCATGCGCTGGCCGAGGCACTGCATGCCTATATCGGCACGGCCGGTATCGCTGACGATCGGAAAGGCTGGCTGTTCCGCACGGCTCGCGGGCACAAAGGAAGCGCGCTGTCCGAGAGGCCAATGGGCCAGCCCGATGCCTGGCGCATGATCCGGCGCCGCGCCGCTACGGCCGGGATCGCCGAGGCGATCGGCTGCCACACGTTCCGGGCGACCGGCATCACCGCCTATCTCGCGAACGGCGGCGCGCTCGAACACGCGCAGGAAATGGCGGCGCACGAGAGCCCGCGCACGACCAAGCTCTACGATCGGACAAAAGAGCGGCTGACCCAGGACGAAGTGGAACGGATCAGGTTGTGAAAGCGAGTTTCCGAGCGCTCTCCGCATGTTCATGCGCGGCCCGCGGATCTTTCGAGAAAGAAGCGCAGCATTTCGCGACTTGCATCAGGCCCCCGGGGGTCAGTGTAGGACCCAGCGGGGCTCCCACCCGACCAGGCGTGCCCGGCTCCATGCAAAACCCACTGCTCCAGGACAGGGCTGCCGCTCCCATCCGCGTACACCGTGCGCGTGTAGCTGACCCCACCCGCAGATTGGCCACGGCTCATCGTCTGCTGAAGTTTCATTCCCCCCTTTGACTGCGCGATGACTTGATCCCCGTTCAACGGGCTCACCGTATTATCCCGGTCACCGTGAAACACGATAGTCGGCAGCAGCGGGCGCGTTGCCCGCGGCGGTGATCCACCCTGCCGCATCGCGGAAAAGGCTGAAGGCAAGTCCTTTGCGGCCCCGCACGCAAGTCCGGAATGGACGCCGATCGCTGCATACAGATCCGGGTAGGCAGAACCCATTATCGCCGCCGCAGCGCCACCTGCCGACAGTCCCGCGATGTAGACGCGCGTCGGATTGACGGCGAAATTGTTCATGACTTGTCGAGTAATTCCTGCGATCAGAGAAGGCTCGCCCGCGTCCCGTAGCTGGTCTTCGCCATTGAACCAGTTCCAGCATTTTGAAGAATTCGCTGACGGTGATTGCGCCGGATAGGCAACGAGGAAGCTTTGCTCTTCTGCCAATTCGTTCATTCGCGTTCCGGCAGCGAAGTCGTCGGGCGACTGCGTGCAACCGTGCAGCATCACAACCAGTGGCAGAGGTTCTCCGCAATAACCGCTTGGGACGAAGAGCTTGTACCTTCGGCTGCCAGCGTCATTAGCATAGACATGCTCCTCGAAGCGGGCTCCGTCTGGCAACGGTGTTTTGGCCTCCGGTGAGCGATTGCCGGCCAGCCCACCTAACCCCCACGAGGAGCCCCGTCTGCCAAAGCGATCAAGCAATCCTTGTAACGCAGCCGTCATGTGCGGCGGGGCCACGCCTTCGGCCAGAGCAGCATTGTGCTCCTGTGTATCCATGCCGGGCGCGGTCCAAAGACCTGAGGCCGAGCGCGGAGGTACCATGTCTATCAATTGCCCGGCGCGACCCGCTTTTGTCGTTGATTCGCGCTTAATGCCCTTCGAGATTTTCGACGATTTTGCATTTTGGGGCAGTCCTTGCAGGAGCGCCGTCGCCTCCGCCAATCGCCCCGCGCGCGTCAGGCGGAGCGCCTCGCCCATGCGTACCTTCAGATCCGAAATCACGACGATTATTCCTTGATAAAAGCAGGCGAGGAGCGTGTTTCCCCACCTTGGCAAAGGCAGGGCCATCCTAAGCCAAAGGGCAGAGCTATCGGATCCGATCGCTCAAAGCTGCCTTCACTGCAGGACTGACGTCCAGCGCACCGAGAACATGTATTGAGGCAATGGTTCGCAAAGCCAGTTCCGGCGAAACATCGTCAGCGATGCTGGCGAGGCCGAGAACCTGGATGTGAAGTGTCTCACCGGCGGCCTGTACGTCCTCCAGGTCTTGGCGAGTGTAACGTCTGAGTCCGAGCTCAAATTGGTGTCGAGCGATGGACTGCTTGACCGCATCGTTATGGCGGTCGAGCTGATTGCGAATGGCCGTTCGAATAAGGTCCGTCCGATTGGAGTAGAACCCTTCCTGCACAAGGAGATCGATTTGACCCAGGTCTATACATCCCAGGTTGATGGTGATTTTCTCACTATCGGCCGTCTTGGGCCGAAGTTCGCGGACATTGTTGGCCATCCTCGCCATCCCTGAACCATCCATGTGGATGGTAAATCGGCGAGGGTGGCGGATTTTCAACCCCTCAATCTGCTATGAGGCTTCCCGTGGGACACTCGCCAAAATCTGGCGCGGCTCAGGGTTAAAAGCGGAATTCGCCA
Source organism: Hyphomicrobiaceae bacterium (assembly GCA_050250755.1). Taxonomy (GTDB): domain Bacteria; phylum Pseudomonadota; class Alphaproteobacteria; order Rhizobiales; family Hyphomicrobiaceae. The sequence goes on from JBFWOB010000062.1 coordinate 15,120, forward strand.
CCCGCCCCGTCAAATTGTGTAACACATAATCGTCCAACTATTTGATTTACCGCAGGAATCGTCGTGCTGCGTAACGTCCTTTATGTTACACTATGCCTGTGGGGGATCGGGATCATTTTCACAGACAACTGTGACCAAGCTGCACCTACATTGCCCTTGACAGCCAGCCTCGCCGTGATAGGGCGACGGATACGGATTTCCTGCCCATATGCCATATTCAGACTATGCCTAAAATTATCCCAGCAAACTCTGTAACCGGCCGCGAGTACTATTTGGACCTCCCGTCATTCCTCCGCCTGTTTCAGTTACGAAAAGCCCAAATTATGTGGTTCCTGGGTGGAGGCGCATCCCGTGCTGCCGGTATAAAGACTGCCGGCGATATGATCTGGGACTTCAAGCAGCGACTTTATCGTTCCCAGAAAAAGCTTCCGCCTTCTGCAATCACAGATATCGGAGAAATCGCTGTTCAACAGAAGCTCCAGGATTATTTTGACGCTCTCGGCGGTTTTCCGTCGATCGGAGCCCTAGAAGAATATTCAGCATACTTCGAAGCGACATACCTATCCGCTAGTAATAGGAGGATTTATCTTGAAGAATTAACAGCACGCGGAAAACCTTCTTTTGGTCGTCATGCCCTTGCACCATTAATGCGTGAAAATCTCTGCCGCATTGTCTGGAGCACGAATTTTGATCGGACCCTTGAAGATGCCGCAGTAAAAGTTCTTGGTGGGACTGGAAATCTTGTCGTGGCTGATTTGGCAGAACCGGAAAAAATACGGAGAGCATTGGTTTCAGGAAAATGGCCGGTCTATGGAAAGCTCCACGGCGATTATCATTCAGAAAAATTGAAAAATACAGACGAAGAACTTCAAAAGCAAGATGCAGAAATGCGCGGCGCATTAATCGATGCATGCCGCCAACAGGGGTTGGCTGTAATTGGATATAGCGGCCGGGATGCATCCGTTATCGAAGCACTGACAGTTGCGTTCGACAATGGCAAAGGCTTTCCAGCTGGTCTCTTCTGGTTCAAGAGAAGCCAAGATACGGTCTATCCTGCCGTGAGTGATCTGATACGATCAGCGCGAGAGCATAAAATCGAAGCATATTTGATTGAGGCAGAGTCATTTGATGAACTTTTTTCAGATCTGCTAAGGTTTTTGCCTAAAACCTATGAGAAAGTACAATCTTTGGCCGATACGGCGCGTCCGCGACTTGCGGCCACTGCTATACTAGCGGCAAAGGCCGACGTGCCAGCAATTCGTACCAATGCTCTTCCTGTTACCTCGTACCCTGCTATTTGCCGGCTCGTGGAATGTGGAATTGGCGGCTTTGCTGATATAGAAGCTGCAATCCAAGAGGCCGAAGTCGATATTGACGCTCGTCGCTGCAGGGAAGGCGTGGTTGCTTTTGGCCGAGATGTCGATATCCGAAAGGCTTTCGAGCCATATACGATCAGGGCTTTTGAACCGTATCCAATCGCCTCTTCGAGACTTACACATGAAACGGGAGAACGCGGCGTTGTGCGGGATGCCCTTTTCAGAGCGTTAGGTAATCTTACTGCGTCATAGAAATGGATGGGCGCCGGTAGTTTGGCGTGGGGCGTTGCAGCATGGACATCGCGCCAGGGTGGTTGCGAGGGCAACGATCAGGTGTCGGCGGATCGTCGCGATCGAGTT
>JBFWOB010000063.1:0-15165 GCA_050250755.1 Hyphomicrobiaceae bacterium
GCCGCCATTCCGGGTCTACGACTCGTCCGGTCCCTACACCGACCAGAACACCAAGATCGACGTTGAAAAGGGCCTGCCCCGCCATCGTGAGGCGTGGGCGCGCGAGCGCGGTGGTGTCGAGCAGTATCAAGGTCGCGAGATCCGCCCCGAGGATAACGGCAATGTTCGCGGCAAACATCTTGCGCGCGACTTTCCGAACAAGACGCAGCCGTGGCGCGGCATCGGCGACAATCCGGTGACGCAGTTCGAGTTCGCGCGCGCCGGCATCATCACCAAGGAGATGATCTATGTCGCCCATCGCGAGAACCTCGGGCGCAAGCAAGCGCTGGCGCGGGCCAAGGCGGCGCTGAAGGATGGCGAGAGCTTCGGGGCCGCTTTGCCGGAGCACATTACGCCGGAGTTCGTGCGGGACGAGATCGCGCGCGGCCGGGCGATCATTCCGTGCAACATCAATCATGCCGAGTTGGAGCCGATGATCATCGGCCGCAACTTCCTGGTGAAGATCAACGCCAATATTGGAAACTCGGCGGTTACCTCTTCGGTCGAGGAAGAGGTCGACAAGATGGTGTGGTCGATCCGCTGGGGCGCGGACACGGTCATGGACCTGTCGACGGGCCGCAACATCCACAACACGCGCGAGTGGATTCTGCGGAACTCGCCGGTGCCGATCGGCACGGTGCCGATCTATCAGGCGCTCGAAAAGTGCGACGGCGATCCCGTTAAGCTGACGTGGGAGCTCTATCGCGACACGCTCATCGAGCAATGCGAGCAGGGCGTCGACTACTTCACCATTCACGCCGGTGTGCGTCTCGCCTACGTGCCACTCACCGCCCACCGTGTGACGGGCATTGTTTCGCGCGGCGGCTCCATCATGGCGAAGTGGTGCCTTGCGCATCACAAGGAGAGCTTCCTTTACGAGCACTTCGACGAAATTTGCGACATCATGCGGGCATACGACGTGTCGTTCTCATTGGGCGACGGGCTGCGTCCAGGCTCCATCGCAGATGCGAACGACCGCGCGCAGTTTGCTGAGCTCGAAACCTTGGGTGAACTGACGCAGAGGGCCTGGGCGAAGGGCTGTCAGGTCATGATCGAAGGCCCCGGCCACGTGCCGATGCACAAGATCAAGATTAACATGGACAAGCAGCTCAAAGAATGCGGCGAGGCGCCGTTCTACACGCTTGGGCCGCTCACGACGGACATCGCTCCGGGCTACGATCACATCACGTCGGGTATCGGTGCGGCGATGATCGGTTGGTTCGGTTGCGCCATGCTCTGCTACGTGACGCCGAAAGAGCACCTCGGCCTGCCCGATCGTGATGACGTCAAGTATGGCGTTATCACCTACAAGATCGCGGCGCACGCGGCCGACCTCGCCAAGGGCCATCCGGCGGCGCAGCTTCGTGATGACGCGCTATCGCGGGCGCGGTTCGAGTTCCGCTGGGAGGATCAGTTCAACCTCGGCCTCGATCCCGACACGGCGCGGAAGATGCACGACGAGACGCTGCCGAAGGACGCACACAAGGTGGCGCACTTCTGCTCGATGTGCGGGCCCAAGTTCTGCTCGATGAAAATCACGCAAGATGTGCGCGACTACGCGGCCAAGACCAATGCGGGCAAATCCGCCATGGTCGAAGCCGAGCAGGGTATGGCCGAGATGTCCAAGAAGTTCGCCGAGATGGGCGGGCAGGTTTACGTCGAAGCCGGCGCCGCCGGCATGGTCAAGACGCCCGGCCATCTTCCCGGTGAGGCCGGCAGCTCACCGGAAGCGGTCAGAGCGAGTAACAAGGCGCTCGGTTGACCGATCGGTTACTCGATCGCGAGGCATTGCCTGATTCTCTGCAGGCAGGCCTCGCCTTGGTGTTTGTCGGAACCGCGGCTGGACGTCATTCGGCCGCGGTCGGTGCCTACTACGCGCACCCGGGCAACCGGTTCTGGCCCACTCTGTTCGCGACAGGGATAACGCCTCGGCTGTTCGCGCCTCATGAATTCGCGCGGCTCCTGGCGCTGGGAATTGGTTTTACCGATGTCGCAAAGCGCGCTGCCGGCATGGACCACGAGATCACGCGCGAGGCGTTTCAAGCCTCCGGTCTCGCCGCGAAAATCGAGATTTATCGTCCGCGTGTGATCGCGTTCACCAGCAAGCGCGCAATAAGTCTCTGGCTGGGACGATCGACATCTGCGATTTCTTACGGCGTGCAGGCGGGCGACGTCTCCAGTGCGCCCACCGTGTTCGTCTTGCCGTCACCCTCGGGGGCTGCAACGCGCTATTGGTCGATCGAGCCGTGGCGGGCGCTTGCGACGCTGATCAAATAGACGTCGCGCCTGCCACCGTTCGGCATCATCCCAACGACTGTAGATACTCCAACACCGGGAGCGCTTTCTCGCCGCCCATCTTGGCGTGGGCTAGCAGGGGGATGCCGTGGGCACCGGGGGCGTTTTTAGCCTGGGGGCATGCGGTGATGGCAGTTTTTACGACATCGAGATGGCCGAGCATGGCAGCGGCGAAAATGTCGAGACGTGCGCCGTTGTCGAGCAGAAACTCTGCGATCTCGCGGCGCCCGGTGTGCGCTGCAGCGCCGAGCGCACTCTCGAAATCGCCGCCACCCCAATCCCAGCACGCATTGACCAATTTGGGCTCCTGGGCCACCAACTCCTTGACCCGGTTCAGGTCGCTGTGAGCCTTGCGCACCATTTCGCTGACGAGCTCGGGTGCGATTGCTGGCGGTCTTTCCATTTCATAGTCTCTTCTTTTCAATGGTGGTCAAGAAACAGACACTAGCGCCTTCGCTGCGTGCCGTCAGCCTGGAACATGGCCTTGCGCACGTGCGGGTTCTGGATTGACATGCGGCTGTCGATTTGGCTCGCGACGAGAAGGGCGGCGATGTCTCTTACGCTTTATGGCATTTCCAATTGCGATACCGTCAAGAAGGCACGGATGTGGCTCGATACGAATGGTATCGCCTACACGTTCCACGACTACAAGAAGGCCGGGGTCACCGCCGAGGCGCTGCGGGGGTGGTGCGATCAAGCAGGTTGGGAGGTCGTGCTCAATCGTGCTGGCACGACCTTCAGGAAGCTACCCGATGCGTCGAAGGCGGATCTCGATCAAAGTAAGGCGATCGCGCTCATGGTCGCGCACCCGTCGATGATCAAACGACCGATCGTCGAGTATCCCAGCGGCCTGCTGATCGGCTTCAAGGAGCCGCAATGGCAGAGCGCGTTGAGGACGCGCTGACTGGCCTCGAGTCGTCGTGCGACCCTAATCTCCGTATTCGCGCTTCATAGCCTCCGCAGTGACGTAGCCGTCGTGCAGATCAGCGGCGATCGCGGCTTTGTCGCGTTCGGTTTGAGGACCGAAACCGCCAGAGCCGGGCGTAATCATGTCGACCACCGAGCCCGCAGGCGCCTGGAAGGCGCCCTTGCTCGGCAGGTGCCGCGTCTTGCCGTCCGGCGTCGTCAGCGTGACGACCGCTGCTGCTCCTGCCTTTCCGCCGCGCAATCCGAAGGGAGCGGAGCGCATTCGTTCCATGCAGAGCGTGCCAACGGCGTCGGCGCCTTCGAGCATGCGCCACGTGCGCCGTGCCCCACAGCCACCTCGGTATTTGCCGACGCCCCCCGAGTCTGGATTGATCTCGTATCGCTCGACCCGGAACGGGAACGCCATCTCCAATACCTCGACAGGCGTGTTCATGGTGTTCGAGATCGTCGAGGCGATGACGTTGATGCCGTCCTTGTTGGGCCTCGCGCCGAAGCCGCCTTTGATGGTCTCGTACGAGACGTAACGTCGGCCGGAGCGTGGATCGACGCCGCCAAGCGTGAGGACGGCGGAGGTGCCCTGGCTGCAGGCCATGACCTGATCCGGCCAGAAGTGCACGAGAGCGCCCATCACCATGTCGGCGACGCGATGTGACATCTCGTGGTTGGAGTAGACGACCGGCGCAGGAAATTCGGCGTTCACGACCGAGTTCTTCGGCGCCACGACATCGATGGTGCGCCAGCAACCCGAGTTCGGCGGAATGAGGCTGTTCGGATCGACACACATCTTGAGGCCGCAATAGATGCCCGAGCAGGTGACCGAGAGCACGGCATTCATGGGGCCGGCGACGCGCGGGTCGGTTCCTTCAAAATCGACGAGCAGGCGGTCTCCTGTCTTCTTCACCTTCATGCGGATCCAGAACGAGGCGTCGTTGCCATCTGCATCGTCGGGAATGCCGTCGCCGTCGCAGAAATCCTCGAAGTAGCCTTCGCCGTCAGGCAGATCAGATAGAGCTGCGCGCATCAGGCGCTCGGAGTAGCTCATCACCTCGTCCATGTAGGCGATGAGGCGGTCGGTGCCGTAGCGCTTGGCGAGGGCCTTCAGGCGGTCGGTCGCACGCAGCGTTGCGGCGAGCTGGGCGCCGAGATCACCCTGGCGCTCGTCGGGGGTGCGCACATTCCAGAGGATCACTTTCTCGAGCTCGGTATTGAGCACGCCCTTACTGACGAGGCGCAGCGGCGGCAGGCGCAGGCCCTCGCCGAAGATCTCGGTCACGGCGCCGTAGCTGCCGGGCGTGGCGGAGCCGATGTCGGGCCAGTGGGCGCGCAGGCACGCATAGCCGAGTAGTTTTCCATCATGGAATGCGGGGCGCACGACATTGACGTCTGGAAGGTGGCTGCCGCCGAAGTAGGGGTCGTTGTGGATATAGACGTCGCCGTCATGCACGTCGCCCTCGAAGGCCTTCACGACGGCGCGGACGGCATCCGGCATGGAGCCGAGATGGATGGGAAGATCGGGGCCTTGGGCGACCATGTCGCCTTTCGCATCGAACACACCGCAGGAAAAGTCACCGGCCGATTTCAGGATCGGCGAGTACGCCGTCTTGCACAGGACGATGCGCATCTCCTCGGCGATCTTGAAGAGTGAGTTCTTGACGATCTCGAACGCAGCGGGATCGGCGGCGGGTCTCATGTCGTTCATCGCCTCAACCTTTCGGAACGGAGCGGTGCATCAGGATTTGCGCGAGAGAATGATGAAGCCGTCGGCATCCATCCGGGCGGTCCATCCGGGCGGTACGAGGATGGTCGATTCGAGCGACTCGATGACCGCTGGGCCGATGGCCTCGAAGCCGGATGACATACGGGCACGATCGAGGATCTGGGCTTTGGTCTCGCCGGTTGCCCTGAACCACGCGGTGCGCTGCCCTTTGGTAGGGGCTTCGCCACTGACCGAAAGTTCCTGGCGGATGCGCAATGGTGGAATGGTGCCGATTGCGGCGACGCGCACATTCACGATCTGCACCGGCTCGCCGCGGTTGTCGTGCCCGTATGTCTGCCGATGGCGCTCGTGGAATGCGTTCGCGATAGCGGCGATACCGTCGGCATCGAGACGTCCATCGGCGACCGGCACCGATAGTTCGTAGGATTGGCGCGCATAGCGTGCATCGACGGTGCGCACGAAGCGGCGGCGCTCGGCCGGAACTTTCGCTCGGTCCAGCATGGCGGCGCCTTCCGCTTCGAGGGCCGCAAAGCCTTGTTCGAGCGCGCCTGGATCGGCGGTCACGGTCGTCGCGTAGAATGTCCGCACGTAATCGCGCTTGAGATCCGTGCCGACGAGGCCGAGCGCCGAGAAGGCGCCGGGAATGGGCGGGCAGACGATCTCGGCGATCTGCAACTCGTTGGCGAGCGCGGCGGCGTGCATGGGACCGGCGCCGCCGAACGCCACGAGACTGAAATCCCGAGGGTCATGGCCGCGTTCGACCGAGACGATCTTCAGGGCCTCGGCCATGGCGTGGTTGACGATATCGATCACGGCGGCAGCGGCTGTGCGCACGTCGACGCCAAGCGGCCGCGCGAGTTTCTCGGCGACGGCCTGCTCAGCGGCGGCGTAATCGATCTCCATGTCGCCGGCGAGCAGTGAATTGCGGTCGAGGTAGCCAAGCAGCAGATTGCAGTCCGTGACAGTGGGTTCCGTGCCGCCACGGCCATAACAGACGGGACCGGGCTCGGCACCGGCGCTCCTCGGGCCAACGCGCAGGGCACCCGCGCGATCGACCCACGCGATCGAGCCGCCTCCCGCTGAGACTTCCGCGAGGTCGATGACAGGCACGCGGATCGGGTGGCCCGTGCCGTTCATAAAGCGGTTGGCGCTGGCGCCGCCGCCCACCTCGTACTCGGGTGTCGTCTCGTACTCGCCGCCGCGAATGAGGCTGGCTTTGGCTGTGGTGCCGCCCATGTCGAAAGACAGCAGGTCCAGGCGGCCCGTCTGGCGCGCGATGAGTGCAGCACCCACTACGCCAGCGGCTGGTCCGGACTCGACGGCGATGGCGGGCATGGCGATACCTTCGGCGGCTTCGAATACGCCGCCGTTAGAACCCATGACGTAAAGCCGGGGCAGGCCGATGCCCGTCGTCGCTTGCTCGAGGCGGTGCAGGTACGACGCCAGAATGGGGCCGACGTAGGCGCACACGGCCGTTGTGCTGGCGCGTTCGAATTCACGAATCTCCGGCAGCACCTCGGATGAAAGGTAGACCGGAATGGACGGAAAAGCCTTGCGGAGCGCGGCACCGAGGACTTGCTCATGTTCGGCATTGAGAAAGCTGAACAACAGCGACACGGCGATCGCCTGAGGCTCTACGGCGCGAATATCCGCGATCAGTTGCTCGATTTCGTTCTCGGCGAGGGGCGTTACGACTTTGGCGTCGGCGCCGATGCGCTCGGTGATCTCGAAGCGGCGGTGGCGCGGAACGAGGGTAGCAGGGGCATCCTGAAAGAGATCGTAAAGATCGGGGCGTGACGAGCGTCGCAATTCGAGCACGTCGCGGAAGCCGCGCGTGGTCACCATCACGGCGCGCGCACCCTTTTCCTCGAGTAGCGCGTTGGTCACGACCGTCGTTGCGTGAGCGAGCAAGCCGACGTCACTCGCAGGGACGTTGTTGCGCTGCATCGCCAATTCTAGGGCTGCGAGTACGCCGCCTGCGAAATCCTGCGGTGTGGTCAGTGCCTTGGCCACGCCGATCCGCCCTGTTGCATCATCGACAAGAGCCACGTCCGTGAAGGTGCCGCCGATATCGACACCGATCCGCCAAGGCATGTCTGCTCCTCTCGTAGCCTGTGTAGGTTTTCCCGGAGCCTGTCGCTTTCGGCAACTCTCTCCGATCGCCGCGGGCCCCTGCGCGTTCGGCAGAGCCGGCGGATCTGAGCGAGCGGACCTTTGGTGGGCGTGATGCTCCCGGAACCCTTCCTCGCGGGCAAGCCTAGAGTGCCAAGGCGGGAGACTCAATCCATTCGCTGTGAAGGCGCTGCCGCTTTGTCCGGCACTCTGAGGGTGTCTACCAGGACACTTGGAGAATCAGGGCAAAGCTCTGTGATTCCGCATCCGGGGCCGGTTTAAGTGCGCCTTCGAGGATTTCTGGCCGAATTGCCCCCTGGCTCGCTTTCTCTATCCAGTGCGCGACGTAGGCGGCTCTCAGGTTCGGGAGCTCGGCATTCGCGAAGCGGTGGCCTGTCGATTGTTGCGCCGTCGCCGTCGCATAGCGATCCCGTCCCTTGAGGCGAGGTAGATATGCAATCGACTTCAAATAAGCGTCGCGGCCGGGCAGGGGCTTGGGCCTGATGAAGCCGCGCTGGCTGGCGTAGCCCTGCACGTAAAGATGACGCTCGCTGTCCTGCGGCAGGGCATCGAGCAGCAGGCTTTGTACGGCCTTGAAGCAGGTGGCGAGCGGACCATCTCCCAAGCTGAACGTGTAGTCGCCGGAGCCGAAGCTCACGGACTTGCCGCCTTTGCCGGGACAAGTGATGCGGTAGTGGCTGCCGCGCCGCCCTTCGACCAATTCATCGGCGGAAAGCTTGACGAGAGCAAAGCTTCGCGAGCTCATCGCCTGCGCAAGCGTGCGGCCGATGGTGGCGCTGCGGCTCTCGTTCTGCCCGGCCGGTGCGGTATCGCCGGTGGTGATCTCCGTAGCGTTTTTGACCGGAATGGCTGCCGGATGTGGGGTCCGATCCGGCTCGGGAGCATGTGCGAAAGGTTGAGGGGTGGCGGGGAGAGGCGCCGCTGTCGCGACAGGCTCGGCCGCCCGAATCGCTGTCTTCAGCCGCTCGATTTCGGCCTCGGCGATGGCAAGCCGTAAGCGCGCGGCCTTCAGCTCGTCGCGGATGGTTTGTGGTTCGGTCGTTTCAGGTGGCAGCGTACCTTGATCGGGAGCGCGGCCGACTTGTGTTTCGGCGATGCGGGCTTTGGCTGCATCCAGCGCGCGCCGTGTCTCTTCGTGGGCGGCCTTCTCGCGTTCGAGCGCCGCGTTTCCGGAGCCTGTCGCCGAGCGCTGGATAGCTTCCAACGTCGCAAGCTTCGATCGCAACGCTTCGATCTCGTCCTGGGCCGCCGACCGGTGCTCTATCGTTGGCGAGGAGGGTGCAGCTCTGGGATCGGACGGGATCGTGGCCTGCTGATCAAGGCTCGAATCGACAAGAGGCTCACGCGAGATCAGAGCAGCGGCGCCGAAAACTACCAGACCGAGCCCAATGGCGACGGCGCGGCTGAAGCCAAAACGGTGCAGCAGAAATCCCAGTAGGACGGGGCCTACCACGACCGAGATGACAAAGATCCAGATCGAAAGCTCCACGTGACACGTCCCACCGCTTCGGCACGTCGTCTGCCGGTGCCCACATTCCCCGCGCGTCCAGACGGTGCCAAGTCGCTCGGATAGCTCGCAGCTTTGCGCGAACTGGTCAACCCGGCTCGCGTGTGAATGCGAGTTGCCTTGCATCGCGGTGCATTTCGACAAATCCTTGGCGGTACGGCGGGAGTAGGGTGGTGCATGATCGCGCGATCCGGCGGCGAAATAAGACGAGCGAGGCAGCCTTGACCGAGCATCTGACGACCGCGCAGCGGATCGTTGCACTGATGGACCATCTCGGCCTCGAGACGGCGCACGTCGCGACGCAGGTTCCGGGTGATATCGCTGAATTGGTCGAGACGGCTGAGGCGCGCATAGCGGGTGTTGTGCTGATCGTGCCGACCCGGCTGGATGCGGGACCGTTTGCAGCGGTCAGCGAACGGCTGCTGATGATCTCCGGTGACAAAGGATTGACCGTCGAGATGACGGGACTGGCGGCAGAGCGCCTGCCCGGTGCGGTGCGTCACGTGCTTGCGAATTACGAGGCGGCGGGTTGGTCGGATGTCGTGGCGGACCGCGCAGACGAGATTACGCGTGTTATGGCGGGCTTCCTCGAAGGAGTGAGCCACACGGCGCGGCTCGGAACTACCGGTGGACAGCGGCCGATGGCGGAGGCAGGTGAGCATGCCGGCCTCACGTGGCGTCTTACCGGCCAAGGGCCACCGCTGCTGCTGTTGCCGTTTTTTCTCGCACCATCGCAATGGGAACCCGCCATCGCGGAGTTGGCTCAGCATTTTCTGGTGGTGCAGATTGGCGGACCTCATATCGGAGGCATTGCGGCGCTCGAGGATCGCGCGCGGGCGCCGACCTATCGCGCCATGTTCCGTACGCTGGTCGACCTGTTGGCGCCGCCTCCCGAGGCACGCGTTCTGGACGTCGGATGCGGCTCAGGCGCGCTCGATCGGCTGCTGGCTTCGATGCTTGGCCCATCAGGGCGGATCGTGGCGGCTGATCTCAATCCATTCTTTCTGAAGGAGGCGCGGGCGCTCGCCGAGCGACATGGTTTGGCCGAGCGGATCAGTTTCATGGAGGCAAGTGCTACCGACCTCCCGTTTGAGGACGGCTCGTTCGATTGTGCGTTTTCGATCACCGTGCTCGAAGAGTGTGATGCCGACCGTGCAATTGCGGAGTTGACGCGTGTCGTGAAGCCCGGCGGCCGGGTCGGTATCGTCGTGCGTGCGATCGATGTGCCACAGTGGTGGAATCTGGAGTTGCCACAATCCCTCGCTGCGAAGGTCTCCGTGCCGCCGCAGTCGGTCGCGGTGGGTGGAGTGGCCGATCGGAGCCTTTATGAGCGGATGCAGCGCGCGGGGCTCACTAATCTGCAGGCCTTTCCGTCGCTGATTACGCTCGACCGGCCGGATGGACCGATCTGGCGCTATCGCGAGGATGCCGTACTTTCGCAACTCACCCTTTCGGAGTTGGATCAGTGGCGGAAGGTAACGGCTGAGGCACGCGCCCACGACCTTCTCATGCAAGCACACGCGATGCACGCGGCCGTTGCGAAAAAGCCTCTGGTTTCAAGTTCGCGCCAATAAAGATCAACGATCCAAGGGAGTAGCGAGATGTTCGAGGGCATTCAACACATTGGGTATTGGGTCGACGACCTGGACAAGGGCACGGCGTGGTTCGAGCGTGTGTTCGGCGGACGCCGTGTCGGGGGTGGCGAAATGTCGGTCGGCCGCATCTCGCCGAGCGGCGGACGCAACGCGTTCGTGCGCTTCGGTCCGGTCGAGGTGGAGTTGATGCAGCCAACCGACCTGAGCGCCGTGCCGAAGGATACCCTCGTGATGCACCACGTGGGGTACATCGTCTCCGACATCGATGCGGCCGCTGAGGCGGCAAAGGCGAAGGGGCTCCGGTTTCTCGCCGATGCGCCCTACACGAATTTCGTCGGTCAGCAGGTGCTCTATTTCGACCCTGACACGACCAATGGGATCTGGATGCACCTGACCAAGGTGCCGGCGTCGGATCCCGTGGCAACGACACGGCCGCAGGTGGACCGCGTCCTGCACCCCGGCATTCTCGTGCGAAATCTGGACGACGCGAATGCTTGGTACGTCGAGAAGCTGGGCGGCACCATCATCGGTGTTGGAAAGTCGCGGCGCGGCGGACGTGTATCCTTCATCGATTGCGGAAACGCGCAGGTGGAACTGATCGAGACGGAGGACGCGGCAAGCGCGGCCCACGTTCTGGATCACGTTGGCTATGTGACGCAATCGCTCGATGCCGATATCGAGGCTTACAAGGCGTTGGGACTTTCATTCGCGACCGAAGAGCCCGTCGTCAATCCGGTCGGCCAGCGCCTCATTTACTTCGATACGCCGGCGAGCATGGGCACGCGCATGCATCTGACGGCGTTGCCATAGCCAATCGCGGGCAAGCACCGCGACGCGCGGGGCGGCACGTGTTTAGACGGCGTTCGGCGGCAAGCCGCCGCCGTCCACGACGAATGCTTGTCCCGTGATGAAGCCGGCATCTTCCGATGCGAGATGGGCAACGGTTGCCGCGATTTCCTCGGCGCGGCCGTGCCGACCCATCGGCAACGCCTTGGCGCGTTCCGCGAGGCCGGCTTCGACGTCGTTCCAGCCTGCACGCAGGGTTGTCGAGATGGCGCGGTCCGTTCGGATCGAGCCGGGACAGACCGCGTTCACCGTGATGCCGAGCGGCGCCAGATCATGCGCGAGCGAGCGCGTCATGCCGAGCACGGCCGCTTTCGAAGCTGAATAGACGGCGCGTTGTGGCAGCGCGTAGACACCGGCCACCGACGACATGGTGATGATACGGCCCCAGCCTTGCGCTTTCATATGAGGTACGGCGGCTCGCGCCATCAGAAACGGCCCGAGAGCGTTGACGGCCATCACCTTGTGCCACGCATCGACAGGGATGGTTTCGATCTCACCGCGATCCTGGCCGTGGGGGGCGCCCGCGTTGTTGACGAGAATATCGAGGCGGCCGTGCCGGGCAATCACCTCGGCAACGAGAGCGTTGGCACCTTCCTCGGTCGTCACGTCACCGACAACGGACGACGCATGTCCGCCCGCCTCGGTGATCCCGGCCACCAAGCTCTCGAGACCCCGCCAGCCCGTGTCGCGCTTCAGCGTGTTGTCATTCTCGACCCCAGCCTGAGCGATGTCGCTCGCGACTACGGTGACACCTTGAGCGGCCAGTCGACGAGCAATGGCTGCTCCGATGCCGTTTTCCTTGCCGCATCCCGTGATCAAGGCGATGCGCTGGGTCCTAGCCGTCATACCCATCTCCGTTGCAAGGCCGACGATGCGTCGCCGGCCCTGCGTTGAGCGTCGTTACTTCGTGTCCTTGGTGTCCGCGACGAGCTTTGCGTACTTGTCGAGTTCTGCCTTTACGACCTCGCCGGCTTTGTCGGGACCGATGAATACGTCTTTCATGTAGCGGGTCTTGACGACGTTCTGCACGGTCTCGGTCTTCATGCCCGCCTCGAAAGCGGCGCCGAGCTTGTCGATGATCGCTTTCGGCGTGCCTTTCGTGGTGGATACGATCAGGTAGTTGCCGCTACCGATCATCCAGCCGTTGTCGTGCATGCTCAAAACGTCTGGGAAGCGTTCCATGCGCTCGGCCATCATCGAGCCGACCATGCGCAAGGCTCCGCTCTCGACATGCGGGCCGTATGTGCCGCCCGAGAACCCGAAGTCGACCTGGTTGGCGAGTGTCGTTGTTACGCTACCATTGCCGCCTTGGGTCGGCACGGGGATGATCTCGATGCCTTCCTGCTTGGCGACATAGGCGAAAATCAATCGATCCAACTGGTACTGCGAGGCGTATTTGATGGACCGCTTTTCGGCCTTCGCCGTGTTGATGATGTCGCGCATGTTCTTGTAGGGCCGGCTCGGGTGCGTGAAGAGGCCGTCCTGGAACAGACTGATCATGGCGATGTGATCGAAGTCGTCCCACTTGTATTGAGTCTTGAGCACCAGAGGCTCGAAAGCAAAGGTGAGCGAGCCGCCAGCGTAGATCGTGTAGCCGTCGGGATTGGCTTTCTTGATGTCCATGGCCGCGACGCCGCCGCCGGCGCCCGGCTTGTTGATGACGAGGATCGGCTGCCCGAGGGCCTTCGACATGGGCTCCGCGACGGCCCGGACGACGGCATCGGTGCCGCCGCCAGCACCGAAGCCGATCACAATGCTGATGGGCTTGGTCGGGAAGTCCTGGGCGCCGGCTCCTGCCGTGAAAGCGGCGGCGAGCAGCGTCGCGGCAAAGGCGGTCGCGAGTTGGGTTTTCATGTTCTGTCTCCCTGATTGTTCTCGTTCTGACATGGTTGCTGGCGAGGTTTCACGATCACGAATCCTCGGGGGCGGCACCGGTTCGCTCCTGCAGTGTTCGCATGCTTGCGAAGCTCCAGACGGAGAAGGCGGCCAGCGCCAGGAACAGGATGGCGATCGGGTGGTGGACGAGCGAAGAAGCCTTGCCGTCGGTGATAATCATGGCCTGGCGCAGCGATAACTCTGCGATCGGCCCGAGGATGAACCCGATGAGGAAGGTAATGAATGAGAAGTCGTACTTCTTCATGAAGTAGCCGATGAAGGCGAACACCAGCATCAGGTAGACGCTGAACATGCCGCTACCCTCGAGATAGGCGCCGACCACGCAGAGGAATATGATGATCGGGACCAGGATCACCTCCGATACCGAGATCAGGCGTGCGAAGAGGTTCTGGCCAACCATGCCCATGATCAGCATGATGCCGGAGGCAAGGATCATGCCGACGAAGATCGAGTAGACCAGCACCGCGTCATCGCGGAAGAGGAAAGGCCCCGGCGTCAAGCCGTGCAGCATGAAGGCGCCCATCAACAGCGCAGCGGACGCGCTCGACGGAAGGCCGATGGCGAACATGGGGATCAAGCCCGCCGGCACGGAAGCGTTGTCGGCGGACTCGGCTGCCGCCACGCCCTCGAGGCGCCCTTTGCCGAAGCTGTCAGGATCCTTATCGCGGCGCTTGGTCCAGGCGTAGGCGAGGAACGATGAGAGGCTTGCACCCATTCCGGGAATGCTGCCGATACCGATGCCGACAAACGTCGAGCGGACGATCGTGGGCAGGCAAAGGAGGAACTCCTTGAGGGACAGCTGGCTGTTTTCGGGCGTCCCGGCACTGAGCTGGGCACCTTTGGGCTGGTAGTCGCCGCGCCAGCCCTTGTCGATCTGGACCAGCATTTCCGAAAGGGCGAGCGTGCCGATCGCGACAGCGAGCAGCGGTACGCCGTCATAAAGATCAGCGAAGCCGAACGTCAGGCGTGGCTGGCCCGTCTCCATATCGAGACGCGGTGCAGCGAGCAGGAGGCCAAGGAAGCCGGCAATCAGTCCCTTGTAGAAGGAATGGCCCGAGACGGCGGCGATGAAGGTAATGGCGAAGATGAGCACAGCCGTGAGCTCGACCGGGCCAATGCCGACGGCAAGCACGGCGAGAGGCTGGGCAAGGACGACGAGCACGAGTGTCGCTATGAAGTCTCCCAATACGGATGCGATGAGAGCGAGCTTCAGCGCCTTCTGGGCCTTGCCCTGCTGCGCCAGAGGATAGCCATCGAGCGCGGTGACGACGGATTGCGGCTCGCCAGGCACATTGATGAGGATCGCGGTGAGCGCGCTTCCCGTGTTGCCGCCTTTACTGACGCCGATGAGGAACGAGATGCCGGCCAGCGGTGGCAGCTTGTAAGTGATCGGGATCAGGAGTGCGATGGCAGTAGCCCGGCTGAGCCCAGGCAGCACGCCAACGACGTACCCGATGAAAAGGCCGAGGGTGATGTAGGCCAGAACCTCGAACGTGAGGACGTTGGTCGTGGCCTGTAGAATCTGCCCGTACATTATTTCCTCGCGATCACGGCAGCGGGATCTGGAGACCCCAGGTCACGATGGCGTAATTGACGACCAGCGTGGGGATCGCGACGGCCACGATACGCAGCGGACTGAGTTCGCCCATGAACAGCATCAAACCGGCGATCATCACAAAACCGCCCACCCAAGTGCCGAACCAATGCAATACCAGGGTGCTTACGAAGATGATGGCAAAGGCGAGCAGGAAGAAGCCGACTTCGGCCCGGGAGATCGGCACTTTTGGCTGATCCGCGTAGACGCTGGGGCGCGTCAGCGCCTGCACGAGGAGACCGATGCTGGAGATGGCAATGCCGGCCAGCATGACCATGGGGTAGAAGTAGGGCGAGAGCCCGTACCAGACTCCATCCGCGCTTTCGCTTGGAATGACCACGAAGGCGATAAGCGCAGTGAAGATCAGCAGCCCGATTGCTGCGACAATATCGACTGTCCGCATGTGCCTCCCAACACTGATGGAGTTATTGTGGTTGTGGGCGAAGGTGCGGCTCCGCCCGTATTCTGATGATGTCCGGACAAGACTGGCAGTAAACTTAGCATTGAGCAACAGATGTGAGTGACACTCTGTTGCTCGACTGGGGACATCTCGGTTGATCAATCAACGCGAGCTGTGCGGGCGAGGATGGCGGCATCCTCCATAGTCTCGATGCCG
>JBFWOB010000064.1:0-14157 GCA_050250755.1 Hyphomicrobiaceae bacterium
GTTTGGCGACCGCCACGATCCCCCCCCCGTGGTGGGGTGGGTTTGGGGGTGGGGGGATTGAACTGCTCGATAGCCGATGACGAAGCAAGACATCCGACCAGATTTGATCGCTATCGCGAGCGATGAAGCGAGACGTTCACCCCACCCCCGGCCCCTCCCCGTCAAGGGGAGGGGAGTGATGGCGTTCGTGGCCTCAACGGTAATCCTCGCGACGAACAGTCGAGTCTATCTAGCTTGAACTTGCTCTAGCTCTGCGGAAGGGCGCCGAGGATGAGCCGCCCGAACAGGATCATCTCAGGGCTCGTCACCCGGTAGCCGTCGATCATCTGGACGAGATGCGCAGCTTCCTCGCCGGTCGGCGCCGGCCGTTGCGGCGTCGGCAGACTGGCACGGATAACGGCCACGTCCGTATCAATCCTGTGCAGGAGATCAGCCGCCGCTTCGGTCTTTTCCGCGCTCTGGAATCGCGGACCAAGCTCGACGGCGAAATGCGCGAGCAGCGCCGGCCAGTGCGCCAGCATGCGATAGAGACCCGGCACGAAAGCCGTGCTGCCCTTGCCCGACAAAAACCGCTGAAGGACGGCTCTTTCCGCTTCGCTGACCTTGGACGCATCCACCATCGCGGGCGGCTCGGGCAACGCGGGCGGCGGCGTCCACTTGGCTTCGGCCAAAGAAGAGCTTCCTCCGGTTGCCCCACCGAGAACCACATCGCGCAAGATGCCACCGTAGACGAGATTCAGCGGCGCAACCCGCGTGAAGCTCTCCGCGATCGCGCGCAATGTCGGTACATCGGAGTCCGCAACACCCCACACCGCGAGCACCTCGCGTGGGATGGGGGACAGCGGAGTCAATGCCGAGGCGGACGCGATCCGCCAGCCGGTCTCCTGCGCAATTCCGCTGCGGAATGCGGGAGACGCCAGCTCCCACGACCACTCGAGAACACCCGGCCGCGTTGCGAGATGGCGATGCACCGACGAGACATAGGGCGTCGCATAGAATTGGCGAATCTCGGCAAATATCTTCGCGATCTCGCCCGTCGCCTTGGATTCGGGCAACTCAGTCAGCATGTCTTGGCTCCGTTGCAGCCGGACGTGTTGGAAGCAACTCCGGCCGGTATTCGAAATGCATGGTGTCGTAGTGATACCAGCGTCCGCCCCAGATAAAACCGTGCGCCTCGAAAATTGAGACGATCTCAGGCGGAATGGCGTTGCGGTAGGCATATCGTCCCCCCGCTCCCGGCTTGCCCCAGCGCCAGTAGTGCGCGTGTTTCAGGGCGATATCGATTGCAATGCCGGCGCCGTGAACGCTCGGGCGCATGGTTCCCGCTATCGGCCGACAGTTATAGGTTCCGGCGGACGGGAACAGGTAAGGATCGAACTTCGCCGGCAGCGCATCGAGCGCCCGGCTTACCGCTTCGAGCCGCTCTGCAACGCCGTTGATTCGCGTCACCTTCAAGCGCTGCCGGGCCTTTTTCGGCAGCCATACGATCTCGACGAGCTTGCTGCTTGTCTCGCCCTTCATGCAATCGCCGTACATCTTGTCGAACAGCGGTTGGTAGCGGACGCGACCCGGATCGATCTCGAATGACGGGGCGTCGGCAGCTTGCCCGGCCGGATAGCGCCACGCGAACATATCTTTGATATCGGGATTATCGAGCAACGCCTTTGGCGATTTCGGCCCATGTGCATCATCGATGGGCATGCGTGTACCATCTTTCCACACGAGATGGCCGTTCTCGATCGCCGAAAGAAACTGTGGATAAGCCGCGACCAATCGGCGCCCTGCATCCTCGGCGGACACTGGCTCTGCCATCGCCGGCGGTGTTCGCCCGACGAGGACGAAGACGAGAGCCAGCGTCGCAATAAAAATGCCCCCAAGAACCGGGACATCCAGTGCTCCGACCGAGCAATGCCGGGCTTCGGACCGCCTCTCCGCTCGCATATCGCTCTCGATCCTTTCGCAACGTGATGCGCTGCTATCCGCCGTGGTTTGGATGCGATTGTGGCGCATAGCCGATCGAGCTGACGAGGTTTCTCCGCCTCCACCCGATCGAATGGATCTCTTTACGACATGCAGGCGGTTGCATAGAGTGCATGGCAAGATACGTCCAGCCAATCGCCTGATGCATAGCGGCTCGAGCGGGTCGCACCCAATCCAGGCACTGGAGATCGCGACTTGGCCAAGCCCGGCTCAGAGGATTCGAGCGGACCGAGCCGTCCCCAAGCGAATCGTCGCTGGGAGACCAACGCGGACGCGCGCGAGCCGCCGCCCACATACGGGGCGCTCGATCTCGGAACGAACAATTGTCGTCTGCTGGTCGCGCGCCCCTCTCGCAGAGGCATGCAGGTCGTCGACGCATTTTCCCGCATCATCAGGCTTGGCGAGGGCATCGGCACGACTGGCCGGCTGTCCGAGGCGGCCATGGTGCGCACCGTCGACGCCTTGCGCGTGTGCTCCGCGAAGCTGGATCGCGCCCGAGTTGTCCGATCCCGGCTCGTAGCGACCGAGGCGTGCCGTATTGCCGAAAACGGCATGGAGTTTCTGGATCGCGTCCGCGAGCAGGTCGGCCTCGATCTCGAATTGCTGACGCCGGAAGCCGAGGCTCGCCTTGCCGTCGCCGGTTGCGCCGCGCTGCTCGACGGCCATTCGGACATGGCACTCGTCTTCGACATCGGCGGCGGCTCGTCGGAGCTGATTTGGCTCGACCTGTCACGGCGGCGCATGCCCTGGCGCCGCTCGATCGCCGACCGGCTCGAGGCGCAGAGTTGCATCGCGGCCTGGACCTCCCTTCCGGTTGGTGTGGTCACCCTCGCTGAGCAGTTCGGCGGCCGCCATGTCACGCGAGCGGTGTTCGATGCCATGGTCGCGCACGTGTTGGATTTGTTGCGCCCTTTCGAAAGCCGCTTCGGCTTCCGTGAGCGCATCGCCAATCGCCCCGCCCACCTGCTCGGCACCTCGGGCACCGTGACTACGGTCGCCGGCATTCATCTCGGCCTGAAGCGCTATGAGCGCTCGCGCGTCGACGGATGCTGGATGCAGACCGACGACGCGCGCGAGGTCACCGAGCGCCTGTTGGCCTGCTCCTATGAGGAGCGTATGGCCGAGCCCTGCATTGGTCGCGACCGGGCCGACTTGGTGCTTGCGGGTTGTGCTATTCTCGAGGCAATCCTGCAGCTCTGGCCATGTAAGACGCTGCGTGTCGCCGATCGGGGCTTGCGCGAAGGCATCCTTGCCTCTCTCATGGCCGAAGATGGACATGACCGGCCCTCTGGCCGGAAACGCAATGGCAACGGGAGTGGCATGTGAGCACGGGTCGAGGCGGCGGTTCGAAGCGGCAAGGCCGCCCATCGAACGCCGGCTCGGGCGGCGGAGGAGCACGTAAGTTCGGCAGTTCACGCCAGCTCACCGTGCGCCTCAAAACGGCGACGGGACGCACCTCGTCCTCTCAACGCTGGCTCGAGCGTCAACTCAACGATCCCTACGTCGCCGCCGCCAAGCGCGAAGGTTGGCGATCCCGCGCCGCGTTCAAACTGATCGAAATCGACGACAAGCATTCCGTCCTGAAACCCGGCCAGCGTGTGCTGGACCTCGGCGCAGCGCCCGGAGGATGGTCTCAGGTCGCGGCCAAACGGATACGCGCCGAAGAAGGCAAGGGGCAGGTCGTCGCTATCGACTATCTGGAGTTCGACCCCATCCCGGCCGTCGAGATTGTCCAGCTCGACTTTCTCGACGCGACGGCGCCCGACCGCCTGAAATCTCTCCTGCGAGATGGCGGCGCCGACGTCGTCTTGTCCGATATGGCCGCACCAACCACGGGCCACAACAGCACGGACCACTTGCGGATCATGGCACTGGCGGAGGCGGCCCTCGCCTTCGCCGTGGAAGTGCTCGCCCCCGGCGGCGCGTTTCTCTGCAAGGTCTTCCAGGGCGGCTCCGAACGCGAGTTGCTGACTCAATTGAAGCAGCGCTTCAAGGTCGTACGCCATATCAAACCGCCCGCCAGCCGTTCCGATTCAGCTGAGCTCTACGTCCTGGCAACCGGCTTCAAGGGCTAGCGGCTCATGTGGCGCATCTGGGCCGCGGCTCTGTTCTGGGGCCTCAACTGGCCCGTCATCAAGGTCATGCTGACCGGCTCGGGACCGTGGACGCTTCGGGCTGCGGGCCTGACCGGCGGCGCTGCACTGCTCGCTGCTGCGACTGTCGCCTCGGGGCAATCATTGCATGTGCCGAGGCGACACTGGGCAAACCTCTTTATAGCGGCACTATTGAACGTGGCCGCATTCAACCTGCTCTCGGTCTTCGCACAGATGTCGATGACCGCGTCGCGGGCGGCGATTCTCACCTACACCATGCCCCTGTGGTCGGTGCTCTTTGCCCGGATCGTGCTGCACGAGCCCATTGATACTCTGCGTGGTTTCGCGCTCGCGTTTGGAGCCATCGGCATCACACTTCTCGCGATACCCTTTTGGGATGTTATTCAGGCGGGCGGCATACCGCTCGGTCTCGTCTACGTAATGGGCGCCGCGACCACGTGGGCAGCCGGTACGGTCTTCATCAAGGCCGCCGCACCGCAGGGCGCGCCCTTGGCACTGACCACCTGGCAGTTTGCCATCGGAGCTGTTGTCGTCACAATCGGCATGGCCCTTTTCGAGACTCCGCACCTCGAGCTGGATCGACCCCTTATTCTCGGATTGTTCGTCTACAATATCATCTTTCCGCAGGCGCTTGCCTATGCGTTGTGGTTCGGCCTGATGGCCCGCGTTCCCGCCTCAACTGCCGCGCTCGGCACGTTGCTGGTACCTATCTCTGCCGTCGTATCGTCGAGTCTTTGGCTCGGCGAACGGTTGAGCCCGCTGGATCTGACGGGTTTCGGATTAATTCTCCTGGGCGTGCTGCTGGATCAGGGGGGCCGCTTGTGGCTTGGCCGAAGCAGAACATCATCCCCTGCCGCGCCTCGAACTCATCGCAGCCCCTGAACTACCTCGGTTACTCACAGGAAATGCGCGCCTGTATTGCGGTCCGCGCATGACTAAAGCACGGCCAAGTCTTTCCCAATTCCTGCTGTTCTGCTAGTTGAGGCAATGGCAATAGCTGACAATCGCACGCGCCTCCATCGACCTGCCGGCCCATCTCTTGGCTCGCGGGCCATCGGTGCTTTGAGCGCTTGCGAGTCGGATTGAAGGGAGATCACGGCATGCGCCCACGCTCGTCAATCATCGAGCCGGACATCGGCCTTACCTTCGACGATGTGCTGTTGATCCCGGCCGGCTCTGAAGTCCTCCCCGGCGAAACGAACGTCGCATCGCGCGTGACCAAGGAAATCTCGGTCAACATCCCGATCCTGTCATCCGCCATGGATACCGTGACCGAAGGCAAGCTGGCGATTGCCGTCGCGCAGGCGGGCGGCATGGGAGTGGTTCATCGAAATCTGACCCCAACCCAGCAGGCGGAGCAGGTCGCGCTGGTCAAGAAGTTCGAATCCGGCATGGTGATCAACCCGGTCACGATCCATCCTACGGCGACCCTCGCCGATGCGCTCGAACTGATGCGGGTCCACAAGATTTCCGGCATCCCTGTCGTCGAGCCGGCCACAAAGGGCGCCCGCGACGGTAAGCTCGTTGGCGTTCTCACCAACCGCGACGTCCGCTTCGCCACGAACCAGGCCCAGCCCGTATCGGAGCTGATGACCAAGGACCGGCTGATCACGGTCCGCGCCGAGGTCGATCGCGAGGAAGCCAAGCGCCTTCTCCATCAGAACCGCATCGAGAAGCTGTTGGTCGTCGACGAGAGCTATCGTTGCGTCGGCCTCATCACCGTGAAGGACATCGAGAAGGCCCAGCTCAATCCAAACGCTTGCAAGGACGATCAAGGCCGGCTGCGCGTCGCTGCCGCGACCACCGTCGGCAATGACGGCTTCGAGCGTACCGAGAGGCTGATCGATGCCGGCTGCGATCTGATCGTCGTCGATACCGCCCACGGGCATTCATCGCGGGTTATCGAGGCTGTTTCGCGTATCAAGCGCCTCTCCAACCGGGTGCAGGTTGCCGCCGGCAATGTTGCGACGGCCGACGCCACCGAAGCTCTGATCGACGCTGGCGCCGACGCCGTCAAGGTCGGCATCGGGCCGGGTTCGATCTGCACCACGCGCATCGTGGCGGGCGTCGGCGTTCCCCAGCTCACCGCGATCATGAAGTCCGTCGAAGCTGCGAATAAGCGCGGCGTACCCATCATTGCCGATGGCGGCATCCGTTTTTCCGGCGACATCGCCAAAGCCATTGCGGCAGGCGCGTCCTGCGTGATGGTCGGCTCACTCCTCGCCGGCACGGACGAGAGCCCGGGCGACACCTACCTGTTCCAGGGCCGAACCTATAAGGCCTATCGCGGCATGGGCTCCGTCGGCGCGATGGCCCGCGGCTCCGCCGACCGCTACTTCCAGCAGGACGTGAAGGACGAGTTGAAACTCGTGCCGGAGGGTATCGAAGGCCAAGTGCCCTACAAGGGCCCCGTCGGCCATGTGTTGCATCAGCTCGTCGGGGGTCTGCGCGCCGGCATGGGTTACGTTGGCGCCCGCAGTCTGGCCGAGCTCCAGGAAAAGGCCCGCTTCATCCGCATCTCGCCCTCCGCAGTCCGTGAAAGCCACCCGCACGGCATTCACATCACGCGGGAAGCGCCGAACTATCAGGGCAACGGGTAGCCCGAAACGAATCGCAGGCGAATTGAACGAAGCACGCTACACCCCTGTGCACGTTGGGTCTTCGCTTTGCTCGACCCAACCTACATGCTGTGCCTCAGACGTGGCGATACTCGCCCTACGTTCGTAGGCTGGGTCAAGCCCAGCGCAGACTCAACACGTCATGCTCGGCAGATGCGGATCGAGACGACCCGCTTCTTACGGCGACTTCGGCAACGAATAGAACCGCCGCGCCGTCTCGCGGAACAAGTCGGCCTTTTCGTCGGCTGAGGCGCCCGACGCCAGCCGCTTGAAGGCGTTCCAGTAGATCGCATAGCTGCCCGAGAACTTGTCGACCGGGAAGTTGCTCTCGAACATTGCCCGCTTCGGCCCGAACGCCTCGATGCAAACGTCGATGAAGGGCTTCCACGCCGCAGCCAGCTCTTCCGACGAGGGCGGCTTCGGCCGTGTGTGAAAATCGAAACCGTTGACGCGCATCCCCAGCCCGCCAAGCTTCACCATCACATTCGGACATTTCCCAAGCTCGCGCATATCGCGGCTCCACGCCGAGAACACTTCGTCCTTACGGCTTGCGTAGTAGCCAATCCCCAGCGGCCCACCGCAATGATCGAGCACGATCGGTTGATTGGGGAACTTGCGCGCCAGCGTGATCAGGTCGGGCAGCGCCGTGTGATAGCACCACGCATCGAACGTGAGTCCGAGCTTGCCCAGCACCGCGAAGCCCTCATGAAACTTGGCCTCGTCGGCATAAAGATGCTGCGAAGGGTTGGTGTGCCCGTTGTGGATCTGCGGATCCTTGTCGTCCCAACTCGCCACGTAGCGGATACCCTTGAACCGCCCGCCACTAACGGCGAGCTGCTTCGTGAGCACGTCTTCCACCCGTGAGCCGAGCCGCAGCTCTGCTAGCCCGACAATGCCCGTCGCCACACGCGTCGGTCCGTAAGCGCCAGACGCCGACATGGCGGCGATGCCGTTGACGAACTCGACCTCACCGATCGGCTTCTCCTCGTCCGGGCCATCTTCGCGGAAGCTGGCGGTGCACTCCAGAAACACGGTCTGGATGATGTTATGGCCACTGCTCGTATCGGCAAGGATGTCCTTCAGCAGATACGAGTGCTCCGGGAAATCCCACAGATGATGGTGCGGGTCGATAATCGGAAGATCTGGCTCGAGAATCGGTTCCTGCGTCTTGGCTAGCCATTCGTTGCTGAGCCCCTGCATTCGCGAGCCAATGGTAGAGTGGGGCTTCGACATGAAATGCTCCTTCGCTTGTCGTCTTGGGCCGCCTCAGGCAAGGCATTGACCAAGGCTAGCGCGAAGGCGCGCGGATTGGAAAGCGCCAGAAACTTATCCTCGTCCCGGCATCAGGTTGTAGTCTCGCGAGCTCCCGCATTGGCGGGACGGCGCCATGCTCTAGCGAGACTTGACCCACTCGCGCGGCTGGCGGAATTTGCACCAATCGCGCCGCCTGGAGAATGCCCGTGCAGCTTACCTCCCGAAGCTACGAGGTCGACGACTTGATGTCGGCACAGGAGCTCTATCATTCGAACGGCTGGACCGATGGCCTGCCCGTGGTCCCGCCAACTGAAAGCGCCGTTCGCGCCTGCCTCGAATGGGCCGGCATGGCGCCCGATCAGTTGATCGGGGTCGAGACGGTGCGCGATCAGCCTGTCACAGCGGAAAAGCTTGCGGTTAACGCCGTCATGGCCGGGTGCCTGCCGATGCACTTCCCGGTCGTCGTCGCCACCTGGACCGCCATGCTCAAGGAGGAATTCCTGCTGCACGGCACAACGTCCTCGACGGGTGGCTGCGCCGTTCTGGTCATCATCAACGGACCGATCCGTAAGGAAATCGGCGCCTCGGGCGGCTTCAACGCGCTCGCCAACTCCGACCGTGCGACCGCGTGCATCGGCCGTGCCATCCGTCTCGGCTTGATCAACATCCTCGACGTTCGCCCCGGCGGCATCGACCGCTCGACGCTTGGCCATCCGGGTAAGTTTTCCTACTGCATCGCGGAGGACGAAGAGGACAGCACCTGGACGCCTCTCGGCCAGATGCGCGGCATTCCGGAGGGAGTCTCGTCCGTCACGGTCATGGCGTCGATGGGGCCACGCCAGCTCATGAACGAGTGGACCCATGCGCCCGAGGAAATCCTCGAAACCTTTGCTGCTGAGATGCGTGGCAGCCAGCGGCACTATTCGATCTACGGTGGCAATCAGATCGTCGTGATCCCGAAGCAACTACGCGACATTCTGCAGAATGCTGGATGGTCGAAAGCTGACATTGGCCGATTCCTTTACGAGCGCGCGCGCATCAAGAGGAAGGAATGGGGCGAGGTCGGCAAAGGAGCCGTCGTTCGTGATCGCGGCGAGAGCATTTACACCGCACTCGATAGCCCCGAATCCTGCCTCGTCGTTGCTGCAGGCGGCCCAGCCGGTGGCTTCGGCGCCGTCATCGCACCGTGGATGGGCCACAAGACCAAGGCTGTAACGGTTCCCATCGGCGCTTGCGTCGACTGCGGGCCGGAGGAGAAAAAATCATGACGATCCGGGTCCTTGATCCAACGAACGAGGCACGGCCGCCGGCAGGCAAGGAGGCCCCGCGCCTTCTTTCGCTACGCGGAACGACGGTCGGCTTCATCTCGAACGGCAAGGAGGGTACGAAGGAGTTCTTCACCCACCTGGGCCGGATGCTGGAAACCGAGCACGGCGTCGCCAAGGTCGTCCATCGCATCAAGTCCAATTACAGCGCCCCCGCCGACAAGCACATCGTCGACGAGATCCGCTCTTGGCAAGCGGTCGTCACCGGCATCGGAGACTGAGGCTCCTGTTCATCGTGCAGTTTGCACGACAGCATCGTGGCAGAGCGTTTGGGTGTTCCGGCCGTCGGCGTCATGACGACACGTTTCGTCACGGCGGCGAAGCTGATGGCGAAAGTCCTCGGTATGCCGGACTATCCGTTTGTGATTATCGAGCATCCGATCTCCAACGCCGGCGACGCCGGTCTCGAGGCGCGTGCACGCGCCGTGCTTGACGAAATCGGGGGCCGCTTGCTCAAGCGTTGAGCGCCCTATCACCGCGTACCCACGCACTCGGACATGCGGTGATCGCAAACAAGAAGAGCCCCGGCGGCAACACTGCGTCCGGGGCTCTTGCTTTCATTCGCACCTCTCCCGTGGCATGCTCCGGCCACGACCGAAACCTCCGAAGGAACGCACGCCATGCCCGACGCCGTCATCGTCTCGACCGCACGCACACCGATTGGCCGGGCTTTTCGCGGCGCGTTCAACAAGACACACGGCGCCACACTTGGCGGTCATGTCGTGGCAGAGGCAGTGAAGCGCGCCAACATCGCTCCAGAGGATGTGGACGATGTCCTCATGGGCTGCGCCATGCCGGAGGGTGCGACGGGCGGCAACATCGCGCGCCAGATCGCGGTTCGCGCCGGGCTCCCGGTCACCGTCCCCGGCGCCACGGTCAACCGCTTCTGCTCGTCGGGCCTTCAGACCATCGCCATGGCCGCGCAGCGCATCCGCTCGGACGATGCCGGCATCATCGTTGCCGGTGGCCTCGAATCGATCTCGCTGGTGCAGGCCAACCAGAACGTGCTCGGCGATAAGGATCCTTGGATCGAGGAGCATTGCCCGGCGATCTACTGGCCAATGATCCAGACCGCCGACAATGTCGCCAAGCGCTATGGCGTCAGCCGCGAAACCCAGGACGCCTATGCACTGGAAAGCCAGCGCCGCACCGCAGCCGCCCAGCAGGCTCGGAGGTTCGACGATGAGATCGTGCCTCTCACCGCAGAGAAGTACCTGATCGACAAGGAGGGCAAGATTGCCGGCACCGAGGTCTTCACGCTGACCAGGGACGAAGGCAATCGCCCGGAGACCAACATCGAAGGTCTCACCAAGCTGAAGCCTGTCGCCGGACCGGGCAACTTCATCACCGCCGGTAATGCGAGCCAACTCTCGGACGGATCATCGGCCTGTGTCGTTATGAGCGACAAGGAGGCCCAGAAGCGGGGCCTCACGCCTCTTGGCATTTACCGCGGCTTCGAGGTCGCCGGCTGCCATCCCGACGAGATGGGCATTGGCCCTATCTTCGCCGTGCCGAAACTCCTGAAGAAGCACAATCTCAAGATCGAGGACATCGGCATCTGGGAGCTGAATGAGGCCTTTGCCGTGCAGGTCGTCTACTGCATGGAGAAGCTCGGAATTCCGCACGACCGGCTGAATGTCGACGGCGGCGCCATCTCGATCGGCCATCCCTACGGCATGAGTGGGGCGCGGCTCACAGGACACGCCCTCATCGAAGGTAAGCGCCGCGGCGAGAAATACGCCGTCGTCACGATGTGCATCGGCGGCGGCCAGGGCGCGGCCGGTCTCTTCGAGATCGTGTGAGGCACCCATGTCATTGCCAGTAACGACCCCCGGCTACCTGCACCGCGGTCTTGACTCGCTCTTCGACATGGCGCGTTCGGTGCCCTTGTCGCCCGAATGCGAAAGCTTCTATTTCATCCGGCATGGCGAGACCGACGGAAACGCGCAGCGGATCTTTCAGCACGCCGAGATCCCTCTCAATGCACGCGGCCTCGCCCAAGCCGAGGCCGCCGCAAAAGCGCTCGCGAATGCAAAGCTCGAGAGCATATTCGCCAGCACGATGACGCGAGCCTGGGTCACTGCCGAGACAATCGGACGTCCGCATGGTCTGCAGCCCGTCGCAGAAGCCGGCCTTCGCGAACGCTGGTTCGGCGATCTCGTCGGTACGCCGAGTCATGACCACGACTGGCGCGACGACCCGCCGAACGGCGAGACGCTGGCGCAGTTCGTCACGCGGACGCAAGCCGGCATTGGCCGCTCGCTTCTGAATGCAGGCAAAACCCGCACGGCGCTCGTCGGTCACGGCGGCATTCTCTACGTGCTGGCTCCGAGTCTCGGCCTCGACATCACGACCGAGCTTCTCGCCAACGCGACGCCTTTGCTGTTCGAGCGCTGCGGCGGCTCTGCGTGGCAGGTTACGCGCATCGCTGACGTCGGCGCACGCGGCGACAACGTCGCGTGATCCCCCACGCGCTGGCGGCCGGCTCCCCGCAGGGGAGTCGCCAGCGCCACGAACAAACACCGGCGCCACGAACATGTAACCGCCACCTACGCCCACGCGCTGGCGGCCAGCTCCCTGCAGGGGAGTCGCCAGCGCCGCCAAGGAGACACCTCACGCCATGGATATGTCAGGCCAGTATCGTATTCAGGCCCCCCGCGACGTGGTGTGGGCCGCACTGAACGATCCCGACGTGCTGAAAAACTGCATTCCGGGCTGCAAGGAACTGGTCCAGAACTCGCCAACCGACCTTGCGGCGAAGGTGTCGCTCAAGATCGGGCCGATCTCCGCCAACTTTTCCGGTGCAGTCACGCTGCAGAACCTCGATCCACCGAACGGTTACACGATTGTCGGGCAGGGCTCGGGCGGTGCCGCCGGCTTTGCGAAGGGTAGCGCCGCGGTGGCATTGGCCGAGGTCGACGGCGGCGACGCGACCGATCTGACGTATACCGCCAAGGCCGAGGTCGGCGGCAAGCTCGCGGCTCTGGGAGGCCGCCTCATCCAGGCCACGTCGAAGAAGCTCGCAGACGAGTTTTTCTCCGCCTTCGCGAAAGAGCTGAACGGCCCCGAGCAAGCAGACGACGCTGCCGGCACCGAGACGGAGGCAAAGAAAAGCCGTTGGGCCAAGTGGCTCGGCCGGTAGCGCAAATTCAAGCCATATGGACCCAACTGTTAGTTCCTGGATTTACCATTGAGGCACCGACGCCATCGCTCCCCTCGAGATTCTCTGGGAAAAACTACAGCCTCGTCTCCCCTCCCCTTAACGGGAAGGGGCTGGGGGTGGGGTGAACGTCTCGCTTCATCGCTCGCGACCGCGCACCGCCGCCCCCTAACCCCCAGGCGGTTTCGCAAACGAGGGCGGCGTCCATCTAAAATGAACACCCTCTAATCCAACGTCACATCTCCGCGCCGAAGAAAGACCGCGCCTGCGCCGTGACGCCCGCCGTGAGTTCCTTCTCGGCTCGGTCCTTCGTCTTACCTTTCGGTAAAGCATTGACGAGCCGCTTCGCCGCGTCCGCATCATCCCGCATTACGATCTGGGCGAGCGAGCGATAGAGCCGCCCCGCGCGCCAGTCACTGCCGGGTTGACAGTGATTCTCGATCGCCGCGAGAACCGGCTTCCAAAGCTTGGGGCCGCCCGGATACGCCGCCTCGAGAAGCAAGCCTCCAGCTTCCGCCCGTGAGCCCATCGGCTTGACCTTCGGCAACAGCGCGACACCCGCCTCCATCAGCGCCGCCGCATCCTCGGTGCGCCCCGTCTCGACCGCAGCCCGGATCGGCCATGCCAGAACAGCGGACTTCTGGTACGCGTCTCGTCCAGCCTTCGAGATGCTCCTCGCTTCCTCCAGCGCGGCGTCAGCCACATCGCGCGGCGCGAACCTGACGACCCACGCCAGCGCCTGAACCGCAAACCACGGATCCGCGATCTGCCGTGCGATTCTCAGTGCTTCAGCAGGGCGCAAGCGGGCAAGCTCCGCCACCTGATCACGCGCTTTGGTGGTCTCGAACATTACGCCCCGTTCCCCCCGCCGTCCCGGTTAGCGCCCCTTTGCCTTGCGCCACGCCTCGAAGTCGACTTTCGACTGTGGGTCGGTAGCCGGGTAAAGCCCACGGATCGACCGCCCTTCCATGACCTTTTCGGTCACGAAGTCCTCATACGCCGTCATCTCGACAGCTTCATCAGCAATTTCGTCTGCGAGATGCGCCGGAATCACCACGCAACCGTCCGCGTCGCCGACAACGATGTCACCTGGAAACACCGGCGCATCGCCGCACGCGATGGGCACGTTCGTATCGATGGCGTGATGCAGCGTGAGATTCGTCGGCGCCGCGGGACGCTGATGGAACGTCGGAATATCGAGCTTCGCAATCTCCGCGGCATCGCGAAAACCGCCATCCGTCACGACTCCGGCGATGCCGCGCTTCATCAGCCGCGTCACCAGGATTGAACCTGCCGAGGCGGCTCGCGCATCCTTGCGGCTGTCGATCACGAACACGGCTCCGGGAGGACAATCCTGTTCGACAGCCTTGCGCTGCGGGTGATCCGGATCCTTGAACACTTCGAGCGAGTTGAGATCCTCCCGCGCCGGGATGTAGCGCAAGGTGAACGCCTCTCCCACCATAGTTGGCTTCGCCGGGTCGAGAGGCATCACACCCTGGATCATCTGGATGCGGAAGCCGCGCTTGAACAGCGCCGTCGTGATCGTCGCGGTCGAGACCGTCTTGAGCTTGTCACGCGTAGCAGCAGATAACATCATCGCAATCTCTCTGGGTTTTGAAAAGCCAGTTCAAGCGGCAGCGACCCGTGCTGCGCCGCGCTAGGGAAGATTGAGTTGCCACGAGACACCAAACCGATCGTTCACCCAT
>JBFWOB010000065.1:0-13639 GCA_050250755.1 Hyphomicrobiaceae bacterium
GTGCTCTTCCGATCTTTACGAAGAGCACACCCACGATCAGCCCGGCAACTGCCGGCAGCACGCCCCAGTCGAAGGCCACTGGTCGAAGCAAGCCTGCCGCAATGGCGAGCGTTTGCACGATGAGCGTTGTGAGCGGCGTGAATGAGCTTGTCGCAATGAAGCGTTCCGAGCCGAGCTTCAGGACGACCGAAAACCCGAGGTATTGCATCGCCGTCAGCACCAGCACGCCAACGAACAATCCAATCAGAATCGCCGAACCGTGAACCAAGTGGCCAACCTCGGGAAGCCATAGAGGCCGCGGAACGATCCCTCCTGCCGCGGTGGCCATCGCGCCAAACAGAAGAACAATGCCGACGGCCGAGGCGAGCCCGAGAACAAGACCGGTCACACGCATCTTCTCGCGGATCGTGCGCGCTGCGCGATTCCAAGGATGATGCTCTGCCGCAAACGAGCGCCCGCTCATAATGAAGCCGCAGAGGGCCCCGAGCGTCAGCGCGGTCATCGGGGCCACCGTCTCGGCGCGTGGCGCGTACCACAGGATCGTGCCGAGCGTGACCAGTCCACCAGCAATTCCAAGCCATCCCGGCCGCCGGCCCGCAATGACGTAACCAAGCGCGATCGCGATCGGCACGCTGAGCCGAACGAGAACGCTGCCATCCGTCGGGTTCACATAGCCCAACAGCACGTAGTAGACGGCTTCCATCGCGATGATCCCGCCGCCAACGACGAGGCTCAACGGATGTCGCAGGATCGCACGCCACTTCGGGCCGAGCCCGCTCGACATGAGAAGCGACGCGGCTGCCGTTGGCATCGCCCAGAACAGCAACGCGATTGGATGAACGTCGTATTGCTGGCCGAGGCCGTACGCGACATTGAGGACGGCAAGCGCCAGCGAGAACAGTCCAGCTTCGACCCAGCCATTGAGGCCTGCGTGTTTTGCAGCCGTCTCTGCGTGAGCGCCGTCGTTCTCGCCAGTCATGCCGCTCCGTTCCCCGCCCAGCGTGCGAAATGTACGGCGGTGTCGCCCCATGACCGGTCGTCTTGCGGTTCGAAGCCATCCGGCCAGTGGACGGTGACATCAGACCGTTCTTCCAGCACGGCTATCGCGCCGGCTTCGAGCCAACCTCCTGCAGCAGCCGCGTGCAGGGCCTTTTCGCCAAGCCCTTTGTCATAAGGGGGATCAGCGAACACCAGGCCGAAACGCTCCCGCGGCAGCGCGTCTCCGAGCATGGTCGCGTCGCGCCTGTAGATGTGGGTTCGTCCGGTCAGTCCGAACGTCTCGGTGTTGCGGCGGATGAGGCCGCGCGCCGTGACGTCCTCCTCGACGAAAATGCAGGACACGGCTCCACGCGACAGCGCCTCGAACCCCAGCGCACCCGTGCCGGCGAAAAGATCAAGAACCCGCACGCCCTCCAGTCCGAAGCCTTCGATCCCGTGTGCCAGAATATTGAACACAGCCTCCCGCACGCGGTCCGACGTCGGTCGCGTGATGCCGCCTTCGGGTGCGGCGATGGGACGGCCGCGGAGTGTGCCGGCAACAATCCTCACGTTTCGTCATCCCGTTGCTGTCGGTTGCCGCCTGGGCGATCCTGCCGCGCTTTGTCTCGCGCCGTCGTCCGCCGGGCTTTTTCGGCATCGGCAACTTCCATCAGGCCAAGCTCGCGCGCCAGCCGCGGTCCAAGCTGCTCGATCAGCACGCGGCGACGCACGGGCTCCACTTGTCCAGGTGGCAGATCCAATAACTGAAATGGGCCATACGAGATACGAATCAGGCGGTTGACGTCCAGCCCGAGCGCACCGAGAACCTTGCGCACCTCGCGGTTCTTGCCCTCCCGCAGCCCGATCGTCAGCCAGACGTTCGCGCCTTGCTCCTTGTCGAGCGTCGCCTCGATTGGCCCATACTTCACGCCTTCCACCTCGATACCGTCTTTCAGGCGCTCCAGCGCCGTTGCCGAGATGCGCCCATGCGCGCGTACCCTGTAGCGACGCAGCCAACCCGTCGCCGGTAATTCGAGGTGCCGCGCCAGCGCTCCATCGTTGGTGATGAGCAACAAGCCTTCCGACGTGACGTCGAGCCGCCCGACCGAGATCACGCGTCCGAGGTCGGCGGGTAGCTTGTCGAATACGGTCTCGCGCCCTTCGGGGTCACGATGCGTCGTGACCAGGCCGCGTGGTTTATGGTAGCGCCAAAGCTTCAGCGGTTCGGCGCCCTTCAGCGGCTTTCCGTCTACCAGAACCGCATCTGCGGGGCCGACATCGAGCGCCGGCGAGCGGATGGTTTGACCGTTCACCGAAACACGGCCGTCCGCGATCCATCGTTCAGCGTCCCGCCGAGAGCAGAGCCCGGACCGCGCCATGGCCTTGGCAATGCGCATCGGCGCCGACGCCGCAAGTGGGCGCGGCTCATCCACCATGGTTTTCGGCCTCGGCGGGCGTCTCGCCGGCTTGTCCGAACGGCTTTTCTTTGGTCGTTCTTCGGTCGTCGCAGGCCGGCGCGACGGCTTTGCATCCCGCGTGCCGCGGCCTTTGTATCCGCGCTGCGGTTTATCTTCGCTGGTCATGGATCCGGTATCGCTTGGTAAGGGTCGCGCTACTGCTGTGGCATTGTGACGGCGCTGAGACTCGATCGTCCCGTCCGACTGAATATCACGCTGCTCAAGTCCGTCTAACCGGACCCCGGTGCTTCGAGGCGAATTGTTTCGAAATCAGGGTGTAGCGCAATCGAGGCGAATAGCGAGGAAGGGTCGTTCTGCCAACAGGTACTTTTGTAACCCAGGCGAATGTTAAGCGCTGCGTTCAAGGCGCCAACCAACATCGGTCGCCGTCAATATGGCAACGCGATGCCAACGAGAGCGGTAAGCCCGCGCGGTCCACGCGTCGTGGCTGAACGCGTGGAGCCAGAAAAGCGAAAGACGACTCGATTTCGCGAGAGGATGAGCGACCTCAAATGCTCCGTCTGTCGTCAATACGCGGCAGGAACCAGGCAAAGAGCCCCATGAGCGGCAGGAAAGAACAAAGCATGTAGACGCTTTCGATCCCGATCGTGTCAGCGAGTTTGCCAAGAATGACCGCAGCAATGCCGCCGAGGCCAAACGTCAGTCCGTAAAAGAGACCGCCGATCATACCGATGTGGCTCGGCACGAGCTCCATCGCATAGATGAGGATGGCCGCGAAGGCGCTCGCCATGATCAGGTTGATGACAACCGTCAGAACTCCTGTCCAAAAGAAATCAGCGTAGGGCAGCAAGAGCGTAAAGGGCAGGGGACCCAGGATAGAAATCCAAATGATGCGATAGCGGCCGATCCGATCGCCGAGGATGCCACCCACAAGTGCGCCGACGGCGGAGGCCGCGAGAAACAGAAACAGCATCAACTGGGACGTCTGCACCGGCACTTTGAAGCGATCGATCAAATAGAACGTATAGAACGATCGAAAACTCTCGATGTAGGCATTCTTCGAGAAGAGCAACAATGTGAGCACGACGAGACCGACTGCGACGGCTGCAGGCGAATGAGTAACGCCCTTGATCGTCGTCCCTGAGCCGGATCGATGGGTGGCTGATTGCCTTCGAAGAGCGCTGTGCTGACCAGCGGTCCACAGCATGAGCGAAATCGCCAAGAGAGGCGCTATCGAGAACCAGGCGAGGCTCGATTGGCCAAAGGGGACGATAACGAGAGCTGCAAATAGCGGGCCTAGCGCACCGCCTGCCTGCCCTCCGACTTGAAAGATCCCCTGCGCCAGACCCTGCCGACCACCGGATGCGTTGCGCGCCATGCGGGTCGCTTCGGGGTGAAAAATCGAAGAACCGATTCCGATGCTGGCGACTGAGACAAGTAGGAGGCCGTATGTTTTAGCAAATGCGAGACCCAAGAGGCCGGCCAGCGTGAACGTCATTCCGACGACCGTCGAATACGGCATGGGATGCCGGTCGGTATAGTAACCGACGGCTGGTTGAAGCAGCGCGCCAGCGAGCTGGAACGTCAGGGCGATGACGCCAATCTGGGCGAAGTCAAGCGCGTAGCTGCTTTTGATGATCGGATAGATCGCAGGAATTAGGGACTGGATGAGGTCGTTGAGTAAGTGTGTGGCGCTCAGCGTGACAAGCGTAGCGATGTAGGCCGTCTGGCGACCAGCGTTGGTTTGGGCGTCGGCTAGGGTCATTCGTCTCGTCTGTGCAATTGCTGAGCGGGGATCACGCAGGCAGGTGCTGTGCGTGATCCGGGCATAGAGAGCGCGGGGCCGGTGATTGCGAGGTTCTCACCTCATGACGGAGGCGCGGCACAGACCTTTTCGTAAGGGTAGCGCTGCCTGAGCGTGCCGAAATGCTCGAACACGTCGAGCGCCACTTCGTAAGCAGGGCGCGTTATCTCGACGTGCGGCGTCCAGCATCCGAGTTTCTGATAGCTCTCGATACATTTCGCCAAGACTTCGAGATCGATCGAAGGGAAATATGGTTTCTCAGCCTTAGCGATCTCGCTCGCTGGCGTTGCCAGCATATAGGCACGCGTCTTCTTGTAAGCGCGCATGAAAGCTTTGGCGACATCGGACTGCAGCCATTCCCGTCTGGCCGCCAAGCTCGAGAAAGCAACTGGGCCAATCTTCGGCCCGCATTGGGCTACGATGTGACCAACGCCATCCGCCTCGAGCTGCTGAGGGAATGGCCCTTGCTGCTGGACGAATTGACCTTTCCCCTCGCGGAACGCCTTGTCCATGGCTTCGGCTCCGCCAACATTGATGGCCTTGAGCTTGTCGAAGTCGATGCCCGCCTTATGACAGGCGTACTTGAACATTGCGAGCGGCTGGCCCGCCCCGAACAGAACCACCTCCGCACCTTCAAGCTTCTTCCAGTCAAAATTCGCATCGGGCGTCCGGCCCGTAATGAAGAAGCCGTCCATCTCGTTGATCTGGGCGAAGTGGATGGCCGTCGGCAGCTCACCCTTCGCCAGGGATGTGAAGCCTTGGCTCGGAGCAGATTGGATCACGTCTGCCCGGCCTTCCTCCAACGATTTAATCGCGGAAACACCCGGGGGCGACACGCTCCAATTCGCCTCCAGTCCTTCCTCCTTCAGGAAGCCGCCAGACATGACAGAGATCAGGGGAGAGTAGAAGGCCGAGAACAGTGTGAACTCGATATTGATACGTTCCATTCCGTATAACCTCGGGAGCTATCGCTATTTGCTGTTGAGCGCGCAGAAGCACTCGGGCGAGGGCATCATCGCTAAGTTGGGGATGTTCGCCGCAGACTGCCGTGAAGACAATGACAGGGCGAACGGTTTGTCTGTCATGGGTGAACTTACATTGAAAGTTCGTCGGTCAGGCGATTACTTTGGAAAGTCCGCCGCATTGGAGGTTTCCTCCCACAAATCGAGCTCTCTGCGTTGATCCTCTAACTCAGAGCGGATGCGCTGCACCGCTCCGCGACCAAGGACGAGGCGGAACGGAGGATTATCGGAAAGCACCGCAGTTATGATAGCTTGAGCCGCTCTGGCGGGATCGCCGGGCTGGTTGCCGTGCGTGGTGATATTCTCCTTGCGCCGCTTGCCGGCCGTGTCGGCGTAGTCGGAGATCGCCTGCTGCGACTGCTGCAATGAACGTCCGGCAAAATCGGTTCGGAAGCCGCCGGGCTCGACCACTGTGACGCGAATGCCGAGTGGTTTAGTCTCCTTGCGCAGGCCATCGGAAAGTCCGGCAACGGCAAACTTCGTCGCGGAATAATATCCGGAGCCTGGATGAGCCAAGCGGCCCGCGACAGAAGAGATGTTGATGATATGCCCGCTCCGGCGCGCCCGCATGCCCGGCAGCACCTGTCTTGTGATCGCGATCAGCCCGAATACGTTCGTTTCGAAAAGCTCGCGATAGTCTGCTTCGTCTGCTTCTTCGACGGCGGCGCGATAGCCGTAGCCTGCGTTGTTGACGAGAACGTCGATTGCACCAAAACGGGCTTCTGCGTCCCGAACTGCACTTTCAATTTGCTCTGGCTTAGTGACGTCGAGCCGAAGGGGCAATGCGGTCGCTTTGTTGCCAGCCACGATGTCGGCTACCGACGCAGGATCGCGTGCTGTCACAGCAGCGTTCCATCCGCGGGCCAGAACGGCTTGAGCAATTGCCCGGCCGATACCGGTCGAGCATCCCGTGATCATCCAGGTCGGCATAGTTTTTCTCCGGCGTCGTCGGCGTCACTGGCATTCAGGGCCAACCAGGCCTGACAAGGTGTATCGGGTCCGGTTGGCAGCTTCGACGCTTAGACAACTCGTCCAGCGGTGGTTGGCATATCGTCCAGGATTACGGTCTTGGCCTCAAGGAACGGCTGCAGGCCTTCGGTGCCACCTTCGCGGCCAATGCCAGATTGCTTGAAGCCGCCGAATGCGATGCTGAAGTCGGTACGGAACGAATTGTGCCCGACGGTACCCGAGCGCAACTGCCGCGCCGTCGCGTAGGCGCGCTCGACGTCGTTCGTGAAAACTGAAGCATTTAGGCCATAGATAGTGTCATTGGCGATCTCGACGGCATTCGCCTCATCTTCCGCCGGGATGACGGAAAGCACCGGGCCGAAGATCTCCTCCCGGGCGATGGTCGAGTGATTGTCGACGTTGCCGAATACCGTAGGCTCAATGAAGTAGCCGCGATTGAGATGCGCCGGCCGGCTACCGCCGGTAGCAAGCGTCGCTCCTTCGGCCTTGCCCTTCTCAATATACCCTTCGACGCGGTCGCGCTGGCGGCTCATCGCTAGCGGCCCCATTTGGATCGACGGATCAAAGGGGTCTCCCACTTTGACCTTCCCGAATGACTCGCTCAACGCCTCGACCATGGCATCGTGACGCTTCCGAGGCACGACGATGCGTGTGAGCGAGGAGCAGACCTGACCGGTCAAGAAGGTTGCCCGCCCTGCGATCGTGCTAGCGGCTTTCTCGATGTCGTAATCATCAAGGATCACTGCGGCCGATTTGCCGCCGAGCTCCAACGTGCAACGCGCGATGCGCTCGCCGCAGATCGATGCAATGCGACGGCCGGCAGCCGTGGAACCCGTAAATGTAACTTTGTCTACGTCCGGATGCCGGACGAGCAACTCGGAAACCTGTCGCTCCGCCGTCAAGATATTCAGCACCCCCGGAGGCAGGCCGATCTTTTCGCATACCTCGGCGATGACATAGGCGGCGCCTGGGGCCTCGGGCGAAGCCTTGATGATGATTGTGCAGCCAGCCAGCAACGCGGGCGCACACTTGTAGGCGATCAATCCGGGAGGACCGTTCCACGGAATAATCGCAGCGACCACGCCGACCGGCTCGCGCACCAGCAGGCCAATGTTGCCGCCACCGAGAGGCTTGTGCTGCTCCTGGAACGGATAGGTGTCGGCCAAGTCGGCATAGTAATTGTAAGTGCCGCTCAGACCGGCCGAGCGAGCCTTGGCAACTCCATGCAGCAGGCCGGACTCTGTCGTCCAGATCAGCGCTCCTTCCTCGACCCGCTTGTCGAGCTCGGCGCCGATGGCCCGGAGATAAGCGGCACGTTCGGTATGACTCATGCGCGGCCAAGGCCCGCGATCAAACGCCTGGCGTGCCGCAGCCACGGCCCGATTGATATCAGCTTCCTGGGCCTCCGCTACGCTCGCGAAGAGTTCCTCGGTGCCGGAGTTGAAAACGTTGATCTTGGCAGCGCTCGAGGGCTTGGTCCATTTGCCGTCGATATAAAAGAGATCTGGGTGTTTGATTGGCGCTTGCGCGTTCATCGTCGTAACTCTCCTACCGTTGGACAATCGTTTCCCGGGGCACTGCGGCGCCGTGGTGGATCGCTTTCGATATATCTATCTAAATATATCGATGTCCGCCAGATGTGGTTAGAACGCTCGCGGATAGGTGCGTGCT
Organism: Hyphomicrobiaceae bacterium; assembly: GCA_050250755.1. Classification (GTDB taxonomy): domain Bacteria; phylum Pseudomonadota; class Alphaproteobacteria; order Rhizobiales; family Hyphomicrobiaceae. Next base: position 7,863 of record JBFWOB010000065.1, read on the forward strand.
GTCAACTGTTGGGTCCGATGGCCTGCGACCGCCCGGTCGGTCTGGCTATTCGGTCTGAACGAAGGAGCTTCTCGTAACATCCTCCCAACCGACGTTCCGGATCAACGAGTGCACCTCGATGATCGGGCGCTTGGTATTGGCGGCAACGTCGGGCTGTCGGGACTGATCCGGCAAAGCCTCTTGGTGGATGCGGCATGCGGGAGTGCGCACCTCAACGCGAGCAAATCGAATTTGAATCAGGAACCTCCTCATGCGCATTGTAATCGTCGGCGGTGGCTTTTCCGGCGCCGTTGTCGCCGTGGAGCTGCTTCGGACGCTTCAGCCGGGGCATTCCATCGTCATCTATGAACCGACCGATGAGATCGGCCGCGGTATTGCGTACGCCAAGGGGCCTGAACATCATCTGCTCAACGTCCCGGCCCATATGCTGTCCGTGCCGCCTGACGACGAAGGGCACTTCCGCGACTGGGTTCTTGCGCGATTTGCTCAGAGCTCTCGGCTTCGCGAGTCCGATGGTGCCTACTTTTTCCCGCGCACCTGGTTCGGCACCTATGTGCACGAGCGCTATCTCGAAGCTGTAAGCGCGAACCCCGGCGTTATTGTCACGCATATCCGCGAACCCGCTGTTTCGATTTCCCAAGTTGGCAGTGCCTTGATGGTCCGCGCCGCCAGCGGGGTAAGAGCATTCGAAAAGGTGGTTCTCGCCATCGGCAGCAGCCCATCAGCACCTTTTGAAAGCCCTGGCCGCATTGAGGGCACCGGACCGACAGTTGCGCAGTCCGGCTGGGCCTTCGATGCGACGTCCATTCACAAGAACTCGCACGTCGCCATTGTTGGTGGCGGATTGACAATGGCTGATGTCGTTGCGGACCTCGAGGCCAGCGGTCACACAGGTATGATCACGTGCATTTCGCGCAATGGACGGCGACCGCACGTTGCGATCGGCATACGCCCGGATTTTGTGCCAGCGCAAAGTCCCCCTGAGAGCCTTTCAGCACGTCAACTCGTAGCCCTTGTGCGCGAGTGGGCAGCAGAGGCGACTCTACAAGGTCTGGACTGGAGATCGTGTATCGATCACGTCCGCCGCAGCATGTTGGAGTTGTGGCGTGCACTCCAGCCCTGTGAGCGCCGACGTTTGCGCCGGCATGCACGTTCGCTGTGGGACGCTCATCGCTATCTCATGCCCCCTGCCGCCCATCATCGGATCGAAGCGCTGATCCGTTCGGGGCGCTTCGAGCATCTCAAAGGTCGCGTGCTCAGCATAACAGCAACCGGCCTTCGGATCGAAACCCCGGATGGACAGCGAATTGTTCACGCGGACGTCATCATCAACGCTTCGGGTTTCGATTCATCGTACTCCACGGCCCTGGCGCCTCTTCGCGATCTGCTATCGGTGGCGCAAGTCGATCTCGCTGCGGCAAAGCGCGACGGTCTTGCAGTCGATGATCAAGGCCGCCTGCTGGGTGGCAATCAGGATGTGTGGGGCAAGCTTTACGCGCTCGGTTTCCTTGCCCGGGCCAATCACGGCGACTTGGCTACCGTCAACGCCATCAAAGCGGTTGCAGCCGGAATAGCGGCCGCCATCCGAGACGGCGGCTGATGCAACACGGGCGATGTGCGGGTTGACTGAATTGACATTCGGCACGCCGTCAACACGATATATACCTGACAATATATCGATGAGCTCGCTTGTCCCCTGCAAGCGCGTTGCCACGTGAGAGAAAGAGGCACATGACCCAGTATCCCGACGTGAAGCTCTTTATTGACGGTCATTGGAAGTCTGCGGACGGGCAACCGGTCGTCAATCCAGCCGATGAAGCTGTGCTCGGCACGGTACCGCATGCCACCAAGGCCGATCTTGATGATGCGCTCGCCGCGGCCGAGAGGGGTTTCAAGATCTGGTCGAGAACGGCGCCAGCCAAACGCGCCGAGATCATGATGAAGGCCGCGCAGAACTTGCGTTCGCGTGCAGACGAAATCGCAGTCTCTATTACTTTGGAACAGGGCAAGATCTTAGCGCATGCCAAGCTCGAGGTGCAGCGGGCTTGCGAGATCATCGAATGGGATGCGCAAGAGTGTCGGCGTGTTTATGGCCGCATCATTCCCAGCGAACCCGGCATGCGTCATTCGGTGTTGCGTCAGCCGGCTGGGGTTGTGGCGGCCTTCTCTCCTTGGAACTATCCGGTGGCTTCACCGGTGCGCAAAGTGGCCGGAGCGTTGGCGGCCGGCTGCTCTCTTATATTGAAGAGCTCCGAGGAAACGCCTGCTGGAGCCATGCATCTGGTCAAGGCGTTTGCCGATGCCGGGCTGCCTGCTGGCGTACTCAATCTCGTGTTCGGAGTTCCGGCCGAGATATCCGAATATTTGATCCCGCAGTCCTCCGTCAGGGTGGTGACATTCACCGGCTCGGTGCCTGTCGGTAAGCATCTCGCGGCCATAGCCGGCGCTCATATGAAGCCAGCGATCATGGAGCTTGGTGGGCATTCTCCCGTCATCGTCTGCGGTGATGCCGACCCGACGCGTTCTGGGACCGTCTCGGCGATTGGTAAGGCGGTCAACTCCGGTCAGGTCTGCGTTTCGCCAACGCGGTTTTTCGTCGAAGAGTCGATTTATAGCAGCTTTGCCACCGCCTTCGCGGAGAAGGCCGCATCAATGAAAGTGGGCAATGGTCTCGATTCTGCCAGCCAGATGGGGCCGGTTACAAACGACAGGCGTGTTGCGGCGGCTGAGCGGCTCGTGGCTGATGCCGTCGCGAAGGGTGCAAAGGTCAAAGCCGGCGGAAGCCGTCAAGGCAACAACGGCTACTTCTTCCCGCTCACCGTTCTCACCGATGTTCCCGATGATGCTGTCGCCATGCGAGAGGAGCCGTTCGGGCCGATTGCGCTTCTCACGCCCGTGAAGAACGTCGAGGAGGCGATCGAGAAAGCCAACTCGGTGACGTTTGGACTGGCTGGGTACGCTTTCACCAACTCTGCAAAAAACGCCGAGCACCTCTCGCAGGGCATCGAGGTCGGCAATCTGTCGATCAATCACTTCGTCGCTTCTATCGCGGAAACCCCGTTCGGCGGTGTGAAGGACAGCGGCTATGGCCGGGAAGGCGGTGTCGAAGGCTTGGAGAGCTACACCGTGGTGAAAAACGTCTCGCATCTAGCGTTATGAGCACCGATTGCTGCTGATAGCCCGAAGCGGCTGTCCTTTCCGCCGGTGAGCAACTGGCAGAGGGGGCGCCGCTTTCAGCAATGGCGCCAGCCGAGGTCCATTACGAAAGTGCGCGTAGCCTTCGAAGAGGCTGCGCGTTCTTGAGCTTGATATAGCGCGACCTCTACTTATCGAGGTGCATGCGTTCGAGAGTGCAGGGATGATAGATCGTTCTATTCCTTGCCTTCCGATGGGATGTTGATGGTTCGCCCGCAGTGCTTGCAGTGCACGGCGTCGGCATCGTGCCGGACAAGGCCACAATCCGGGCAGGGATTCCGCACGGTGGCGGGACGGAATACAGCCTGCAGCAGCCGTAGGAAGAGGCCGAGACCGAAGATCATGATGGCAACGGCAAGTAGGCGGCCAGGTACGTCCCGCATCACGATGTCGCCAAAGCCAGTGGTCGTCAGCGTGGTGACCGTGAAATAGAGCGCGTCAACGAAGTGCTCGATGCCAGGGTTCGTCCCCACCTGGAAGACGAGGACGATCGCCGACATGACAAAAATGAACACGACGAGATTGACGGCTGCGTCGATGACCTCCTCGTTTCGGCGAAAGAACTCCGATCGCTCCCGAAGATCGATATTCACATGGTACGAATGAAAAAGCCGGATGAAGCGAAGTACCCGGAGGAACAGTAGATTGGAATTGAGGAGCGGCACAACGAGCGAAAGTATGACCAGCAGGTCGGTCCAGGTCGACACTTGCCGGAAGAGCTTGAGGCGCAGATCGTAGACCCACAGTCGAATGAGCCACTCGACCATCAAGAACGCCGCGATCGTGAGATCGGCCGTCGTGTGCCACGGCTGCTCATGGTAGAATGAGCCGACCACGAAGTAGGTGAGCAGCCCCAAATCGACTAGAAGGATACAGAGGCGAAAAACGCGGGCGGATGGTTCAGCCGTGAAGTAGAGGCGGCGCAGGCGAGACCGCAGACGTTTGAGCGGACTGGAAACCGGACGCGCGACGTCGGCATCGTCCATTTTGCGCTTCTCCTGGCCAATCAGCTACCACCCGGACGAGGAGAGGCAATACAGACGCCGTCCTCGTTTCCGGCTGTATACGTCTCACGAAGAAGTGCAGGAAGTCGCCATGAGCGAAATCGTTACGCCCCCGACCTCCTTTTCTGGCGGAGGCGAAACGCCGATGCAACGCGCAATTGAGGAGGCTAAGGCGGCGGCGGTGCGCGGGGAAGTGCCCGTGGGAGCGGTGTTGATCGCTGCTGACGGGGCTGTTCTCGCTGCAGACGGTAACCGTACGCGCGAGCTGTCCGACCCTACCGCCCATGCGGAAATGCTAGTGCTCCGCGCTGCCTGCCGGGAGATCGGCGAGCAACGTCTCGTCGGCGCCAGCCTGTATGTTACGCTCGAGCCGTGCCCGATGTGTGCGGCAGCCATCTCGCTCGCCCGCATTCGCCGCCTTTATTGGGGGGCGAGCGACCCGAAGGGGGGCGGGGTGGAGAGTGGCCCGCGCATCTTCAGCCATTCAACCTGCCACCACGCTCCTGAGCTCTACGGGGGGCTTTGCGCGCGTGAATCGGCTTCCTTGCTGAAGGCGTTCTTTTCTGAGCGCCGTTAGCGGCTATGGGCGCGCCTTGGGCGCCTTTGCGTTGGCGCTCGTCTCCATCCAGGTCGTCGGGCGTACGCATCGGCAGGATGCCGTTCGCTTCGAGCAGGGATCCAAGAGCATCCCAATCCTGGATCACGGTTCGGTAGATCCAGCGGTATCCCCAGGGTGCCTGCGCGATGGAGATGGCCCGCTCGCGCCCGATCAGCTCTGTCGCCGCTGCCACTTCGAGCCAGCAGACCACGATGTGCAGGTATGTCTGCTCATAGCTCCGCGCACCATCCGGCAGCTTGATCGGTGCCTGCGGATAACGCCGCACCAACTCATCGAAGAACGGAGCGATCGGATCATGGTCCGGGCCGCCGAGCCGCCAGAGATACCAGTGCATCTGCTCGTGAAGATAGGTCGAGAGCAGCAGGTCTTCGGTTTCTGCGAACCGCGTGCCAAGGGTCAGGATCGGGTGGCTGTAGGTCGGGCCAGCGGGCTGTACGCGTACCAGCTTCGTGAACTCGAACCGCGTGAGATCGTGTCGCTTCCTGAGGGCGGCCAGCAGTTCGGCCACGCGCTTGGCCTCACGCTCGGCGTGGTCCAGCTCGATCAGAATGCGAACGTCGTCACCCCCAGTGTCCATGCCCCGTTTGATAGGCAACGGGAGCGACCTGCCAAGCAGCAAATCAGCCTCCGGCGCCGGCTCTGTGGATAAGGCTGATTAGCTCACAGACGAGCCGAACTTTGTGGGGATGAAGTGTGGCAGGGACGCGCGCTACGCTCCGTGGGCGGCGTTCCCTTCTCACTTGAGGCGTGCTACTCGGCTGCCTCTGGCCGCGCTGCCGGTCGCCAGCGGAGTTTCGGCTCGCGCGCCGCTCTCGTCTCGTCGAGCCGCCGTCGTGGTGCGAATCGTGGCGCCTGCTTGAAGCGGCTTTTGTCGTTGCCTTTCGTTGCGTCCTTGGCGAGATCGCGCAGGGTCGCGATGAAGAGATCGAGCGACTGCTTCGATTCGGATTCTGTAGGCT
>JBFWOB010000066.1:0-13517 GCA_050250755.1 Hyphomicrobiaceae bacterium
CGAAGCGGACGCGGAAGAAGGCGCGCTTGGTGTCGCCCGTGGGGGTGACGGCCACGATGCTGTGGTTGCGCATGATGTAATCTTTGATGGCGGTGCGGATCCAATAGGTGGCGTAGGTCGCAAAGGAGGCGTCGCCCGCCTTGGCAGGGTCGAAGCTATGGATGGCCTGCACCAGGGCCAGGGTGCCTTCGGAGATGATGTCCTCGAGCGGGATGTCGTAACGGCCGAAGGTTTTGGTTAATCTGACGACCAGGCCGCGGTGGTTCTTGACCAGCTGATCCAGGAGGCGGGGCGCGCGCGATTCGTGGTACCGGGCGGCCAGCGAAAGGTTGTGGGCCTTGTCGAAAACGGGTGCCGGAACAGGGAGGGGTTTGAGCGCCATGGATCTGATTTCCTTCGTGAAAAGGCGTGATCGATGACTGCGAGTGAAAGGTCAGATGGCCCCGGTGCGAAGGGTAAGGTTGTTACCCTTCGGGGAGGGAAGGCGGGGGAAGCCGGGGGAAAAAAGCCGGTCGATCCGGCGCTGGTCTATTTTCCGGACGGGCTGAAGCGGCACTACATGGATCTGCTGTTGCGGTACAAACAGCAGCTATCGAATGAGAGCGGAAAAGCCGTTGGCTGGCTGGCGATTCGTGATCGGATCATGGCGCGCGAGGACGCGTTGGAGGCCGAAGCGAAGCAGCGCTCGGGGTATGGTGTGAAGGTCGATCGGCCGCGAAGTGATTTGGTGCGGCTGGATGATTTCAAGGGCTGGTACAATCCCAAAAACAGCCATCTGCCGACGAACACGAAATTTCAGTACATCGACCGCTTCATTCGCGGGCTCAGGGTGGAGGGCTTGCTGGATGAGGTCGAACGCGCGGCCTCGGATGCGAAGCGGGAATATCATCGCGAGTGTCTTGCGATATTCTATCATCCTCAGAATGCGTTTCAGGGCAATGAGGCTGCTGGGTTCCAAGCCGAGCTGGCAAGAATTTTGGACAATACGATTTTTGCAGCCTATTGCCGGCCGCAGGGCGATGACCCTTCATTCGAAACCCAATACCTGCTGTTGCTGTTCTGTCATGCGTTCAAGGGCAATATCAGCCCGGTGGATGTCATTGCATGCGTGATCCCGCCAGGCCTTGAGTCTGGGCCGGTGCAGCTTGGCAAAGTGCAATCGACGGCTCTGGATTGCTTGCGGCGCTTCGATACTTTGTCGTCGAGGCTGATCTACCTCTATTCCGGGTTCATCGTGCTTGAGCGTTACGGGATGGCATCTCCGATGCGGACGTCGGGGGCTTCTGCAAGCCTTGCTCTCAGCAGTCCGACCGGGGCAAGCGTGTCGCAGTCAATGCTGACTTCGTTCCTGCCGCGTCATTTCAATCCGAGAGTTCACCTGTTCCCGACGACAGCGGAGGAGCAGGAAGCAGCCATTCCGGTGAATGCCGCTGTAAGTTGGCCGGTGGATGAGGTGGATTTGTTCAGGCGAATGGGCGTCGAGATCATCTCTCAATCGACAACATACTGGCTTGATCGGCCGCGTTCGGACCCTCTGGCGGGCTTTGTTCAGATTTCTGAGAGAGGGCCGCAGTATGTATCGCTGCTGGAACTGCGGGACAAGTTTGCCATTGGATATCGCCCGTGTTGAAACCGCGCACGCAATCCAAAGAGGGACCAAGACGGAAAGAGCCGAGCTTGTTCAGAGCTGCGCGCGTGAATGACATCAGTGAATTGAGCGAGGCGCTGTCGGCCGGCAAGCGGTTGGACGAAGTTGATTTCGAGGACGGATTTACGCCGCTGCACACGGCTGCGTTTAACGGCAGCGGGGATTACATCCGTCAGGCGTTGCTACATCATTCGGCCAATCCATGGCTGCGCGACCATCAGGGCCAGCTGGCCATTGATCATTCGGATGCGCGACGGGACTATGAAGCGTCCAAGCTGCTGTATGAGGCGATGTATCCCGGCGGGGCGGTGCCATTGCCGGAAGGTTAGGTCGGTTGGGAGTCACATTTTCGGGAGCAGAGTGAGCAGAGTGTCGAGTGTTGCGATCCCTCTGTTTGGGGCGAGAGGTTGATAGCCGCGTCGCAAGTAAAGCGCACTCATGCCGGAGCGGCGGGGGGCTGTCACATCGTTTTCGATGTGATCACCGACGAAATGGATTTGTGGGGCGGCTGATTGAGCGCGTGGATGAGGGTTGCGTAGATGAGCGGATCCGGCTTGGCGGCGAGGGCCTGGAAGCTCCAGGCGATTGCGTTCCAGGTAGCGGAAGGGCGGTCAGGGTCGGTTCCGCATAGGGAGCGAGAAGGTCCGAGCAGAGCCGTGAGTTCCAAAGCGGGCAAACGAGACCTATCACAGCGCGCTTGACTACGTGTCCTACCTTGAAGTGAGCTTTGCCCGAGCTGATCCAACTTTGGCTGCTTGGCCGAGGAAGCGGAAGTAGCGGTCGCGGCGACGCGTAGGGATTGCTTGTCAGCAAGCATGTCCGCTGTACTTGCTGAAGCCGCCAAGGGGCGCGTGAACGCAAAGGGCCATGAGCGACCTAACCGGTCTTTTCCGCTGGTGCGCCGCACAAACCTGCTTCGTCGCACAAGCGGAAGTCGGCGGCCGTCGGTCCGCGCTTGCTGAGCGCCGGGCGTGTAGGGTCTGCACAGAGGTAAGAGCGGAAGCTGAGGCTTCGCCAAACGAGCGCAGCTGACCCTAAACGCACGCGTTCACGCGTCATCTCCAAAGCCTACGGGATCAGCTCGCGGCGGCACTCGATATCCTTCGGCTACTCGCTTTCCACCCGTACGATCAGGGCTTCGTTTCCTGCATGGCAAGCGCAACGATCATGCCCGACGCAAACGTTAGCAGGCCGACGCCGGCGATCGCCCAGGCCAATCCGAACGCGTCACCAATCAGGCCGGCAACGAGCGCGCCCACCGCGTAACCCATGTCCCGCCAGAAGCGATAGATGCTGAGCGAGCGCGCCCGCCACGTCGGGTGCGCCACGTCCGACACCGCGGCGAGCAGCGTCGGATAGACCATGGCCGTCCCGAGCCCGAGCAGGATGCTGGCGACGAGCCACCATGCGAACCCGTCCAATCCTGCCACCATGAGCAGCGCCGCAGCCTGCAACCACATGCCAGCTATGATCAGGCCCTTGCGGCCTATGCGGTCGCTGAGCGGACCCGTGACGGTCTGCATGATGCCCCACACAGCGGGATACACGGCCTTCAGGACTCCGATCGGCTCGATACCCAGTCCACGCGCAGCGAAGAAGATGGGAAAGATGGCCCAACTCATGCCGTCGTTGAGGTTGTTGACGAGCCCCGCCTGAGAGGCCGCGAACAGATTCCGGTCGGTGAACGAGGTGCGCATGAACACCTCCTTGAAGCTGATCGGATCGTGGTTCGCGTGAAGGCTCGCCTCGAGCCGCACGTGCTCACTCGTGTCTCGCACGAGCAGAGCCGACAGTCCCAGTCCGATCACGCCATAGCCGATGCCCAGGTAGAAGGGTTCCGGCCGCAGGGATCCCCACTCGGCAGCGATCCATCCGGTGAGGAACGCGGTCAGGCCGACCATCAGGTAGCCGGCGCATTCGTTGAGGCCGACAGCCAGTCCGCGCGACTTCGGACCGACAAGGTCGATCTTCATGATGACGGCCATCGACCAGGTAAGCCCCTGGCTGATGCCCAGCAACACATTGGCGGCCACAATCCAGTTCCACGTCGGCGCCCAGATGATCAGGAAGGGAACCGGCAAACCGATGAGCCAGCCCAATACCAGGACTCTTTTGCGGCCCCATCGGTCAGCCATCTCACCGGAGAGCAGGTTCGTGAAAGCCTTCGAGATGCCGAAGCTCATGACGAAGGAGGCGACCACAGTCGCCGATGCGAGCTTAAACTCCTCGGAGCCGATCAACGGCACCACAGTGCGCTCGAGCCCGACCATGCCGCCGACGAACGCATTCACCAGGACGAGCAACGCGAACTGCCGCCAGTTCTCGCGCAGCCCGAGCCTGACCGACGTGTGTGAAGCCGTCGCCCTAGCGTCCATCGTCAGGCTGCCGCTGCCGTCAAACCGGAGTTGGCGGCCCGCAACACAGCAGCATTTTCCGGTGCGGGCGGGATCTCGGCGATCATGAAGCGGACGAATGCGGCCTCGTCTTCGATGCGGAGAGCCTCGTTGTGACGCTTCTCGAACCCCATCGTCGACCACGGCTTGCCGCTGAGACGCCGGCCGCACACCGAACCGGCATAGGCACCGGGCAGAACCTCGACATGGTCGGGCAGCTCCTTGAGCCGCTGCGCACTCCTGAACAGGTCGCGCGCGCCTTGCTCGGCGCTGACGGCTAGCTCCGTCCGGCCGAGGTCACCAACCATCAGCGTGTGGCCCGTGAGCACGAACCACGGTTCATTGGTTCGCGTGCGGTCGCTGACGAGCAGCGAGATGTGCTCCGGCGTGTGACCGGGCGTATGCAGCACACGCACCGTGACATTGCCGAGCGAAAGCACGTCATCGTCATGCACGGCCTTGAACGAAAACGCGACGTCCGCGTGCGCCGAAAGAACGTAGTCGGCGCCGGCCGCCTTGGCGAGCTCGCGTCCGGCCGACAGATGGTCGGCGTGGACGTGGGTGTCGACGACGAAAAGGATACGCATACCGGTCTCTTCCGCCGCACGCAGGTAGGGTCCGATGTCGCCGACCGGGTCAACGACTGCTCCGGCGGAGCGGCCGCCGCAGCCGATCAAATACGAGATCCCCACTGGGTCCCGATGCAGGAACTGACGCAGGAGCATGGCCTTGACCTCCTCAGTGGTAACAAGTAGAGTTCATCATTCAATCGTTCTGCTGAACGTGCATGCGAGGAGGAGCTTTGTCAAGCACTGGACCGAAACAGGCGATTTTCGCGTGCCTCGCGGAGGTCGCGCAGGCGCTCGGACACGCCCATCGGCTGGAGCTCCTAGAGCATCTCGCCCAGGGCGAGCGCAGTGTCGATGAGCTTTCAGCACGCGCCAAGCTGAGCTTCGCCAACACTTCGCGCCACCTTCAAATCCTGCGCCGGGCCCGACTCGTTGAGACGCGTCGAACCGGCAAGCACGTGATCTATCGGCTGGCCGGAGAGCCCCAAGTGGTCGACTTGATGCAGTCACTCGGCCGCGTCGGAGAGCGCAACGTCGCCGAGATCGAGCGCGTGATGACGGAATACTTCCACGCCCGTGATGCGCTGGAGCCTGTCGCGCGCGCGGAGTTGATGTCACGTCTCGAGGCGGGACTTGTAACCGTTCTCGACGTGCGCCCCGAGGACGAGTTTGTGCGCGGCCATCTTCCGGGCGCGCTCAACATTCCTTTCGGTGAGCTTGACCGCAGGTTGGCCGAGCTCCCCGCTGGCCGGGAGGTCGTGGCCTATTGCCGTGGCCCCTATTGCGTCCTCTCGTTCGAAGCCGTCGCAGTGCTGCGGGCGCGCGGCTACGTCATACGCCGGCTGGAGGATGGCTATCCCGAATGGAAGGCCGCCGGTCTTCCTGTCGAGTCCGTGGCGGCGGAGTAAGCCCCGATCATCCATCAACAAACACCAAGAGCACCGGAGGAGCGACTATGCAATCGACCATCCAGCCCCATAACGAGCGCGTCGCTTCGGTCTGGAACTCCGGCGGCAGCGACTACGACAACATCAGCCGCGGCATCGCCGATTCCATCGCCCATTGCGTCCTGCGTCTCGACCCGCGACCCGGCGAGCGTATTCTAGACCTTGCAACCGGCACCGGCTGGACATCACGCGCCGTCGCCCGGGCCGGTGCCAAAGTGACGGGTGCGGACATCAGCGCCGAACTGCTTGCTGCCGCGGCGAAGCGGGCCGAAGCCGAGCACCTCGACATTCAATACGATCAGGCCGACGCGGAGAGTCTCCCATATTCTGACGGCACGTTTGACGCCGTGATCTCGACATGCGGCGTCATGTTTGCCAGCCGCCCGGAGGCCGCTGCGAAGGAACTCGGACGTGTCTGCCGCAAAGGCGGGCGCGTCGCGCTGACCACTTGGCTGCCGGACAGCAACCTCTTCAAGATGTTTCTGGTGATGAAGCCCTACATGGCGCCGCCCACTTCGCCACCTCCGCCGTCTCCATTCGAATGGGGCAAGACGGAGCGGGTACGAGAGCTGCTGGGCGACGACTTCGATCTCAAGTTCGAGAAGAGCACGTCTTACTACCGCGAGCCGAGCGGTGAGGCGGCCTGGAACACGTTTTCCAACTCTTATGGTCCGACCCGATCGCTCGCCGCCAGCCTCGATGATGCGCGCCGCGCCGAGCTAAAGCGCGATTTCATCGCCTTCCATGAGCAGTTCCGGAACGACATCGGCATCTGTGTTCCCCGCGACTACCTCGTCACCGTTGGGCTTCGTCGATAGGCAACGGTTTCCTCGCGGCCCTGAAGGCAAGCAATGGGTCGTCGAAACGTCGTTGCCGGCCCTGCGCCGGTTATCCGTGCCCACTACTACGACCCGTTGCTGGCTCATGGCTCAAACTGGCAGCGGCGACCGACCACCGAGATGCGCCGTCATCCGCATGTCAAACAACGTCGATATACGAAAACCGTGAACGCAATCCTGATTTGTTTGGAAAAACCGAACAATCAGAGATGGCCTAGGAGGTGATGCGGCATGCTTTTCGTCAACGATATCGAGGTGACATATCCGAACGGAGTTGCTGCACTTCGGAAGACGAAGGTCAGCTTCGGTCGGGGAAAGTTTGTTGTACTGCTCGGGACGTCCGGTGCAGGAAAGTCCACGTTGCTTCGGGCCCTCAACGGTCTCGTGAGGCCGACAAAAGGCGACGTCGTCGTCGAGGGCCGGGGCTCGATTTTTGTGAGCGGCGCCCAGCTTCGTGCACACCGCCGCCAGACCGGCATGGTGTTCCAGCAGCACCATCTGATTGGCCGGTTGACCGCACTCGAGAACGTGTTAATGGGGCGGCTTGCCGCGCATTCGACTGTCAGATCGATCCTGCCGCTTCCGCGCAAGGATCGGCTACTGGCCCTCGAAGCGCTCGACCGCGTTGGCCTCGCCGACCGCGCGCTCGATCGCGCCGATCAGCTCTCGGGTGGCCAGCAACAGCGGGTAGGGATCGCCAGGGCCAAGGCCCAGCAGCCCGAGATCATGCTTGCAGACGAGCCCGTGGCAAGTTTGGATCCGGAGAGCGCCGTCAAGGTTCTTGGCGATCTTCATCGTATCTGCCGCGAAGACGGCATCACCGCAATCGTGAGCCTGCACCAGGTCGACTTGGCGCGGCAGTTCGCTGACCGCATCATCGGACTGGCGCAGGGCCGCGTTGTATTCGAGGGATCCCCCGCCGAACTCGGACCGGCCGCTCTCGACACGATCTACAAGGCCAGCGCGCCAAGGCTCCTGGAAGCGGCCGAGTAGAACCTCGAAACCAAAGCGAGAGATCACATCATGAAGCGTCGTAGTTTCCTGGCGGCCGCACTCGCGGCTGGCACAATGATGGCTGCCGGACCGGTGCTGGCGGACAAGTCAAACCCCGACAAGCTCCGCGTCGCGCTGCTGCCGGACGAGAATGCCTCGACCCTCATCCAGAACGCACAGCCGCTGAAGACGTACCTTCAGGAAACGCTTGGAAAAGAGATCGAGATCATCGTCACGACCGACTATTCCTCGATGATCGAGGCGATGCGCTTTGGCCGCATCGAGGTTGCCTATTTTGGACCATTCTCCTACGTGCTTGCCAAGTCCAAGGCGCCTGAAATCGAGCCGTTCGCGGTTGGTGTCGAGAAGGGCAAACCAAACTACCAATCGATCCTCATCGCCAATGTCGATGGCCCCGTGAAAGAGCTCAAGGACGTTAAGGGACACCCGTTCGCCTTTGGCGACCAGGCATCGACGTCCAGCCATCTGGCGCCGCGCGCGCACCTCGCCAAGAATGGTCTCATTGGCGACGTCGACTACAAGGTCGTGCATCTCGGCAAGCACGATGCCGTGGCTCGTGCCGTAGCAGCCGGGCAGGTGCCAGTCGGCGCGCTGTCTGAACCGATCTTCCGCACCTTGGTAGACGGCGGGAAGATCGATGCATCTAAGGTCAGGCAGATCGCGCTTTCCGACGCGATCCCGAACTATCCGATGACGGTGCAGGGCTATCTGAAGCCCGATTTGAAGGCCGCGATCAAGAAGTCGTTTCTCGATCTCAAGGACCCGACCATCCTGAAACTGTTCCGCGTCGAGGGCCTCGCCGTGGCGACCGATAAGGACTACGACGTGCTCCGCGACATGGCGAGGATCCTTCAACTCGACATCGCAAAGCTGTGAGGAAAGCCGAGATGGCATCGACAACCTTCGATGCGATCCTTGCCAACGAGCGCCGCTCCGCCATGCGCGGGGCGGGGCTTGTCGCAATGATTGCCGCTGCATGCATCCTGTCGCTCTGGGTTACGGGCTTCTTCGACGCTCAGCGTTTTGCCGATAGCGGCCCGGCGATCAGCCAGCTCGCGTCCGAAATGTTCCCGCCCGACTTCGGCCGGTGGCAAACGTGGCTGCGGCCGCTACTCGACACTCTCGCGATGTCGATTGCCGGAACCGCTTTGGCCGTGGTGTTTTCGCTGCCTCTGGCGCTCCTGGCGGCCCCCAACACGAGCCCGCACCCGACAGTGTATTTCGTCGTTCGGACGCTGCTCGCCTTCCTACGCTCGGTGCCAGAGATCATTCTCGGCGTACTGTTCGTGGCTGCGGTGGGTTTCGGTGCGCTCCCCGGCGTGCTCGCCCTGGCGCTGCATTCCGTTGGCATGGTCGGCAAGTTCTACGCCGAGGCAATCGAGCACGTCGATCCCAAGCCGTTGGAGGCCGCGAGAGCAGCCGGAGCGAAGCCAATGCAGGTAATCCTGCACGCGGTGTTGCCGCAAGTTCTACCGCAATTGACGGACGTTACCATCTATCGGTGGGAGTACCACTTCCGCGCGTCTGCCGTCCTCGGAATCGTCGGAGCAGGCGGCATCGGATTCGAGTTGATGGCTGCGCTTCGTTTGCTGAATTACGATCAGGTTTCCGCAATCCTGCTGTCGATCCTCGCCTGCGTCGTCATCGTCGACGGCATCGGCGCGTATCTCCGCAAGTCTCTCAAATAAGAAGCTGAGAACCTTACATGACTGATCTGCCGGTCGTCGTTCTGACGAACGCCACGTTTCCCGAGACGCGCGCGATGTTCGAGGGGTTCGCACGTGTCGTCGCCAACGACGACAGCGATCCTTGGAGAAGAGATCTACTGTTAGAGCACTGCCGAGAGGCTGTCGGTATCATGGCGTTCATGCCTGATCGCATAGACAGCGCGTTCCTTGATTGCTGCCCGAGACTCAAGGTCGTCGGTGCGGCGCTGAAAGGCTTCGACAACATTGATGTCGCTGCCGCGACATCGCGGGGCGTGTGGATCACAATCTGCGCCGATCTTCTCACTATACCAACTGCCGAATTGGCAATCGGGCTGATGTTGGCGCTCGGCAGAAACATGCTCGCCGGCGACAGGGAAATCCGCCAGACAGGCTTCCACGGCTGGCGTCCGCGACATTACGGAATAGGTCTTGAGGGGGCGACTGTAGGGATCGTTGGATTCGGCAAGGTCGGACAGGCGATAGCCGAGCGACTCAGCGGCTTCGGATGCCGCATCGTGACCCACGATAGCGCGTTCGGGGCCATTCCATCGCAACTCAAAACTCGGGTGGAACTGAGCAGTCTCGATACTCTGTTCAGGGCTTCCGATTTCGTGGTGCTGGCCATGCCGCTGCACTCCACGACGATGCACATCATAGACGCGAAAGCGATAGGTACGATGAAGGCTGGTGCACTCCTCATCAATCCCGCACGCGGTTCGCTGGTCGATGAGGTCGCGGTGGCCGACGCATTGGCGAGCGGACATCTACGCGGATATGCGGCTGATGTATTTGAGTGTGAGGACTGGGCGCGACCCGACCGGCCAGCAACGGTCGACGCGCGCCTTCTTGCACCCGGTTCTGCTACGGTTCTCACGCCCCATATCGGTTCCGCGGTAGAAGACGTGAGGCGCCAAATCGAAGCTTCGGCTGCGCGGAGCATCATCCAAGCATTGTCGGGTGAGACGCCGACCGGCGCCATTAATTCCCCGCATCACAGCTGACAACAACACCCACCGATTGAATCGGCCCTCTCCCAATGCTCAACCTTGCACATGTTCGAAGCTTCCTCACCATCATCGACACGAAAGGCGTTCGATCCGCGGCGAAGGCGCTCGAGCTTGCACCTTCCACAATCGTCGAGCACATCAAACAGCTTGAACAGGACTTGGCGGCTCCGCTGCTCGTGAGGAAGTATGGTGCAGCTAGACCAACGCCGCCGGGTCTGCGATTTTTGCCCTACGCAAGAGCTTTGGTGGGTACCGCTTCGCGCGTGAAAGACCTGATCCATCAGCCGCTACTGCGGTTGGCGGCGGCCAGCAATGTCGGGATCTATCTCCTGCAGCCGCGGATTGCAGACTTCCGGCGGCAGACGGGGATTGAGGTTGAGATGTGGATCGGACCAAACCCACAAGTGGCCGAGCGGCTTGAACGTGGCGAGGCCGATGTCGCCGCAATGGAATGGTGGGACGATCGCGCCGGGTTCGCAGCATCGACTTGGATACGCGAGTCTCTCGTCGTCATCGTCGCGCCTGACCATCCCTGGGCAGCGCTTCAGGCGATCGCTCCAGAGGAATTGCCGAATGAAATTCTGCTCGGCGGTGAGCCTGGTAGCGGAACGGGCCGAGTGCTAAGAGAGCAACTGGGCGCAGTCGCCGAGCGTCTGCACACGCGATCAGGCCTCGGCAGTACTGAGGCTGTGAAGCGGGCCGTACAAGCCGGGCATGGCGTCTCTATCGTCATGAATTCGTCTGTCGCAGATGAAGTAGCTAACGGCCGATTGGTGGCCCTCCCGATCGAGGGCGCGTCTTTGGTAAAAAATATCAAGCTCGTTGTGGCGGATCTGCTGCCGTCCGCCTCACCTGCCGCCCGCCTTGTGGATGCTTGCTGCACGGAAGGGACACTCGGCTGATGTCGCGGATCGCGTCTCAGCCCATTATCTCCGCGGGTGGCTGCCCAAGCCATTAGGCTATGCGAACAATTGAACTTCACACACACCCAACCTAAGCGGGCCGAAGACCGGCATGCGCTGTTGGTGCAGTACGAACACTTTGCTCTGCAGGCTGGCATGCGGGCCTCCGCACCCGCCACGTCAGCCTTCGGCAAGTCGGTCATCGGTAGCTGGGCAAAGCTGCACCTGCTCAGGACCGCTCTGGGTCATTCGAGTTCGTTCATGGGAAGGCGCAGACGTCCGCTCTTGACCTCGATGCGGACCTACACGGATTGGCGCTCAGCACACGCCGATTGATGGTGGCCGACTTCCGCTAGTGGGACTGAGCCGACATCGGCGCGGGACTAGGAGTGAGCTTGGCTCCGGCCCGGCCTTTCAGAACAGCTCTGCAGTGTTGCTGGCATACTCAATCCGCCGTGCTACTTGAGCATCGTCTGTCCCATAGTGGGCAGACGCGATCGATCGGTCCGGGCCGCATCATCCCACAGGCGTGACCGCTTGACAGCCTTGGCGCAGTGCAGGAATACCTCTTTCACGGTGATGACGAGCACGGTGGCGGGATGCATTCCATCTATGGCGAACTGTTCCAGATGCTCGGCATCGTCGCGGATTTCGGCGGCGCCATTCACACGCAGCATTTCGCTAAAGCCCGGGACCAGAAAGAGCATGCCGATAGTCGGATCGGCGATGAGATTGTTTAGCGTGTCGAGCCGCAGTACCGGGCGGTGCATTTCCTGGACGAGACCGACACGCTGATCGTCAGTCGCGCCCTCCTGGAGCGCGCACCGCTGCATCACCCGCCGATATAGCCAACCATGTCCTGCTAGGCAGCGAGTCGCGCCCCTGAGATTGAAGCGACTGGCTCGAGCGCGGGGTTGCCACAGAAAGCGGGATTACGGCGGCGGAGCTTCGATCATTTCTTCGTCACGCTGCAGGCGGTCGGCGATGGTCTCGGGGTCGGCGTCGGGCCTTTGCCTGTTCTTCAAGTTGACATTGCGTCAGGGCGACTGGTGACCCCCTTTCCGAAGGTCCGTGTGCCTCGAACGGGCTACGAGGCTCTCATTCCCCGTCGATCAGAAGGCAACGGCACGATGGGGGGTAAAGGTCATTTTCAATCATCCCTTGTGCGATCATTGTCATTGGACGGCCCGGGCGGGTCGCGATCGGCGCGGAAATCGGGGGCGCGGTTACGCAGCTTGTCCAGGAAGGACTGCGGGTCGGCAGCCTTGTTGAACTCCTGCGTGCGCTCGAGCGAGAGGGCCAGCTTTTCGAAGTCGGCTTTGCGGCGCTCGATGAGTTGGTGCCATTCGGCCTTGTTCTTGGCGAGCTCGCCCCGCTGAATGAATGTCAGGTCTGCGCGCGCGCGGCGATACTCGATGACGGCCGTTTCGGATTCCATCTTATAGGCGGCGACGACAGGGAGCATGGCTGCCCTGATGGCTTTGCGCTGGCGCGTATCCAGCTCTTGGCGGCGCCGCGCGAGCTGCTTGTCGAACATGGCCTGGCGCTCGGTCGCGTCTCCGATGCCGCGCCAGAGCTGGGACAGGATCGAAGGGCGCGGGCCGTCGGCAGCCGCGTGGGCGATGTCGACATTGCGGAATAGGTTCGAAAGGCGGCCGAAGGTGGATTTTTCGCGCGCCTCGAATTGTCTGCGTTCGGCGATCTCGGCCTCTTTCAAGGCCCTCCACTGGGGCCGGAACGTCTCGATGATCTGCACCCGCGCCGCCGCCTGCCCTTTCCGGGCTTGTTCGCGGATGGCGTGACGGTTTTGCAGGAAATCATGCTGCAGTTCGTCCCACTGGGCTTTGTGGCGCTTCTTCAGTCTGTGTGAGCGGTTGGCCTGCTCTTTGGCCAGCGCATGGTGCTTGTGGCGCAGTTCGATGCGGCGATCGGGGTTGTCGTTGGCTGATTGCCGGATGAATTTCTCAGCATCAATGATGTGACGGGGGACCCGGCGGTATTTGGTTTTCTCGCCGCGGGCGCGGGCCTCGGCGTTCAATTCGCGCTGTGGCGAATAATGCTGACCGCGTTGGCGCTGATATTCGAGCGCCCAGGCCGACAGGTTGTTCCATTCGTTGGAATCGTCCAGCAACGTGCCGTTGTCGAGGGTGCGGTTGATCAGGATATGAACGTGAGGGTGCTTGGTATCGTTGTGCGAGATGATCAACGCCTGCTGGTGCTCAGCGCCCAAGGCTTTGAGCGCGCCTTCGATGGCGGCCTCCATATCTTCGCGCGTGAGGGTGTCCTTTTCCTCGGGGTGCCACGTCAGCACGAGATGCTTGACGATGTTCTTCTGCTTGCGGCCCGTGGAGGGGATACCGGCTTCCTTTTTCCGCTGCGGAGCGTCCATGGCTATGGCGGCCATCACGCGCCAGGCAGTTTCGGGGTTTTGGGTGGCCAGGTTGCGCGTCATCGTCCACGCAACTCTCTTGGTGTGGAGATCGTGCTTG
>JBFWOB010000067.1:0-13491 GCA_050250755.1 Hyphomicrobiaceae bacterium
GTCAAGGCCCGCCCGCGCAAGGACGATTCGGCCGAGGTCTATGTCGGTGACGAATTCATCGGCCTCGTCTTCCGCGACGAGGACGATGGCGGCGACTACAATTTCTCGATGGAGATCCTGGACGTCGATCTCGGCTGAGAGCCGCGCATCAGCGGCCTGACTTGAGGTAGGCGGTCGCCTGTCTCAGGACGGCTGCATCGACGGCACGCCAGTTGGCGAGCAGCTCGAGCGGGAATCGGTAGGTCAGCGACAGCCCGTCGCCAAGCTGCACGTCACGCTCGCAGGGCGCCAGCGAGGCCGCAGCGGTCGTGCCGCTGAAGCAGCGTGCGACGAAGGGTTCGTGCCCGGGCCGCTCCGCGACAGCCAGCGTCTCGTCGACGTAGCCGGACTTCGCCTTGAAGCGGTACACGGTGACGCCCCCGGCGCTGCGCTCGCCCGGCTGCTCGATGAGCGAGCGGTAGATCGGTTCGAAGCGCCCGCTCATGTCCCTCGACATCATGCGCTCCTCGAAGGTGAGAAACACGATGTGGCGCGAGCCGCCGGCATGGTTGAAATCATCGCTGTGCTCGGTCGAGTAGCCTGTCATGTCGGGCCAGCGCAGATAGAGATCGAGCCGCTGCGCAACACCGTCACGGCGGCTGCCCTCGAAGCGGATGGCGTTGGCGGGCACGGCGACAACGTTGTTTCCGATGACCACCTCGCGAACAGTCGTGTCGTTGGTGTGACCGGCCATGACGATCTGCTGGCCGAGCATCTTTCCACCGATGCTGATGACCACCGACAGCGCGGCGAGAGCTGCAAAGGCGTAAAAGACCTTGACGAGAAACGTCGCGTCGGGCGCGCGCGGCTTCGGCTCGGAGGTTGCAACGGCGTGGTCGATCATGGCGATCTCCAAGGATTCCCGTAGTTCTCGCCGGCTATGGTAAACGGTTGGTAAATTGCCTTGTCGTCGGATTGCAGCACGGTTGCGAAGCGGCGAGTTTCATCTCGATACAGCAGAAGGAGATACCATGCCGATCCTCGCACTTGACGGCGTCGCGCCGGAATTCGAAGACCGCGCGTCGAACTGGATCGCGCCGGACGCCAACGTGATCGGCCGGGTGCGTCTGGCGCGTGACGTCAGCGTCTGGTTTGGCAGCACCATTCGTGGAGACAATGACCAGATCGCGATTGGCGCGGGCAGCAACGTGCAGGAACTGACCGTCATGCACACGGATCCGGGTTTTCCGCTGACGATCGGGGAGGGCTGCACGATCGGCCACCGCGCGCTGCTGCATGGCTGCACGATCGGCGACGGCAGCCTGATCGGCATGGGTGCGATCGTGCTGAATGGCGCGAAGATCGGGAAGAACTGCCTTGTCGGCGCAGGCGCTCTGGTGACGGAAGGCAAGGAGTTCCCGGATGGGTCGCTCATCGTGGGTGCGCCGGCCAAGGCGGTGCGGCAGCTCGACGATGCGGCGCAGCAGCGTCTCAAGGCCTCGGCCGCGTACTACATAACCAACGGCCGCCGTTTCATGAAGGGTCTGTCGCCGGCCTAGCCGGGCGGAACCGACGCGAAAAGGGGACGGAGCCGGCCCGGGACAGGGCCGGCTCCTAACCCGGTCGTTGGGGACGGGGAGGGTGGGGACTCGACCGGGTTTTTCCAAGGACCGCCGGGTACGAGGCGGCAGTCCAAGTGTTGCGAAGGGCGGAGTCCCCGCCGCCCGTCGCCGCTACTGATTCACGCTGCCGACAGCGATGTTGCGGTCGTCCTCGATCGAAACCCAGACGCCGGAGTTCCGCTGCGACTGCTGCTTGAGGTAGGTGTAGTCGGTCTCGTGCCAGGCGAGGACACGCGGCTCGAGGTTGTCGAGAATGAAATCGCCGAGGCTGCTGCGAACGGTCAGGACGGCATGGCCGAGGCCGTTCGGCTGACGCACGACGGTGATCAGCAGGTTGCCGGCGGGGACGCCGGCCTTCATGAGCTGCCGGCGCTTCTCGAGCACGTAGTCCTCGCAGTCGCCCTGATCCTTCGGATAGGACCAGCGCTCCTCGACGCCCCACATCTCCTGATCGGTGCGCGGCTCGATGCTCATGTTGATCTTGTTGTTGATGTTGACCATCGTGGCCCACAGCTTGCGCGTCAGCTCGACCGGCGCCTTGCTGGCTGTGGTCTGCTTGCACTCGGCTGGAAGCCGCTGGCAGAACTCATAGTGGCCGACAGGCTGCGTCGTACGGCCGCCAACGTGCATGAACGATGCGCCAGCCTGCGCGGCCGTGGTGGCCAACGCTGCCAGCGGCAAGGCCAGCGCGAGATAGAGGTGCGTCCCCTTGAATTTCATTGTCCCGTCTCCCCGATATGGCGAGACTATGGCAGGAGCGGATTGATTTGACGCAAAAGCGCGAAGTACAGATTGATGCGAAGTCTTGGATAGATAGAATAAAACTATCGGAAACTTCGATCCGTATTCGATCTTGATTTGACGAAAACAAGAATAAAATCACGCGAAAATTCGATGCGAGGTTGACTAAAATTGTCCGCATCGGCCGGGTGTCGGAAGCGGTCGGGCCAAACGAAAACGACCGGCATGAAGCCGGTCGTTGGCAGAAGCGATTTGTCTGGAAATGCCTAGGAGCGCGGCCGATCGAATTCGGCGGTCAGCGTGTCGGCGTGCTGCACCATCGCAAACTCGATGGCCACGCCTTCCTCGAAGTGGCGGACGACCTGGCCGCGCATCGTGCCGAGCACGACCTGGATGCCCAGCGCCGGCTTGACCTCGATCTCGACAGCGGCGCCCGAGAGCGACAGGTCGATGATGCGGCAATTGTACTGGCGGCCGTCGGCGAGTTGCAGCGTCGTCATCGGGTTGCGCGGCGCGACGCGCTCGTGGCGACGATCTTCCGGCAGGTCCAGTTCGTGCTTGTTGGCGAGCCAGGTCAGCTGCGCCGCCAGCTTGTTGCGCTTGCGGTCGGAGGCAATGACCGTCATCGCGAAGCCATCATCCAGCGTTCGCGTGACAACGCCCTCAACGCGGCCGATGTGATCGATGTAGGCAATGACCTTTTCACCCGGCTCGCCGAGGCGGTCGGCGCGTAGAGCGACGTTGCCGGGGGACATGTCGATTACCTGGCAGGGATGCTCAGAGCGATCCTCGAGCATGAACCGGCCATAAATCTTCACGCGCACGCGCTGGAAGCTGCGCCGCTCGGTCACGGTTAGCGGCTGGTCGACCACCGCTGGCCTCATGCATGCCTCGTCTGCGATTGCCACCGACACCCGTGCCGGAATCCATGTGGGCACGCTAACGCGGCTCGGTTAACAACGTGTAAGGCGGGACCATGGATCGGTTAAATTTCTGCGGTCCTGGCCCTTCGCAGATCGGACTTATGTTCGCGCGGCACTTCAATCCTCACGACCGCCTTCGAGCACAACCAGATGACGGATACGCCGACCGGCATCGGACTGCCGCCGACGCTCGACGAACGCCGGCAAGTCTGCCGGGACATCGGGCAGCCGGATCTCGGGGCGGTTGCCGAGAAACATCGGCTCGCGGTCCGGATCGACGACGCGCACCGAATCGATCGACGCGTCGACCACCGGATCGGCGCCAAGCCAGAACGCCTTGGTTTCGGTCGCCACGATGCCCAGCGCGCGCGGATTCTCCGTGCCGCCTTCGAGCGGCAGGATCAGCACTTCGAAATTGTGCGTGCGACCGCCGGTGCTGGTTGCCGTGAAGGTCATCACGGAGACCGACTTTTGCATGAACACGCCCTCGGCGATTCGCGCGATCAGGCGGCGATCCTTCTCACGCCACAGCGAGGGGAAGGAAAAACCCTTCAGTTCGCGTCCATAGATGGCACACAGACGCGTCCCGGCAAGGCGGAACACGGCGCCGCCACGGGTATCGCGTTCGAGAATGAACGTGTCGGCAAGCAGGGTCTTGATGTCCGCAGGCTCGATGTCGACGCGGCGAGGGGCAGCGCGGCCTTCGCGCAGCCTGTTCCAATAGCGGAAGAGTGCGATGGAGCTGTCCTGTTTCATGCTTTCGTCTCTCCCGCTGTCGCGGTCCCTGTCCCATGTTCGAACAGGTCGGCGTCCCCACGCCGTCCTGTATGGTCGGACGAGCAGGATGCGTGCCAGCCGTGATCGGGCTTGTGCACGGGGGCGGGCAGTTAAGGTTAATTTTCCCTTTACGTTGCGCGTTGGATTGGTGGCATGGCATAGAGAGGGTGTCGGAGCGGCAGCACTATCGGGACATGGGATAGCCCTTCGACAACGAATTTCGGGTGGGGACTCGACCAGCCGTCCAGGGCAACCTGGACGGCTTTTTCTTTGCCCGCGCGCGACAGCGTCAAGGCGCGCGGGGGACGACTGGGCGGCTTTCCTTTGCGCCTGCACGCCCGCTGGGCTATGTGCGCGTCCATGCAGTCACCACAGCGCGACGACTTGGACGGGCAGGGCGGCGGGCCGCAGCCTGTGCCGCCTGAAGAGCAGGCGCCCCGCCGCGAGCCGGCGTTCAACCTTGCGCCGGTCGTCGTCGCACTCATCGCGCTGTGCGTCGGCGTCTATATCGTCCTGATGTCGGTGCTCGATGACGCTACGGCGAACTGGATCTTCGCGCGGACCGCGTTCGTCCCCCTGTTCTACAACGGCCGCTTCGAGCTGGACGTCTTCACCTTCACGGCGCCGCTGACCTACTCGTTCCTGCACGCCTCTGTTGCGCATATCGCGGTCAACATGATCTGGCTGGCCGCCTTCGGCTCGCCGCTGGCGCATCGTCTCGGCACCGTCGCCTTTCTGCTGTTCTGGGCGGTGACGGCGATCGCCGCGGCGGCGCTGCACTTTGCGCTGCATCCTTACGATCCGACGCCGCTGGTCGGAGCGTCTGGTGCGATCTCGGGCATGATGGGCGCGGCGGCACGGTTCGGCTTCCGCATCAGCCGGGTCGACGGCAAACCTGCCTTCGCCGGACCGGTGCTGCCAGTCAGCGTCGTGCTGCGCCTGCGGCCGGTGATCACCTTCCTCGCCGTCTGGATGGCAATCAACCTCGTGACGGGGCTGGTCGGGATGGGGGCGGGCGAGGACAGCATCGCCTGGGAGGCCCATATCGGAGGCTTCGTCGCCGGCTTCTTCGGGATCGGCTACTTCGGACCAGGACGGAGACGGGTGGCCGGCGCCCCCACGGAATGACCAAAGCCTTTGCCTCTGCGGCATTGTGGCACTAGTCTGGCCTTGGGCATAAAGCCGACAGATTCGCGGTGCACGGACGCCGAATCCTGAAATCGATAGAACGGCAGCCTTGAGAATGATGCGAAAAACCCAGATCTTGGGGTGCATGCTCGGCGGACTGATGATTGCCATGCCCGGCGCCTACGCACTCGACCAGTCTGCGACCGATGCCTTCGTCAAGCGGATCAACGCGACAGTGGAATCCGCCAATCCCTCCGACCGTGCGTCGATTCGTTCGGCGTGCGCAGCGCTCGTGCAGCAGACCTTCGACCTCGAAGCCATGGCCGTCTCCATCACCGGAGAGGCGTGGAAGCGCATGAATGCCAAGCACCGCGCGTCCTACGTGAAGGGGCTTGGCAAGCGCGCCACCAGCGATTGCACCAAGAGCGGGCGCGAGATCGCCGGCAACGTCATGCAACTCGTCGGCGTGCGCGCCGGCCCTGACGGCGACAGCAACCTTGCCGTGCGCCAGTCCAAGGGCAAGCAGCGCACTGTCATCTGGCGTGTCCGCGCCGGCTCCGGCGGGCAGCTCAAGGCCGTCGACATGACGATTGACGGGCGCAGCCTGGCCACCGCCGCGCGGCGCGACGCGAAGGCCATTCTCGACAATTACGATGGCGACGTGACCAAGCTCGTCAGTTCGATGGGTGGCTAGAGTGCGGAGCGCAACCGCCGCGGCCGCTGCGACGGCCCCGCTCCTGACCCTCGACAATGTGCATCGGAGTTTCGACGACGGCTCGGTCGTTGCCTTGCGCGACATCAGCCTGACCATCGAGCGCGGCACATTCACTTCGATTGTCGGTCCAAGCGGCAGCGGCAAGAGCAGTCTTGTGCATATCATGGCCGGCTTCGACCGTCCCACATCGGGCTCCGTGCTCTGGTGCGGCGAACCGATCCGCGGAAAGAAGACGTGGACGGACCTGCGCCGCTCGCGCATCGGCGTCGTGTTCCAGGAATTCCTGCTGCTGCCGACACTGAGCGCGTTCGAGAATGTCGCCGTGGCGATGAGCGGCACCGGGATGCCGACGGCCGAGGCGAAGACCCGGGCGGCGGCGCTGTTGGAGCAGGTGGGGCTGGGCGGACGCTTCGACCACGCGCCATTCGCGCTGTCGGGCGGCGAACGGCAGCGTGTGGCAATCGCCCGTGCGCTGGCGAACCGGCCCGAGCTTCTGATCTGCGACGAACCCACGGGCAATCTGGACAGCGCCAACGCGGCCGCAGTGATGAAGCTGCTGCTGTCTTTGCGCGAGGAGAGCGGCGTGTCTCTCGTTCTTGTCACGCACGACAATGGCATCGCTGCAACGGCGGATCGCACGATCCGCATTCGCGACGGGCGCGTGGCTGAGGACACGCTGCGGATGGTCAGGGCGGCTGAATGAACATTGCCACGCTTGCGCTGCGCAACCTGCTGCGGCGGCCTGCGCGTACGCTTCTGCTGCTGCTCTCCGTCGGTCTCGCCATCGGCACCGCGCTGGCGCTGATGTCGCTCTCGGACAGTATCGAGAACACCAGCTATGAGAGCGCCAGGGAGCGCGGCGCGGACTTCACCGTAACGCAGAAGGGCGGGTCCGATTTCTTCCAGGGCTTCGTCGATGTCACGCTTGGGCCGAAGATCGTGGCGCTGCCGGGCGTTGCCGGCGTTGCCGGCGAGCTGGCGATGTTTGCGCCGGTAGACGGCGAGAACACCTTCATCACCTTCGGCATGGCCGAGGAGAGCTATTTCTGGCCGGCGATGCCGCTGACAGAGGGGCGCCTGCCCGCGCCTGGCGAGCGCTTCGTGGCCGTGCTCGGCCAGCAGCTCGCCAACGTTCTCGAGAAGAAGACCGGGGATACGATCACCGTCTTCGACCATCCGGTGCAGGTCATCGGGGTCAACGACTACCAGTCGGGCGTCAATCGCGGCAGCCTGATGATGCGACTGCAGGATCTGCAGGAGCTGGCGTTCCGCGAGGGGCAGGTGACGGTATTCCACGTCGCGCTCCAGCCCGGACAGAGCGACGCGCAGATCGAGACGATCAAGCAGTCGATCCTCGCGCTGGCGCCGGTCACCATCGCCCCGACGGACCAGCTGCTTGCCCGCGACCGCAACGTGAAGGTGCTGAAGGCGATCTCGACCACCATCTCGATCATCGCGCTGTTCACTGCCGGGCTTTCCGTCCTGAACGTGCTGCTGATGGCCGTGCAGGAGCGTATCCGCGAGACCGGAATCATGATGGCGATCGGCTGGAGCGACCGCCGCATCATGGCAATGATCGTGCTGGAAGGTATGATCATCGGGCTCGCAGGCGCCATCGTGGGCATCCCGCTCGGGTTCGTCGCCTGCAGCTTCTTCAGCTGGCTCCCGACGATCGGAACCTATCTGAGTTTCGCACCGTCGAGCGGAATCATCGCGATCAGCGTGCTCGGCGCATTGGCTCTCGCCACGCTGGGCTCGCTCTACCCGGCCTGGCGTGCGGTTTCGCACACGCCGGCAGAGGCGCTTCGCCGGGCATAAGCCGACCTGCACACAGGCCCTGGGCAACCATACTTGAATTCGCCGGTTATGAGAGTCACCATGACTGCGCCGTGTCCATCGGCGGCGCGGCGAACAAGATGCAGCGAAAGCAGGAGGACGCCCATGACGGTCAAGGCCATCCTGGAAGAGAAGGGCCACGACGTTTTCACTCTTGGACCCAACGCAACACTCAAAGACGCGATCCAGGTGCTTGCAGACAATCGCATCGGCGCGCTGGTTGTTACCGGAGCCGACCGCAAGATTGTCGGCATTCTCTCGGAGCGTGACATCGTGCGGACGCTTTCCAAGGACGGAGCCGAAGCGCTCGACCGGCACGTCCGTGCGTGCATGACCGCGAAGGTGAAGGTCTGCAACGAACGTCACACGGTCAACGAGGTCATGGAGATCATGACGCGGGGCCGCTTCCGTCACCTTCCCGTCGAAAAAGACGGCCGTCTGGACGGAATCGTGTCCATCGGCGACGTGGTGAAGCGGCGCATCGAGGATGTCGAGAAGGAAGCGGAGGAAATCCGCACCTACATCGCCACCGCCTGATGCAGCGGCCGTCCCGGTTGCGCAAGCCGGGCGATTGATTTAGCGGAGGTGTCGATCTTGTCGCGAGACAAGCGCACGACAAACGGACACCTCCGCCCAGTATGAGCCTCGTCGATACCCGCACGCCCGACCCGAAGCGACTGATCCCCGGCGCCACCGGCGACTGGGAGGTCATCATTGGCATGGAGGTGCACGCGCAGGTCACCTCAGAGGCAAAACTGTTCTCTGGCGCGTCTACTGCCTTTGGCGCGGCGCCGAACGCCAACGTTTCGCTCGTCGATGCCGCGATGCCCGGGATGCTTCCCGTGATCAACGAAGAATGTGTGCGGCAGGCGATCCGCACCGGGCTCGGCCTGAAGGCGCAGATCAATCACCGCTCCGTCTTCGACCGGAAGAACTACTTCTATCCGGACCTGCCGCAGGGCTACCAGATTTCGCAGTACAAGCAGCCGATCGTGGGCGAGGGCACCGTGACCGTGTCGGTCGGACCAGACTCGAAAGGCAATTTCGAGGACATCCAGGTTGGCGTGGAGCGCCTGCATCTCGAGCAGGATGCCGGCAAGTCGATGCACGACCAGCACCCGACGATGTCCTATGTGGACCTCAACCGTTCCGGCGTCGCGCTGATGGAGATCGTCTCCAAACCCGACCTGCGCTCCTCCGACGAGGCCAAGGCCTATCTGACGAAGCTGCGCACGATCGTGCGCTATCTCGGCACCTGTGACGGCAACATGGACGAGGGTTCCATGCGCGCCGACGTGAACGTCTCCGTGCGTCGCCCCGGCGGGCCGTTCGGCACGCGCTGCGAAATCAAGAACGTCAACTCGATCCGCTTTGTCGGGCAGGCAATCGAGTACGAGGCTCGTCGCCAGATCGGCATTCTGGAAGAGGGTGGAAGCATCGACCAGGAGACCCGCCTGTTCGATCCCGGCAAGGGCGAAACGCGGTCCATGCGCTCAAAGGAAGAAGCGCATGACTACCGCTATTTCCCCGATCCGGATCTGCTGCCGCTCGAGTTCGACCAGGCCTACGTCGATGCACTCGCCGTCGGCCTCCCGGAACTGCCCGACGATAAGCGCCAGCGGCTCATCGAGAAGCTTGGCCTGTCAGCCTATGACGCGTCGGTGCTGGTCTCCGAGAAGGCGATCGCCGACTACTACGAGCAGGTGGCCGAAGGCCGTGACGGCAAGCTCGCCGCCAACTGGGTGATCAACGATCTGCTCGGCGCATTGAACAAGGCCGGCAAGGAAATCGAAGCCGCGCCCGTTTCGCCGGCTCAGCTTGGCGGAATCATCGACCTCATCCGCGAGGGAACCATCTCGGGCAAGATTGCCAAGGATCTGTTCGAGATTGTCTGGAACGAGGGCGGCGACCCTGCGGCGCTGGTCGAGTCGCGCGGCCTGAGGCAGGTCACCGACACCGGCGCGATCGAAAAGGCCGTTGACGAGATCATCGCTGCCAACCCGGACAAGGTCGAGCAGGCGAAGGCGAAGCCGACGCTGGCAGGGTGGTTTGTCGGTCAGGTCATGAAGGCGACGGGCGGCAAGGCCAACCCGCAGGCGGTCAACGATCTGGTGAAGGTCAAGCTCGGGCTGTAGTCCGGGCCTCGAACAGCACGGCGCGGCTTCTTTCGTTGACGCGCGGCGTTGGCGGACGGTAAAGCCGGGCCGCTGGAGGGATGGCCGAGCGGTTTAAGGCTCCGGTCTTGAAAACCGGCGTGGGGGCGACTCCACCGTGGGTTCGAATCCCACTCCCTCCGCCAACATCTTTCTTTAAGATATTGTTATTGAATACTTTTCTGAGTCGATTCTCAGATTGTCCCCATATTTGATCCCACTCACAATTTGTACCTAGACGGAGTACCTAGGCTCGTTTTGTGGCGAGGCTGCAAAGTGTGTCGCGGCCGAAGCGCGACTACCGCCAAGTGAGACCACCACGCGAATATTGTTGGGAGAGGGACGATCTCGTTTGGCACGATGACAGCTTCGGATTGCAGACCGTCTGGCCAGGCTCCCGGCCGCGGGCGCACTACTGCCCAAACGAGTTCACGCGTATCGCCTCCAGGGCGGGAACTCGATCGTCTCCCTCTGCGGCTTCACGGATCGACGTTGAACTCGTTGAACTGCGTGAAGGTCGGCCGGTTCTTAAAAGCCATCCGATAGATGCGCTTTGCTTGGACTAGGTCCGCTATAGGTAGCCTGACCATTTCAGATGCTTGTTTTGCACGCATGTGCGGGCAGCCGCGAGGGCTGGTGCCAGTCTGTGAACGCCATAGACGCCTGCATTGCTTGCCGCCGATGGATCGCTGGACCTGGAGCAAGCCCCGCAGGTGTTCGCAAACTAAACCGCCTTTTGAAGACTCCATTGAATAAACTCTTCAAATGACGCAGGATCATTGGAAGGTTTTCGTTGTGGTGTGGAGGGAGCTATGAAAATCGAGATTTTGTCGATCGGCGAATGTCGAGAGCATCGCAAAGATTGGGAGCGGCTGTTCACGGGATATGTCCAGTTCTACCGGAGAGAGATGACTTCGGAGATCGCCGAGCGGGTCTGGGGATGGCTGCACGACCCCAGCTACGGGCTCGAGGGCCTCATGGCGTTCGCGGACGGGAAGCCGGTGGGGATTGCGCACTATCGGATGATGCCGCGCCCTATGGCTGGCACGGAGGTGGGCTTCCTCGATGACCTGTTCGTGGATTCCACGGTGCGCGGCGGCAAGATCGGCGAGTTGATGCTGCAGCATCTGGGCGACATCGGGCGCAGGCGCGGCTGGGCCATCATCCGCTGGCTGACTGGTGACGACAACTACCGTGCGCGGACACTCTATGACCGCCACTCGACCAAGACGTCGTTCAATCTCTACGAGATGAAGCTCTGACGGCGCCTAGAAGCTGGGAGGCGTGTTGACCCAGAGCAGCACCGCGGTCGTTTTGCCGGGATTGCTCCATGCGTGCTTCCAGTTGCTCTTGAAATAGATGCTTTCGCCCTGGTGCAGGTGGTGGATTCGCGTGTCCTCGATCACCAGCCTGAATTCTCCCAGCAGGACGTAGACGAATTCTTCGCCGTCATGGCTGTACGAGCCGTGGCTGTTGACGCCCGGGTCGAGGAACCAGCGCTGGCAGTCCATCATGTCACGCCCGGTCGCCAACTGCTCGATGCGAAGCCCGCGCCCGAGCGTCGGCAGGATCTGGCCGCCTTCGGCCAGAGTGGCGACTTCCTTGTTGGCGTCGGAGAGCGGGCTGGCCATGAGTGAGGTCAGCGTCACCCCGTAGAACGAGGCAAGCGCTTTGGCCTCGGGAATCTGCACGCCCAGCGACGTGCGCTCGATCGAGGCAAGCACCGAAGCATCGACGCCGGCTGCCTTTGCGGCCTCCTTGATGGTGAAATTGCGCGCGCGCCGCAGCGCTCTCAACCTTGCCCCGACGGCATCGTTGCCGGCTTCGATCGGGCGGCCTGTCGATGCGACGGCGGCGCCGGAGCCCGTGTCGGTCTCGTCGGACGCTGGCGCGTCAGGCAGCGATGCCTTGATGGCAGCGATGCTCAGCCCCTGCAGCGTCCGTAGGCGCTTGATGTCGGCGACCTGGCGTACATGCCCTTCGTTATAGATCCGGTAGCCGGCGGGCGTGACCTTTGGGTGCAGCAGGCCCTGATCACCCCAGATGCGCAAGGTCGACACGGGAACGCCGGTGACCCGACTGAGGTCGGAGATCTTCAGGCCCTTGTCCGATGCAGAGCGAGGCATGTGGCGCTATTCGCTTTCGGAATCCTTGGAATGAGGCGCGCGTTGTTAGCGCACTGCCTCGCTGACTGCCAACGGTAGTTCGTACGTGCCTGTGGAGAGACGGCGAAACCCTCCCTAAAAAACTCTACATCCTTCCTTGACACTCTACAACTCACCTGTAGAGTTAGTGTCAATGACAACCCCGTAAGGGGCATAACAAAGGGGAATGTTGATGTGGCGTGTCGGTATTGACGTCGGAGGTACGTTCACGGACTTGTTCGCATGGGAGGAAGGCGACCAGTCCTTCAAGACGGCCAAGGTGCTGACCACCAAGGATGACCGGTCACGCGGCGTCGTCCAGTCTATCGAAGCGGCAGGCATTCCCTTCGACCAGATTTCTTACCTCATGCACGGCACAACGACGGCGACGAATTCGCTGATCGAGCGCAGCTATCCGGATGCCGCATTCATCACCACCGAAGGTTTCCGGGACACGATCGAGATCGGCCGACAGCATCGCAAGGCGCTCTACGATCCGTACCAGGTGAAGCCCGAGCCGCTGATCCGCAGGCGAAACCGCTTCTCCATCCCTGAGCGTATGTCGGTGAAGGGGACGGCCCGCCGCCCTCTGGACGAGAATGTCGCCAACGAGGTTGCGCGGACCATCGCCGAGCGCGGCATCCAGTCGATCGGTATCGGCTTCATCAATTCATATGTGAATGCCGCGCATGAGGAGCGCATGCGCGAGATCGTGCGCAAGCACAATCCGGACGCGCACATAGTCATCTCGGCCGAGACGCGCGCCATCTTCCGCGAGCACGGCCGGTTCACCACCACCGCCATCCGGGCCTGCATGATGCCCGTGATGACGACCTACTTCGACCGCCTGCAGGACGTGCTGGAGTCGAAAGGCTTCAAAGGCTCGCTGCTCATCCTCAAGAGCAATGGCGGGGTGATGGGTGCGAAGAACGCCAAGAGCCGCCCAGAAGAGCTGATCGAATCCGGGCCGGCGGGGGGCGTCGCCTACGCCTCGTACCTGAGCCGCACGACGGATTTCGACAACATCATCCACACCGACGTGGGTGGCACGAGCTTCGACGCCTCGATCGTGGAGCATGGCCGCGGCCTGATCACGCACAGCTACGAGCTGGAGTGGGAAATCCCGGTGAGCGTGCCGATGCTAGAC
This sequence comes from Hyphomicrobiaceae bacterium, assembly GCA_050250755.1. GTDB lineage: Bacteria > Pseudomonadota > Alphaproteobacteria > Rhizobiales > Hyphomicrobiaceae. The sequence continues at coordinate 13,166 of JBFWOB010000067.1, forward strand.
ATCCATTCGGTCGGCGCCGGTGGTGGCTCGATCGGCTGGGTCGACGAGGGTGGCTCGCTGCGCGTAGGTCCGCGCAGCGCCGGCTCGGAACCCGGCCCTGCCTGCTATCGGCGGGGTGGAACCGAGCCGACCATCACCGATGCGAATCTGGTGCTTGGGCGTCTGAACCCCTCGCTGTCCGACAAGTTCGAATTGGATGTGCAGGCCGCGGAGAGGGCCATCGATGCGCTGGCCGAAGAGATCGGCCTGTCGCGGCTCGTGACGGCCGAAGGCATGATCCGCATTTCGAGCGAGACGATGGCGCTGGCGGTCAAGGGCGTCGTCGG
>JBFWOB010000068.1:0-12139 GCA_050250755.1 Hyphomicrobiaceae bacterium
GCGAACTCGAACTGCGTCACCGGATTGTCGCCGATGCCGCGCCACGGCTGCGTCTTGTTCGGAAAGTCGCGCGCAAGATGTTTGCCGCGAACATTGCCGTTATCCTCGGGGCGAATCTCGCGACCTTGATACTGCTCGACACCACCGCGCTCGCGCACCCACGCCTCACGATGGCGGGGCAGGCCCTTTTCAACGTCGATCTTGGTGTTCTGGTCGGTGTAGGGACCGGACGAGTCGTAGACCCGGAATGGCGGCTCTCCCGACTCTTTCATCAGCGCGATTTCACGAAACGGCACGCGCACGTCGGGATGCCCCTCCGGCGCGTCATAGACCTTGGCCGAGCCGGCGATCGAGCCGGTCGTCACCTCTGGGATCATCAGGTCTTTTTCACGCATCATTTCATTCATGGCTGTCCTCCGGGAGGGGGCTATTGGTGGGCAGGCGCGGACTGCGCCTAAGTTCTCGGTATCGGATGTTGAAGGGGCGGCACGTCGCACGGCAGCTCAATCCAGCAGGGTAAGCGAGCACCCATCTGGATGCGCCCCGTGGATGGCACTGGCACAGACCGCAGACCTGACGGGCGGCACACCGTATCCTGGCGTCCGAAATAGCGGCGACTGGTACCGCCGGCGACCAGCAATCGGCGTACTGCGATCGGCGCGTGGACTTTTCGTTTATGGGTGGAGTCTGACTGTAATGGATGAGTCACCATTCCTGTCCCTTCGCCGGCATGATCCGGATCAGGTTCTAAGGGTGGCCACCCGGGATTGGGTGGTCTCAGCCGGAATCCACCGGCCCCCCTCGGAACATCGTCTTAGTCTGCGCTGTTGCCCGGCCGCTGGCAAGAGGTACCGTCACCCGTGGCCGCGAGCGCAATCTTGGTTCATCATGATCCGCTCACGGCGCAATGCGTCTGCCGTGAGCGGTAGAGGACAAGGCCCGATTATTTCTTCTCAGGCCAGTAGTAATTGGCAGCCACATCGTAGTTCGGCTGCACGGATCGGCGCGTCGGCACCACCTTCGCGGCGTACGCGCGCTGGCTCTCATAGACCTTCTTGAAGAACGCGTTCTTGGCTGACTCCTCGGCCGCGATTTGGTCCCAGGTCTCGAGCACCTTCACGAGGATCTCGTGCGGCGTTTTCTCGATCTTCACGTTGTGCTTCGTGCGCATCTCCTCGAGCGCGTCTGCATTCAGCTTGTTCAATAGCGCGAAGTGCCTGTAGGTCGCTTCGAAGGCAGCGTTTTCGATGATGGCACGAAGATCCGGGCTGAGCTTGTTGAGCGTATCTGCGTTGACGAGAAGCTCGAGCACCGTCGCCGGCTCATGCGTCGATGGCATGTAGAAGTGCTTCCAGACCGTGTGGAAGCCCATCTTCATATCCTCGGCCGGACCGACCCACTCGCCGCATTCGATCACACCGCGCTCGGCCGCCGGCACGATTTCGCCGCCCGGCATGTTGACCGGAGTGAGACCCGCCCGCACATAGACTTCGGCAGTCAGCCCCGTCTGACGGCACTTCTTGCCTTTCAGGTCGGCCCAGCTCGAGATTGGCTTCGAGAACCAGCCGAGCACCTGATTATTGACCGCCGTGAGCGGAATCGGAACGACGTTGCGCTTGAGCTCGACCTGATAAAGGTCCTTCCAAAGACCAAGCCCGCCGCCCTCGTAGAGCCATCCCATCAGATCGACGATATCCATGCCGAACGGGCCGCCGGGTGCGGGACCGAACAGCGCCGCGGCGCGATGCTTGCCGACCCAATAGGCAGCCGCCGTATGCCCTCCCTCAACGACCTGTTTGTGCGTTGCATCGAGCACCTCGAACGCCGGCACCATCGTGCCCGCCGGCATAGTCTCGATTTCGAGCCGTCCGCCCGACAGCAGCTTCACGCGATCGGCCCAGAACTTGAAATTTTCGAAGCTGTAGCTGGAAGCGGGAAAGCTCGATTGAAAGCGCAGCTTTTGCGTTGTCTGCGCATTCGCCGTGGCGGCGCTGCCAAGCGCCACGCCGCACATCAAGGCGGCCGCGGCGATCCAAGAACGTCGACTCATCGTTTACTCCCCAGGATAAATATTATTATACGCACCCATCCTGATTGGACGTTGCGCCACGACGCTAGCATTCGGCCCCCGCGCGTGTAAGTGCGTGTTTCTTCGGAGACGTTCTTCGGCACCACACGATGCGGGTGGTCGCGATCGATCGAGCATCAGGGAAGCAAAAGCATGACGCGCGAACAGCCCACATCACCGGCCCTCGATCCGGCAGCCATTCGCAGCGTCTACGCACGCATCGCACCACACGTGCGCCGCACGCCGGTTCTGACACTCGCAGGGGCTGAGCTTGGCCTCGGCACGTTTCCTCTGACATTGAAGCTCGAGTGCCTTCAGCATTCCGGATCATTCAAGGCGCGCGGCGCCTTTGCCTGCCTGACCACTGGCGACGTTCCAGGAACCGGTGTCGCAGCCGCCTCGGGTGGCAATCATGGTGCCGCGGTCGCGTTCGCCGCGCAATCACTCGGCCTGCCCGCGCGCATTTTCGTGCCAACGATTTCGTCGACCGCCAAGATCGATCGCATCCGCAGCTACGGTGCACATCTCGTCGTTGAAGGCGAACGCTACGCCGACGCGCTGACACTTTGCGAGGCGTGGTGCGCGGAAACGGGTGCCCGCTCGATCCATGCCTATGATCAGCCTGCGACGATCCTCGGTCAGGGCACTGTCGGACTGGAGATCGAAGAGCAAGCTCCGGCGCTCGATACGCTCCTCGTCGCGGTAGGCGGTGGCGGGCTCATCGGCGGCATCGCCGCTTGGTACCAAGGGCGCATTCGCCTCATTGGCGTTGAGCCCGAAGGGGCACCAACGCTGGCCATGGCGCTGGCGGCCGGAAGGCCTGTCGACGCATCCCAGGACGGCATCGCCGCTGATTCACTCGCGCCGCGTCAGGTCGGCCAACTCATGTTCCCTCCCGCCCAGGTCTATGTCGAACGCGTTGCACTGGTATCCGATGACGCCATTCGCAAAGCGCAATCAGAACTCTGGGAGCGACTCCGCATTGTAACCGAGCCCGGTGGGGCCGCCGCCTTTGCGGCGCTCGTATCGGGAGCCTATCGGCCCGCGCCAGGCGAACGCGTGGGTGTACTTCTCTGCGGCGCGAACACGACGGCCGTCGATTTCACGCGTTGACGCTTTGCCGCGCACCGCCACGCATTTACCCGAGTCCAGTCCGCCGCCGCGCCGCATCCAGCGTATTGCGGAGCAGGCATGCGATCGTCATCGGACCGACGCCACCCGGAACTGGCGTGATCGCGCCCGCAACGCGCCGGGCTTCTTCGAATGCGACGTCGCCGACCAGACGGCCTTTGCCGCCACCTTCCGTCGCGATCCGATTGATACCCACATCGATCACGATCGCGCCCGGTTTTATCCAGTTGCCACGCACCATTTCCGGCCGCCCGATCGCCGCAACCACAAGATCCGCCCGCCGCACCACGTCCGGTAGATCCCGCGTACGCGAGTGCGCAACCGTCACCGTGCAGTCTTCTCCGAGCAGAAGTTGCGCAACCGGCTTGCCTACGATATTCGAGCGCCCGACGACGACGGCTTCCAGCCCTTGGAGACTTGGCTGCACCGACTTCGCGAGCCTGATGCAGCCGAGCGGCGTGCACGGAACCAGCCCGGGCATCCCCGTCATCAGCCGCCCCGCATTGATCGGATGAAACCCATCGACGTCCTTTGCCGGGTCGATGGCTTCGATCACCGCGCGCGCATCCAATCCACGCGGCAGCGGCAGTTGCACGAGAATCCCATCGACGCTCTCATCGGCATTGAGCTCGGCAATAAGTTGCAGCAGCGCGGTCTCGCACGTCTCCGACGAAAGCCGATGCTCGATCGAGCGCATGCCGACCTCGACAGTCTGCCGTGCCTTGCTTCGAACATAGACTTGGCTCCCCGGATCATCACCGACCAGCACAACGGCCAGCCCTGGCATACGGCCCGCGGCGCGCGTGAATGCTGTAGCCTCATCGGAGATCTCGTGCCTTAACGCCTCGGCCAGCGCTTTGCCATCAATGAGCTTCGCCTCAGCCATTCTGCGTCTCCGTCGTGGCCTCGGCGCACGAAGCGAGACGTGCTGACGCCACCACCGCGAGAGCCGCGCCGTCACCTGTAACCGCCAGCATCTTGATCCTCGACTTGCCGCCCGACGTCAAAGCCACTTTGCTCTTCGCGACGCCAAGCCATTCGGCAACCAGCTTCTCGACCGCGGCATTCGCAGCGCCATCTTCAGGCACTGCCCGAACGCGCGCCTTCAGCGCTGGCCCGTCAGCCGTTCCGTCGACTCCTTCGATGGCATCTCGCGAGGCCTTGGGCGTCAGCCGTACCCGAAGCGCAAGGCCCTCTGTCGTGATTCGCCACGGCTGATCTGACGCGGCCGCATCCCGTTGCCGGTTCATATGAACAGCTTGGCGATATTCGGAAGGATGACCGACTGAACGAACATACATCCGAGCAGCAGGAAAATGGGGGAAATATCAATGCCCCCGAGATCCGGCAGCAAACGCCTGATGAAACCGCGGATTGGCCTCAGCAAGGGCTCGGTCACGGCATTGATTGCATCCCAGATGGTGCGCACCACCGGATTATAGAGATTGATCACATTGAAGCTGATCAGCCAGCTCATGATTACACCGGCGATGACGATGTAAGTATAGAGCGTGATGAGGTAGCTGATAAAACTGAGGAGCTCGAGCATGGCATCTCACGTCTTGGGCCCGGATCGGCGGCCCCACTTAACGGTGCCAGCCGCCTCGCCGCAAGTGCAGTAGACGTCGCCTTCCCGGTAAAAAGCCCTTCTCCGCCGATCGACTCGTCGTAAGCAAGTCGTCCCGGCCACACGTGTGCCGCTCAGTCACACCGCCTCGCTTGACAATGAGGCACTCGGGACCGTAAATGCCGGGCTTCCGGGGCCGTAGCTCAGATGGGAGAGCGCTGCAATCGCACTGCAGAGGTCAGGGGTTCGATTCCCCTCGGCTCCACCAACCCGCTTCCATGCCCTTTGAAACATTGAGGTTTTTCGGCGGAATTCCCAACCCCTTCGCGATGGTTTGGGAATCTGACGCTGGTTTCGGGGTCGAAAGTCGCTTCATCGCGGCCTGCGCCAGCTTCCGCTGCTCGGCGGCCTTGGTATAGTGCAACACTTCCTGCAGCGTGGCGTGCCCAGTGATCGAGGCGATCTCATTGGCGGTGCAGCCAGCTTCCGCCAAACGCCGCGCCGCCGCCTTCCTCAGCCCGTGCGTGACGCAGCGCTTCGGCAAGCCGGCCTTGTCGATCTTCACCGCCATGAAGCCGCTGCCGAAGCCGTTCGACGTGAACGGCTGACCGAAGGCCGTCTGCAGGATCGTCTCACCGTCCTTGTCCGCGACATCCAAGACCCCCTGTAATGCCGGGTGGATCGGTATCCAGAGCTTGACGCCGGTGGTGCGCTTCGTCTTGAGCGGGGTCACGCAGATCGAGCCGTCCTTCACGTCCGCCCACGACATGGTCACCACATCGGACCGGCGCTGGCCGGTGTAGAGCAAGAGCGCGAATGCCAGCCGTTCGGTCGTGCCGATCGGCCACCTCGTCTCGTACTGGGCGATTTCCTCTTCGGTCCAGGTGTGGAACTCGCCCTTAGCGTACTTTTTGATCCGAAGCGTCGGATCATCCTTGCGCCAGCCGTTGTCTATGGCGAAGCGGACCAGCACCCCGAGCTTCTTCAGCAGGCTATTGGCGGCGCCCGGCGTAGCGGCTCGCTTTGCGAGAATGCGCCTCACGTGCTCACGCGTCATTTCCCGGACGAGCCTATGACCGATGCCTTCATCGATGATCAGACGCTCGATCACGGAGCGATAGGTTTTTTGGGTGGATGGTGCAAGGCGCAGATACTCGGGCGCCGCAAAATAATCCTGCACCAAGCGATCGAACGTTCCGGGAGCACCGCGAAGCTTGGGCTCCTTCTCCGGCATCTCGCCGATCGCTGCCCGCTCGTAGGCCGCCATGAACTCCGGCGTTCCAGGGCGCCCCGGCAACGCAATCCTCGGGCCACGATCACGCCGGTGGTAAAAGCGTTCGCGGCCGTGACGATCGACGAATCGATCGATGTATTTGAATCGCGGAACGCACGTTCGGCCCCGACAGTCTCGAGGTCGCCACCTCGCTGCAGGGGATGGCGAATCTGTTCCGGCTGCAAAATCGAAATGATGACGCCCTCGCCTTCGCGACACGAGCAATGGCGATTGCAGATCCCAAATTGCCCCGTGGGCATCCTCGGCGGATCGTTTTCCTGTCCGAGCTGGCCGAGGCCCATCTGCGAGGGCGGCGGTATTCCCTCGCCGAGCCTTTGCTCGAGGAGGCGTTGAGCATTGCCGAGCGTGCGATGGGCGACAACGCGCTCGTCCATGGCACGCGGGCCGTCCAGTTGCTGCAAAGCCTATCCCATGGCGAGCTTCGCACAGGGCCGCCACGCCGAAGCCGAAGCCTATGTCGATCGTGCCATGGCGACCAGCACGAGCGTGCTGGGACAGGATCATGTGCTGACGATGGGCATGCTGATGACGCTCGCAATTCAGCTATTGGACCGTGATCAAGTGGACGCGGCCGCGCGGCTTCTCGAGAAGGCCGCCCCGATGATCGAGGAGAGCAGCAAGTTGGGCTCCCTGCGGGCTGATCATTACGTCGGCCTCGGGCTCGTCGCCTACAAGCGAAAGAGTTGGAGCGAAGCCTTCACACACCTGAATGCGGCCTCGCAAATCTATATCGAACTCGAGCGAATAGCAGGCGTCGGCGGACCTGAGCGATCACCGGCCCGTGTTGCGCCGCTTCCTCGAGCCGTTCAGGGCGATGACGATGGGCGCCCACATCGCAATCGCGCGCTTGCGCAACCGTTCAGCCTCCGCAAACCGTTCCTGCAACGCATAAATCGATGCCGTCGATTCGAGGGCAGCTACGAGATTGGGATGATCGGGACCAAGAAGCTCCTCGAGCCGGGCCAGAATCCGCTCCTGAAGCGGCCAGGAGTCCGCAATGCGATTGGCCTGCACGTAGAGCAATGCAAGTTGCTGCATGGAGAGGAGATGCCTCTCGTGGCCGGCGCACGTGCGATCAAAGCTCCCGATGTCACCCTTGGATCGTTCGACGTCGGCTTACCTCGCAAGCCGAGCGACCAGCGGCGTGCGTGACGGGCCGACAGAGGAGCCATCCGCCGGAAACGGTCCTTCCGGCTCTGTCGGATGCATAGCGCATTCTCGACCGTCCGGCCCCGTCGCTATTATGACTTCGACCCACGACAGGCTCATAATCATGACGTCACTGCCGTTCGGTCTGGCCGGAGGGCTCTGGGCCGTCTACCTCGCAGGCTACAACCTCTCGGTCGCGGTTGCCGTGGGGTTCATTGCCCTCGGTGGCATCGCGGTCGAGGCCGCCGTCGTGATGCTGCTTTATATCGACACGCAGGTGCGCGAGAAGCCGCCCCAAACGCTCGAAGCCCTGAAAGAAGCGATCATGGCCGGCGCCGTCATGCGCGTGCGGCCCAAGCTGATGACGGTGCTGACCATCATTGCCGGCCTGCTCGCCTTGGCTGTTCGCGTGCTTGGCGACCGCAGCGAGGCAGAGGACGTCGCGCAAGATGTGTTCTTGCGCATCTGGCAGCAGGCACCGCACTGGCGTCCCGGAACGCCGCGATTCGATACGTGGATGCACCGAGTCGCGCTCAATCTCTGCTACGATAGATTGCGCCTGCGGCGCGAACAGGCCATGGCCGACCCACCGGATCAGATTGACCCTGGTCCGGCGCCGGACCATGGGCTCCATGAGCTTGGCGAGAAAAGGCAGATCGCGGCAGCGCTGGTCGCATTGCCGGACCGCCAACGCGAGGCCATCGTGCTTCAATATTTTCAGGAGCTTTCCAACATTGAGGTAGCGGGCATCATGGGCATCAGCGTCGAGGCCTTGGAAAGCCTTCTGGCGCGAGCTAGGCGGAACCTTCGCGCACATCTGCAACAGCAAGATGTGGAGTAGATAATGAGCCCTGAGCGCTTCCAGCAACTGGCTGAGACTTATGGTGGTAACCTTCAGCGCTGGCCGGCCGACGCACGCCAGGCCGCGCACTCGTTCCTGAGAACCCATCCCGCTGACGCGCGGGCCGTGCTCGCGGACGCAGCACCCCTCGACCGCAGGCTCGATAGCTACGTCGTGGCCGAACCCGGCAGGGAGTTGCGCGAGCGGATCATTTCCTTGGCGCCAGTCGCACGCGCCGCCTGGCGCGGCACGTGGATGTGGTGGCAGGGATTAGGGCTGGCCGGGATCGGCATCGCTGGAGCGCTGGCCGGTGCGCTGATGATCAGTGCTCTCTTACCGCTGAGTGCACTCGTTCCAGATGATGACGGCAGGTACGTCATCACAGCTTTTGATGACGTCACCCACGACCTGGATAAATAGATGGGCGATCGATCGCGCAACAGTCTCCTTGCCATTTCACTCGCGCTCAATGTCTTCATCCTCGGAGCGGTCGCCGGCGGCGCCTATATGTGGCATGCCCTGGACCCAGCGAAAGTTGCTGAGAACCAGCGTGCTCTGCGATTTGCGGCACAGGCGCTTCCTCCGGCGCAGAGAATGGGTTTCCGGCAAGCTCTTGCCGCGGCCCGCCGCGCCGCGGCATCCGATATCGAGACGGCCCGTCAAGGGCGAGATGCGCTCGCGCGGTTGCTCTCGCAGGACGCGCTGGACCAGGCGGCCATCGATGCCGAGCTCACCAAGATCAGAAGCGCGGACATGGCGCTGCGGACGCGGCTTGAGCAAGCCATCATCGACTTTGCTGAGAGTCTCACGCCCGCGCAACGCCGAGAGTTCGTCGACGGATTGCGCCAACGTGGCGGCATCTTGCGCCAAGTTCCGGCAAAAAAAACTGACCCGCGGCGACGGATCGCCTCCTTCTATCCCGTACAAACTCCTGTCCATTCCAAAACGCACGTGGGCGAGAGACAGAGATGGGTAGCAGGGCCACGCTCACTGACGCGATGATCGCGCTCAACCGGTTCGGGCTTGGCGCCCATCCCGACGAACCCTTGCCATCGGATGCCAAGACATGGCTCCTTGGCCAGCTCGACGCGTTCGCGGGGAAGTCGGCGATCTTCCAGGCCGCGCGGGCGTCTGAGGACATCGCTGCCGAGTTTGCCGCCGGACAGCAACGTGTGCGCAACGCCGACGAAGCCGGCAAAATGGCCATCCGACAAGACCTGCGCAAGCAGGGACAGGCGCTCTATCGGGCCGAGGTTGAGATGCGGGCGCGTGCCGCCCTCGATGCGACCGCTCCGTTTATCGAGCGGCTCGTGCACTTCTGGTCCAATCATTTCGCTGTATCCGCCAACAAGCCGCAAGTGACCGTGCTGGCGGGCGCCTTTGAAAGGGAGGCAATCCGCCCGTATGTGCTGGGCCGCTTCGAGGACATGCTGTTGGCAGTCGAGCGTCATCCCGCCATGCATCATTTCCTCGATCAGGTTCGCTCCATCGGGCCCAACAGCCCGGCCGCTCAGCGAGTAGCCGCCCGCAAGGCGAACCGCAAATTGGGGATCAATGAGAATCTGGCGCGCGAGATCATGGAGCTGCACACGCTCGGCGCCCGGTCCGGCTACAGTCAGAAAGACGTCACCGAGTTCGCGCTCGCCTTGACCGGCTGGTCGGCCGGTATGATGGGATCTCGAAACCAGACGCCAGGCACGTTCACGTTCCTGCCGGCGCGTCATGAGCCCGGGGCACGGACCATCATGGGCAAGACCTATGGCCAGCGGGGCCAGGGTCAGGCGCGTGCTGTGCTTGCCGATCTTGCAGCGACGCCAGCCACAGCAGATCATATTGCAGCGAAGCTTGCGCGGCATTTCATTGCCGATGTCCCACCGCAGTCCATCGTCGAACGCCTGAGCGCCGCGTTCCGTGTTTCCGGCGGCGACCTTCCGACCGTCTATCGCGCCCTGATCGATGCACCGGAGGCGTGGATGCCGCAACCGGTGAAGTTCAAGACGCCGTGGGATTGGACCATTTCGGCATTGCGCGCCATCGGACGCCGCGATGTAGACGGGATGAACCTGACACCCCTTCTCAATCAGCTCGGCCAACCGGTATGGCGACCCGGCTCGCCTGCCGGCTACGATGACATGAACGCAAGCTGGGCGGCGCCGGACGCGCTGGTCAGAAGAGTGGAAGTCGCCCAACGGTTCGCTGCCAGGGCCGCCAGCGGTCACGATGCGCGCACGCTGGCTCGGAAGCTCTACGCCGACTCGCTGAGCGAGCCCACGAAACAGCAAATCGATCGCGCTGAATCGCCTCAGACCGCCCTGGCCCTGCTTCTGGTCTCACCCGAGTTCCAAAGGAGATGACCTGCGATGATGCAACGCCGCCAGTTTTTGCGCTTTGCCGCCGTCGGTGCTGGGGCCATGCTGGTCTCGCCGCGCATCGTTTTCGCCCATGTGGCGAGCGAGCGGCGGTTCGTATTCATCATCCAACGCGGCGCGGCCGATGGATTGAACACCATCGTGCCCTATGCCGATCCTGCCTATGCGAGACTGCGCGGCGCGCTCGCGATCGATTCGACTTCCGCCCTCAAGCTGGACGGAACCTTTGCACTCCATCCGGCGCTGGTTGGGCTTTCCAGGCTTTATGCCCGGCGGGAAGCGCTCTTTGTGCACGCCGTCGCGTCACCCTATCGCGAACGCTCGCATTTCGATGGGCAGAACGTGCTGGAAACGGGAGGTTCCGGCCCGTATCAGATCAAGGACGGCTGGCTCAACCGGCTGGTCGGTCTGCTGCCAAGATCACGCACGGAGGCGATCGCATTCGCGCCAACAATCCCCCTGGCGCTGCGAGGCCCCGCGGAGGTCACATCCTATGCGCCCTCGAACCTGCCCGAGGCTCCGGATGATTTGTTGATCCGCGTCGGCCACCTTTATGAGGGTGACGCCGAGCTTCACCCGCTCTGGAGCGCCGCCATGGAGGCGCGTAGCCTCGCCGAGGCCGCACGGGCGCGCCAGGACCCCGCCACTGTTGGCAGGTCGGCCGCCACCTTTCTCGGTCGCGTCAACGGACCGCGCATTGCCATGATCGAGACCGGCGGCTGGGACACGCACAGCGGCCAAAACAACCGACTGGCCAATCAGCTCAGGGCGCTCGACACGATGATCGGTGCACTGCGCGATGGGCTAGGTGATACGTGGCGACAGACCGCAGTACTCGTCGCCACCGAGTTCGGGCGCACCGCCGCCGCCAATGGCACAGACGGCACAGATCACGGCACTGCATCGGCGGCTATGCTGCTTGGCGGTGCGGTCAAAGGCGGCAGAATGGTTGCCGATTGGCCGGGCCTTGATTCCAAGGCGCTCTACGAAGGCCGTGATCTTCGCCCGACGCTCGACCTCGACATGCTCACCGCAGCTTTCGCAGCGGAGAGTTTCCAGCTCGATCCCGAGCGCACCATGCGGACGCTGTTCCCAGGGCGACCGTACCATAGGTCCGTCGAAGCCCTGGTCAAAACATAGCCTTGGCGTGACACGCGTCGTGCGCGAGGTCACCCCTCCACGGCAGTACGCCCGGCTTGTCCAAGAGTGGGTTGCTAGCATCGGTCTCGATCCGGCCAAGTTTGGAACGCACTCGCTCCGGCGCACGAAGGTGGTGTTGGTTTCGACCTGCGCCCGTGGCATGACCGCTATTGGGAATGGACGCGTCGAAAGCTGCTACGAAGCAGCCGATGCATCCGGCGCGATCAGCTCCATTTGGAATTCCATCGCCCTGGCTCGAATGCGATCAATTGTCTCCTGCGTTACGGGCGGAGAGGTATTGTCGGAATACGTACTCGGCACGCCAGCCGCCTTGAAGAAGCCCTCCAACCCCGCTGGAGAAATGACGACCAGATGTCTTGCTGGAACGCTGCCGGTGTTCTCAAAGCTGTGCACGACCCCTTTCGGTATATGGGCACAGGCACCGGCACGCAGCAGGTGAACCTTACCATCAATCACGGCGGTGAGTTCACCGTCGAGCATGTAGAACATTTCCGAGCAATCGTGATGGATGTGCGGCGGTGGTCCACCGCCGGGCACGGTATTGTTGACAGCGGCGGCG
>JBFWOB010000069.1:0-11386 GCA_050250755.1 Hyphomicrobiaceae bacterium
CGATCTACAGGCGATGTCGTCGCCAAGCAGGGGACGTTCGTGGTGAAGACCGCGGAGATGACGGCGCATTACCAAGGCGACACGGGGCTGATCGGAGGTGCGGACGGCCTAGCGACTCGGCCGGCGCAGGCGGGGAAAGCTGGAGGAGGGCCGGGCGGATCGCAGCTCAAGCGCATTGAGGCGCGCCACGGTGTCGCCGTGACAGGGTCGGACGGCCAGCAGGCAACCGGCGAGTGGGCTAACTTCGATGTGGCCGCCAACACAATCGTCATGGGCGGTGATGTCACGGTGTCTCAGGGCAAACAACTCGTCCGTGCACCGGTCGGCATGCGCCTCGTGATCGATCTCGGCACGGGCGTGACACGTTTCGAGCCCGAGCCGGGTGGTACGGCCGGTAAGGCAGGCCCAAAGGTGAGTGGTGCCTTTGCGACGTCCGTTGCCCCGAGCCCGAACGGTGCCGGCTCGCCGACGTGTCCGCGGGGGGCGATTTGCAAGACGGGGCGTCTCGAGGCGATTTTCTATCCGAATCAGATCAAGGAGAAGGCCGGCAAGGCCGCGAAGGATATTGTTTCGGGCGAAAGCGGCGCCAGTGCCAAAGGGCCGAAAACTGGCTCCGCCTGGAGTTCGACGACGCGGCCCAGCGGGACGCCTTGATCACTTGGCCCCGAACCTGATTAATACGACCGAGCGGCGACACACGCATCCAATCTGCGACAGGTGCGTACGGGGACCCCGAATCCATGGCCTTCACCCTGTTTCCACGAGCACGTCGAGCGCTGGCGGGGGGCGAACCTGCTGTCCGTTCCGGAGCAGGGCTTGAAGCGTTTCCTGAAGACGCCGAGCGGGCGAGGTATGCCAGCCCTGGCGGCGAGGGGTGGCTGACCAGCGAAGGCGTGCAGAAGAGCTACGGCAAGCGGAAGGTCGTCAAAGGGGTCAGCGTCTCTGTCGCGCGCGGTGAGGTCGTGGGCCTGCTCGGCCCGAACGGCGCCGGCAAGACGACGGTTTTTTATATGATCACTGGTCTCGTGCCAGCCGACTCGGGGCGGATCACCATTGACGGCCGGGATGTGACGCGGCTCCCCATGTATCGCCGGGCGCGCCTGGGCATCGGCTATCTACCGCAAGAGGCATCGATTTTTCGTGGGCTGACTGTCGAACAGAACATCATGGCCATTCTCGAGCTGGTGGAGCCGAGCCGAAAGAAGCGGCACGAGCAACTCGACAGCCTGCTCGAGGAATTCCAGATCACGCGCCTCAGAAAAAGCCCGTCGATCGCGCTCTCGGGCGGAGAGCGGCGGCGCTGCGAAATTGCCCGGGCGCTGGCATCCCGGCCCTCCTATATGCTTCTGGATGAGCCGTTTGCCGGTATCGATCCGATTGCCGTGGGAGATATCCAGGAGCTCGTGCGCCATCTGAAGCAGCGTGGCCTTGGTGTGCTGATCACGGATCATAATGTCCGGGAAACCCTGTCGCTCGTCGACCGCGCCTACGTCATTGCCGAGGGTCAGGTTCTGACACAAGGTAATCCCTCGGAAATCATTGCAAACGAGGATGTTCGCCGAGTGTATCTCGGAGACATGTTCAATTAATGTGCCTCGGCTATCAATCTGCAGCACGGGATCGAACGAGGATCGGGTGAGGGTTGACGATGGCGATGACGACGAAGCTAGAGCTCAAACAGAGCCAGCAGCTCGTCATGACGCCGCAGCTGCAGCAGGCCATCCGGCTCCTGCAATTGTCCAATCTCGAACTTACCGCCTACGTCGAAACGGAGCTTGAGCGTAACCCGTTGCTTGAACGCGACGCCGATGTGGCGCCTGAGCGACTGGCTGCCGAGGAGCGTGAGCCGGCCTCGCCGGCACGCGCCGATGGTCGTGATGGTGGACTCGATTTCGAAGCCCCCGGTGATGCCCCTACGCGCGAGCTCGACAGCGATGTCGCGGACACGTTCCCGGAATCTGATGGCAACGACCTAGGCCCAGACTTGCGGCTTGGGCAGCGTATCGGGGCGTCCGAGCGTGGCCGATCATCATTCGATGGCGGTGACAGCTCGAGCATCGATGACTATGCCAGCGAAAAACCATCGCTGAGAGACCATCTGGAGACGCAGCTCGGTCTTGCCATCTCCGATCCGAAAGACCGGCTGATCGGAAGGTATTTGATCGATCAGGTGGACGAAGCCGGCTATCTCAGAGCCGATCTGGCCGATGTGGCGGAAAGATTGGGTGTTGCCGTCGAGCAGATCAACCGCGTGCTAGGCGTGCTGCAGACGTTCGAGCCGGCCGGCGTAATGGCGCGCGATCTCAAGGAGTGCCTCGCGCTGCAGCTCAAGGACCAGGGCCGCCTCGATCCGATGATGATGGCGTTCCTCGATAACCTGCCCCTCCTGGGCGCACGAAATCTCGCTGCCTTGCGTAAGGCGGTCGGCGCCGACGCGGAGGATCTGACCGACATGATCGCCGAGGTGCGGCGCCTCAATCCCAAGCCCGGTCTGGGTTTCGGCTCGGTGGAGATCGAGCCGGTCGTACCAGATGTGCACGTCAGGATGGGTAGCGACGGGAGCTGGATCATCGAGCTCAATAGCGACACGCTTCCGCGCGTGCTGGTCAACCGGGTCTATTATACACGCGTGCATCGGACCGCCCATACCTCGCAGGACAAGGATTTTCTGCTCGAGTGCCTGCAGAACGCCAACTGGCTGGTCAAGAGCCTCGACCAACGGGCGCGCACCATTCTCCGCGTGGCCGAGGAGATCGTCCGACAGCAAGACCGGTTTCTCGTCTACGGCGTGCAGTATCTGCGGCCACTCAATCTCAAGACCGTCGCTGATGCCATCAAGATGCACGAGTCGACCGTCAGTCGGGTCACCTCGAACAAATACATTTCAACACCTCGCGGTATTTTCGAGCTCAAATACTTCTTCTCATCGGCCATCGCGTCTGCTGGCGATGGAGAAGCACATTCCTCCGAGGCGGTCCGTCACCGCATAAAGTCGCTGATCGACGGCGAAAGCCCCGACGATATTCTCTCGGATGACAAGCTTGTCGAGATGCTCGGCAAAGAGGGTGTCGAGATCGCCAGGCGCACGGTGGCTAAATACCGGGAAGGGATGCGCATTCCGTCCTCTGTTCAGCGTCGGCGAGAGAAACGGTTGCAATGCCAAGCCGTAGCGTGAATCTTGCTAAAAACAAGGCAGGGAAGTCGGAATTCCAGGTTTGACTTGCCGGTGGCCCGTGACTAGGTTCCCCGAATGCTTGAACAGTCAATGGCCGGTGTCGCGCCCCCACTGTCGGGGTGACGTTATCTCTTGCAAATGAAGGACTTGCGTATTTCGGACTTGTTGTGGGGAAACGTTGCGATAGGCCTATCGCTGCGAATCACGCCAAGCCCGAGACGCCGCCGGAAAGGCCAAAGCGAATGGATCTCGGCGATCTCCTCAAGCCGGAAGGCGTATTCGCCTCAGTGAGGGCGAAGAACAAAAAACAGGCACTGCGCGAATTGGCGAGTCGTGCCGCTCAGATCACTGGCTTGGATGAGCGGCAAATCTTCGACACGCTATTGCAGCGCGAGCGTCTTGGATCGACGGCGGTCGGCCGTGGCATTGCAATTCCGCATGCCCGAGTGATCGGGCTGGACCGAATTGCGACCGTGTTTGCGCAACTCGACGAGCCGCTGGATTTCGAGGCGCCAGATGGAGAGCCTGTCGATCTCGTGTTCGTTTTGCTTGCACCCGAGCACGCCGGCGCCGACCATTTGAAAGCCCTTGCTAGAATTTCTCGCGTGCTGCGCGATGCGCAGACGCTGGAGAAATTGCGCGCGGCACGCGATCGGGATGCGCTTTATGCCGTTCTGACCGAGCCGTTGGCGACGCACGCAGTCTGAGTTCGTGCCATTCGCCGTTAGCGACGACTCCGGAGGCCGATCCCGGTTTACGATCTGATCGCTTCGCGCTGCTGAGCGCGCGCTCGCAAACGCGCATGCTCGCAAAATTGCCTTCAAGCCGTGGCAGGACCGCATCCATCGGGGCATCGCTGCCGCAATAGCGGGCGATCATCGGGGTCAGACGTCATGGGAGATGCGATCGGTCGTCTTGCGGCCGGAGAGGGTGCCAGCTCGCATTCGTTGCGCGGTTTTCTGTTGGTCTGCGTGTTTGCGGCGGTTGCGGTGGCGATGGCCGGCGCTGCGCGGGCGGATACGGGCTTTCAAGCCTTTCTGGCCGGCCTGCGGCCCGATGCGGAGGCGCGAGGCATATCGCGGGCGACATTCGACCGCGAGACGCGCGGTCTCGAGCCGGACCTCTCGCTCCCTGATCTGGTGCGCCCCGGGCAACCGCAATCGGGCTCCAAAGGACAGCCTGAGTTTACGGCCCCGCCACAGGATTACGTAGCGGAGCGACGCATATCCAAACTTGCCGACGAAGGCCGGGCTCTTGCGAAAGACCACGCGACCGCACTTGTGCGCATCGCGCAGGAGATTGGCGTCGATGGGCCAGTGGTACTGGCGATCTGGGGGCGTGAGACGGCTTTCGGCAAGCACAAGTCCCGCCATGATGCCATACGCGTGCTGGCGACCCAGGCCTACGCTGGTCGCCGTAAGGACTTGTTCCGTGGCGAGCTTCTGCACGCTCTGAAGTTGATCGACGACGGGCGCCTCAAACGTGCCGACATGCGCGCTTCCTGGGCTGGTGCGATGGGGCTGACGCAATTCATGCCCTCGGAGTTCTACTCGTCGGCTGTCGATATGGATGGCGACGGACGCATCGATCTCTTCGGCTCGGTCGACGACGCGCTGGGCTCGGCGGCAAAGCAGCTCAAGAACAAGGGGTGGATCGGCAGGCTGCCGTGGGGCTTCGAAGTGAAGACGGGCTCACGGGTCGATTGCGCCAACGAGGGGCCTGCCAACGCAAAACCCATAGCGGAGTGGGCTAAGCTGGGCGTGCGCCGAGCGGATGGCAAGCCATTCGCCGCGCAACACCAGTCGGCATCGGCGTATCTGATGTCGCCGGGTGGTACATACGGCCCGCAGTTTCTTGTGACGGAGAACTTCAAGGTTCTGCGTGCCTACAACACGTCCGATCTCTACGCCCTCTATGTTGGACATTTGTCCGATCGGATTGCGGGCGGAGGAACCTTTCTTACGCCCTGGGCGCAGATTCGACAGCTCGATCCACCCGGCATTCTGGAAGTGCAGACGCGACTGAACCGTCAGGGTTATGCGATCGCCAAGCTGGATGGACGGATCGGGTCCGAGACACGGCTCAAAATTGGTCTCTATCAACGCGCCGCCGGCCTATCTGTCGATTGCTGGCCGAGCACGGGTTTGCTTTCTGCCATGCGACGGAGTGCGGAGCAATGACGCTCCGTGTTTCCCACGTGCTCGCAACATTTCTGCTATGCGCAAGCGTGTCGGGTGTGCCGTTGGGACTCGCTGCCTGGGCCGAGATTCCGACTGAAGCAACAGATGCGCATGAAGAAGACGGCCATGCGCTGCTCGATGCCGCGTTGCGGTCCCTTCTCCGAGATGTGCGGCGCGATGCACGCGCCCTGCGTATCCCGAAGAGCGTGATCGATCTGGCCTTTGCCGACCTCACCCTCGACATGAGCATTCTCGATCTCAAGGCGCGACAGCCAGAGCATGTCATGGCGCCTTGGGATTACATGAGCCGGCTCGTTTCCGAGGATCGGATCACGACCGGGCGCACGAAAGTCGCTGACAATGCGGCGATCCTCGAGGCGATCGAGGACAAGACGGGCGTCGACCGCTTTGTCGTTGCGGCCATCTGGGGCGTCGAATCGAGCTACGGCACGCTTCCCGGAACACGCTCGGTCATTCGCTCGCTTGTAACGCTTTCGGTTGTCGATCGGGCGCGGCCGGCATTCTGGCGAAGCGAGCTTTTGGCGGCGTTGCAGATCCTCGCGGAAGGCGCGGTGACGCCGGATGCCATGACCGGATCATGGGCGGGCGCCATGGGCCACACGCAGTTCATGCCGTCGAGTTTCCTGGCACGCGCGGTCGATTTCGATGGAGATGGGCGTCGCGACATCTGGAATTCCATCCCGGACGCTCTGGCCTCCACGGCAACATATCTCGCGAAGGCTGGCTGGGTGCCGGGGCAGCCATGGGGCGTCGAGGTCGTCTTGCCGGCAGGGTTCGACTATCGGCTGGTGGACGCTCAAACCGCGCGTTCGGCCGACGAATGGAAGCGGCTCGGGTTGTCCGCACCGGTTGGACGGCCTTGGCCTGACGGCCTAGCATCGAGCGCACTGTTGCTGCCGGCTGGCATGCACGGGCCGGCGTTTCTCGTGACGTCGAATTTCGAAGTCATTCTGAAATACAATCGCGCGATCCCCTATGCACTCTCCGTTGGGCACCTGGCCGACCGACTCGCGGGCAGGCCGGCGCTCGCCGCGATCTGGCCGATCGACGATCCGCCGCTCGACCGCGAAAGCCGGCGCGAATTGCAGCGGCGCCTTTCGGCGGCGGGACATACGGTCGGCGCCATCGATGGCATCATTGGGGACGCAACGCGCGAAGCGTTGCGCGATTGGCAGGGCCAGAACGGGCTCGTGCCGGACGGCTGGGCCGGAGCACGTGCCCTCGATCTCCTGCGGAGCGCGTCTTCGGACTGATTTGGGCGGGGAGGCAGGATTTGCTGCCCGCCGCTTGCCGCTCGGCCAAGCCGCGCTAACATGATAGTTCAGTCCTGTCCGCCGTCCTTGGGAGACAAGACATGAGCAAACCCATCAAGCCTTCCGTTATTGGTGTTCTCGGCCTCGGATCCATGGGAGCTGGTGTTGCCGGAGACCTGAAAGCTTCGGGCTTCGATGTCGTTTCGACGGCTGAAGGCCGATCTGGGCGCAGCCGCGAGCGCGCGGCAGGTGCTGGTGTGCGCCTGCTCAACGATCTGAGGGCGGTGGTGGGCGAAGCGGATACCTTCCTCTCGATTGTCCCGGCCGATCAGGCCGAGCCGCTTGCTGAAGCCGTTGCAGGATTGCTCGGTGGCAAGGCGCTGCACTACATCGACTGCAATTCGATCACGCCGGCAAAGACTGCGCGTATCGCCAAGGCTGTCTCGGCGGCCGGCGCTATCTACTCCGACGGCGGCATTATCGGCCCACCTCCGGGAGGCAAGGTGAAGACGCGCCTCTATGTCTCCGGACCCGATGCGGATGTGCTTTCGAATCTTCAGTCCGACAACATGCCGGTGATCCGGCTTGGCGACGGCATTACGCAGGCGACCGAGATGAAAGTGCTGTTCTCGGCCGCCAACAAGGGCGCCGTGGCGCTCATCGCAAACGTCATGGCGGCGGCAGCGAAAGTGGGCCTGGCGGATCGAGTGGCGGGGGAACTTGACAGCGTGAAGCCCGGCTTGATGGCGGTGCTCCGCTCCGCAGCGCCGGATCTTGACGAGAAGGCCCTGCGCTGGGCGATCGAGATGGATGACCTCGCACAGGGGCTCGAAGATCTCGACGCGCACCCGGGCTATCATCGGGCTTCCGCAGACAGCTATCGCAGGCTCGCAGCAAATCTGGCCGACACCAAGGGCGGCGATGATGCGCTCGCCCGCGTGCTCACCGCATGGATGGGGCCGAACCGCGGCTGACCGCCGTGCACACCGCGTTCGCTGGCCGCTTCGCCTATTCGTCGACCACCGCGACGGCGCGCGTCCAGCCGGCGCTGCCAGCCTTCACCTTCACCGGGAAGCAGATGACGGTGAAGCCAGTTGCCGGAAGCTGGTCGAGGTTGGCAAGCTTCTCGATCTGGCAGTAGCCGATTTCGCGCCCGGACTTGTGTCCTTCCCAGATGATCGAGGCATCGCCGGTTTCTGTGAAGCGCTTGGCTGTGTAGACGAATGGCGCGTCCCACGACCATGCGTCCGTGCCGACCACTCGAATCCCGCGTGACGTGAGATAGAGCGTTGCTTCGCGCCCCATGCCACAGCCGGTTGGCACGTAGTCCGGTTCGCCGTAGCGCGCGGCGGCCGACGTATTGACGACAACGATCTCGAGCGGCGAGAGGATATGGCCGATGCGTTTCAGTTCGTTCTCTATGTCGGACGCACTCGCGACGTAGCCATTCGGAAAGTGTCGGAAATCGAGCTTGACGCCCGGCTGGTGGAACCATTCGAGCGGTAGCTCATCGATGGTTGCCGCGCGCTTGCCGCCATCCATGGTCGTGGCGTAGTGCCATGGCGCATCGACGTGGGTGCCGTTGTGAGTCGAGATCTGGCACTGCTCTGTTGCCCAGCCTTCGCCGCCCGGCAGGCGGTCCGGCGTCATGCCCGGGAAATGGCGCAGCATTCGGGGGAGCGATTCCTGATGTGTCTCGTAGTGGATCTTCGGCTCCCCG
The DNA here is from genome assembly GCA_050250755.1 of Hyphomicrobiaceae bacterium. Classification (GTDB taxonomy): domain Bacteria; phylum Pseudomonadota; class Alphaproteobacteria; order Rhizobiales; family Hyphomicrobiaceae. The sequence goes on from JBFWOB010000069.1 coordinate 8,350, forward strand.
CCCGGCGGATCGGAAGCGATGCCGGCCTGAAGTGCGACGGAGATATCGATGAAGCGGCGGGCCATGCGTCTCCTCCTTGTCGGACGTGGTTGACGGACAGGCTCTCACGCGGCGCGACGGGCTGACAACATGATCCCACCGCGATTAGGCGGCGCGTGGCCCGAAGATGATGACTAGGGTGCCGGCAATACAAAGCGTCGCGCCGCCGAGATCCCATCGATCCGGCGTTCGGCTCTCCACCAACCAGAGCCAGAGAAGTGATGCGGCGATATAGATGCCGCCATACGCGGCGAAAGCGCGCCCGGCGAATTCGACCTCGATCCTGGTTAGAAGATACGCGAACGTGACAAGGCAGACGAGGCCGGGACCAAGCCAAACGGCCGACGCGTTCATACGCAGCCATGCCCAAAACGCATAACAGCCGGCAATCTCGGCAAGGGCAGCCAATCCAAAGGTTGTGAGCGTCACGGTCTATCCATTACTGCAGTAGGCGTTGATCGCGATGGGGACGCATTGCGCTTTAGGCGCAGTGCCATCGCAGGTTTGCACATCCTTGGCCACAAATGGTGCCCCGCGGCAGCGAACCACCATTGCGGCGCTTACGCCGGTCCGCAATAGTGCGCGGCCACGACGATATTGACGCGAACGGAGCGCGAACGCGGAATGGTCTCAGACGTCGCAACAGGACCGGCTCGGCCGACCGAGCGGGGCAACGAGGTCCAAACGCTCGTTGCCGTCTCGGCGGCACATTGGGTGAGCCATTTTCACATCCTTGTCCTGCCTCCGCTGTTTCCCTTCCTGAAAGATCGACTTGGCGTCGGATTCGTGGAACTGGGTTTGGCGCTCACCGTGTTTGCTGTCGTTTCCGGTCTGACGCAGGCGCCGATGGGTGTCGCCGTCGATCGGCTCGGCGCGCGACGCATTCTGATCGCCGGCCTGTGTCTCGGCGGCGCGGCATTCATAACCATGGGACTGACGCTCAGCTACCCATGGCTTCTGGTGTGCGCGGGAATTGCCGGCCTTGCCAACAGCGTCTACCACCCGGCCGACTATGCGCTTCTGGCTGCGGGCGTCAGTGAGAACCGAGTCGGACGGGCGTTCTCGATCCACACCTTCGCGGGTTTTCTCGGTGGCGCGCTGGCACCGGCAGTGCTGTTGCTTCTGGTCCCGCTCGTCGGACTGGAAGGGGCATTGATCGCCGCGGGGCTGCTTGGCCCGATCGCCGCGTTGTTTGTCGCGCTGGTGCCGATGTCATCGGAAGATGGTGCCGGAGGTGGCCAGCAAGGGCTCGCGAAGAAAGGTCGTACGGGCTCGCTTTCCAGCGTGATGACACCCGCAATCCTGACGCTGACCTTGTTCTACGTTCTGCTCAGCCTCTCGAATGCCGGGCTCAACAGCTTCTCGGTCGTGGCCTTGATGGAGGCCTACCAGGTGGAGTTTTCGACGGCGAACGTCGCGCTGACGGCATTCCTCGGGCTCAGTGCACTTGGTGTGCTTGCGGGCGGCGTCCTTGCCGATCGGACGCAGCGCCACGCGCAGGTCGCGGCAGCCTGCTTCGGGGTCAATGCTGTGATCGTGCTCGGCGTCGCCTTGGTTGTGCTACCCCCGTGGATGATTGTGATCGCATTCGGGGTTGCCGGCTTTCTCGGCGGTGTCATTGCGCCGTCGCGCGACATGCTTGTGCGTCAGGCAGCACCTCCAGGCGCGGCGGGCAGAGCGTTCGGTATCGTTTCGACGGGCTTCAACATCGGCGGAATCATCGGGCCGATGCTCTACGGCTTCATCATGGACGTTCACCTGCCGCGATGGGTGTTTGGCGTGTCCGCTTTCTTCATGGTGCTGACCGTGCTGCTGGCCCTCGCGACGGACAGAAAGCGCCCGACATGAGCGATTTTCCAATCGTAAGCGAGCATCAGAGCTGGGAAGACGCGCAGGCCGTGCTCGAGGCCGCAGAGTTCGGTGATGGGTTGCCGCTGGTGCCACCGACAGAGGCGCGACTGGCGGCCATGCTCGCCGGCATTTCCAATCCGGACGAATCGCTTGGCTTCATGCCACCGCTTTTCGGAGAGGTTACGCCGCGTGCCGTCGCCTACAACGCCGTGCTCGCCGGTTGCCGTCCGGCCGAGCTCAAGGTCGTCACCGCAGCCGTGGTGGCCTGTCTCGAGCCGGAACTCAATCTCCTTGGGCTGATGACCACCACGGGCTCCGCTGCGGTTGCAACGCTCGTCCACGGCCCAGTCGTCGCGGAACTGGGCCTCAATGCCAGCATCAATTGTCTCGGGCCAGGAAATCGCGCCAACGCGGCCATCGGTCGGGCGGTGAGCCTCTGCCTGCGGAATATTGGTGGAGCCCGCGAAGGCTCCGGCGACATGGCAACATGCGGTCAGCCGGGCAAATACACGTTTTGCTTCGCCGAGGGCGGGGAAGGGCCCTATCCGCCGCTGCATGTGCGACGCGGGTTGGCGCCCGGTTTCAGCGCCGTGACTGTGATGGGTGTCTCAGGCACCGCCGAAGTCTTGCCGCTGCGGGATGGCGAAGGCGGAGATGCCGGGCCGGATGCGGTCCTCGATGCGTTGGCTGTTATCATGCGGGCATCAGTCGAGACCACCGGTGCTGCGCGACAGCCTGAGCCACCGGAGCAGACATTCATCCTGCCGTTGGAACTCGCGGAACGGCTATTGGGGGCGGGGATCGGGCTGGCCGAGATCCAAAAGTATCTATTTTCGGCCGGCGCAGCGGCAGGTCTCCCGCTTGCAGCGGGGCCGGAGCACATTTTTCCAATTGTAACCGGCGGCCCCGGCGTGAAGATGGCTTACCTGCCATTGTGGGGTGGCGGCTCGCGCATGGTTACGCGAGCCATCTAGCCCTTTACCGCATCAGGTCTCGGCACCGCCGTTTACCTGGATCATCTGACCGTTGATGTAGCCACCGTCGTCGGATGCGAGGAGCGCAACCGCAGCGGCGACCTCGTCCGGCGTGCCGAGGCGGCCAAGCGGCACGCGCGCGGCCATCGGGGAAATATGCGCGGCCTGTTTCG
>JBFWOB010000070.1:0-11375 GCA_050250755.1 Hyphomicrobiaceae bacterium
TACGGGTCGGAAGTGAACAAGGCAAGCCGTCAAGCGGGCCGAGTTCTTTTCATCGACAGAGAACACAGAGTGGCCGATTCGGAAAAGTTTCGGTTAACGAAGGGCATAAGGCGACGCGGGGGCCGGTTTTCCGGGGGGAATCCAGGTGTGCGGGGTGCGCTCATACAACCGGGCGACCACCCTGTTTCGGGTGGGCCGATGGGCGTTCCTGATCGTGGTCTGGGCTGTTGTCCAGGTCATGGCGACAGGAATTGTCACGGTGCGCGCGGAGCAGGGCGCTGGCGCTGCCTGGGGTGGAAGCACCGAGGTTCGCTTGGCCCCTTCCGGTCCCGATGCGGCGCGGGAGCGACCGCGAGCTGATCGCGCCGCAAAGGCCGAACGGCCAAGCCGCACGAAACAGGCATCCACGAAACTGGTGGTCGCGGCCCCGGGCCCGATGAATGCGATCCTTGGCTACGCTCTCGAGGGCGATGGGCAGAGGACGGTGCTCAGTTTCGATCTCGGCGGCCCCACGGCAGTCAGCGCGCGGAGCCTTGCCAATCCGCCACGCGTCATCGTCGACTTGCCCGAAACCGAGTTTCAGTTGCCGCAAGGCGCCGGACAGGAGGGGCGCGGGCTCGTTCGCGTCTTCCGGTATGGGCTGATCGAGGCGGGCAAATCGCGGATTGTTATCGATACGGCCGGTCCCGTGATGGTCGATCGGGCGGAGGTGATGCTGGCCGATGCGAAAGGGGCGTTCCGGCTGGAGATCGAGATTTCGCCGACGACTGCCCAGCAACTGGTAGCGGCGGAATTGGCCGAGGCGGCGCTGAATATCACGCCGACCCCCTTGCCAGAGCCTGAACCCGCGCCGCGGCCCGTCCCGGTTTCGCATCGACCCGTGATCGTGGTTGACGCCGGTCACGGCGGGATCGACCCGGGAGCGTCGGGGGCGCACATCGCCGAGAAGGATCTGGTGCTCTCGGTCGCTCAGCATATCGAGAAGGCGCTGAAGGCGGCGCGGGGCTACGATGTGGTGATGACACGGACCAGCGACGTGTTCATCGCGCTCGACGAACGCGTTGCTATCGCGCATCGCCACAATGCGGACCTGTTCGTGTCGGTCCACGCGGACTCGATTCCCGGGCTGGAGGCGGCGAAGCACGTTCGTGGCGCCACGGTCTATACACTCGCCGAGCACGCCTCCGACGATCTGACACGGCGGGTGGCCGATAAAGAGAATTCCGCCGATCTGCTGGCTGGCCTGCCGGCCAGCACCGTGGCCGACGATATGGTGCGGGGCATCCTTCTCGACCTGATGTGGCGCGAGACCAAAGGGTACGCGACCGAGTTCAGGGAGGCGCTGCTCAAGGAGCTGCGGAGCAGCGTCCTGCTGTCACGCGATCCGCGGCGCAGCGGTCCATTCCGCGTGTTGCGCAACCCGAGCTCGCCGGCAGTCCTGGTCGAGCTCGGCTACATCAGCAACGCCGAGGACGAGCGAATCATGATGCGGGCGGACTGGCAGTCTAAGGTGGCAGCGGGGGTGGTGCGAGCGGTGGATGAACATTTTCGGCGACGACTCGCCGCACGGCGTTAAAAGTGTCGAGGTCGCCAGACTGTCGTCAGATCGGAGAACTGCCTTTGCCGACAGGCTGTTGCCACATTTCGCGATAGAGTGCCTGCCTGTGAGCCGAGTTCTCTCGCAGCTTGCCAATGGGCCGTGAAGCGGGCAAGTCACCCTGGCCGAAACCGATCGAGCGGATATGAGACAGCCCATTGTCCCTCCCCCAGTGCCGCGTCGACCACCGCGGCGACGGCGCCGTAGCTGGCTGATCAGCCTGCTGGGGTTCGGCTTTGCCTCGCTCGTGGTGATGTTCCTGCTTGGATCCGCCGCTGCCGGGTTCCTGCTGTGGCAGGCCTCTCGCGATCTACCGCCGTCAGACAAACTCGCGAGCTACGAGCCGCCGGTGATGACGCGCATTCATGCGCATGACGGTGCCCTGATTGCCGAATACGCCCGTGAACGGCGAATCTTCGTGCCGATCAACACCGTTCCGGAAAAGGTCATCCACGCCTTCCTGTCGGCTGAGGACCGGCGCTTCTACGAGCACATCGGTCTCGATTTCACCGGCATTGCCCGCGCGGGCGTCAAGTACATTGAAGCCAAGCTCAAGGGGCGCGGCTCGATCCAGGGCGCTTCGACGATCACGCAGCAGGTGGCGAAGAACTTCCTTCTGTCGAGCGAGCGAACCTTCGACCGAAAGCTTCGGGAAGCCATTCTTGCGATCCGGATCGAGCAGACCTACTCGAAGGACAAGATTCTCGAGCTTTACCTGAACGAGATCTACTTCGGCATCGGCTCGTACGGGATTGCCGCGGCTGCGCTCAATTACTTCGACAAGGAGTTGGACGAGCTCTCGCTGGAAGAGGTCGCCTATCTTGCGGCCTTGCCGAAGGGGCCGAACAATTACCACCCGTACCGACGGACGTCGGCGGCGGTCGAACGCAGGAACTGGATCATCGACCAGATGGTCTCCAACGGTTACGCCACGGCCGAAGAGGCCAAGGTTGCGAAGGCGAAGCCGCTCGCCGTGAATATTCGCCCGTTCGGGACGCACATCAATTCGGTCGACTATTTCGCGGAGGAAGTGCGCCGCTGGCTGATTAGCAACGACGAGTTCGGCGAGAAAAAGCTTTACGAGGGCGGTCTCTCGGTTCGCACGACGCTCGATCCGAAGTTGCAGCAGTACGCGCGTCGCTCGCTGGCTGACGGGCTCGTGGCTTTCGACCGTACGATGGGGTGGCGGGGGGCGGTCCAAAAGATCGACATCACGGGTGACTGGGGCGCCAAACTTGGCGGCATCGAGAAAATTCCGGGCGATCTGGCACCGTGGCGCCTCGGAGTCGTGCTCGAGGTCCAGAAAGCCAAGATCATCGTGGGCCTGAGACCGCCGCGCCGTCCGGACGGCAAGCTCGAGGAGGAGCGGCAAGCCGTCGAGATCGGCATCGACGAAATGAAGTGGGCGGGCAAGTACCACAGCCCCGAGAAGTCCAAAGGCAAGGCGCCGAAAGCACCATCGGAAGTCGTCGATGCCGGCGACGTCGTCTGGGTTGCGCCCGCCGACCCTGCGAAGCCGAAGGGCGTGTGGTCGCTGATGCAGATCCCCGAGGTCAGCGGCGGCATTGTAGCGATGGACCCGCACACCGGGCGCGTCCTGGCGATCGTCGGTGGCTTCTCGTTCGACATGAGTCAGTTCGACCGCGCCGCGCAGGCCAAGCGGCAGCCGGGTTCCACCTTCAAGCCACTGGTCTACGCGACGGCCATCGACAACGGCTACAAACCGACGTCGATCGTGCTCGATGCGCCGATCGAGATCGAGCAGGGGCCGGGTAAGGAAGCGTGGCGACCCGAGAACTACAACAAAGCTCAGTCGCTGGGGCCCTCGACGCTGCGCGTTGGCATCGAGAAATCCAGAAACCAGATGACGGCGCGTCTCGGCCAGGATCTCGGGATGCCGGTGATCGTCGAATATGGGCGACGGTTCGGGGTTTACGACGACCTTGCTCCGCTGCCTGCCATGGTGCTCGGCGCGGGTGAGACCACGCTGCTGAGAATGGTGGGTGGGTATGCCATGCTCGCCAACGGCGGGAAGAAGATCACGCCGACGCTGGTCGATCGCATCCAGGATCGATGGGGCCATTCGGTTTGGCGGCACGATGCCCGTGATTGCACCGGCTGCTCGAGCACGAAATGGGCAGGCCAGGCAGAACCCGATATTCCGGATGATCGCCGACAGATTATCGACCCGCACACGGCTTACCAGATGACATCTATTCTGGAGGGCGTGGTGCAGCGAGGCACTGGTAGCATCGTCAAGAAGATGCTGCCGGGCATTCCGATCGCGGGAAAGACGGGCACGTCGAACGAGTCGAAGGACGCTTGGTTCATCGGTTACACACCTGACCTCGTCGTCGGTGTGTTCGTCGGCTACGACACGCCGAGACCGATGGGCAAGTCGGCGACAGGTGGACAGGTTGCGGCGCCGATCTTTGCAAACTTCATGAAGCAGGCCCTAGCGGATACGAAGCCGGTGCCTTTCCGCATCCCGCCTGGAATCAAGCTCGTTCGCATCAATCACAAGACGGGCCTCAGGGCTCAGCCGGGCGATGACGACGTGATCCTCGAAGCGTTCAAGCCGAACGAGGAGCCCGACGACGCCTACTCGGTGATCGGGTTCAACTCGAATGAGGGCGGCGGGCTGGCGGCGGATGACGCCGAGCGATCCGTGGTGCGAGGGCCGGGGTACGGCGGGCGCTGGTAGACTGCTGCTGCGGCGGCAGGGCAGGCGCACGCTTGGCGGATCGAATGTTTTGTTGCTGCCGATTTCTCGGTAATGTCGCAGCATTGGGGCCGTCACGTCGGCGGAGGACGTTTGTTGCGTCGGCGGCAGATCCCTAACCCTTCAATCGGAAGGATGCTTTCGACCGTGCCCGGAGCGACAGACCCAAAAACCATCCGCGTCATGAGTGGCCTTGCTCTCGAGGTCGCCGTCAACCGTTGGATCAAGCCCAGCTTCGAGGCTCAATCCGGGCTCGTTCTCGATTTCGATTGGCGCCCGACGGCTGCACTGATGCGCGATATCGCTTCGGGGGCGCGGGCCGACATGATCATCGCGATCTCCGATTCCATGGACAAGCTGATCGCGGATGGGGTGGTACGCGTCGAGACGCGCCGGACCCTTGCCGCCTCCGTGCTGGGTGTCGGCGTGAAGGCGGGGGCCGCCAAACCCGATATTTCGAGCGTCGAGGCTTTCAAGCGAGCCATGGTCGGCGCGCGTGCCGTCGCCTACTCGAAGGCGGGGGCGAGCGGCATCTATTTCGCCGGGTTGATCGAACGTCTCGGCATCGCTGCCGAGGTGAATGCTCGTGCGGTCGTCATTCCAATGGGGTTCACCGCCGAGAAAGTGGCAAGCGGTGAGGCGGAGCTGGCGGTCCAGCAGGTGAGCGAGCTCATGAGCGTATCGGGCATCGACGTCGTTGGACCGTTTCCATCGGAGGTCCAGGTTTCCTCGATATTCGAAGCGGCTATTTTCCGCGATGCCAGCAACGAGGCCGGAGCGCGCGAATTTCTCGATGCCTTGACGTCGGACGCGGCGGGGGAGGCCTATCAGCGGGGCGGGCTCGAGGCGCGGCTCTGAGGTCTCGCTTGGCGCGCATTGCGCCTGCGCACGCGTGCCTCTATATCGGCACGCAATCTGCAGAATCTTTTCATCGGAGTGATGCCCATGCGGGCCGAGCACGAGAAGCTCGTCAGCGACATTCAAGAGTCGCTGGCGTTGCTCAGGAGGTCTCTTTGACTGGGAGACTGCCGAGGATCGTCTCGCATCGCTGAACCGCGACAGCGAGGACCCCAATCTCTGGTCAAATCCGCAGCGCGCGCAAAAGGTCATGCGTCAGCGTCAGTCGCTGGAGCGCGCGGTCACGGGCTACAAGCAACTGCAGCGGGAGCTGGATGATAACCTGACGCTGCTCGATCTCGCCGAGGCCGAGGAGGATGAGGCCACGTTCAGCGAGGCCGAGGCCGGGCTCGAGCGTCTGGTCAAGGAGGTGCAGCGGCAAGAGGTCGAGGCTCTTCTTTCCGGCGAAGCCGACGGCATGGACGCCTATCTCGAAGTGCACGCTGGCGCGGGTGGTACCGAGAGCCAGGACTGGGCCGAGATGCTCCTGCGCATGTATAGCCGCTGGGCTGAAAACCGCGGTTTCAAAGTCAGCCTGCTCGACCAGAGCGACGGCGAGGAAGCCGGCATCAAGAGCGCGACCATCGAGGTCAAGGGCGAGAACGCCTACGGCTGGCTCAAGACGGAGGCGGGAGTTCATCGATTGGTGCGTATTTCGCCGTACGATTCCAACGCCCGGCGACACACCTCTTTCTCGAGCGTGACCGTCTATCCAGTGGTTGACGATACCATCGAGATCGAGATCAACCCGTCCGATATCGAGATCTCATATACGCGGTCGCAGGGTGCGGGCGGTCAGTCGGTGAACCGAACCGAATCCGCCGTCCGGCTCGTTCACAAGCCGAGCAACATCATTATCTTCGCGCAGGAGCAGCGCTCCCAACATCAGAACCGCGACATTGCGATGAAGCGGCTCAAGGCGCGGCTCTACGATATCGAGCTGAAGAAGCGGGAAGAGAAGGCGCTCGCTGATCAGGCCGCCAAGTCCGACATCGGCTGGGGGCATCAGATCCGATCGTACGTCCTGCAGCCCTATCAGATGGTCAAGGACCTGCGGACAGGCGTGCAGACCAGCGATTCCGCTGGCGTGCTCGACGGTGACCTCGATCCCTTTATCGAGGCCGCGCTGGCCCACCGCATCAAAGGTGGCAGCCACGAAGAGGTCGAGGACATCGAATAGGCTCTCGCTTTGGGACGCGGCCGGTATTCGCGGCCGCGTTGCCGCCCGGCGATCGGTCGCTCTTTGACGAACGGGAACGCGCGATGGATTTCTTCGAGACGCTCAAGGCGGCTGGCGCGGGCGAGTGGCGGCGCTACGCCGAGCACCCGTTCACGACCGCGATGGGCGATGGCACGCTGGCAGAGGCGGCGTTCCGACACTATCTCGTCCAGGACTACCTCTTCCTCATCGAGTTTGCGCGAGCCTATGCGCTTGCCGTCTACAAGGCCCCGTCGCTTGCAGATATGCGCGAAGGGGCGGCCGGCCTTTCCGCCATTCTCGACGTCGAGATGGGGCTGCACGTGAAGTTGTGCGGTGCATGGGGGCTTTCGCCCGACGATCTCGAGAAGGCTCCGGCGCAACCGGAGACCTTGGCCTATACGCGATATGTTCTCGATGCCGGAATGCGCGGCGATCTACTGTCGCTCAAGGTCGCGCTGGCGCCATGCGTCATTGGTTATGCGGAGATCGCGGCGCGTTTGGCGAAGATGCCGAGGGGCGACGATCCTGAAAACCCGTATCGAGTCTGGATCGGGGAATATGCCGGTCAGGCCTACCAGGACTTGGCGGCTGGCGCGCGTGCGCATCTCGATCAGCTCGCCGAGCGTTATCTTACGCCGAGACGACAAGCGGAACTCGAAGCTATTTTCAGAGAGGCAACCCGCCTCGAGGCCGATTTCTGGGAGATGGGCTGGAAGCAGCATCGGTAGCAGACAGAGCGTCTTCTCGGCACACGACCCGTTCCGCCGATTCATCGCATTTCAACCCGGGAGTGCCTTGTCGGCGGGGACGGATTAGAAAGAGGAATGCGGACGTTCAGGATGGTGCACATCTTGACGGACCTGCCGAGAAGCCACACCTGGAAGGCGGACCGCTGGTTGGACCGCGCCCCGGAACAGGAGATGTACGATGGCTACGCTTCCCGCGCTTCAGTACCTCGACAAGGCGCTCGCCCAAGTGCGCGACATGGGTCTCAAGACCGAAAGCTCCGGGCAGGATCCGATCGTGGCGTTGCTCGGGCAGATCGTCGAGCTGGACAAGGACAAGGTTGCGATCATCGCGCGGACGCTTGCCGAGGCATCGACCTTCAACGAGATCGTGCGCAACGAGATCTCGGCCATGAAGATCGGTGAGCGCTACAACGATATTGTCGAAAGTTTCAATTCGATCCGTGATGACGCCAAGACTCTCGTCGACCAGCTCGAAGACGGGCGCATCTCGACGTTCGAGCGTGTCAACAACGTCTGGATGAAAGTCTCACGCGGCGATGTTGCGCAGCGCTTCGACAAGATCCAGCAGACGTACCTCGCGGTTGCATCCGACAGCGCCGATCAGATCAAGCGGGAACAGCGCATTCTCGCGGCCTATCAGGATTATCGCGGCGCCTACAAGCAAGCCCAGATCCTGTCGCTCGAGGTTTTGAAGAAGGCCGAGGCGAAGCTCGAAGGCGTCAAGGCGGCCTTGACGGCGGCATCGGAGGCCGTTTCGAGTTTTGCGGGCAGCGAGCCGGCGGAACGGGCGAAGCTCGAGCTCGCGCGCGACGAAAAGTTGCGGGCGATGCAGGACGAGGACAAGCGCTATCAGATCACCAAGGATCTCGCCGACAACCTGACCATTGGATACAATACGAGCGAGGTCATCATGACCCGCCTGCTGCAGACGACGAACGCCAAGGAGCGCGTCTACCAGCAGGCGATTACATTCTTCTCCACCAACGAGGCGGTGCTGACAGCGTTGAAGGCATCGTTCACGGGGCTTTTCGGCCTGCATGAGTCGACCGCGACGCTCGAGGCGATGAAGAAAGGCGTCTCGGACAGCCTGGAGACGATCGGTGAGATCGGCAATCAGGTGCAGGAAGCGGCGGTGAAGGCCGGCTATGGCCCAACCGTTCGTGCCGATGCGGTGAAGAAGCTCGTCGACTCGATTGTTTCGTTCCAGGAGCGCTCGCGTCAGATCGTCAAGGAAATGCGCGTGATGGCGAGCCGCAACTCGGAAGAGATCAATGAGGCTGTGGAAGATGGAAAGCGGCGGCTTGCCCAGCTCTCCGTCGATGCTGCGGCGCTCGATTGAGTTTCGTGTTGTGTCCGGACGGACCGCTCGGGGACGATTGTTCCAACCTCCTTGACGCGCGGGCATCGTTTCTTGCGAGCGCGGTAGCCCTCGCACAAGGAAGAGCAGAAGCACGACGAGGCAAAGGCATTCCGCAGCCATGGCCGATACGGACGTGAAATCCTCGAGGCCGCTCGACGACGTCATGATCGCCATGGACGTGGTCGATACGTTGCGTCACGACAAACGCCTCGTGGAGCGCGAGCTCAACGATACGCAACGGCGCGCGGAGCTGATCGAGCGGCTGAGGGAGATCTACAAGGGCCAGGGTATCGACGTTCCCGATCATATTCTCGAGGAAGGCGTCAAGGCGCTGGAGGAGAAGAGGTTCGTCTATACGCCGCCGCCGTCCTCGCTCGAAGTGCGCCTCGCGCGGCTTTATGTGACGCGGGACGGGTGGGGAAAGCGGGTCGGGATCGCCGCGCTTGCTGCGCTCATTGCGGGTGGTGGATGGTACGTCGCCTACGAGCGGCCGCGGGCGCTTCAGAAGGCGGCCGTCGAGCGGGAACTCGGTCAGGAGCTTCCGGCGCGCATCAAGAGCCTGATGGATCAGATCGAGCGCGAGGCGAAGTCGCCGGCGGCCGTGGCTGAAGCACGGCAGCTCGCAGAGGCTGCGCGTTCCGCGGCGTCGGGAGGTGACCGCAAGGCTGCGCATGCGGCGGAAGAACGGTTGAGCGCGATGATTACGCAGATCCGCTCGGCCTATGAGATCCGGATCGTCAATCGGCAGGGCGAGATCACAGGGTTGTGGCGAGTGCCGCGCGTCAATCCGCTGAGCCGCAACTATTATCTGGTCGTCGAGGCGATCGATGCGTCGGGCAAGGCCATCTCGCGCGACATCCTGAACGAGGAGACCGGACAGCGCGAAACGGTGTCGAAATGGGCCGTGCGCGTGCCGAAGTCGGTGTTCGACGAGGTGCAGGCGGACAAGCTCGATGACGGGATCATCCAGAACGCGGTGATCGGTACGAAAGCGCGTGGTGAGCTCGAGCCGACGTGGCGGCGCGAGGTCTCCGGCGGCGCGCTGACGAGGTGGTGAGGATGCAAACCGGTCGCGAGACACTCGCCGGCATCGAGGAAGCGCTTCGGGACTTGAAGGGCCAGGAAGCAACATTGGCGCGCGAGCTGGAGACGGCAAACAAGGAGCGCGTCGGTCTTGTCGCCAGTCGGCTGGAGGGGTTGAGGCGTCTGGCGGCGATCCGCGCGCGGGATGCGATGGCGGACGGCGTGATCGACGAGGCGGACAATCTCACGCACCAGGTGCGTGGCATTCTGGAGGCACGTCTGACGTCCGTCGGAGCGCTTGAAGGACGACAAACCAAGGCCGAGGCCGAGCGCGCGGCTCATGTTGCGCAACAAGACGAGCTGACACGAACAATCGCCGGGCTCGAGGAACGCCTCGACCACTTCGGGACGGAGGCGCGCGCTGCGCTCCAGGGCGATGCGAAGTACCGCGAACTTTCGGACACTCACGCGGCGCTGGTCGCGACGCTCGACAAGGCGACGGAGAAAGCCGAGCAGGTCACGCGCGACGAGAACGAGAAGGGGCTGCCTTATCGGGGCGACCCGCTGTTCATGTATCTCTGGCAGCGGAAAATGGGGACGCCGCAATACCAGGCGAGTGGGGTAATCCGCGCGCTCGACGAATGGGTGGCGCGTCTCGTGCGCTATTCCGAAGCGCGGGCCAATTACGCGTTGCTCACCGAAATTCCGACGCGCCTGCGTGCGCACGCCGAGGATCTGAGACGACAGGTTGCCGAAGCCAAGGGTGCGATCGACGCTATCGAAGCCCAACGAACGCGCGATCTTGCCGGTGCGGACCTCATTGCCGAGATAGCGAAAGAGCGCGAGCGGCAGACCGAACTCAACCAGCAACTCGAGCGGATCACGTCCGAGCTGGCCGAGACGAGTGCGCAGTTGAAACTCTACGCCAAAGGCGAGGATCAGTCGTTTATCGCCGCGGTTGCCGCCTACGCTTCATTTCTCGAGCGGGAGCCCTTGCGTCGCCTGATGGGAGATGCCGCGGCGACCGAGACGAAGGAAGACGATCAGATCGTTGAAGAGGTTCGCCGGCTCGCGGGTTCGCTCGATGAGATCGAGGCGGCCAACGTCAGCCGTAGACGGCGACTCGATCAGCTCTCCGAGAGGAAAACGGAGCTTCAGCGGCTCGCCTCCAACTTCCGGCGCCAGCGTTACGACGACGTCGGCTCTGAGTTCGATGACAACCCGCGCGCTGATGACCTGCTGCAGATGCTGCTGCGCGGTGCGATCACGGCGGTCGAGTATTGGGCTCGGATGCAGCAGCAGCAACGCTGGCGGCACCGGCCCGGCGATCCGTGGCGGCGGCAGTCTGGCCTGCCGCCATTCGATGGCATGCCCGACGGCTGGATGGGCGGAAGCTGGGGCGGTGGTTGGGGTGGCGGAGGCGGTGGGAGTGGTGGTGGCAGCCGCCCCAGCAACTCAGGCCGCGATTTCGAGACCGGCGGAACATTTTGAACCGCACGCTGTCATCCTGGGACGTATGCCCACGATCCATTTGGCAATGCGTGCAAGGGCTTGCGGCCTCATTGTTGCTGTGCCTAGAGCAAGTTCAAGTAAGATGGACCCGACTGTTCGTCGCGAGGATTACGGTTGAGGCCATAAACGCCATCACTCCCCTCCCCTTGACGGGGAGGGGTCGGGGGTGGGGTGAATGTCTTGCTCAGTCGCTCGCGATAGCGATCAAAACTGGTCGGATGTCTTGCTTCGCCATTGGCGATCGCGAAGTTCAATCCCCCCACCCCAAACCCCTCCCCGCGAGGGGGAGGGGAACGTGGTGCCCCGTCGCCACG
>JBFWOB010000071.1:0-9257 GCA_050250755.1 Hyphomicrobiaceae bacterium
TATGAATCGCTCGCGATCAGGCCGCGCGGCATCTGGGGAAATCTGGCTTGGCACGCGGTAGGCGATGACATAGCGGTCATCGTCGGTCTTTCTGATGCCGAGCACCTGACCGTATACCCACATATCTCCCCAACCGATACGCTCCGCTTCCGTATCGAGCGCCTTGAACACATCGCCGAGACGCGGCGTGTAGCTTTCCGTCAAAATAGGTTCGCCGAACACCTGCAGAATGTGCTTGAAGCCGCCAATTCGGCCACCCGCCAAGTCCCGCACGAACTCGCGGCTCGCATAGCCCGGAAAACCCCAGATATTATCCGGCGTCGAGATCGAGTTCGATCGGATCCGAGCGCGCTCATCGATTTGCGAGGCGCGACACAGGCGGCCCCATTTCGCGTAAGGTGCCTTGTCCGGTGCAACGCCCACGACACGGATCGATGCGGCTGGAACGCCATAGCAACGCAAATGATCCACCCAGCAGAAGCTGCCGCAGCCGCCGCCGATCGCAAGGTATTCAATCTCCGCGACGAGCTTGTCCGACGCCTTGATGTCCTCGATCGATACGATCGGCTCATCGAAAAGGGCGCCGGGAAACTGCGTGGGGCGCTCTGAAGCTTCGGACGCGACGTCTATTACAGCTTCTTCCGACGGCGCCAATTCGGAATCCAAGCTGCTCGCCTCAACAACCGGAACCACCCAGGCGTAGCGCAGTGAGATCGGCCCGATCTGAAGCACTTCACCCGGCGACCACGTGGCGGTTGTGATCCGGCGCCCATCGATGCGGGTGCCATTCTGGCTGTTCTTGTCCTCGACGCGAACCGATGCACCATCGACCGTCACCTCCGCATGCAGGCGCGATACCTGCGGATGATCAAGTACGACGTCGCGGTTGCGTGAGCGACCGATGCGGAACGGCCCGCGACCGTCGAACGTATGGCGCTCTGCGCGGCCGGAGTGCTGCCAGGAGATCTCAATGGGCATCGAAGCAACCTCGATCGAGCATGGGCAAGAACACCACGATGGTCATGCGCCTAAAGACCAGCACGGCACCGGCGTCAGAGAATTCTCGAGAAACCTCCAGCGTTGGCGAGATGCCGGCCGCAAAACCGACAGTTCGCCTCCAGAGGTGGCGGATTGAGCAGATGGCAGCGTTCGTATCCGCAGACGACTCTGGCCTCATGCGGATGCAGAACTTCGAACCGCATAGGCCCGAGCTCGATCACGTCGAGCGCCGCAAGTAGCGTTCGCTCTTGGGCCTTCGGCAGCGGTGATTTATTGCGGCGCACGGTGACACGCGCACGATCCGAGCCGACCCATACCGGATGAGTGTCGCCCAGCTCGAAACGCCCGATCGTGTCGATCTCCCAGTCCGTCCACCTATTGAGATCGAGCAACTCGAGCGTGACCCCAGGCTTCGGCACAGCCGGTCTGCGATCCGGATAGCGGCGCAGGATGGCTTCAATCTCTGCGACACCAATGCCGGCCCCGGGCAACACCTCGCACCGCTGCACCTCGTCGAGCTTGGCGGTGGTACTGAGAATGACAAACGACGTTACGTCCACACGACTGACCGTGTAGTTCTCGATCGCGATCTCGAAGTTCGGCGGTAGAGCCACGCGGCTATCGCGCACGACCAAGCCACCAACCCTGCTGCCGCTCGTCGAGCTATCGGTGTAGACGAACCCGCGCGACGTGCGCTCAATAATGCCGTGGATTCGGGAAATGGTTCTGTAGCGGGGATCCAGAAGCACTTGGTTCCGCCTGTCGTGCTGGCGTCCGATTTGAGCCGGAAGGCTGCACGCGGTGACGTAATAATCTCCGGTATCGTGGTTCTTGACACCGAGATAAATCTTATCGGCCATGCGCCAACATCCCGTTCCTGTCGCGCATAATGTAGCAAAAAAGGCGCCAATTCGCTCTGCCTCAGCATTATTGAACAACGTAATCAAAAGCCAGAAATTTGCAGCACGGTTTACAGGAAATTGATCGACGTACAATATCCACAGATGGCTCTTCGACGCTCCCGCCCTCCACCCGAACTTTACGCACCCTCAGACCGATCGTAGACTTCCACATACAGTCGGCTCCTGGGGCGACCGCAAATGGCCGCGCACACGGCCACTCATCCCCACTCGCCATCGCTTCCCACTGTCACGAGGCCAGCCCCAATGCTGAAGATTTACGGTCGTGCGAACTCGATCAACGTGCGCAAGGTCCTGTGGATGTGTGAGGAGGTCCGCGAGCCTTTTACTCGCGAGGACTGGGGCCGCGGCTTCCGGCCGACCTCGGAGGAGCCCTTCCGGAACGTCTCGAATTTCGGCGTAGTGCCCGTGATCGATGATGACGGCTTCATTCTCCGTGAATCCCATACGATCGTGCGTTATCTCGCAACCAAGCATCGCCGGGACGATCTTTACCCGACTGAGCTCAAAGCACGTGGTCTTACGGAGCAATGGATGGATTGGGCTGGAGCCGACGCCTATGTCGGCATTCGCCCCGTCTTCCTCGGCCTGCAAGTGAAAATGGCGCCTTTCAAAGATGACGCCGCTGCTATCGCGGGCGGTATCCGGGAATGGACGGTCCAGATGGAAAGGCTCGATGATCACTTGGCCAAGGGCGGACCTTTCGTCACTGGCTCGGCATTCACCGTAGGCGACATACCTGTGGGTCTCATCGTCAATCGATGGTTCACGATTCCCTTCGAAAAGCCTGCACTGCCTTGCGTTTCGACCTACTACGACCAACTTGCTGAACGCGCGGCCTATCGCTCTCACGGCCGCAACGGGACACCCTGAGACGAACGCGGCTGCCGACAAAGCGCTTGACGCTCTGATCCTCGGATGATTCACGAATCGCTGGGCCATGGACGGTCCGGCCCGGGGGAAGGAGAGCCGTCAAATGCGCTATGCAAACAGCGCTGCACGATGCGCGACTGTCTCCGTCGCGCTTTCCGGTGCGATCGTCTTAGCAAAGCCGGCCTGGACACAGGAGTATTGTGTCGCCTGCACTGGGCCTGCGGCGCTTTACCGATGTGTCCTCGAGCGCGCCACGCCGACCGGTATTCCGCTGAAGTTGCTGTGCATCAAAACGTTGGCGCGGCAGGGCGGCCACGCGACGTGTGCCATTCGTTCGGGCACCGTTTTCGACTGCGACGCCCCAATCAGGCGCATCGACGTGGCTTCAGCCGCGACCGAGTTGTCGTCGCCTGCTGCCAACGCCCCCTCACAGATTGCTCCCCCGAGCGCATCACCGCCTTCGGTGGGCCTTGCCCCGGCGGCGACGCCACCAGCCGGCCCCAAGCGCGCCGTTGCGCCGCCTGATCGGGACGAAACCACTCCTCCACCCGCTGTCGCGCCACAACGGCCGACCAAACCCCAGCCGGTCGAGGACTTCGCCAAGAACATTTCCCGCTCGTCGAAAGAGGCGCTGGGAAAGGCAGGCACAGCCATCAAAGTCACGACCAAAAAGACGTGGGACTGCATCGCCTCATTCTTCAAGTCGTGCTGACGTAGCCTCTCGCGGCTAATGGTCTGCTCAGGCCCGTCCCAGCCACGCGCGCGCCCGCCGCTGAGCATCGCTGATCTCGGCGCGGTTGAGTTCCCGCGAGATTTCCGAGCGGTACCGCCGTGCATCATCGTTGCCGCGAGCAGCCGCGAGATTGAACCACTTGTGTGCTTCGACGAGGTCCACTGAGACGCCTCGGCCGCTGCAATACATCAGTCCAAGCTCGAACAAGGCATCTGGCATTCCGGCCTCGGCCGCCAACGCCACAAAATCACGCGAATGCGCATCATAACGGGCCATTTATCCCCTCCCTCGGACTTGCTCCTTGCCCTCATGCTCGACGGATCTTTCCAATGATCGCGTCGCGCATCCGAAGGCGATGTCCAGGGGCAACGATGTCATCACACGAATCAAAAACCGTTAAATGCGCTCCCGGGGGCCACCGCGTGATCATTAAGAAACATTGACCAGATGTCGCAATTTCAATCAAAAATGCAAAAAGAACACATAATTTCAATAGATTATACATAAATTGACACATCAAATATTAACCAAGGCCGCAAAATGCCCTGATACCGCCTCAAACGGTGCAATCGCGTGGCATCGCCGTGATCGCATGGCGGACACTTCGTCGGTTCAAGGGTTGCAGCCATCGAATTTCGTGGCTAGATGGGCGTCAAGAAACAGGGATGGCGCACCTCGGGGACAGAGGGTGCGCCGGCGACCCGCCAAGGGTCGTGTGACGATGGGGGACGACAAACGTGCTCATTCGTAGCGCCGTTGTTTTGACGTTTGCGTCGCTGGTGGCTGGCTGCGCCAACGATGCGCCCAATCTGGCAAGCTTCGCGGTGGGACCTTCGGCACTGGCCATCACGACGCCTGCTGCTGCTGCGGCGGCGGCCGACATCCCGATGGGCGAGCCCGCCGGCTATCGTAAAACCATGTCGGATCGCGTGCTCGCTGCAATGGCACTCGAGCGTGTGACTGGGCTCAAGCCTGATCCGTCCCGTTTGGCCGATTGAGCTGAAAACGCAGTACGAGTCACAAGGCACAAGACGCCTTCCTCGTACGCGACCATTATCGCATTCCAGGCAATAACGTACGCTGGCGCCCTAACCCCTTTCGTCTGCGAAACGTTCGATGAACGCTCCAATTGCACGCACAGCCGGAGGCGCATAGAGGATCTTTCGATGTCCGAGCGCCTCATAGACTTCGAGCGTCGCATTCGGATAGCCGGCCGCAATTGCCTCTGCATCCGTGAAAGCCACCTCCTCATCGTCCGGTGAGTGCAGCAGCAGCGCCGGGCGTCCGGCCTCGCGCAGCAGATCCACGCCGGTGAACGTCTCGATCCGACGTTCTGCGATGCGCTCAAGGCGGCGCTCGAAGTCGAGTTGCGCAGCCAGCGATAGACCCTGCTCCCGCCCGAAGCGTCGCGTGATGTCTTGGAATCGGTTGGGAATGGAAACCAGAGCGTAGGCACGAAACGGATAGGCGCGCGGCATCGGAGGCCCTCCCCCGCCCGCAAGCAGAACCGCGAGTCCACCCATCGAGTGCGCAACGGCGAACGAGAATGGACCTAGCGCCTCAGCGACCTCGCGCACGGCATGGGCGCAGTCGATCAGGCTCACACGGGTACCAGGGCTAAGCCCATGCGCAGGAAGGTCGGGCAACACGACCCGGTATCCCCGCCGACGAAGATACTCAGCAATGGCCATCATGAAGGACGCTTCGCTGGTCCACCCATGCACGATGAGTATGCTCGCGCGCGGCTCTTTCGCCTCCGGCTCCATCACGTGCGCCACAACCTTGCCTGATCTGGTCGGGACCGTGATCGGTCGAGCGAGCCTCAGATGAAAGCGTGCACGCGCCACCAATGCGTCGTGGTCGGGGCTACGCTGGCGCGAAACGCTTGGCGTACAGAATGTGCGAAACGCCAGAAACCCGGCGAGCCACGGCAGCGCGTTGAACGACGCCGGAGGCATCAGGCTTGCCGCTTGAAAGGACGCTCGTCTCATCTTCTTTGCATCGAAGTCGAGGTTGAATAGTCGGTGCCCCCTAACATTGCCAATTATCGTCGATCGCCGGTGCCGCAGCCCATCCGTTTTTCATGATGGTTAGCCGCCAATGACTGGGTCAGGGCGCGCCCCTCCCCTTGCTGCCGCGTGTTTATATCGCCGCAACGACAAGGCCCACACTGCCTTCAGGCTTGGCATCGATCGCCGTATCGGCTCCAATCTCTTGAGCACGGACATAACCGTCACGCCGACACGGCTCGGCCTGCGGAACTCACGCGATAGAATTCTCGTATCGAACGACCGGATTGCCCGATCCCAGCCCGCCAGGGCACTTGAGCGCCCGGCAGCAAAGGAGCCCCAATGACAGCAGCTTTTTACCAGAGCATCGGCAACCGCCTCACGCAGTGGGACGTCGACGTCGAAGCCGCAACATTGACGCCACGCGGAACGGTCACGCTGCCCTCAAAAGTGCAATACGTTTGGCCGCAACCCTCCGGGAAGTTCCTCTACGTCACGACCAGCGACGCCGCTTCGGGCAACACGCCAAATCCCGGCAAGGTGCATCGCCTATGCGCCCTGAGCGTCGGGCCTACTGGTGAACTCGCGATGCACGGCGAGCCCGCCGCTCTCCCGCAACGTCCTATCCACCATAGTCTCGACCGCACCGGCCGCTATGTCCTCACGTGCTACAACACACCAAGCAATCTTACCGTCCATCGCATCAATGGTGACGGTACCGTTGGCGCTGCCATCGAGCAGCCATCCGACCTCGACCTTGGCATCTACGCCCATCAGTTCATGATTCTACCGGGAAACCGGTCCGCCGTGTTGGTGGCACGCGGCAACCGCCCACATGGAACGACACCCGAAGATCCTGGTGCGCTCAAGATCTATGGCTTTGACGAGGGCCGGCTGTCACCGCTCGCGAACCTCCCCGTCGGCGGCAATGGTGGATATGGATATGGCCCGCGTCACGTCGATTTCCATCCCACCGAGCCGTGGATGTATGTCTCCGTCGAATCCCAGAACGAGCTCCATATGCACCGCCTCGAAGGCGATAGCGTTACGCCAGAGCCGCTGCACAAACTGTCGACGACCGTCGCAAGCTACGATCACCAGTTCGGACAGATTTCGAGCGCCGTTCATGTCCATCCGAGCGGGGGTACCGTCTACGTCGCAAATCGTTCCGACGCGAAAGCCGAGCTCAACGGGAAGCGGGTCTTCAGCGGTGGCGAGAACAGCATTGCGGTGTTCTCGATCGATCCCAAAACGGGCGAGCCACGGCTGATACAGCACGCCGATCCACAAACCTGCCACGTGCGCACGCTGAGCATCCACCCGTCCGGAAAGCTATTGGTTTCGGCAAGTATTGAAGGCAGGGACGTGCGCAACGGCGACGCAGTTCGCCACGTTCCGGCGGCCCTTTCTGTATTTCGGGTCAGCGAGGATGGCCGGTTGACGTTCGTCCAGAAGTACGACGTCGAAGCAGGCAACGGAAATTTCCAATGGTGGACTGGCTTTGTGAAGCTGGCATGAACAGGGACGCACGCAATGACGAGGGGCAACGATGGCCATAGATAAACGTGTCACCTCCGCCGCGGCCGCACTAGGCGACGTCGAGGACGGGGCCGTCGTCCTGATCAGCGGCTTCGGCGGCGCCGGATTTCCAAACACTTTAATCCGTGGCCTTCGTGAGCGCGGCACTCAGCATCTGACCCTTGTCGTCAACTCGGCGACACATCGCTACTCGCTGACCCACGAGCTGATCGAAGCCGGACAGGTCGCCAAGGTGGTGTGCAGCGCGGCCCGCGGTGCCGGCAAGGATCTCTCCCCGTTCGAGCAATTGTGGAAGGCCGGCAAGATCGAGCTCGTCTGCCTGCCCCAAGGCACATTCTCCGAGGCGATCCGAGCGGGCGGTGCCGGCATACCGGCTTTTTACACGCCGGTTGGTGTCGGAACCGACCTCGCGGCCGGCAAGGAGGTGCGCGAGTTCGATGGCCGCGAATTCGTTCTCGAGCGCGCGATCAAAGGCGACCTGACACTGCTGCGAGCCGATACCGCCGACATCTACGGCAACCTGACATTCCGCTACGCTCAAGCCAACTTCGGCCCAGCCATGGCAACAGCGTCTCGCTGCACCATCGCCGAGGTTCGCGCCATCGAGGAACAGCCGATCCCGCACACTCGCGCCCAATTGTCGGGTGTGTATGTCGACCGCATCGTCACCGAGGAGAAGTCGGCATGAGTGCCAAGCCCCTCAATCGCAGACAGATGGCGTGGCGCGCAGCTCAAGACATCACCGAAGGCCAGATCGTGAACCTCGGCCTCGGCATGCCGGTTGCCGTCGCGGACTATGTGAAGCCCGGCCTCGACATGTTCTTCCAGTCGGAGAACGGCGTAGTTGGCGTCGGTCCCCTCGCAGCCGAGGGCCAAATCGACACTGACCTCGTGGACGCGGGCTCACGGCGCATCACACTCCGCTCGGGCGCCACCATCGTCGACTCGGCGTCATCCTTCGCCATGATCCGAGGCGGGCACATCGACGTAACCGTTCTTGGCGCGTTCGAGGTCGCCGCGAACGGCGATCTAGCCAACTGGGACATGCGGGTACCGAACAAGGGTCCGCTTGTCGGCGGAGCTATGGATCTCGCCGCTTGCGCTCAATCCGTGTGGGTCATCATGGAGCATAACACGCGCAGGGGCGGCGCGCGGCTTATCGAGGCTTGCACCTTGCCACTCACTGCCAAACGATGCGTGACACGCGTCTTTACGGATATCGCCGTCGTAGACGTCACGCCAGAAGGCTTCGTCGCGCGCGAGATGATCGAAGGCCTGTCGCCGGAAGAACTGAAGGCGCGTACAGGCGCGCCCATCACCATCGCCGCCGACTGCGGAACGATCAACGCTCCACAATTGCCGGACGGAGCGTGACCCCGCGGGCAGCACCCTCACCGACCACAAGGGAGACGGGTCGACGCTATTCGCCCATCCCGGAAATTGGATTGTGATGATGCCATCCTGCAAGCGTTCGGCCCTGGGCTCACGCTTGCAGGATGACGAAATCAATCACGCTGCCGGAGCGCTGAACTACACTCTCCGCTTTTCCATCACGACGCCGGCAGCCGCGAGCCGATCGATCGCAGCGTCGTCGAAACCATTTTCCTTCAACACCTCGCGGGCATGCTGGGAAAACTTCGGCGGGGTCGATTTCATTCCACCCGGCGTCCGTGAGAGACGAACCGGCGTCCCTGTGCCTTTATACCAATCCTTTTCGTAAATGATTCCGCGCGCTTCGGTATGCTCGCTCTCGAGGACCTGCTGCGTATTGAGCACCGGACCGCACGGGAGACCGCTTTTCAGGAGATCAAGAGCAAATGTTGCACCATCAACAGTGGCTAGCTTCGCCGTGATGATCTCGTTGAGGGCATCCCGGTTCTGCAGCCGGTCTCCGTTATTCTTGAAACGCGGATCATCTGCGAGCTCTGGCCTTCCCAGCACATCGCATACCTTCTTGAAGGCACGATTATTGCCGGCGCCGATCATGATTGGCACCGTCTTCGTCGGAAACATGCCGTAGGGTACGAGGTTCGAGTGCTGATTGCCGGTCAGCTCCGGTACCTTACCCGAGAGGTGATAGTTCGGGAAATGCGGGTGCATCAACGTCATGGCAGCATCGTAGAGCGTCACTTCGATCTGCTGCCCTTCGCCAGAGCTCTCGCGGTCCCGCATGGCTAGCAGAAT
>JBFWOB010000072.1:0-8832 GCA_050250755.1 Hyphomicrobiaceae bacterium
CCATGCGGATGAGGCGCTGATAATAGTGAGAGCGGTGCGCCTGGAATGGGTTCTCTCGATGGAGAATGCGCTTGGCGAGTGTGAGGCCGCTGTCGACGATGAACGTCGCAAAAACGAGAGCGGGGAACCAGAACGGCCAATCGCCACGATCCCATCCCAGCACGCCGATGGTGGCCGCCATGAAACCGAGCGGGATCGAGCCGGCATCGCCGAGGAAAATGCGTGCTGGATCGAAGTTCCACACAAGGAAGCCAGCCGCGGCGCCAGCAACGACGGCCGACAGCAGTGCCAGCTCATGGTCGCCGGCACCTACAGAGGCGATAGCGTAAGCCGCGAAGCCGATGACAGCCATGCCGCCAGCGAGGCCGTTCGAGCCATCCATGAAATTGTAGAGATTGATCGACCAGACGATGCCCAACGCCAGAAACGGCAGCAGCCAGCTCGCGTAGGGGCCGCTGACGGCAAGAAAGGCGATGGCCGCAGCAAACTGCGCGACGAAGCGCGGCAGCACCGGCAATCCCCGCACATCGTCGATGAGGAAGACGCCGGCGAGAAGCACGGCTGGTGCGATGATGGATTTCGGGGCACCGGGAAACACGAGCAATGTAACGGCCACAGCGAGCATCAAGCCGATGCCGCCCGTTCGAGGAATGGGTCGGGAATGCAGTGAGCGGTCGTTCGGAATATCGAGGACGAGGCCAGCGAGACGATCGCTCCAAAGAGCGCGGACAAATGCTGCGGCAAGCGCAAGCGCCATAACGGCTGCGATGAGAGGTGTGCTCAAGCTGGTCCCCTCAGAGTCGCGACAAGGCCGCCGGAATGAGCCTCGGTTGATTGTCCGTGGCGCGATCCGGCTGTCCCTGTGGCCGGCTGGATCACGCAGTAGCACGGGAGGCGGGCCGCACGTCTCGATTCATAAGCCCGCGACGGAGAACGGTTTGGTTGAATGCCACGCGCCGTCTACGACCGTGCACCATACAATCCCCTTCCCCGTGAGGGGAAGGGAACGTGCCTGAAGCAAAGCCCGGGAGCCGAATGGTCTCGGTCGTTTCGCAGTAAAATCCTTGAAGAGGGCATGCTCGGGGGAGCGCGCCCTTCTCCTCAACTCAATCCCAATCGGGCTCCGACCGGCGCTCGCGACGCTCAGGCCGCTCGCGACGCTGCGGACGAACCGCGTCGCCATCCTGGAACTCACCACCGCCGAGGAAGTCGGGAGCAGCCGAGCGAGGCTGACGATCGCCACCGCGGTCACCGCCACGGTCGCCGCCGCGATCACCACCGCGGCCGCCGCGGTCGCCACCACGGTCACGACCGCGGAATCCGCCGCCGCCACCGCTGCCGCCGCTGCCGCCGCGATCATCGTCGACCGCGCCCGGGATTTCCTTGCCGGTTGTCTGATCGATGATCTTCATCGAGAGGCGAACCTTGCCGCGGTCATCGAAGCCCAGCAGCTTGACGTAGACTTCCTGGCCTTCCTTCACGACCTCGCCAACCGTCTGCGGACGGCCCTGCGTGAGCTGTGAGATGTGTACCAAGCCGTCCTTCGCGCCGAAGAAGTTCACGAAGGCGCCGAACTCCATGATCTTGACGACCTTGCCCTTGTAGATCTGGCCGACCTCGGGCTCGGATGTGATGCCACGGATGCGCTTCAGGGCCGCTTCGATCGACTCGCGACGGGCGGAGGCGATCTTGACGGTGCCGTCGTCCTCGATGTCGATCTTGGCGCCGGATTCGGCGACGATCTCGCGGATGACGGAGCCGCCCGAACCGATGACCTCACGGATCTTGTCGACCGGGATCTTGATCGTCTCGATGCGCGGGGCGTGCTCGCCGAGCTCAGCGCGGGCTGCGTTGATAGACTTCGCCATCTCGCCGAGGATGTGGATGCGGCCCTGGTGAGCCTGATCAAGCGCGATGCGCATGATCTCCTCGGTGATGCCGGTGATCTTGATGTCCATCTGCAGCGAGGTGACACCACGCTCGGTGCCGGCGACCTTGAAGTCCATGTCGCCGAGATGATCCTCGTCACCAAGGATGTCAGAGAGAACGACGAAGTCGTTGCCCTCCTTGATCAGCCCCATAGCGATACCCGCGACCGGTGCTTTCAGCGGCACGCCAGCGTCCATGAGCGCGAGCGAGGTGCCGCACACGGTCGCCATCGAGGACGAGCCGTTCGACTCCGTGATCTCGGAGACGACGCGCAGCGTATAGGGGAACTCGGCCTGCGCCGGCAGGAGCGGATGCACCGCGCGCCAGGCGAGCTTGCCATGACCGATCTCGCGACGGCCCGGCGAACCCATGCGGCCCGTCTCACCCACCGAGAATGGCGGGAAGTTGTAGTGAAGGAGGAAGCGCTCCTTGCGCGAGCCTTCCAGCGCGTCGACGGTCTGCTCGTCGTCGCCGGTACCGAGAGTTGCAACCACGAGCGCCTGCGTCTCGCCGCGCGTGAACAGTGCCGAGCCGTGCGTGCGTGGCAGCACCTGCACCTGAGACGTGATGGGGCGCACGGAGACGAGATCGCGACCGTCGATGCGGCGGTTGGTGCGGATGATGTCGCCGCGGACGACATCGGCCTCGAGCGCCTTGAAGACAGTGCCGGCCAGCACCTGCTGGTCAGACGTGGCGTCGGCAGGGATGAGAGCCTCGAACGCCTTCTTCTTGGCGGCGTCTACAAGCTCGTGGCGCTTCTGCTTCTCGGGCGTCTGAAAGGCGGCCGACAGATCGGCGCCGATCAGATCTTTCATGCGCGCCTTGAGATCAGCGGTCTCGGGCGGCTGGAAGGACCATGGCTCCTTCGCGGCCTTTTCGGCCAAGCGAATGATGGCGTCGATGACAGGCTGGAAGCCCTGCTGGCCGAACACAACGGCCTCGAGCATGCGCTGCTCGGGCAATTCCTGCGCCTCGGACTCAACCATCATAACGGCGTCGGTGGTGCCGGCGACGACGAGATCGAGCGCGCTGTTGGCCATCTCGTCCATGAGCGGGTTCAGAACCAGCTCATTATTGACGACGCCGACGCGAGCAGCGCCGATCGGGCCGAGGAACGGCAGGCCGGAAAGCGTGAGGGCGGCGGACGCGGCCACCATCGCCACAATATCCGGATCGTTCTCCATGTCGAACGAGAGGACGGTGACGACGACCTGAGTCTCGTTCTTGAAGCCTTCGACGAACAGCGGGCGGATCGGGCGATCGATGAGGCGGGAGGTCAGCGTCTCCTTCTCGGACGGACGGCCTTCGCGCTTGAAGAAACCGCCGGGAATCTTGCCGGCGGCATAGGTCTTTTCCTGATAATTGACGGTCAACGGGAAGAAATCGATCCCGGGCCTGACGCTCTTGGCGGCGACCACGGTCGCGAGAACGCTCGTCTCGCCATACTGGCAAACGACGGCGGCATCGGCCTGGCGGGCCATACGTCCAGTCTCGAAGCGCAGCTTACGGCCGCCCCACTCGATCTCTTCTGTGTGAATCTCAAACATCGCTCTTCTCGGTCTCTTGGCGTTCAGTGTCGGACGGACATTCGGTGACGACCGGGTTCAATCGTCTCAGGGTGGTGGCGGCTTGTCGTCTGCTCCAGGTTCTCTACCTGAGCCTGACCAAACGACGAATGCGCCGCGAGTCTCCGTTCAGGAGCCGGCGCATTCTTCAGGTCCAGGCCCTCTTGTCGGCGAGGGGCACTTGATGGTCTCGCGGCGCTGCCTCAGCGACGCAGCTCGAGACGTTCGATAATCTTCCTATAGCGGGCCTCGTCCTTGGCCTTGACATAATCCAGAAGCTGGCGGCGCTTACTGACCATCTTGAGCAGTCCGCGACGCGAGTGATTATCCTTCTTGTGCGACTTGAAGTGGTCGGACAGACCGTTGATGCGCTCCGTGAGGAGAGCGATCTGAACCTCCGGCGACCCGGTGTCACCCTCTTTGGAGGCAAATTCCTTCACGATCTGGCTTTTGCGCTCAATGCTAAGCGACATCGGTTTGTTCCTTTCTTGTTCTAGGAATGGATCGGCGAACCCGATCAGGGTTCGGCGTCTCCAATGCGGCCACAGCCGGGATGTCGTCCAGCAGGGTCGCGGGCATAGGCTCTCTTTGTGCGAGATCATATGCAGGGCCGCTTATACACGAAAGCCGAGCCGGGGCGAGCAGAAAACATTGACGCCGAGCGCGCATGTGGGCGGCTACGACCGATGTTGTGGGATCAGGGGCTGTTGTTGAACACGCGGATCGGCAGGATCTCGCCCCGTTCGATTTCACAAAGCGCGATGAGCGTCCCCTTGCATACCGCATAGGCCTCGCCCGAGGTGATCGGCGCGTCGCGACCGCGCATCAGAACAGTCTGGCCTCGCGCGAGGCGCGCCGCGTCTTGCTGGGTGACGTTCAGCTCGATGAGATCCGACAGGGCAAGCTCGATGGGTTGCAGATAACGCGCAAGGGACGCGCCGCCGTCATCGGCATCGTGCGCGGCTTCGAGCTCGGCAGCGGTGACCGCCCCTTCGACATCAAACGCCGCCACACGTGTCCGCCGGAGCTGGGTCACGTGACCAAAACACCCAAGCCGGTGGCCCATGTCGCGAGCCAGCGCGCGAACGTAGGTGCCGCGACCGCACTCAGCCTCGAAGATGGACGTGTTCGCGTCCGGCATATCCACAAGCTCAAGACGGTCGATCAGGACTGGGCGCGGCTCAAGCGCAACCTTCTCGCCCGATCGGGCAAGATCATAGGCACGTTCGCCCTGGATCTTGATCGCCGAAAACTGGGGCGGAGTCTGAAGGATTTCGCCGAGGAAATCGGGCAAGACGGCCTCGATCTCACGCTGGGTTGGACGACGATCGGATGTCTCGACGACGCGACCTTCGGCATCGTCTGTGTCCGTCTCGACGCCCCAACGAACCGTAAATTCGTAGGCCTTCGCACCATCAACGGCATATGGGACCGTCTTGGTTGCTTCGCCCAGCGCGATCGGCAACACGCCCGTCGCCAGCGGATCGAGTGTGCCGGCATGGCCGGCCTTCTGTGCCTGAAACAACCAGCGCACCTTACCAACGGCCTGTGTCGAGGTCATTCCGACGGGTTTGTCGAGAATGATCCAACCATTGATCGGATTGCCCTTCTTGCGGCGTGCCATGGATATGCGCTCGTCCCACTCCCGCGGCGTTGCACTCGAACGGGAGACGTTTGGAGGAAAGGTCAACTCAGTGTTCGGACGCACGCGCGCCCGTCACCGCGATGCGCTCCCCTTCGCCGAGTGCCCGGCAAAGGGAGCACCTGGCTCAGGACTTGGTCGTGTCGCGCTTGACGCTCGGGCTGGCGAGCAGTGCGTCGATGCGCGCACCCTCGTCGAAGGTCTCGTCAAATCGGAAGCGAAGCTCGGGCGCAAACTTGAGATTGAGCGCATGCCCGACCTCGCCCCGGATGAAGCGCTTGTTCCGGTCGAGCGCAGCAAGGACCTTGCTCACGTCATTGCCACCAAGGGGCATGATGTAGACGGTCGCCAAACGGAGGTCGGGCGACATACGCACCTCAGGCACCGAAATGAGGTGTTTCCCGAGCACGTCATCGTGGACCTCACCGCGCGCGAGCATTTCGGCGAGCTTATGACGAACCAGTTCGCCGACCCGAAGCTGTCGCTGGGATGGGCCGGCCGAATGTGCTTCGCCGGCGCGTGCATTGCGTCTTGTCATCGTTTCCGGTGTCCGCAGCGGGATCGAACCGCGGCAGTCCTTCTTGAGTGGCGTGAAGCAACTCCCCGACGGGGAGCCGGCTGCTTCGCGCGCGTGATCGAGGGTGGCTTCATCGCGCTGAACCCGGCATCCGTCAACCGGTTTTGGGGAAGAGCGGTGTGTGCCGATACAGATCGCCGAGCGGGCCGATGTCGCCAATATCCGGGATGACGATGCGGTCAGCCGGCGCATGCAGTTGGATCATTCGCCAGATCTCGTTCTCACGGATGTGAAGATCGGCTTCGACAACGTCCTGGCGCGCGACCAGGACCCCGCGGCAGGGCTCGTGGGGCTGGTGGTAGGCAATCTTGGTCGCAAGCACGATCGGCTTGTCCGAGCCGACACGGCGCTCGGGGCGATCGCTTGAAGACAGCACTTCCGCCGATTTCGGTATCGATGACCGTGACATCGGGTTCAGGGTTATAAAGTGCGGCGTTTGCAAGGAGGACACCGATTTCGCGGTCCGCCATCCAGCCCAGCTGTGTCTCGCGAAGGCGCGCAGCAAGCATCGTCTCAATGTTCTTACTGATCCGCTGATGGATCAGCGACGGCGGGGGCATCATCATGGGAACACCCGATCAGCTCCCACTTCTCACTCTTCGGGCGCTCGTCCCGAAAGGCGTGAAATGCCTCGAGCGACACTCGCGGATAATTGTGCAGCATTTCGCCCATGCCGCACCATTCATCAATCAGCCGGCTGCAGCATGTGGACCATCAGTAGGACATCCCGGTCGGTGCCGGCATAACGGAGCCCGCGCGGCTCGCGGCCGTATTCGAGGAAGCCCATGCGGCGGTAGAAGCTGACAGCGCGGTCGTTATCGGCGTTGACGGACAGATGCACCTGCTCGACCACGGCGCGGGCATGAGCAAGCAAGGCTTCGACCAGCGCGGCGGCGGCTCCGGTGCCGCGAAGCTCGGGCGCGACGTACATGGCGCCGAGCGTGCCGCGATGGCGAAGATTGGCGGCCGTCTGCCGCGAGAAGCTGACCAGCCCGCGCGGCTCATCGTCAACGAAAGCGCCGAACGGCGGGTTGCCGGCAATCCATTGCTGCCAGCTTTCAAATGGGCGGGCGGCGTCCTGCTCGTAGCCCATTCCAAAGGCTTCGGGCGTGTCCTTCAAAGCAAGAAGGCGAAGACGCCGTAGCGCCTCCGCCTCCCCCATCTCGAACCGGCGAACCACAAACGGTGGTGGCGCCATCATCTGCGATCCTTACAAGGTCCGGGCGATCGTCTCGACCTGGAAGCACTCGATCTCGTCGCCCTCGCGGATGTCCTGATAGTTGGCAAAGGCCATGCCGCACTCCTGACCGACGGGCACTTCTTTCACGTCGTCCTTGAAGCGCTTCAGGATCGACAAGGTGCCCTCGTGGATGACGGTCTTGTCGCGCAGCAGGCGGACCTTGGCGCCGCGCTCGACCTTGCCTTCGGTAACGAGGCAGCCGGCCACCTTGCCCTGCTTCGAGATGTCGAACACCTTCTTGATCGTGGCGTAACCGAGGAAGTTTTCCTTGGTTGTCGGCGAGAGAAGGCCAGACATGGCCGCCTTCACCTGATCCACCAGATCATAGATGATCGAGTAGTAGCGGATCTCGATGCCTTGCTGATCGGCCGCCTGCTTCGCCTGCACGTTGGCACGCACATTGAAGCCGAGGATGATCGCCTTGGATGCCGCAGCAAGCGAGACATCCGATTCGGTGATCTGGCCGACACCGGAGTGCACGACTCGCGCCATCACCTCTTCGTTGCCAACCTTGGCGAGCGAACCGATAATGGCTTCCACCGAGCCCTGCACGTCGCCCTTGATGACGAGTGGGAACTCCTTGCGGCCAGCCTCCTTGAGCTGCTGCATCATGCCTTCGAGCGTGCGGGAGGTGCCCGCAGAGCCCAGCGTGTCGCGACGCTTACGCGTGCGGTAGTCAGTGAGTTCGCGAGCGCGTGCCTCGTTCTCGACGACGGCGAACTGGTCGCCCGCCTCAGGCGCCGAGTCGAAACCCAGCACCTCGACAGGAACCGACGGGCCTGCCGAGGCCACGTTCTTCCCTTGATCGTCGATCAGCGCACGTACGCGCCCCCACGATGAGCCCGCGACGATGATGTCGCCCACCTTCAGGGAGCCGCGCTGCACGAGCAGGGTGCCGACTGGGCCGCGACCGCGCTCGAGCTTCGCCTCGATGACGAAACCTTCCGCGGAGCGTTCCGTATTCGCCTTGAGCTCGAGCACTTCGGCCTGAAGCAGAATGGACTCCAGCAACGAATCGAGCCCCGTTCCCTTCAGGGCCGAGACCGGAACGTCGATCGTCTCGCCGCCCATGCTCTCGACCACGATTTCGTGCTGGAGCAGGTCTGTCCGCACACGCGACGGATCGGCGGAGGGCTTATCCATCTTGTTGATGGCGACGATGATCGGGACGCCCGCGGCCTTGGCATGATTGATGGCCTCGACCGTCTGGGGCATGACGCCATCGTCGGCTGCGACCACAAGCACGACGATATCCGTCACCTTCGCACCACGGGCACGCATGGCAGTGAACGCCTCGTGACCCGGGGTGTCGATGAACGTGATCTCCTGACCGTTTCGCGTCACCTGGTAGGCGCCGATGTGCTGCGTGATGCCGCCCGCCTCGCCGGACACGACGTTGGCTTGGCGAATAGCATCGAGCAGCGACGTCTTGCCGTGGTCGACGTGGCCCATGATCGTGACCACGGGTGCACGCGGGGTGAGGTTCTCGTCGGTATCGTCGGCGCCGATGAAGCCTTCCTCGACGTCAGCCTCGGAGACCCGCTTCGGCGTATGTCCGAACTCCGTGACGATCAACTCGGCGGTGTCGGTATCGATCACGTCGTTGATCTTGTGCATCGCGCCCTGCTTCATGAGCAGGCGGATGACGTCGACCGCTTTCTCCGACATGCGGTTGGCGAGTTCCTGGATGGTAATCACCTCCGGGATCGTCACCTCGCGCATGATCTTCTCGCGCGATTGCTGAATGCCGGATGCGCGACGTGCATCGCGCTCGCGCTTGCGGCGCAGCGAGGCGAGCGAGCGCTCGCGCTGCTCGTCATTCAGCAGTTTGTCGACCGTCAGGCGACCACGCTCGCGGCGGTCGTCGACTTTGAGCGGC
>JBFWOB010000073.1:0-8466 GCA_050250755.1 Hyphomicrobiaceae bacterium
ATGCACGTGATTTGCCTGCAGTCATGCAGCTGCTGCTTGTTCCATTGGGGCCTAACGGTGATCGTCTGTATCGCACACAATCCTTTGATCTCGAAAATGACATGCCTGTCGAACGGGAACCGCAATTGGCCCCAGCCAATGGCATTCTTGTTGTCGATGGGACGTTTCTTCAGCGGCCTGAGTTGAGCGACGGCTGGGACATAACGATATTTGTGAAAGCGTCGGAACGCACGTCTGAACTCAGAGGTGTGTCCCGAGATGCTGATCGCCTGGGTGGTGAGGATGTGGCGCGACAACTCTACGCCGAGAGGTATCGCCCTGCCTTCGATCTCTATGAACGTTTCTGTGCGCCAGAGAAAAGCGCCGACGTTCTGCTGGTCAATGAGCACTTTCAACGCCCGGAAGTTCATATTCGGTACGATGGACGCTTAGCCGAAAGCGCTTGATCTGAGGATGTGCCGCTCGGCCCGATGCAGACCTTTTATTCCGGACGCGTTAATGACCGCCCTGGCTCATGATCGTCGGTTCGCCGTGCCGCTGACATGGTTGCTGCAGTCATGAAAGCGGACATTCGTAACGACGGTCCCAGCGGCCCGCCAATACAAACGGCGACTTCCGCTTCTGGGATCACATGCCGGGCATTGCTACTGATTGGGCCTTCATCGCGCCAGCTGGAAACGCTCGAAGCGGTCGAGGGTGGCCTCGATCGCGGCCTTGTGCGTGGCTGGCGTGCCGCGGCCGACCCAGGTCCATTGTTGGATCAGCAGGCGGCCGGCCGCACGGTCAGCCTTGAGGTCGAGAGCAGCTACGACCTCGTCTCCGACCATCACCGGCAAGGCGAAGTAACCGAGCACGCGTTTGGCCTTCGGCACATAGGCCTCGAAGCGGTGCTCGTAGCCGAAGATTCGGTGCAGCCGCTTGCGCTGGATGACCAGCGGATCGAACGGAGACAGGATGTGGACTCGCGGCGAGCGCACCGCAATGCGCGTCTCGAGCATGTTTGGCCGCACCCAGTGCGTTGCAGCCGTCTCGCCCTCCAGTACAACGGGCACGAGTTCCTTGCGGCGTACGCGCGCCTCAATAAGGCGTGTGATCTGCGGCTTGCGGCTGGCGTCGAGGTGGCAGATGGAATCGAGACTGACGAGGCCCTGCGCACGGAGTGCCCGGTCAAGCAGGTAGTTATCTGTTTCGGTCTCACTTGCGGCGGTCGGCAGTCGCTCCCAGCCGAAATGGCGGCGGCTGAGCTCATAGGTCTTGAGCATACCCTGGCGCTCGCTGATGGTGAGCAGCCCCTTGTAGAATGCCAGCTGCAGCACGCGCTTGGATGGCTTGGTCGAAGCCCACAGGTGGGTCTTCTCGATGCGTACGTCCTCGTCGAGGTCGCGCAGTGTCAGCGGCCCGTCCAGGGCGATGCGCCGCACGAGCCGGCGGATGTCGGCGTCGGAGACGGTGCCGTACCAGCTGGCGAACCGTCGCCAGCCGCTTCTCATCGCGCGCACGAAGTGGGTGATGTCTCGAGTCGGGACGTAAGAGAGGGCGTGCGTCCAGTACTCGAACACGGTCTTTTCCGTGGCTTGGGCCCGATGCAGGTCCTCGCGTCGATAAGCGGGGATACGCGTGAACAGGATGTGGTGGTGGCAGCGCTCGATGACGTGGATCGTATCGATCTGGACGTAACCTAGGTGCTCGACGGCGGCCTTCACGGCGGCAGCGCCATCCCCGAACGGAGCCGGCTCATCGAGCCGCTGGGCGGTGAGCCAAAGGCGGCGAGCTGTTGCCAGTGGCACGACGGGTGGGATCGGCGTCGCGCGTTGGCTCGGCGAGTGTGTGCGTGGGAGGCTCATGCATTCGGTGTAGAGCGGCCAGCCGCGTGGGTCACGAAGAGGTTCTCCTCCGTCGAGCTTTCGTGGCTTTTCGCAACCTACCGACGAGCGGCCCTGGCCGGAACGGGCACATTGCGATCGACCGAAGATCGGCCGATGTCAACTATCAATACCAACACCTACAATACTCCCGCGCGAAGCTGCCGGGCAAAATCGTATGCCAGTGCGAGGCACTTCTCTTGCAGCGCCGTCAATTCGATGACAAGTCCGAAGTCCATGTGGCCGATCTCCTGCTCGCGCGACGGCACCGAGGACATTCTCGACGTCGGCGAAACGCGCGGCAAGCCGGGAGATCGTGCCGAAGTGCTCGAAATGCGCGCCTTCAGCCCTGCCGGCGCCCAATAGCTGGAATCGGCAGCTCGCTACCAAACATCGAAGTCGATGTGGTGATCAAGATCGCAGAGAATTTCAATATCTGAGCACTGACGTCATGCCCCAACTTGCGGACATGGTCGGAGACGCCGAACCGTCGCCGATCTCAGATCGCTGAATGTCTCCTTGTGGGATCTCGAGCAATTTCACGGGGTCGATCGCGATCAGCTTTTGCTCGCGGATGGTGCATCCACGGCAGGCAGAACGAAGTTCGCTCAGACTCGGGATTGGTAAGCCGCAGAAGGTCTGGCGTTTTCCGTCGGGTGGGCGATCCTACCTTTGTCTTTGGGCACATCCTTCACCGCTGTTGACGGCTCGGTCGGATTGACAGCGCATAATTTCTGGCGGCAGATTGTCGTAAGTCCGGACAACGGCGCATACCTGCCTCGGTTCAGCAGCGATCGCCCCTTGTCGCCGGAGACCCCAGATGCACGTCGCCAAATTGCTTGGGCACGGCACCTGCGCGCAACAGAGCTGGCGCGCCGCGAGGGACCGTGTGCTCCGCGAATGCGCAGCTAGCGAATGGGCGCAGCCCCACTCGCAATTCAATATCTCCAGCTTGGTTCTTTCGCCGGCCGTGACCCCGGCTGCCTGAGTTTCGTCTGACCGGTTGATAGGAAGGGAAAAGGAGACTCCCATGGCTCACCAGGAAGACATTGCACTCATGGCGCACTTGATGAGACGCGCCGGCTTCGGTGCCGGTCGCGACGAGATCGAGACGCGCCTCGACAAGGGCTACAAGGCCACCGTCGAGGAACTGCTCGCCTACGAGGCGCGGCCACCGGTCGATACCTACACGCTGCTTCGCCATCAGCCGGCATCGCTGCTACCCGGCGGCGTGCCCCCCATGGGCAACGTCCACTACATGTACCACCTGGTGACGACGCAGCGCCCACTGCAGGAGAAGATGGCGCTGTTCTGGCACCACGTCCTCGCTACCGGCAATTCCAAGGTCGACAACTACGACCAGTTGCTGGAGCAGATCGAGCTCTTCCGCGAGCACGGGATGGGCAACTATCGCGACCTGCTCATGACGCTCGCGAAGAACCCGACCATGATCTTCTGGCTCGACAACAACCAGAACCATGGCACGGCAGTGAACGAGAACTGGGGCCGTGAGCTGCTCGAGCTCTTCAGCCTCGGCGTCGGCCACTACACCGAGAAGGACGTGCGCGAGGCTTCCCGCGCCTTCACCGGCTGGACTTTTGCGACGAAGGTCCCGCGCCTGCCCTACGGCCGCTTCCCCTGGAAGTTCGAGTACCGGCCCGAAGATCACGACGACGGCGTGAAGACCTTTCTCGGCCACACCGGCAACCTCAATGGCGATGACATCATCGACATCATCCTGAAGCAGCCGGCCTGCGCGACGTTCATTTGCCGTCACCTCTACAATTTCTTCGTCGCCGACGAGCCACAGGTGCCGGCGTGGAGCATCGAGCCGCCGCGCGATCCTGCCACCGTCGCAATGCTCGCCGATACACTGCGCAAGAACAATTACGAGATGAAGCCGGTGCTGCGCGCGCTCTTCAACTCGGAAGCCTTCAAGAAGGCCCGCTACACACACCTGAAGTCGCCAGCCGAGGTGGTTGTCGGAACGCTGCGCGTCATGGGCGGCTACGAGTTGCCGAAGCCCGGCTATGGCGAGCTCTCGATGCAGCCCGCCTACATGGGTCAGGATCTCCTCAATCCGCCGTCAGTCGAGGGCTGGCACACGGGCTCGGAGTGGATCAACTCGGGCTCGCTGATGGCCCGCATCAACTTCGTCGCCGAGCAGGTGGGCAACACGAACCTGCCGGGCTTCCAGGCGATCGTGAAGCGGCTCGAGAAGATGGGCGTCATCGAGCCCGAGCAGCTTGTCGATACATGCCTCGATCTGCTCGGGCCGATCCAGGTCGAGACGGACACCCGCAAGGTGCTCGAGGAGCAGGCGAAACAATGGGGCCGCCTGAGCTTCGATACGCCCGCTCACCGCGAGGCGTCGGAGAAGCGCACGAGCGAGCTCCTCCAGCTCATCGTCGCCACGCGCGAGTACCAATTCGCCTGATCCAAACCGCACAACGATATTCTCGGAGGAAACTCAATGGCCACGAAAGCCAAGGATCCCGTCCTCGTTGTCGTCCAGCTCTCTGGCGGCAACGACTATTTGAATACGGTCATCCCGTACAACAACCCGCTGTATCGCGATAACCGCAAGGCCGTGTCGATCGGCGACAACCAGATCATCCAGATCGACAAGACCTTCGGCATTCCGAATTATGTGGCGCCGATGAAGAAGTTTTGGGACGAGGGCAACCTCGCTATCCTGCACGGCGTCGGCTACCTCGACAGCCCGCGCTCGCATTTCCGCTCGATGGATATCTGGCACACCTGCGAGCCCGACAAGGTCGGCACTGAAGGCTGGCTCGGCCGCGTCGTGCGCGAGTTCGACCCGAAGAAGGAGAACGTCGTCACTGCTGTGAGCTTCGGGCCGTGCCTCTTCCGTGCGCTGGCGGTGCCGGGTGTGCCGGTCGCCTGCGTCGCGGGCTCGCTCGAGTCCTATGGCTTCCTGCCGGGCATCACGAGCAAAGAGCAGCGCCTCGCCATGCTTGAGCGCTTCGCGCGAATGTACAAGCCCGAGCCAGGCTCCGGCGTTATGGAGTACATGGGCACAACGGGCCTCGACAGCCTCAAGGGCGCCGACATCCTGAAAGTGGCGCCCGGCCGCTACAAGAGCGACGTCAAGTATCCGAACACGGCCATCGCCAAGAAGCTCAAGGGCATCGCGCAGGTGCATTTCGCCGACCTCGGCACGCGCGTGTTCTACTGCGACCAGGCTAGCTACGACACGCACGCTGGGCAGAATCCTTTGCATGCGCAGCTCTGGTCAGATCTGACCGCCGGCCTCGAGGCGTTCATGACCGACCTCCGGGCCCATGATCGCTCAGACAACGTAACGGTGCTGATCTTCTCGGAGTTCGGTCGGCGCGTGCGCGACAATGGCTCCGGCACCGACCATGGCGCGGCCGGCGTAACGTTCGTGCTTGGCGATCACGTCAGGGGTGGCCACTACGGCGACATGCCCTCGCTCGACGATGCCAAGCTCGTCCAAGGTGACCTCAACCCCAACATGGACTTCCGCAGCATCTACTCGACCATCCTCGAGAAATGGCTGAAGCTCGACGCCAAGCCTATCGTCAATGGCCGCTTCGAGCAGCCAGCCTTCCTGCAGTGACGCATTTTGCCTGCCGGCCGGCGATGCTCCGGCAGGCATCCCATCCACCGCATGTATTCCTCGGCGCCCGTTCGAGGCTGTCGG
Organism: Hyphomicrobiaceae bacterium; assembly: GCA_050250755.1. GTDB lineage: Bacteria > Pseudomonadota > Alphaproteobacteria > Rhizobiales > Hyphomicrobiaceae. The sequence continues at coordinate 5,551 of JBFWOB010000073.1, forward strand.
GACGAAATCACGGAGTGCGCCATGGCGCTATCGACATACGTGAAGGGACGCGCTTACGAGTGGAGCCACGCGATCGGCCGCGCCGCGGCCAACGGCACCGGCTTCAACTACCCGCAGACCATGTGCCTCGACGGTAATGACGGCGTCTACGTCGCCAACCGCGGCAACGAGAACAACTTCGCGATGCGGGTGAACCACATCAAGGTCGGCGGCCCCAACGAGGAAGAATTGTTGTCCGAGTTTGCCACCTACGGCGAAGGCGACGGCAAGACGGTCTGGCCGTTCGGCGTCGCCGTCGGCAAGGGCGGCGAAGTCTTGGTCACCGACGAGTGGACGAGCACTGTCTCCGTGTTCGACGAGAAGGGCAAGTTCCTGCGCAAGTGGGGCAAGCCCGGCAGCGGCCAGGGAGAACTCAAGATGCCGGCCGGCATCGTAGTCGATAAGAACGGCAACGTCATCGTCGCCGACTCCGGCAACGACCGTCTCCAGGTGTTCACGCCCGACGGCAAGTTCGTCTCCGCGTGGGGCAAGCCCGGCAGCGGACCGGGCGAGTTCAATAAGCCTTGGGGCCTCGCGCTCGACGGCGACGGCAACATCTTCGTTGCCGACTGGAAGAACCATCGGGTGCAGAAGCTATCACCGACGGGCAAACATCTGATGTCGATCGGCCGCCATGGCGAGCTGCCGCGTCCGCCCGGTAGTTTCGCCGTCACCTATCTCGGACCTTTCATCGGTGCCAACCCCAACGAGGAGCGCATCTCCGCCGGCATCCTCAATCACCCGACTGGCGTCGCCGTCGACCCCGACGGCGACATCTATGTCACCGACTGGGGCAATCATCGCCTGTGCATCTTCGACAAGGACGGCCAGCCGCTGATCCATCTCGTCGGCGACGCCCAGGTCATGTCGAAGTGGGGCCAGCAGTCGATCGACGCCAACCCCGACATGATGAAAGCTTATCGCCGCGTGCCGAACCCCGAGCAGATCTGGCGCTTCTGCTTCCCGACCGCGGTCGTCTTCAATCCGAAGACCGATCAGATCATCGTCGCGGACAGCCAGCGGAACCGCCTGCAAGTCTACAAGAAGGTGCGCGACTACGTCGACTTCCAAGCCAACCTGTAGGTTGGCTCCGCAGTTGCCGACCGAGTGCGTTCTCGGTTGGCAACCGCGATGCGCGGTACTTGACGTCAAGCTGGCGGCATGACTGGACGCTCAGTTCAGCGTCGGCTTTACCCTCTCGGGCAACAACGGGCGGACCATATGATCGCCGTGCTTACACACCACTGGGCGAAGCCCGACAAGATCGAGGCTGCGAAAAAGCTGCTCGATGGCAACGGCGAGGCGCAGAGCCGCGCGCCCGGTTTTGTGAGCCGCCAGACGCTCGTCGGGATCGCCGATCCAACGAAGATCACCACGCTCGTTGTGTGGAAAGACAACGCCATCTACGATGCCTGGCGCGCCAGCCCCGAACGCGCCAAAGCCATGGCTGGCGCGGATCAGCTCTGGGCACAGCCGCCTCAGTCGGAGCGCTTCACCGTGGCCGAGTGATCGCGGCTCCATCGAGCGGCACGTTGCACGCGCGCGGCCTCGAACCTATTTGTCGAGACGGGCCAATGCCGGTCGATGCGCGCGAGACGGCGTTACGACCGGTGCCCCCGGCAGCGGGGCAGATGCGGCGATCACCGGGGAACGCCGAGAGGAGGCCAATCCGGGTCACGCACGCAGCTATGTCCTTCGAGCAAGAAGGGTTGCGCAAAGTGGTCACAAAATTCTTCACTCACTTCGTTGAGCTGCGGGATTGATCCGAGCACTGGATTACCGCCAATCCTGTCTTTTTTAGTTGGTGTGGCCATGACCTGCTGCCGCTGCTCGGCAGGATCAGGATCATTACTTGCCATGCCCTTCCAGCGAGCGACGCAAAACACCAATGTCCCGCAGCATCTGAGCCATCTGTTTGTCTTCGAGCTTTGTCGCCGATCGAACACAGCTGATGATGTCAGACGCCTTTGCCTACAGCTTGCGCCCCTTCGCGGTCAGTTTGATGCGCACCTGACGCTCGTCCGCGCCATCGCGCCGGCGCTCAATGTACTCGAGAGCCTCTAGACGCTTCAGCATCGGCGTAAGGGTGTTGGATTGCAGGAACAGCCTGCTGCCGAGCTCGCCGACGCTTAGATTGTCCTCGGCCCAAAGCACGATCATGGCGATGAACTGCGGGTACGTGAGGTGTAGTGCGCGCAGCAGGGGCTGGTATATGCGATTGAAAGCGTGGTTTGCCGAGTAGACTGCGAAGCACAGAAATTCGTCGAGCCTCAACGAAGAGGATTCCGACGATTCTTTTCCGGCAATTGTCATGGAACCACTCCGCGGAGGCTCAGTTCTAAATACATCGCACGCGATTAAATCGTACGCGTTTGAACGTGGTTTGAAACTCGTTGCCAAACGACGGAGATGATCATGGGCGCTCCCTCACCCGAACTCTGCAATCTTTGGTTGGCCCGTTCATTCAATGTGCAAGACGTGGACGCTGCGGCGGCCATGTACCATCCGGATGCCTCGATCGTTCACGTCGATCAGATTCATGGCGGTAGCAAAGTCGCGCGTGGTGCCGACGCTATCCGCGAGAGCATGGCAGCGTAGCAAAGAGGAGCTTCAACATGTCGACGATGTCGAAGAAAGAGCTTGCTTTTGCACCTTCGCCCGAGACTCCGTCCTACTGGATGGCTGGCGACCGGATCACCGTGCTGATGGGAGGGGAGCGGACTGACGGGCAGTACGCCGCCGTTGTCATCTATACCGTGCCCGGCGGTGGACCACCGCCGCACATCCATCACGATTGCTCGGAAATGTTCTACATGCTCGACGGTGAACTCACCGCCGTGATTGATGGTAAGGTTCACCTGCTGCGTGCCGGTGCCT
>JBFWOB010000074.1:0-4094 GCA_050250755.1 Hyphomicrobiaceae bacterium
AGATGCAGTTTACGAACGAGGTGGGGGGTCCCGGTTTGGCTGGGGGCTCGCGGGCCGCGCATGATGTTGCCGAGCTTCCGCTCTTGAAGAATGTTCGTATTGCGGTGATCGGCCTGGGCTACGTTGGATTGCCTCTGGCAGTTTATCTCGGCCGGCATTTCCCGGTCATCGGATTTGATCTCAATGAAAAGAGAATTGGCGAATTGCGTTCGGGAATAGACCGGACGCACGAGGTGATGGACGAAGAATTCGAAGCGGCAAAGACCGTCACGTATTCGACTTCGCCGTCCGATCTGTCCGCTGCCAATTTCTATATCATCACGGTTCCAACGCCCATCGACGGCGCTAACAACCCGGATCTTCTGGCGTTGCGTAAGGCGAGCGAAACGATCGGCAAGTGCATCAAGCGCGGCGATGTGGTCGTCTATGAATCGACCGTCTATCCCGGGGCGACGGAAGAAGAGTGCATCCCGATCATCGAGCGCGTGTCGGGGCTCGTCTACAATCGCGATTTCTTTGCCGGATATAGTCCGGAGCGCATCAATCCCGGTGATGTGCAGCGGCGTTTGCCGGATATCCCGAAGGTGACGTCAGGCTCGACGCCGGAGGCGGCGGAGCTTGTCAATGCCGTCTATGGGACCATCATCCGCGCGGGCACGCATCGCGCCGCGTCCATTCGCGTCGCCGAGGCGGCCAAGGTGATCGAGAATATCCAGCGGGACGTGAATATTGCGCTCGTGAACGAGCTTTGTCAGCTCTTCAAGAAAATGGGGCTGGATACCCGGGACGTTTTGGCGGCGGCCGGCACAAAGTGGAATTTCCACGGCTATCGGCCGGGTTTGGTGGGCGGTCATTGTATTGGTGTGGACCCTTATTATTTGACCCACAAAGCCCATAAAGTGGGTTTTCACGCTGAAATGATTTTGGCGGGCCGAAAAATCAATGACGGCATGGCAGCCTATGTCGCCCACGACGTGATCACGACCATGCTTCGCCAGAAGATCGCGGTCGGGCAGGCGAGACTGTTGGTGCTCGGTTTCTCGTTTAAAGAGAATGTCCCGGACGTGCGCAATACCAAGGTTGCCGATCTCGTCAAGGAGATTGCGGCCTTCGTCTCGCACGTGACCATCTACGATCCGCTGGCGGATCCCGAGGAGGTGCACGAGGAATACGGTCTCGTTGTCACGAACACATTGCCGCAGGCCGAGTTCGACGGCGCGGTTCTTGCAGTGGCGCATGACGAGATCGTCCAGCTTGGCGCGGCGGGTATTCGCAAGCTACTGCGCAAATCAGGCCCGACATTCGTTTATGACGTCAAAGGCATCCTTCCGGCGGAATTGTCCGATGGGCGCCTGTAAGCAAGTCGATGGGGAATGAGATGGTATCCGAGGCGGGAATTCCAAACTTTGCATTGATCGGAGCGGCCGGCTACATCGCGCCGCGGCATCTGCGGGCGATCCGCGAAAACGGCGGCAACCTGATTGCGGCTTTGGACCCGTCCGATTCCGTCGGCATCATGGATAGCCACTTTCCCGACACGCGCTTTTTCACGGAGTTCGAGCGCTTCGATCGCTATGTCGACCGCCAGCGCCGCGAGGGACGCAAGATCGATTATGTCAGCGTCTGCTCGCCGAACTATCTGCACGACGCGCATGTGCGCTTCGCCTTGCGCGGCGATTCCGATGCCATCTGCGAGAAGCCGCTGGTTCTCAATCCGCACAACATCGATGCGCTCGCGGAACTCGAGCGGAGCACGAACCGCAAGATCAACACGATCCTGCAGCTTCGCCTGCACCCGACCATCATCGCGCTCCGCGAGCAGATGATGGCGGACAAGAGCGGGCGCATCCACGATGTCGACCTGTCGTATGTGACCTCGCGCGGCCGCTGGTACTACGTGTCATGGAAGGGCGATCAGACCAAGTCGGGCGGGATTGCGACCAACATCGGCGTCCACTTCTTCGACATGCTGAGCTTCCTGTTCGGGCCGCTGAAGCGCAGCGTGGTGCACCATCGGGAAATGGACTGCGCGGCGGGCTACCTCGAATACCAGCGTGCGCGGGTGCGCTGGTTCCTGTCGATCAACGTGCGCGACGTTCCCGAAGCGGTTGCGGCCAAGCAGAAGACGTTCCGATCGATCACCTTGGATGGCAAGGAGATCGAGTTTTCCGAAGGGTTCACCGACCTTCACAATATCAGCTACAAGGAAATCATGGCGGGGCGCGGTTTTCCCCTCTCCGACGTGCGCCCGTCGATCGAGACGGTTGCGCAGATCCGGACGGCTGATATTGAGCTGAACAAGGGCGAGCAACACCCGATGCTGGCCAAGGTGCGCGGCGACGAGAGGCGGTATCACCATGGCTGGCCCGTTTGACGGCGTGTTCATCCACGAAAGTGCGTACGTCGACGAGCCGGCTCGCATTGGTCGTGGCACCCGGATCTGGCACTTCTCTCACATCCTGAAGAATTGCGAGATCGGGGACGGTTGCTCGATCGGCCAGAACGTGATGATCGGCCCATCGGTCAAGGTGGGTCACAACTGCAAGATCCAGAACAACGTCAGCCTGTATGAAGGGCTCGAGCTCGAGGACGGTGTGTTCTGCGGGCCGAGCTGCGTGTTCACGAACGTCAACAATCCACGCGCCGAGATCGAGCGAAAATCCGAGTTCCGGCGCACGGTGGTGAAACGCGGCGCGACCATCGGTGCCAACGCCACCATCGTGTGCGGTCACGACCTCGGCGAATACTGCTTCATCGCTGCCGGCGCCGTGGTGACGGGCGATGTTCCGCCTTATGCTCTGATGGCTGGCGTGCCGGCCCGCCGGATCGGATGGATGAGCCGGGCTGGCCGTCGCCTTGGCCCCGATCTTGTTTGCCCCGAAGACAACAGCCGTTACAGGGAGACCACCGATGGCCGTCTCGAGCCCCTCTGAGCGCGTTCGAACAGCGCCGCCGCTCCCGTTCATCGATCTGGCCAAGCAGCAGGCGCGCATCCGCGATCGCCTCGACAAGGCGGTCGCGCGGGTCCTCGACCATGGCCAGTACATCATGGGCCCGGAGGTGGCGGAGCTCGAGGCGCAGCTCGCCAAGTTCTCGGGCGCGCGTCACGCGCTGGCCGTCTCGAGCGGCACCGACGCGCTGCTCGTGATCCTGATGGCGCTCGGCATCGGGCCGGGCGACGCGGTGATCTGCCCGGCGTTCACGTACACGGCCACACCCGAGTGCATCGCGCTGCTCGGTGCGACGCCGGTTTTTGCCGAGGTCTGCGAGGAGACCTTCAATATCGACGTCGCGCGGCTGCCGGATGCGGTCGCCGCCGCCCGCAAGGCGTCCCTGACGCCGCGTGCCGTCATGGCTGTCGACCTGTTCGGCCTGCCCGCCGACTATGACGCCTTGTTGAAATCGGCAGCGGAACACGGCCTGCAGGTCATCAGCGATGCGGCGCAAAGCTTCGGGGCATCGTCACACGGCCGTCGCGTCGGCACGTTCGGCATCGCGACGGCGACGAGCTTCTTCCCGGCCAAGCCGCTCGGCTGCTATGGCGACGGCGGTGCCATCCTGACCGACGATGACCGGCTCGCGGAGGTGATGAACTCGATCCGCCAGCACGGCAAGGGCGGCGACAAGTACGACATCGTGCGGGTCGGCATCAACGGCCGGCTGGATACGGTGCAGGCGGCGGTGCTGCTCGAGAAGCTCGCCATCTTCGCCGACGAGATCGAACGGCGTCAGGCGGTGGCCGAGCGCTACACACGGGCGCTGCACAATGTGGTCGCGACGCCGGTCGTGCCGGACGGTCTAGTCTCGGTTTGGGCGCAGTACACGCTGCGCATTGCCGACGGCAAGCGCGATGCGCTCGCCAAGGCGCTCGCCGCGCGCGGCGTGCCGACGGCGGTCTACTATCCACGGCCCTTGCACCATCAGACCGCCTACGCCAACTGCCCCATCGCCACCTCGGGCGTCGATGTGGCCACGCGGCTCTCGGCCAGCGTGCTGAGCCTGCCGATGCACCCCTATCTCGAGCCCGCCGACCAGGACCGCGTCGTCGACGAACTGCGCACCGCACTGCGCGAGATTTGAGGAGAGGGGGAGCG